>CALLXD010000042.1 GCA_937766455.1 Vicinamibacterales bacterium | reverse complement strand
CCACAGGGACACTACCTGTTCCCCGTCATTGGACCGTTCATGGCGCTCGTATGGGTCGGGATCCACGCCTGGTGGCCACGCCAATCCTGGGCGTATGTCAGTGTCGGCGTGGTGGCGTTCTTCGTGGTCTTCGACGCGGTCGGATGGGGCAGCGTCATTCTCCCGGCGTTTCTCGAATGAGGGCGGTCACCAAAGGCGAGCCCCCGTCGGCCCTGCCCGCGCGGCTCGCCCGCGAGCCGGGTCGTTGGATCGGCGCCGCGCTCCTTGCGGCCGCGGTGGCCACACTGGCGACCGAGGCCTATCTCGTCGTCGCCGACAGAACGGCCAGCGGAGCGCGGGTGTCCAGGACCGACCAGAGCTTTCTGGTCAACGGCCTCGGCCAGGGGCACCGAATCGGCCAGACGTTCGTGATGCGAGCGGATGGCCTTGACGGAATCCGACTCAACGCCGTCGCCAAGGGCGACACGGATGACGGCGAGCTCGCGCTGGCCCTGTACGAGGTAACGCGGGATCAGGAGAGCGCGGCGGTGGTCGGCGCGGAGCACCTGCTGTTTCAAGACCGCGTGGCGGTGGACACCGCGACCCGATATCCCACCTTTCTGTTCGCCTTCCCCCCCATCGACCAGTCGTACGGTCGCTCGTACCGGGTCGACATCTGGATGCCGGAGCCGCGACCGGCCGCCGGGATCGGCCTGTGGGCGACGGAGGGTCGCTCGTCCGAGGATGGGACCCTGTTCATCAATGGCCTGAGCGGCTACGCCGAACTGGTATTCGAGGCCCGGGCCACGCGGGCGACCGTCTGGGCCAGATTGCGGCATCGTTTCGGCGGGGTGGGGTTGACGCTGCTGTTGCTCCTGGCCGCCAGCGCGCACGCCGCGCTATTCGTCGTGTTACACGCAATCGCCGCCGGCCCAGACGCGCGTACCGAACCGCGAGAGTGAGGACGGTATCGGTCGCTCGCATGACGATCCGGGAGCGTGCGAGCGACGAGCAACGCCGTCGGGAGACGCTGCGGAACTGCTCGCGACGGTGCAAGCGTGATTCCTGAGACGGGTTAGCGGGCCGAGCTTGGGGTGACGGCGGCAGGGGGCGCCGCCGCGTAGATCGCTTCAATGACGGCGCTCCAGCGTTCCTGCACCACGCGGCGTTTGACCTTCAAGGTTGGGGTGAGTTCGCCGCTCTCCACCGTGAACTCGGCCGGCAGAATGGCGAACGACTTCACCCGCTCGAAACTCGCCAGTTCACCGTTCGCACGGTCGACGATCGGCTGAAACAGTGCCCGTACATCCGCTCGGGCCGATAGCTCCTCAGGACTGGCCCCGGCCCCCCCGTCAGGAAGCCGTTGTTCGAGGATGGCGAAATCCGGAACCAACAACGCCGCCACGAAACGGCGACGGTCGCCGAGCAGCACGGCCTCGGCCACGATGGGGTCACGTTTGAGCAGCGCCTCGATCGGTTGGGGTGCCACGTTCTTGCCACCAGCCGTCACCAGTAGCTCCTTCTTGCGGTCCGTGATCGACACGTAGCCATCGGCGTCGATCTGCCCGATGTCGCCGGTGTGGAACCACCCGTCCCTGATCGCGGCGGCCGTCGCCTCGGGGTCGTCGTAGTAGCCAATCATCACATTCGGGCCTCTGGCCAGAATCTCGCCGTCATCGGCGATTCGCAATTGGACGTGGGGCAACACTTTGCCGACCGAGCCAAGTCTGGGCGCCTCGAGCGGGTTGGCTGTCAGCGCCGGCGAGGTTTCGGTCAGCCCATAGCCCTCGAGCACTGGCAGTCCGATCGCGAAGAGAAACTCGGCCACATCCCGTCCCAGCGGCGCGCTCCCGGACACCACGAATCGCAGGCGTCCGCCAGTACGCGCCCGTATCTTCGAGAGCACCAGTCGGTCGGCCAGCGGCAACTGCAGTCGATCCAACGCACCCGGTTCACGACCAGCCAGTCGCGCGGTGGCCGCCGCGTGCCCCACACCGACGGCCCAGGCAAAGAGTCCCTGTCGCACTCGGGGCGCCGTCGCCACGGCGTCGACGATTCGAGCCCGCAACTTTTCATACACCCGGGGCACGCCGGTCATCACTGTCGGACGGACCAGGCCCATGTCCCGCCCGAGCGTGGCGAACGCTTCCCCAAACGCGATCGTGGCGCCCTTGTAGAGATACAGGTAGACGATCATCCGCTCGAACGCATGGCTGAGCGGAAGAAAGGACAACGCTGTGTCGTCATCGGTGATCGTGACCATGGCATCGATGTCGAGCACATTGATGACGAAATTGCGATGCGAGAGCATCACACCCTTCGGCTGTCCCGTGGTGCCCGACGTGTAGATGATGGTGGCCAGCGCGTCCGGCTCGATCGCCAGGGCACGTTCCTTGTAGCGTCGCCCCAAGCCGTTCTCGTTCATCAACCGCTGATGGCCACGCTCGACGACATCGGCCCACAGGGTCTCGTCACCGTCGACGCCCGCCTCACGGTCGAGCACCACCACAATTTCGAGCGCGGGCAGCCGATGCCGCTCAGCCCGCACTTTCGCGGCCTGCGCTTCATCGGACACGACCACCACACGGGCTCCGGCGTGCGCCAGAATATAGCCGACTTGGCTGGCCGGCAAGGTCGCATACACCGGCACGGTGACCGCACCCGCGGTCAGAATAGCCAGGTCGGTGATGGTCCACTCCGGTCGACTGTTCGACAGAATGGCGACACGGTCGCCCGGTCCCACTCCGAGGCCCTCGAGCCCCAAGCTGAGGTCACGCACCTCGTCAAACAGCTCCCGGCTGGACCGGTCGACCAACCCGTCGCCGACGCAGCGTCGGACAAGCACCGGCTTCGGATATCGGCCGGAGACGTGGAAGGGGAGCTCGGCCAGCGTGCGAATGAGTGGTTCAGTCATCTCAGGTGCGGCGATAGACGCCGCTTCGTCCACCGGTCTTTTTCATGAGCCGGATGTCGCCAATCACCATGGTCTTGTCGACGGCCTTCACCATGTCGTACACGGTGAGGGCCGCGACCGCCACGGCGGTCAATGCTTCCATTTCCACGCCGGTCTGCGCCGTCGTACGCGCCACCGCCTGAATATCGTAGCCGTCCTCTCGGGCCAACAGCTCAACGTCGACATGCGACAGCGGGAGTGGATGACACAGTGGAATGAGGTCGGCGGTGCGCTTCGCCGCCATGATTCCGGCCAAACGGGCTGTCTGCAGCGGGTCCCCTTTCGCGATCTGCCCACTGCGAATCAGCTCGAGCGCATCGGGCGCAATGGTGATGGTGCCACGTGCCACCGCCTCGCGACGGGTCACCGCTTTGGCCCCAACATCCACCATTCTGGCGCTGCCGTCAGCATCGACATGAGACAGACGTGGCCGCTTGGACCGGCTGGCGAGTCGCTTCTTTGTGGTGGGCATCGTGTGAGGCAGTCCGGAACGCCGCGGCCGTCAGCCTTTGGCCAGGAAGAATGACAGGCTCTCGAGCGAGACGGTCACGTCGACGCTCTTCAGTTTGACGTCGCGTGGCACCCGAAGCGAGCCGGGCGAAAAATTCAGCAGCGCCTTGATCCCGGCGTCCACCACGGTGTTCACCACGATCTGCGCGGAGCCGGACGGCACGGCCACCACCGCAATGGTGATGCCTTCCCGCTTGGCCACCCGCTTCAGGTCTCGGATGTCGTGAATCAAGATGCCGCCACGCGATCGCGTCCCGACCTTGTCAGGCAACGAATCGAACAGCGCGACGACGCGGAACCCGTCCTGCCGAAAGCCGGGGTAGTCAGCCAACGCGAACCCGAGGTTGCCAGCCCCGATGATGGCCACGTTCAGTCGCCGATCAAGCCCAAGAATCTGACGTAGCCGAAGGCGGAGATCCGCGACCACGTAGCCGACCCCTCGCACCCCGAGGTCGCCGAAGTGCGACAGATCTTTCCGAATCAGGGCGGCGTTGAGGTCGAACTCGGCCGCCAACACCTTGGACGACACGGTCCGCACACCGTTGGCTTCGAGCTCGTTCAGGAACCGCAGGTAGAGCGAGAGGCGGTTCGTGGTCTGCTCGGAAACCTGATCCGTCATACCCGTGTCGTCACAATCGGCACCAGCCGAGTTGGCGAGAAATCGCCGCAAACCCTTCGGGAAGTATATGTTAAATTGTTTTTGTGATCTCCCGATGGTGCGCCACCGTCAGTCTCGTGTTGATGGCCTTGGCGGGCGGCCCACTGGGCCCCGTCGGTGCGTCGGCCCAGTCCGCCCAGCGCAACTCCACGACCGTCGCGGCCTTGAGCGCCTACACCAGTTTTTTCCACAGCCGCCCCGTGCTCCTACGGGCCTGGCCGGACGGCGACCTGCAGGACGTCTTTGTGACCGACGGCGAGCATCGGATTCGGGTCCTCAATGTGGCCCCGCCCGCCCCAGCACCTGACGACCGTGAGCAGCTGGAGATCGAGGGTACCTTCTGGGATGTGGGCCGGCTGCAGCCTAACGACTCACGACTCGATACGTTTCTGATCGGGCGACTGTCCGAACGGCTCTTCAACCGGCCGTGGCCGGTGAGTGGCGAACTGATGCTCCTCATCGCCGAAGAGTCCCGACGGGCGGATGAACCGCAGTCGCCCACCATTCAAGCGATCAGCCTGGACCCGGCTCGCTATCTCGGCCAAACCGTCACGGTGATCGGCCGATTCCGGGGACGCAACCTCTACGGTGACCTAGCGGAAGCCCCGGGGTCGAGCCCCTATGACTTCGTGCTGCAATCGGGCAATGCCGCCATCTGGGTCGTGGACAAAGAACCGCGCGGCTCGGGCTTCAAGCTCGACGTCATGGCTCGCGTCGACACCGGCCGGTGGCTCGAAGTGACCGGGCTCGTCCAGGGCGACGAGCAGCTGACAGAAATCGCCGCCACCGACCTGGCACAAGTCGAGCGACCGGCAGCCGTGCCGCGGACGACCACCACCGAAGACCGCCGACTCGGTCCAGCGCCGGAGATCATTTTCTCGACCCCCACGCAGGACGACACGGACATCGCGACCGATGCCTTGCTGCGTCTTCAGTTCTCTCGCGATATGGACGACGAGTCATTCGACGGGAATGTCGCGGTCGCCTATCAGGGAGCTGCCGACGAGGAGGCGCCGGAATTCACCGTGTCCTATCGGCCTCGCAACCGCGTATTGACCGTCACGCTGGTCGAGCCGCTTCGCGCGTACGCGACGCTCACCGTCACGCTCGGCGACGGTATTCTCGCATCCGACACCGCCACGCTGGTGCCCTACACGCTTCGGTTCTCGACTGGCGGGTCGTGAGGATCGAGGCCTAGTGTCCAGCAGCCAGTAGTTCCGCCATTTCGGCCCGCGTGGCCTGCATCAACCCGTCGCGCTTGCTGGTGTCAACAGCCGCCGTCTCGATCGGGGCGCCAATCCGCACGGTCACGGTCACCGGGCGGATGATAGGACTCCCCCGGCGCATCGCCTCGCGCGTGCCAAGAATCGCCATCGGCACGATGGCGGCTCGACCACGGTCGGCCATGACGAATCCGCCCTTCTTGAACGGCAAGAGCTCGCCCGTCCGACTTCGGGTGCCTTCCGGAAAAATCAAAAATGAGTTACCGGCTCGCAGTGCCGCCGCCGCGGTCCCGATGGCAACCCGGCTCTGCTCTCGATGACGCCGTTGGATCGGCACAAAGCCGGCCGTATCGAACACAGTCGACAGAATCGGAATCTTGTAAATCTCAGCCTTGTACAGGATCCGCAGTTTGGGATGCGCCGCCGCCAGAGCCATGTACACCACCGGCGGCTCCAAATTGCTCGCGTGGTTGACGCAGTAGACCGAGGCTCGTTCGCGATCGACGTGGCCGGCCCCAACCACCCGATACCGGATGCCGACCGTCACGAGCCCCAACCGCACGCCTTGCCGGCCAAGCCAGTAGAGCAACCACGGCCGTCCTGTCAGTATCGCGATGACAATGCCTGGCGGCGCCACCACCAGCACATACAGCGACACCAGCACATAGGCCGCGATGGAGCGCACGGCAGCTACGGCGGTCAACAGCGGTTCGAACATGGGTGCCCCTGTCGAGTCGGGCGTCGGCACACATCCGCCTCGCCGAGCTGAAAACGACACGAGCCCGATCCGGGGCTACCGAATCGGGCTCGCAATGTCGTGATGCGCCGTCGCTGCGGTGCCGCGTCAGGCTCAGGATGCCTTGGCGGTGGTTTTGGCCTTCTCCAGTTTCAGTTTCGCCCTGGCGATTGCCCGCTCTCGATTGACGAAACACCGACCAAGCGCCTTGTCCACCTTGACGTCGGTCGCCTCTGACGGCTCGCCGACGACCTCAGAGATTTCGGACACCACCAGGAACTTGGCCCGGTCAAGCATCCGCTTCTCTCGAAATGACAGATTTTTCGATTTGGACAGGAACGTCAGGTTCTTGAGCACATCCACCACGTCGTAAATCGACCCGGTGCGCATCTTGTCCGAATTGTCCTTGAAGCGGCCCTTCCAGTTCTGGTGATTGTCGATCTTGCCGTTCCCAAGCAAGGTAAACAGCTTCTTGACTTCAGTGTCGCCGATGGCGCGCCGAAGCCCGACGCCGTCCACGTTATCAAGCGGCACCAACACAATCGTGTCGCTGTCCGCCATGCGTAGTGAGTAAAATCCGCAGGTCGTCCCCATAATCGTGCGGTCCTCGATGCGTTCGACAACGCCGAGACCGTGATTCGGGTAAATGACCTTGTCTCCAACCTCGAATGTCACACTGCCCCCAGTGGGATACGAGTTTCCGTCGTGCCCTTAGCCTTACGAGTATAGCCGATTGGGCACTGTCTATCAACCGCAAACCTAGCTAGAAGAGAGAGTTAGCTGCTCGAAGGCGCCCTTGGGTGGACGCGGTGGGAACCCATGCGCGGCGCTAAATTCATGCCATTTCAGGCGGTTGCACGCGATGACCCATATATCCAATTAATTGGATGGCAATATCGTCATAGCTGAAATTTTGAGATAGGTCATTCGACTGATACAGATTTGACATTCTGGCGCCGCCGCTGACGGCAACCGCCCGGCCCCCCGCACCCAAAGTACTGGTAGAGTTAGCACTCATGCGAAGGCAGACGGCACTGGCGGCGGCGTTGCTGGCGATCTTGATCGTCTCGCCACTGACGCCAGCGACGCTGACCGCGTGGCAACCATCACCAAATTTGGCCCCGTACGTCCCGACGCCGATCGATGTCGTGCATCGCATGCTCGAACTCGCTGACGTCACCAAGGACGACGTGCTCTACGACCTGGGCTGCGGAGACGGACGTATCGTCATCGAGGCGGCACAGCGCTATGGTTCACGCGGTGTCGGCATCGACTACGACCCGGAGCGTATCGCCGAGGCCCGGGCCACGGCGAAGCGGCGGGGTCTGGAGCACCTCGTGACCTTCCGTCAGGAGGACGCCCTCACCACGGACGTGTCCGAGGCCACCGTCGTGACCCTCTATCTCTTGTCGTCGTCGAACCGGAAGCTCAGACCCAACCTCACGGCGCAGCTGCAACCAGGCTCGCGCATCGTGTCGCACGCCTTTCGGATGGGCAACTGGGAGCCAGAGGAGACGCAGAGCTTCGAAGACCAGCGGGGCAACACCCGCACGATTCATCTTTGGCGCGCCGACGGAACCGTGAGACCATAACGCGCCATCGGCGGCAACCAGGCCCGTCCGGGCCCGACTCATCCCACCCTCCGTGCCGGAGTGGTGAAACTGGCAGACGCGCGGGACTCAAAATCCCGTGGACTTCGGTCCGTGTGGGTTCGACCCCCACCTCCGGGCACCATTCATTTTCAACGAATTACGGGCACCAGCGCCGAGGTTCACGAGGCGGGAAATGCGGTTTGGATGGCGCTGTCAGGTTGAGCGCCGCGTGGCAGACTGAGCGGATGAGCCAGCAGCCGTCCCGCTACCGCGGATACCGCTTTCCACCCGAGGTCATCGCCCACGCCGTGTGGTTGTACCACCGGTTCGGCCTCAGCTTTCGGGACGCCGAAGATCTCCTCGCGGAGCGCGGGATCACGGTCACGTACGAAACGATCCGGCAGTGGTGCCTGACCTTCGGACTCGACTACGCTCGCCGGCTGCGGTCCCGGCGGGGACGCCAGGGCGACATGTGGTACCTCGATGAGGTGTTCGTGCGGATCCAAGGCCGGCAGCAGCTCCTGTGGCGGGCCGTCAACGAAGACGGTGACGTGATCGACATCCTGGTGCAGTCGCGGCGCAATCAACGGGCAGCGGTGCGATTCTTCCGCAAGTTGTTGAAGCGCCAAGGCTCCGTGCCACGCGAACTCGTCACCGACAAGCTGGCGAGCTACCCTGTCGCCCACCGAACCGTGATGCTCTCCGTGCGGCACGTCACCACCCAGCATGCGAACAACCGGGCGGAGGTCTCGCATCAACCGATCCGTCAGCGGGAGCGCCAGATGCGCCGGTTCAAATCGGCCGCCCATCTGCAACGATTCGCATCGGTGCACGGCGTCGTACAGAACCTCTTCCGGGTCGGCCGGCATCTACTCCGCGCTGTTAACTACCGTTTGCTGAGAACGCGTTCCTTGAACATCTGGGATGAGGTGACGTGCGCCTGCTAACCGACCGTGGGGACTCAGCGCCCACGGGGAGAACGTGTCCTCGCCGGCAACTTGACAATGCCGTCGCGGGTGCCACTGGCGCCGCCGGCGCTCCGACCATCATCGCCAGTCCCCCACCGCCAGACCGGCCGGAGGCAGACGCCGGGCCGGTGTGGCCAAGTGCGTCGGTGAATACGGGCACCTGCCGTACGACCGCGTCAGTGCCGCTTGGCGGACCGGCGGCGGGACGACGAGCCTCCTTCAGTCACTGGGCGGTACCGCTTCCATCAAGAGCGCCAGCGCCTCCCGCAGCGCGCGCCCCCCCGCCCGCGCTCCGCCATAGTGTCCCTGGCGGACCACCACGAGGTCGTGTGACGGGACGATCAGCGTGGTCTGCCCGCCGGCACCAGACATGTAATACGCCTCGCGGGGCACCGGGAAGCTGCCGGTCCCGTTGATCCAGAAGAAGCCGCCGTAGATCGGGCGGCCGTCTGCCTCCCAGGCCGGCGCGAGGGTGCTGACGAATTCCGTGTAACCCTCTGGCAGAAGCCGCTCGCCGTTCCAGACACCGTTCTGCAGATACAGGTTCCCCAGCCTCGCCCAGTCACGGGCCGGTGCCAGTTCATAGCCCTGCAGCAGGTAGTTGCCGTAGGGATCGGTTTCCAGCACGAATCCGCGGGCCCCTATCTTGTCGAACAGCTCGCGCTGGGGAAACGAGAGGTACTCGTCGCCACGTCCCTCGACCCCCAATCGCACGAGGTAGTTGATCAGGACCGGGTCTGAGTTGCGGTAGCGCCCGATGGTGTTCGGCGGCCACTGTTGAGGGCGGGTGGCGGCCCACTCGAACGAGTTGACCGTGCCCGTGTACACGTAGAGGTGGTCGGGGTAACCAAGCGCCGGGTCCAGATCCGGGTCGGCGACGCCGCGGAATCGGAGGCCGCTCGACATGTGCAAAATGTCGGCGATGCGGATCGCTTGCCTCGGGTCTCCCGGCGTTTGCCATTCGGGCACCGGTGCCGGCTGGTACAGATCGTATACCCCCTGCTCGATCAGCACCCCCATGAGGGTGGCCGTCAGGCTCTTGCCCATCGACCAGCTTTCGAGCGGCGTATGCATGGTGATGCCGTCGCCGTAGCGCTCACCGATGATCCGTCCCTTGTGGGTGATCACGAGACCGCCCGTCATGCCGGCGGGGTCGAACGCCGCCGCCACCGCGGCCGCGACTTTGTCGGCGTCGATTGCGGCGGGGAGTGGGGTGCTGGGCATGAGGTCGCCCATCGGCCACGGCTGAGTGGCCGGGTCGGGTAAGGTCGTCGTGATGTCGACCGGCTCGAAGAACACGTCATCTTCGCCCATGGGAAGGGTGACGCAACCATGGTCGCCATTGAACTTCGCGGTGCGCACCACGCCGTCCGGGAGCGTCAGGTGCACCTGACGCAGATCGCGGTCCACATCGACGTTCGTGACGTGGTGCCGATGCTCGTAGGGCGAGCTGAAGAAGCCGACGTTTTCGGCGGCGAACGCCGGGTCGAGTCCAGTGACGAACACCGCCGAACAGAGCGTCTTCGCGAACCCGGCGGTGTGATGCCACAAGGGGTCGCCTGGGGGCGGCGCATACTCGGTATCCAGCTCGGCCTCGGCGGCGCGCGCGAGCATCGCCTCCCGTCCCTCCTGGGCGTGGGTCATGACGTCCCCGGAGGGGCTCATCAGGATCTGGGCCAGCACGACTAGAACGATAGCGGCACGACCGGTCTGTCCGTATCTCATGACACGCTCCTGTGGATGCCGCAGCGTAGCACGTGCCCTTCGCCGCCGCGCCCGGGACGGCCGACCGGTCACCGCACGGTCCTCGACTTGCTGGAGCTGCGGTGTCAGCGCCGCGGTGACGTCCCCCGGCTTTCAGTAGCAGTTGGGTTAAGAGTCCGACGGTGACTGACGTTGCCCCCGTTCTCTGACGTTGTGGCAGAATCGCGTGGGCGTTCTGGTCTGGAGCGCGCGAATCCGAAGGAACCACTATGCAGCCCAAGAATCCTGTTTTCGTCACAGCCCTCAGCATCCTGTCACTGACGTGTGCTTCGTGCGCAGCTCCCCCAGGGGACAACGCCGGCACAGCACCGGGAGAGACCACCGAGCACGCCGATGACGGGGATGTAATAGGGGCGGTCCGATTCGAGACCTCGTGCGCCCCGAAGGTGCAGACAGCGTTCGACCGCGCGGTCGCCACCCTTCACTCATTCGAGTTCGGAGAGGCGCGTGACCTGTTCGAGGCCATCGCATCAGAGGATCCCGATTGCGGCATGGCCGCATGGGGGGGGTGGCCATGACCCACTACCACCCGCTCTGGGCACCGCCGACGCGGCAAGAGCTCTCACTCGGCGCCGCGGCCGTGGCGAGAGCCAGAAGCCATGACTCGACGGAGAGAGAACGGCTTTACATCGAGGCGATCGGGGCGCTCTTCGACGGAGCTGACGAGGCTTCCCATCCTGAGCGGGCCGTTCAGTATGAGGAGGGAATGGCCCGCGTCTACGAACACAGCCCGAATGACACGGAGGCCGAGATATTCTATGCGCTGGCGATTCTGAGCAACGCCGATCCCACTGACAAGACCTACGCCGTTCAGCAGCGCACTGGAGCGATGCTCGAGCCGCTGTTCGTCGAGATGCCCGACCATCCCGGGCTCGCGCACTACATCATTCATAGCTACGACTATCCCGACCTGGCCGACCGGGCCGTGCACGCGGCGGACCGCTACCTCGAGATCGCGACCTCGATGCCGCACGCGCTGCATATGTCGGGGCACATCTACACACAGCTGGGCATGTGGGACGCATCGATTGGCGCGAACATCCGGTCCGCGGCCTCGGCCGTTGAACGCGCGGAAATGTTCGGACTCGGCGAAGCCACACAGGGCGAGCTGCACGCCCTGGACTATCTGGTGTACGCCCACCTGCAGCGAGGCGAGGGCACCGCCGCGGAGGCGATCGTCGACCACGTCAACACCATGCAAGAGCTCAACTTGGACAATGGCGTCATCGTCTTCAATGCTGGCGCCGTCCCCGTGCGGTATGCCGTAGAACGACACGACTGGGAGGCGGCAGCGGACCTGTCGACACTCAGCCAGGTGGAGGCGTTCGGAGGCAACGACCAGTCGATGAACGCGGTGGCGCTCCGCTATTGGGCGCGGGTTATCGGGGCGGCTCGCAGTGGACGGCTCGAGCAGGCACAACGTGACCTCGTCGAGCTGGAGCGCGTGGCGACGCAATTGGCGCGTGGAGAACGCATCTGGGGGCGGAACACCGCGGAGGTCTTCCGGCTTCAAGCGACCGCATGGCTCGCGCTGACCAACGGCGAGCGCGATCGTGCTGTGCAGCTCATGCAGTCAGCGGTCGAGCTCGAAGAACAGACCGACAAGAGCAGCATCAGCCCGGGGCGGGTTCTGCCCGCCCACGAGCAATTGGGAGACGTACTGGCCGCACTGGACCGACCCCAGGAGGCCCTCGCCGCATACGAGGAGTCGATGACCCGCGCGCCGCGCCGCTTCAACACCTATGTCGGGGCGGCCCGGGCCGCGATGGCCGCTGGAGAGACAGCCGTGGCCCACGACTATTATCGGAAGCTCCTGGAGCTAGCCGCAGACGCGAGTACACGCGCTGAGCTGGCAGAAGCAAGGGACGCGATGTAGCCGGCTGCAGGTGCGCGGTGCAAGCTCGGACGCTGTGACGGGTTCGGCCACCTCCGCGTTTGCCGCTCTATTTCACCGCGGGATGACCGTTCCGCCCGACAGGCGCAGGGAAATAGTCGCACTCCGCGCCGCGTCGGTGTATAAGTGCCGACAGTTAAACAACCAAGGACCAAAGGAGCGGCGTCATGCAGATACAGAACCGACCTCGGCGAAGCGTGCTTCTCGCCATCGTGTTGATAGGAGCGAGCGCCATGCTCCTCGCCGGCCCCTCGCGCATCACCGCAGCCCAGAGCAATTTCGTCGGAGGAGATCCGAGTCGACCGGACTCGTCAGACATACGCGCCCTGCGGCTGCGTTTCGAAGCGGGCGCGCGCTCAAACTGGCACAGCCATGCGGGATGGCAGATCCTGGCCGCCGAAGAAGGCCGTGGCCGCACCCAAGTGCGTGGACAGGGGATCGTGGAGATGAGTCCAGGTGATGCGCCCAACTACACCGCGCCGGGCGTGGTGCACTGGCACGGGGCGTCTCCGACTGAGCACGTGGTGCAACTCACCTTCATGGGTGGGATGTCGGGGGCGGACTGGCTCGAACCGGTGAACGACGACGACTACCGCGGGCAGTAGGTCACCACACAGACGGCTGGTCCGGCTGCGAACAGAAGGGCTCGGCGATCCAGGCCAACCCTGGATCGCCGATGGGGCTCCCGGGCGGGGCGCTTGGGGCCGACCAGCGGTCCTCCCCCTCACCGGGGCTGTCAAAGAAGAGCTGGATGTCACGACGTAGCGCCGCGACATGCGCGCGTCCACTGGCGCCACCGGCATCGCGATCGCGGTTCTCGTCGATTCGGCGTGCGAGCTCCGCGAGCCAATACTGCGACACGGCCCGCACCTGCCCCATCGGTGACACCGAACCCAGACGCATGAGGCGCTCCACGATGACCCGTTGCACCACGCGCTGAAGCTCGGCCTCATACCCATCAGAGGGCACAGCGGCGAACGTGGTTTCGAGCAAACGTTCCACCACGTCAAGCAGCCCGGGCAGGGCCTCGTCGCCGGCATGCTGCTCGATCAGACGGGCCGCGCGCGTCGGCTCTAGCAGACTGGCGACCACCAGATCGGCCGCCATCGCGGCAGGGCTGACCCGATCGAACATCGGCCCGGTATGACGGGGAAACAGTTCGCGGTGTCGGCCGAACCCGACCGGCCGTGGCGGAATGACCTCGATCACCGACTCCGGCAACCGCAGCTCGTCCACTCGCAAGGCCCGCCGCAGCAACGCCTCGAGCGCCGCGCTTTGCGTGGCGGCCGGGACCGCGCTGAGAGCGCTCTCCCCGTCGCCCCCGCATGGCGTATCCGTAGTTCAACCCGCCCAGCGCCGACGCCGTCGCGTCGACCTGATAGCGGTGGTGCAGGTAGAGCGGTACCAGCGCCTCCTCCAGGAGAGCCAGGGGACGCCCGAGCCGTACGGCACCTTCACCGAACCGGTCGAGCGCAACGCGGCGAACATCCAACATCCGGTGCAGCTCCGTCGCCGGGTCGGTCCCATTGGCCCAGATGTGCACGCGCGGATTGGCGCTCGTGTCCTGACCGGTCATGAATCGCAGGTCGCCATCCCATGCCGTCTTGAGCCCAGCCTGGAGTGCGGCCACATCGTCTGCACCCGGGAAGTCCTGGTACCCGTAGGTCACGGCCACCGAGTCCCACTCGCCGATACCGACATCGTAGGCGTCCGAGAGATCCACCACGCCATCCTGGTTCACCGTCACGAGGGGGTGCGGGTAATCCATGACCGAGATCCGGCCCTGCTCGCTCGCGTAGTAGTTGTGCGCCAGCCCGATGGTGTGCCCCACTTCGTGCGCCGACAGCTGGCGCACGCGCGCCAACGCCATCTCCGACATCTCGGACGGCACGTCGCCGTAAAGATACGGCGAGAGCAACCCCTCCGCCAGCAGGTAGTCCTGGCGCACCCGCAGGGAACCCAGCGTGACGTGCCCCTTGATGATTTCGCCGGTGCGCGGATCGGTCACCGAGTTGCCGTAGCTCCAACCACGCGTCGAACGGTGGACCCATTGGATGACGTTGTACCGAACATCGAGATTGTCGGCTCCCTCAGGCATCATCCGCACCTGAAACGCGTCACGATAGCCGGCCGCCTCGAACGCCTGGTTCCACCAGCGGGCGCCCTCCAGCAGAGCCGACCGGATCGGCTCCGGGGTGCCGCGGTCGAGGTAGTAGATGATCGGTTCGACCGGGTCGCTGACGCTGGCGTCCGGGTTCTGTTTCTCGAGACGGTGTCGACGCACCAACCGTCGCGTCATCGGTTCGCCAAGCGGCGTGCTGTAGTCGTCGTAGCTCAGCGCGTTGAAGCCGCCGCGCGGATCGTAGGCACGTGGCGTGTACCCCGCGTCCGGGAGCTCGACGAACGAGTGATGCTGGCGCACGGTGACCGCCTCCGCAGTAGGCGCCACCGCTCTGATCGAGCCTCGACCAAAGCCGGCACCGGGACCGCGTCCGTCGCCAGTAAATGTCAACGTCGCTTCGAGCTCTGTGTTCTGGGGGAACCCCTTCGTGCGCGGGAGATAGACGGCGCTGCGGGTCAGGTCAAGGGTGTAGGCACCAGGCAGGCGATCGGCGGCACCGTGCGCATCGCGTAAGAGGAACGGGGTCACATCAACCAGCGCCACACCGTTGCTCTCCGCCGCGACGGCGAATCCCCAGAGCACCGAGGTGGCAAAGGCTTCCTCGAGTGCCCGGACCTCGTCGGCGTTGTCCGAGTCAACCCGGAATCGCTGGTTGGGTTGGACCATCAAGATCTTGGGCCCGACGCGCTCGAACCGGACGAGTGCGGTCGCCCCGATCTGCCCTCGATCCAGCCCGATGTCATTCGACCCGACGCCCGCCGCCAGCGCACGCACGTAGAGCAGCTCGCTCTCAAAGCGGGCAATCTCCATCCACAGCGTCCCGGCCTGCGCGTCCCAGTGCATCGGCATGAACCCCTCGATGCGTTGCATCCCTTGGGTGTGATTGGCAATGGAGGGCAGTTCCTGGGCCAAGAGCGGGCCGGGACTGCACGCAAACGCCAAGCCCAATACGATGAGACGGAGGCAACCGGCGAACCGACGCGTTCGAACCAGCCCTCTGAGGGGGCACTGTTGGAGGTCTGATGGCATGGTGTCTCCGGAAGCGTTATGCGGCGACGGACGGGGAAGGGAGCTCAGAGCGAGACCCGGATGACGTCTCGGACGAGGGTCGGTCGCTGTCGGCCGCCGTCAGTCGCCCGCAGGGCGAAACGCCGCGCGAAGCTTGTCGGCCATCGAACCGAAGGTCGCGTCCTGCTCCTTGCTCTGACGTTTGGAGTAGGCACGGGCGTCGTCGCCCTCTGCACCTTCGCGAATCGCTTTGCGGCTGAGACGAATCCGATGGCTGTCGGGGTCGACCTCGAGGACCACGACCTGAATCTCACTGCCGATCGGAAATGCCTGTTTCAGGTCCGTCCCGTACGCGGTGTCGGTCTCTTCATTGGGCATCAACCCGGTCCGCCCAGGACTCAGGAAGACAAACACCCCATACCGCTCGTGGCGATCGACGGTGCCGGTCACCTGGGCGCCCGCTTCGATTACCACGACCCGCGCTGCGTCTTTCGCGAGCACGGCGACACCAATCCGCTTCTTGTCGAGGTCCACAGTCAGAATCTCGACCGCCACCGTGGCGCCCACGCTGACCGCGTCTTTCCAGGCGTCTCGCTTTCCGGTTGGCGGAAACGTGGAGAGATGCGCAAGCCCCTCGATCCCGGGCTGCAATTCGATGAAGGCGCCAAACTCGACGACACGGGTCACCGTTCCGGTCAGACGCTGCCCGCTGGCGTAGGACGGGCCAACCGCGTCCCACGGATCCGTCTGCAACTGCCGCATCCCGAGTGAGATTTTGCCCTTCTCGTTGTCGACACGCAGGACCCGCACGGTGACGGTGTCGCCGGCTTGCACCACCGTGGACGGGTCCGACACGCGCGACCACCCCATCTCGGACACGTGCAGCAAGCCCTGAATACCGCCCCCGAGATCGACAAACGCGCCGTATGGCCGTACCGATGCGATGCGACCCGGCACATCGGCACCAGGAATGAGCGTCTTGCGAACGTCGCCCTCCTGTTCGCGTTCTTCTTCTTCGATCAACGCGCGTCGGGAGACGACGAGGTCCTCGCCGTCGTCTTTGTATTCGAGGATCCTGAACGTATAGACCTGTCCGACGTGCACCTCCGGATCGGAGGTAAACGCGGTGTCGATCTGCGACAAGGGACAGAAGGCCCGCTGTCCCCCGACGCGAACCTCGTAGCCGCGCTTGTTGACGCTCTCCACTCGCCCTTCCACCGGGAGTTGCGCGCGATAGGCCTCTTCTATCTGTCGGCGCGTCGCGGCCCCCTGTACGAGCTTGTGTGACAGCTTGATTCCGCCTGCGGTCGAGACCACCACGCCCTCGACCGTGGCTCCGACCTCGACGGTCACCTGCCCGTCTTCGTCCTGCAGCTCGATGAGGTCCATCGTGGCCTCGCCCTTGCCACCGACGTCGAGAAAGACGACATCTCTCGCGATCAGGACGACGACGCCCTGGAGCAGCTGTCCGGTCTCGAACACAGCGGGCTGGAGCGACGCCGCAAACAGCGCGGCAAAATCTTCTTCCTCGGCGGGAGCCGAGGGTGTCTCGTCATCAGGCGACATAGGTAGGCTCGGACGGAATCGCTGTCAGTTCATCGGGAGCGCGAGGGCGATGATCTCATCGTTGGTAACTTGTGACCCGGTCAGCCCACCACCGGTGCTCACCACGGTGACGAATTGCCGTCCATCGGCGCCCAGGTAGGTAATGGGCGTCGTTTCGATCGACGACGGCAATCTCAGCTCCCACAGCTGTTCGCCGGTCGCGGTCGCAAACGCGCGGAACCTGAAGTCGTCGCTGCCCCCAACGAACGTGAGGCCGCTCGCCGTCAGAATCACGCCGCCTGAACTTGGACGGCCGGTGTCCTGCAGGCCGGCAGGCAACATATCGGAGACGCCAAGCGTCTTGCGATACGCGATGTCGCCGGTCGTCATATTGACGGCCACGAGCTCACCCCAGGGCGTCGGCCCGCACAGCAGACGCCGATCGGGATCGCCGAAACGACGCACCCCGGCCAACGGTCCTTGATTGACCCACGAACCGTTTGGCCGCTGAATCAGCCGCATCGGCTGAAACATATTGGTGGTATTCGAAATAAACAGATTCAGATCGGGGTCGTAGGCGGGACCCCAGAAATTGATGCCGCCCGCCGATCCGGGGGGGGACATGCTGTATTGGTTGGGCGTGATGGGCATGTAGGGCCCACCCAGCTTCATATCGTTGTCGTCAACCAATCGCTCGCAGTAGGCCTGATGCTCAGGCTCGCCCTTATAGAGGTTGTCGCGGGAGAGCGTATTCTGCGTCAGCGGCTCGGGCTTGACCGGGAACGGTTGCGTGGGTGACGCCTGCTCGCCAGGCACGTCGCTCGCCGGCACCGGCCGCTCTTCAATCTCGAACAGCGGCTCTCCGGTGACCCGATTGAACGTGAACAGCAAGCCGGTCTTGTTGACGACAATGAGGGCCGGCACGGATTCGCCGTCGCGCATGAGGTCGACGACAAGCGGCGCCGACTGTGCGTCGTAGTCCCAGATGTCGTGATGGACGAGCTGAAAATGCCACAGATACTCGCCGTTATTGGCATCAACCGCGACGATCGACGACGAGAACAGGTTGTCTCCGGGGCGATCAACGCCGACGCGGTCGTCATTCGGAGCCCCGATCGGCATGTACAGAATGCCGCGCTCCGTATCGACCGACATGTAGCCCCAGACATTGACGCCGGAACGATCCCTGGCACTGTCGCCGGCCCACGAGTCATAGCCGAAGTCATCTGGTCCTGGCACGGTCTCGAACGTCCAGACCAGCTCGCCGGTCCGCGCGTCCCAGGCTCGCGTATCACCTGCCGGTCCGGTGCCCTTCGGAAAAGCGCGCCCTTCTCCGGTTCCCGCCCCCGTGATAACCAGATTCTTGTAGATGGTCGGAGACGACAGGAGCAAGTAGCCCGCGTCCGTGAAGTTCCGCATCACCTCGGGTGTCTTCAAGTCGACGACGCCATTCTCCCCAAACCCTGTATTCGGTGTGCCGTCCGAGGCTTTGATCGAGTACAGCCCGCCCGAGCTGGCACCGAACAGCAGCGACGGTGGGACGTCTCCGTCGCCCGGCCAGTACGCAAGACCGCGCTTCGACGGCAACGCGTTCTCGGGAATGTCGAATCGCCATTGTTCTGCACCGGTCGTGGCGTCCAGTGCGATGACGGCACCATAGGGCGAGGCGAGATACATCGTGGTGCCAATCACGAGGGGAATGGCCTGGTCTTCCCGGAGACGACCGGTATAGTCGGCCGGCTTCAAGTGAAAGCTCCAAACGCGCTCAAGCGTGGCGACATTCTCAGCCGTGATCTGGGTCAGCGGGCTGTAGCGGTTGGCGCTCTGGGTGAAGTTGGTGCTCGGCCAGTCGGTCGCACCCTGTTGAGGATCCTGGGCACTCGCCGCCAGGCAGCCCACTGCCAGCAAAAGAACCGCCACCCGCATAACCAATCTCGAGGTAAATCCAGCCATTGTCCTGCTCCTTCAACGATGCCGCCAGCCTAGGGCGTCCTCGGCTGCCCCGGTTGCAACAACGGCGCAACCGGCAGCGTCAGCGAGAACCGCTCGTTCCTCGGGGTATAGCAGATGGTGTCGCTGCACGCCTGGAACAGCACCGAGATCGGAATATCCAATTCCGTCGGCTGGTTCGAGGGCCCAGGTCCGAACAGCTCCGAGTTCGGCGTCACCGGAATCGCGACGTCCACCACCCCTTCGTAGACGTTGAGTGTGACGCCAAGCGCAGGAAACGCAAGCGGATGCGTGGGCGGGTAGCTCGCCGCTCCCACCCGGAGCCCCGCCGTGTCGAGAATGGTCGCCTCGGAGGCGATGTAGCCGTCGGGAAGCGGTCGGCCATACATATGCAGCCCCTCTTCGAGCTCGAATCGCACGTAGATCGTCGACTGCGTCTCGAACGTCAGCGACGTATCGGACAAGAAGGCCGAGATCCGGACCTGATCGTTCGTCAGCCCGACTGCCGGCGTCTCGTGGCGCGCCAGAATCTCGCCCAAGGCCGAGTCTCGGATGGCCCCAGCGGACTCCCGGGTGGCGTAATGGCGGTGGAAGAACTTCTCGGTCACCACCCCGCGCTCGTCAGTCACGTACACACCCGGGAACGGCACACCGAAGACGCTGCGTCCGGCGATCTGCGTCGGGTCGTCCGGCGCGATCAGTGTGTTGAGAATGCCGAACTCGCGGATGACGGCCGACTCGACATCTGACAGCAGGTCGTAGGTCACGTCGTACTGCTCGCCGAAGACCAACAACTGCTCCTGGCTGTCATAGCTGACGCCGTACACCTTGATACCGGCTTCCGAGAAGAGACTCAGGTTGTCTTGCAGCTCGACCAGCTGCGTGCGGCAATACGGTCACCACACGGCCGACCGGTAGAACACCACGATAGATTTCGAGTTGCCCCGATCCGTATGGAAATCGACCGTGCGCCCGTGCTGGTTGGGGAGCGAAAACGTCGGCAGTCGCTCGCCAATCTCAGGCCCGGTGGGAAACTCGTCGGATGCCGGGTAGAGACGCCCGGGATGCGATAGGGAGAACGGTATCGTAATCCCGAGATCGTCGGTCTCGCTACCGGGCGCCAGGTTCTCGTTGGCGGCCCGGACGGCCTCCTGGGCGTGCAGAGCATCGTTGGCACCCGCTATCAGGAGCAGCGCAAACGTTGCCTCGACTATCCTGCGTGCCATCTCTCGTCCTCCCAAACCTTCGACGCCTGTGGGATGGTATCAGGACTCGCCCGGGAGAGTCCCCCTTCAGATGTCACCCCATGGCCCGAGCCGTCTGTGACTGGGTCCCGACGCGGCGCGACAGGCTACAATGGGGCTCCTTATCGGGGTCGCGGCCTGCGGCCACGCCCCAGAGCCCAGACAATCGGCGCATTCGGGTCTGTCAGGAGGACCACTCACCATGAAGCTCTTTCCGCGTTTTCTGTTCGCCCTGGTCATCACGCTCCCCATGCTGCCGGCGGCCACGCAGGCGCACTTCATCCTTCTAGAGCCAGCGTCCTGGGTCGAAGAGAACCAGCTTGGCGACCCTCAGAAACTCGGACCGTGCGGCGGTGACCCGGCTGGCGACAACGCAGAGCTGCTGACAGGCGCCGCCACCGAGATCACCGGCGGTTCCGAGCTGCACATGAAGATACAGGAGACGATTTTTCACTCGGGCCACTACCGCATCGCCCTCGCAGTGAACTCACGGAACGAGCTGCCGCCAGATCCGCTCACCTTCGAACAGTACACGGATAGGGGCTTGTTCTCAGTCTGGGGGGCCATTCAAAGCCCGCCGCAGATTCCGGTCATCGCTGACGGACTGTTCAGGCACTATCCGGCGGAAGGTGAGAACGCGTCGTTCAGGCCAGAGACTCCGATGCCTCCATGGGAGACCGACATTCAGCTCCCGAATATCAACTGTGAACACTGCACGCTACAGGTGATCCAGTTCATGGCGGATCATCGGTACAACCAGCCGGGCGGCTACTCCTACCACCACTGTGCTGACCTGGCGATCACGGCGGACCTGTCGAAGCCGATCGACGAAGCCTGGCCGGCAGCGACCGCGGGAAACTAAGCACAGGCGAGGGTGGTCACGGCAACACACGCGCCACCCACTCGCCGAGCCGCATGACCTGGTCAATCTCCAAGGTGTTGCGAATGTCGGCCAACGGGTCGGCATTGAGCACCACCAAGTCAGCCACCTTCCCAGCCTCAAGTGTGCCGAAGTCGGCCTGGCCCACCGGCGGCATTTGCGCCGCTCCGGTCGCCGTGGCTGCCACAATCGCCTGCATCGGCGTCAGGCCGGCCTCGACATACATCTCCATCTCGTGGTGCATGCCCCATCCGAACGGCACATTGGCGGTGCCGGCATCGTTGCCAAGTGCCACCTGAATCCCTGCATCGTGGATGGTCTTGACGAAGTCCTGCATCTGTCGGAACGCAGCCTTGCGGTCTTCGAAGTCCGGCGCCTCGACCACGGCCTCCCGGGTCGCCGGGTCGTCCCACCGCGCCAGCGCGTCTGGATTGAACGCGGCCCGCAACGCCGGATCATCCAGCAGTTCCGGGTGCTCGGCGAAGTGCCAACCGTTCTGGACGATCGAGAGGGTGGGGGTGAAGGCCACATTGTGGTCCAGGGCCATTTGCAAGAACTCCGGCGACGGCGTTGGGTCTTCGACCGGAGCGCCGCCCCCAGGGCCGAAGGTCAGCACCGTGGTGTGCAGGAAGTCCCGCAAACCAGCCTCCATCAATTGACGAGCCTCGGCTTCACCGTCGATATGGGCCACTGGCACCGCACCGTTCGTGATCGCCTCGTCGATAATCGCCGTCCGCATCTCCGGCGTAATCTGCAACCCGGGCTCCGACATCTCGGTCACCCACATCTTGATGAAATGCACACCGAGCGCGACCTGCTGCCGAACCAACTCCCGTCCCTCTTCTTCGGTGACTGGGGCATTCCGACCAGCGGCGTTGAAGCCGTTGGGATGTGAAAAGCCGAGACCGGCGGTGTAGGCGCGCGGGAAACCCGGGCGACCCGCGTTGGCCTCCAGCAGGAAGGCGACGGCCTCCGGTGAATCGCTGCCAATGCTCCGCCCGGTGGTGACGCCATAGTAGAGCTGTGTGCGAAACAGCCGTGCAATGTTCTCCGCGTCGCCGCGGTAGTGCACATGCAGGTTCACGAGTCCCGGCATGAGGGTCTTCCCGGCGACGTCGATCACCTCTGCGCCAGCGGGGACGGGCGTCTCGGCGCGAGATCCGGCACTCGCGATCCGTCCATCGCGAATCACCACCACCGAATCCGCCACCGGCTCAGAGCCGGTGCCGTCAATCAACTGTCCCCCGACGAGCGCGATGCCACCGGGCTCGACGACGGGAGCCGCCGGGTCGCCACACGCGATCGGGAACAGCGCAAGCCCCAGGGCCATTACACGAAGTGGTCTCATGACAACCCTCTCGATGCGCAGCGTACTCGGTATTGATGCTGACCCCAGTATCCGCCGATTCTCTGCGGTACTCCGGCTCCGATCCGTTGCGACGGCCGCGCTGTGGGTCAATCGTTCAGGCCTTCAGTAGTGCGGAGGCCGCTCGTCGGCCGGGGGGCCGGGGGCATCGCTCGCCGCGCGCTGCACGGTGGCTATCACCCGTTCAAATTCCGCCTCCAAGCGATCGATACGGCCCTGCTGCGCCACCAGCGCGTCGTTCAACTGGCGGATCGTGTCGCCCTGAAACGCCAGGTGCGTTTCCAACGCGTCGATCCGATCGCCATCCGCACTCACGTCGTCCCCCTTGTGGTCGGCTCCGCGTGCCACATACCGCGGGTGTGCCGACCATCGCCCCTCCCGCGTCCGGGGGCGATCGGCCGGCATCCGTCTCCGCCAGCCGCTATGGCCGGACGCGGATATATTTTTGTAGTCGGCGCGGTGCCGGCTCGCCACCGTAGATATTGCCGTGGCGATCGACCGCCACGAATTCGGCCCCGTTCCCGATCGTGCTGCGTGGGTCACCCCACGGGTAGAGAATGAACTCGGTCACCCATCCGGTGGCCACTTCGCCAATACGAATGCCCATCTCCCAGCCAGGGTTCTGCACGTCATCCGATTCGGAGTCGGCCACGAAAATCCTGCCGTTGTCGTCGAAGAAGATGCCGCTCGGTCGCCCAAACTGCGTCCACTGCGCGACGAACTCGCCCTCCTGGTCGAAGATCTGCACGCGGTTGTTGGACCGGTCCCCGACGTAAATTAGCCCGTCGTTGTCCATCGCAATGGCATGGAGGGTGCGAAATTCTCCGGGGCCGTAGCCGGTCTTGCCCCACGCCTTGATGAACGTCCCATCCGGAGCAAATTTCACCACCCGGTTGTTGGTGGTGTTGCCATGTCCGTCGGCCACGAAGATGTTCCCGTTATCGGCCACCACCACGGCAGCTGGTGCGTTGAAGCTGTTGTTCCCGAGCCCCGGCTTGCCAGGGGTGCCGAGCGTCATCAGCACCTCGCCGGTGGGGCTGAACTTGATGACCTGATGACCGCGCGTCCCCTCGGGGGTGCGGCCTTCGGCCACGGCGTCGGTCACCCAAACGTTGCCGTCACTGTCGACGTCGATGCCATGCGGCCAAATGAAGAGGCCACCACCGAAACTCTCGACGACCTCCCCGTCTTGATTGAATTTGATCACCGAGTCGAGATCAGAGTCGAGACATTCGTTGCCGAACCGATCGGGAGCGGTGGCGTCACATCGGATGACGGCCCAGACATGTTCGCCGTCCGGGTCAATGGTGACCTGGCCGACGGCCCCCATCGTGCGACCATCGGGCAGCGTGGCCCAGGTCTCAACTTGCCGATACGGGTTCGGCAGCACTTGCGCTAGCGCCGTCCCCACGGTCAGCATGAGCATCACCGCCACCAACGTCGCGCGAAACAGTGTTCTCGACATGACTCAACCTCGCTTTACCTGAACCGGCGCAAGCCGGACAATTCCATTTTGTAGTCCATCATGATACTTCCGTCCGACGGGCGCGGTGACCACTGGTAAACGTTCCACGCCACCCGAACGTCGACTTCTACGTTGGACCCGCTGTGGGTCGGACGCCGTCACGGCGCTCGTTCGAGGATGGTCGCCGCGGAGGCGTCCACCCCCGACGGGCACTCATGGAGAGCCCAATGAGCCCTCGCACATCGTTTGCCTCGCGGCCCGCCGCGACCCTGATGCTCAGCCTGGCGTGCGTGGCGCTTGGCGCAACGGGGACCCGGGCGCAACCGCCTATCGTGCAGCCCGGTGCGCCCGGCGAGCCCAGCCGGCTGATCTCGGCGGCCGAGGCCTCGAATCTCGCCAATATCGGATTCACGGACGCCGACGTGAAGTTCATGCAAGGGATGATTTCCCATCATGCGCAGGCCACCGAGATGACCGCCCTCCTCGCGGCCCAGAGCGACAGCGCTGTGATGCAGCGACTCGCGCAGCGCATTGAGATTTCGCAAGAGGACGAAATCGCGATGATGCAGGAGTGGCTCCGCTCGCGCGAGCAGTCGGTCACCACGCCGGAGGCGCACCATGCCCCAGGCTGGGAGCCGATGCCGGGGATGGTGAGCCGCGAGGACATGGACCGGCTGAGGCAGGCCGGGGGCGTCGAATTCGACGAACTGTTTCTGCAACTCATGATCGAGCACCACCGTGGCGCCGTCACCATGGTCGCGACCCTCTTGCGACAACGCGGCGCCGCCCAGGATTCTCAGTTGTATGCGTTCACCACGGACGTGACGGCTGATCAGAACATGGAAATTGATCGGATGAATGACATGCTGACCGAGCTGTCACCCGATCCTCGGGTCCAGTTGGCGGGCGGTTTTCTCGACGCGGAAGAAGCGTCGTGGAACATGGCGCTCCTCGCCACGCGGCCAAAGCCGGACGGGTTCCGCGACCCCAATCTCCCGACGGGTCGCCCCACTCCGACGGAGCCCGAGTCGCCGGACGACGCCGACGACGACGACGAGACGCCCGCCCGGCGTGGCCTGCTCAGCTTCGCCAACACCGATCTCGCGTTCGCCGGAGACATGCTGTTTCAAGGCAACTATCACGGTTTCAGCACCTACCGTGTCGAAACACCGGTGTCGCCGCAATTGGTCAGTTCCGTGGTGTGCCCGGGAGGACAGGGCGATGTGTCTGTGGTCGGAGACCTCCTGATCATGTCGGTCGAGGAAACCCGCGGGCGACGGGACTGCGGACTGGGCGGAGTCGCAGAACCGGTGAGCGATGCGCGATTCCGAGGCATCCGCATCTTTGACATCAGCGACATGCGGCTGCCGACCCAAGTCGCGGCCGTTCAGACATGCCGCGGGTCGCATACCCACACGCTGGTGACGGACCCAGACGAAGCGGGCCACATCTATGTGTATGGGTCGGGAACCGGCTCTGTCCGCCCGGGAGAAGAGCTCGAGGGGTGCTCGGCCGAGTCCCCTGGCGAGGATCCGAATACCGCGCTGTTTCGGATCGATGTCATCGAAATTCCGCTCAGCGAACCGAGCGACGCCCGTATCGTCAGCCGCCCCTATGTCTTCCGGGATGCTGAGTCCGGGGCCATCGCCGGCCTATGGGAAGGCGGCGACCATGGGCCAGGAACCCAGCGCACGCGAGAGACCAACCAGTGCCACGACATCACGGCGTACCCGGAGATCGGGCTCGCGGCCGGTGCGTGCTCAGGTAATGGCATCCTGCTGGACATCTCTGACCCGGTGAACCCGGTCCGTCTCGACGAAGTCGTCGACCCCGGTTTCGCGTACTGGCATTCGGCCACGTTCAACAACGACGGCACGAAGGTGATCTTCACCGATGAATGGGGTGGCGGCGGACGAGCGCGGTGCCGAGCGTCAGACCCCAGGGAGTGGGGCGCGGACGCGATCTACGACATCGTCGACCGGACGCTGCAATTCCGTAGCCACTACAAGCTCCCCGCGCCGCAGACCGAACAGGAAAACTGCGTCGCCCACAACGGCTCGCTCGTGCCCATACCGGGGCGCGACATTCTGGTGCAGGCCTGGTACCAGGGCGGCATCTCCGTGATGGACTTCACCGATTCCTCGAACCCCGTGGAGATCGCCTTCTTCGACCGTGGTCCGCTGGACCCGGAGAAACTGACCCTGGCCGGCTACTGGTCCGCGTACTGGTACCGAGGTTTTGTCTACGCGACGGAGATCGCCCGCGGGCTCGATGTGCTGGAGTTGCTGCCGAGCGAGTTCCTCTCGAGCAATGAACTCGCCGCAGCGGCACAGGTGGCCCCGGACACGTTCAACGCCCAGCAGCAGCGACGCATCGACTGGTCGCCCCGCCCGATCATTGCGCGGGCCTACCTGGACCAACTCGGCCGCGGCGATGCGCTCGCGCGCGAGCGCCGCGATGCCGTCTCGGATCTGCTCGATCGCACCGAGGAAATATTGTCAGAACGGGCGCCCGCTGACCCAGTCCTCACCGCGCAACTGGACGCAGCCGCCGAGGCGCTGGCCCGCGACGCCGACGCGGCCGGTGGCGCGAGCCAGCGACAGCTCAGAGGGCTCACGGAGACACTGAGCCAGCTCGCCGAACGCCTCCGATGAAGTGACGACGCCGCGTCGCGGCCTGGCAGCCCGTCATGGACGTGCCGCGGCATGCGACCGGCGCTGAGTCCGACCGAGCTGCTAGTTGCTGGGCGTGTCGCGGTTGATGGTGCGGTGCTTGATACGCCATCCGGCCGGCGTCCGCACAAACAGGTCGTCGTAGTAGCCAGTGAACGTGGTCGTCGCCGGACGCGTGGTCACATCCAACAGCACGTAATAGGCGCGGCCTTTCGCGCCGTCCGGGGTCGCGGTGATGCGATAACTCGCCGTCCGGTGACGTCTTCCCACGTCGCCCGACCGCCCCTGGTTGCGTTCGGCGCGCTCGGCCACCAGATTGGCCTTGCCCTGAATGCTGCTCCCGTCCGCTCGTACGATCGTGGCGTCTTCGGAAAATGCGGACACGAACAAATCGCCGTCCCGAAAATCGCTCCCGTGGCTGTACCGGGCGTAGAGTTCCTCGATCTCACCGTAGTCTTGTCCCGTCAACGTGCCCGACGCACTCCCACTCTGCGCCGACACCCAAGCGGATCCCCCGCCAACCACCACTGCGACCGCGACCAACATACGTAACTTCGACATCTCTGCTCCTCAATTCTTGAACAACCGCTTCAGCGCGGACCGGGACACAACCGCATGGTCCCAACTGACCGCGCCGCCGTACCGGCCAGATCACCCCTTGACCAGATAGCCTCGCTTTTGCAACACGTCCCGCACGCGGTCGCGCAACTCTCCCTGGACCTCGACACTGTCGTCCACGACCGCCCCACCGGTGCCGCACGATTTCTTCAATTCGGCGCACAGCGCCTTCAGGAACGCGGCATTCCGCGGCAAGCCGGACACCACGGTCACCGTCTTTCCCCCGCGCCCCTTCTTCTCCATGCGCAGCTTGGCGACCACGCGGGTGGGAATTGCCTCGTTGGCCACGCGCCCACGACTGCAGACGCAGCGCCGCTGCGGCCAGCCGCAACCGGCACACACCCCACCCGAATCGCTGGAATACACCAACCGCGTGTTGCTCTTGGCACGCACGGCATGATCATCCGCGACTGACCGGTTGCCAGCAAGTCCTTTCCTGACGGGATACCATGTGACGCTGCGGCGCCGGTAACCGACGCGATCGCAGTTCAGGAGACTCCAGATGACAGCGACACCATGGACCCTTCAGGGTCAGGGCTACGAATTCTGCAATTGTGATTTCGGCTGCGGGTGCAACTTCGGGGGATTTCCCAACTCCCCAGATGGGAGTTGCCGCGCGCTGGTCGGTTTCAAAATCGCCAGTGGGGCGTGTGGAAGCGTCGATCTGTCCGGGCTCACCTGCGCGGCCATCGTTGATTGGCCCAAGGCGATACACGAAGGCGGTGGCAAGGCGGTATTCGTAGTCGAACCAACCAGCACAGAGGAACAGATCGGGGCGTTGGGCCAGATCTTCACCGGCCAACTGGGCGGCATGCCCTGGGAATTGCTGGGACCCACCTTCGAAGTCGTGGGGATGAAGAAGGCCGCAATCACCATTACGGGCAGCGGGCCCAAGAGCACGTTCATCGTGGACGGCATCGCCGAGGGCCGTGGCGACACGCTCAAGAATCCGGTCACGGGCGAAGATCACCTGGCCGAGGTGCACCTCCCGACCGGATTTATCTGGACCAAGGGGGAATGCGGGTCCGGCACCTACAGCGCCGCCGCCGCCGGCGTCTCCATCGGCGCCGAGAACACCAACATGATTCTCTACGGGTTCGACTGGTCCAACGCCGCGTAGCCCCCGGTTCTGCCTTTTCCGGCACCATCAGATATCGACTTGATCGCAGGTGTGCTCCGTGGCTGGCGACACCACTTTGGAGAGACTCTTGCGGCGAGACCGGGTGATCGTCGCCGCGGGTCTCGTCGGGGTGGCGGCGCTCGGCTGGGCCTACATGTTGTATCTGGCTCGGAACATGGCCGGCATGGACATGGGCAGCGACATGACGATGCCGCAGATGCGTGCATGGGGTGTCGTCGACCTCGCGCTGGTGTTCGTGATGTGGGCCGTGATGATGGTGGCGATGATGGTGCCGTCGGCATCGCCGCTCATTCTGATGATGGCGGCGGCCAATCGCAGGCGACGCGAACAGGACGACCCGCTGGTCCCGACGGGGCTCTTCCTTGGCGGCTACCTGCTGGCCTGGACGTTGTTCAGCGCGCTGGCCACCGTCGCGCAGTGGGGGCTCCACGCCTCGGCGTTGCTCTCACCCGCCATGGTCGGCACCAGCCCCGTGCTCGGCGGGGTCTTGTTGCTACTCGCGGGCGTCTTTCAGTTCACGTCACTCAAGCACGCCTGCCTCTCCCACTGCCGGTCACCGCTTGGATTCGTGATGGGACACTGGCGAGAAGGCTCCGGGGGCGCGGTGCGTATGGGGCTCGAGCACGGGCTCTATTGTGTCGGCTGCTGCTGGATCTTGATGGCCCTGCTGTTCGTGGCGGGAGTCATGAACCTGGCCTGGGTCGCGGCAATCAGCGTGTTCGTGCTGGCGGAGAAGGTCCTGCCTCGCGGCGAGGTCGTTGGCAAGCTCGGCGGAGTGGTGTTCGTAGTCGCGGGGTTGGTGATGCTGGCGTAGTCACGTCCCCAGGCGGTCGTATACTTTGCAGCATGGCTATGACACCGTCCCCTTCCAGTTCGCCCGTGCGCCGCCGGCACGCGGCTCGCTGGCCCCTCGCCGTCGTGTGTCTCCTGGTCGGCGTCGGGCCTTGGGTCTCTGACGCGTCCGCACAAATCCAGGCCACCGCGCGGGCTGGTGCCACGCCGCCCTGGACCAAAGGCATCCTCCCCATTTCGCCGGAGAGCTACTACCACGCCATCGAATGTGGCACCCAGGGTGGGGACGATCCGCCGTGTGTCTTCTGGGATACGGGGCTCTGCCAGAACGACGATTTCACGCTGGCCGCTCACAGCGCCTACAAACAGGTGGCCTACGAGGTCTGGGGCACGGTACGGAACGGGCAACCGCCGCCGCAGCCAGACTTCCAGGCGGCCCGCCGCACCCGGGTCACCATCAGCGCGACACCGGTCGCCGGTGCCAACAACCCCCTCACCGATCTCGTGCTCTCGCGTGACGGGGAGCCAGCCCGCGCCGTCGATCGATCCGTAAGCGGTGGGAGTGGCCGCGCAACCTACGACTACGAGGCCTGGGCTCCGACTTCGGCCGTCACACTCGACCTGGTAGGCGAAACGCGCACGATTTCGTGCGTGATCGCGCCCGCAGTCCTCCAACAATTTCGGTAGTCCCGACGCGCGGCGGCCACTGGAATGAGCAGACGAGTCGTGGGGCCGCATGTCAACGCTGCGTAACCGGGCCGCGGTCACCGGCATCGGGGAGACGCCCTACACGCGCGGCACCGACAAGAGTGCGCTGCGGCTCACGCTGGAGGCCTCGCTCACCGCCATTGCTGATGCGGGGCTCACGCCGAGAGACATCGACGGCATCGTCGCGTACGCCAGCGGCGCCGTCGTCGCCGAAGACCTGCTGACCAATTTCGGGAGTCACGACTTCCGCTTCTCGGCCACCACGCCACTGGGCGGCGCCAGCGCCGTGGCGGCGCTCCAATGCGCAACCATGGCCGTCAGCACCGGCGTCGCCACGCACGTGCTCGTCCCGCTCGGTCGTGATGGCTATTCGGGAGCCCGCATCCATCGGCGGTTGGGTCAGATGCGGCAGTTCCACGTCGTGTCCGAGTTTGAGGCGCCGGTGGGCGCGAACGCCCCCGCCCAGTACTACGCCCCAATGGCCCGGCGGCACATGGAGTTGTACGGCACGACGAGCGAGCAGTTTGCGGAGGTCGCGCGAACGATGCGTCGGCACGCGACGCTGAACGACAACGCGCTGATGCGAACCCCCATGACGGTCGCGGACCATCAGGCCTCGCGGATGATCGCCGACCCGTTCCGGTTGCTGGACTGCTGCCTCGAGAGCGACGGCGGCGCGGCCGTTGTGGTCAGCGGCGCGGATCACGCGATGGACATGCCACGGCCGCGCGTCTTGCTCTCGGGAATGGGCGTCGGTCATCCCGATTCACCGAGCGCGATCACCCAGCGTCCGGACATGACCCGTCTGGGTCTCGCCAAGGCCGCGCCGCGCGCGTTCGAGATGGCTGGCGTCACTCATGCCGATATCGACGTCGCGGAAATCTACGACTGCTTCACCTATACCGTCATCTGCCAGCTCGAGGATCTTGGATTCTGCGCGAAGGGCGAGGGCGGGCCGTTCGTCGAGGGCGGGCGCATCGGGCTCGGCGGCGTGTTGCCGACCAATACTCATGGCGGATTGCTCTCGCAGGCACACGTGGCGGGACTCAACCATGTCGTCGAGCTTGTCCGCCAGCTGCGTGGCGACTGCGGGGCCAGACAGGTTGATAACGCCGAAGTCGGACTCGTGACCGGGTATGGCGATCTCGGTGACGGCTCCATCGCGATCATGCACCGCGACTGACAGACCCATGACCGCGCCCACTCACGCCCCACCGCGACCGGATCCGACTGTCGAGAGTCAACCCTACTGGGACGGCCTGCGAGCCCATCGACTTGTCCTCCAACGGTGCGCGGCCTGCAAGACCCCTCGACACTATCCTCGACCGATGTGCGACACCTGTTTCTCGCTGGAGAACGAATGGTTCACCGCCTCCGGGCTGGGTCGCGTGCATAGCTGGACGGTCTGTCATCACGCGTTTCACCGGGGATTCGCTTCACTGGCGCCCTACGTCCTGTTGACGGTCGACCTGGCCGAAGGGGTCCGCATGGTGGCGCCGATGGTGGTGCCAGACGCGTGTCGACTCGCCATCGGACTACCGGTCATACTCGACTACCAGGATCGACACGACGACATCACCGTACCGAGGTTCCGAATACATGGCGAAGACGACGCAGACGGCTGACGCGGAGTGGGCCGATCACGACGCAGACGGCTGACGCGGGTGGACTGATCACCCCGCAGATTCGGCAGTGGATCGGACGGTCCGGCGAGCCGCAACGCCTCGAAGTGACGCGACGCGACATCGTCAAGTACGCGATCGCGACGCAGCAGCGGCTCGAGAAGTACCGACGCGGCGATGAAGCGCCGCCCATGTTTCTCTTCAATGCGCATCAACCGCTGGTCGACCTCGACGCGCTCCGTCCGGACGGTCTCACGGTGGACCCCCTGCTGCCAGAACTGCCGCTGCGACGGGTCATGGCCGGCGGCATCAAGAACACGTATCACCGCCCCGTCAAACCGGGCGACCATCTGGTTCTGACGCGGACGATCGCCGATATCTACGAAAAACAGGGGGCCTCGGGCCCACTCATCTTCGTGGTCTACGGCGTGCGTGTCGAAACCGAGAACGGCGAACTGGTCATGGAAGAAATACGACGCAGGATTTTCCGGTAGGGACCCGACCACATGCCTAGACTCAGCACCGTCACGGTCGGCACCGAACTGGACGAACGGACGCACGAGACGTCCATGGTGTCGCTGTTCCTCTACAACGCCGCGGTCTGGAATCCGCATCGCATTCACTTCGATGCGGAGTACACCACCCAGGTCGAAAAGCATCCGAACATCGTGGTCGACGGCCCGCTACAAGGCGATTGGCTGTCCCAGGTAGTCACCGAGTGGCTCGGTGAGGACGGCGACCTCGTGGAATTTGAGTACTCGAATCGAAGAGCCGCGTATCTCGGCGAGCGCCTGCGCGCCGGCGGCGAGGTGGTCGAGATTGACCAACAGGCGGGGACCGTCACGCTTCAGCTGTATATCAAGAACGCGGACGACGCCGTGATTGCGCCGGGCCGCGCACTGGTGCGTTTGCCTGGCTAAGTCCAGGCGGTTCCCGGAGGGCCTCGGCGGCTAGCGAGACGTACGCGGTGTCGTGGCGCTGGTGCGGTTCGGCCGGTAGCCTGACCCAGATTCGTGGCGCGACTGCCGCTTGGAGGGCGTCCCGCGCTCCACACCGGGTACCGTGTGGACATACTCCCCGGTGAACTGTGCGTTGGCTTGCTCGCGGCGACGCGCAACCGCTTCTCGCGGCGGCTTTGAGGGGATCAACGCATCGCAGCCGCTTCCGATCAGGTCGCTTCGACCCGCCTTCAACAGCGCTCGCCGCACCTCCACGTAATTCTCGGGCTTGAAGAACTGCATCAACGCGCGCTGCAGCTTGCGATCGCGCAGATGCTTGGCGATGAACACCGGCTTCTTGGTAAAGGGGTCGATGCCCGTGTGATACATCGCGGTCGCCACGTCAAACGGGGCCGGGATGAAATCCTGGACCTGGTCTGGCCGATAGCCGCCACGTTTCAGAAAGACCGCAAGGTCGATCATGGCGTGGAGGTCGCTCCCCGGGTGGCTGGCGATGAAGTACGGCACGATGTACTGCTGCTTGCCCGCCTTCTTCGACTCCGCCTCGAAGGTGCTCGCAAACTGTTCGAAGTCGTCGCCCGACGGCTTGCGCATCCGCGCCAACACCTCCGGGTCCGTGTGTTCCGGCGCCACCTTCAGGTGGCCCCCCACGTGATGGCGACTGAGTTCACGAATATAGCGAGGCGAACGTTGCGCCAGGTCCATGCGGAGCCCACTGGCCACGAGCACCTTCTTCACCCCGGGTGCCTGTCGTGCTGCTTCCATCACCTCGATGAGCGGATCATGGTCCGTGCCCAGGAGCTTGCAAATCGTCGGATGCACGCAGGATTGGCGTCGGCAGATGGCCTCGACTTCCGGCTTCGTGCACTTCATCTCGTACATGTTGGCGGTGGGGCCGCCGATGTCACTCACGGTCCCCTTGAACTCCGGGTCGCGCGCCAGCGCACGCACCTCGTTGACGATGGACTGCTTGCTGCGTGACTGAATGATGCGTCCTTGATGGGTGGTGATCGAGCAGAACGTGCACCCCCCGAAACAGCCACGCATGATGGTCACCGAGTCTTTGATCATCTCGAACGCCGGGATCGGCTCGGTGTAGGTCGGGTGTGGCCGCCGGGTGTACGGCAATCCGTAAATCCGATCCATCGCGGGCTGCGAGATCGGCAAGGCCGGCCGGTTGCAGACGACCACGCGCCGGTCGTGGCGCTGCGCCAACCGGCGCGCGTTGTACGGGTTGGTCTCGTTGTGAATGATCTTCGTGGCCTCGGCGAACGCCAGCGTATCGTCCCGGACCTCCTCGAACGACGGCAGCGTCAGTGCGTCGTCCGGTGTCGCTTCCGAGGCCCCCAGCGCAAACGCCACCCCGCGCATGTCACGCAGGTCGCGCACCGTCTCCCCGGCCTGAAGGCGGCGGGCAATCTCCACGATGCCTTCCTCGCCCATCCCGTAGACGACCAGGTCCGCCTTGCAATCCAGCAGAATCGAGCGCCGCACGGTGTCGCTCCAGTAGTCGTAGTGAGCCAGGCGCCGGAGAGACGCCTCGACCCCGCCCGCAATCACTGGCACCTGACGATAGGCTTCCCGCGCGCGCTGGCAGTAGGACAACGTCGCGCGATCCGGTCGCAGACCAATCCGACCACCGGGGGAGTACGCATCATCGTTGCGCACCTTCCGGTTGGCCGTGTAGTGATTGATCATCGAGTCCATGTTGCCCGCGCTGACGCCAAAGAACAGTCGCGGCCGTCCGAAGCGTGTCCAGTCCTCGGCGGAATGCCAATCCGGCTGGGACAGGATGCCGACGCGGAACCCGGCTGCGTCGAGAATGCGACCGAGAATCGCCATCGCGAAACTCGGGTGGTCGATGTAGGCGTCCCCCGTCACGAAGACGACGTCGACCGCGTCCCAGCCCCGCTGCTTCATCTCCGCGGCGGTCGTGGGGAGTGCGGCGTGGGTGGCCCCGGGCGACGAGGGGGACAACATCGCCAACATGTTTCCGGTGGAGCCTGGCGGATCGAGGGCACGCACAGTCGGCATGGGGTGTTTTTTTCGTCGCTCTCTGGACAGGGTCACGGGGCGGTGTCTCCGCCGTCCGCCCTGTAGCCCCCCGCTGCGCCCAGCGGGGTGGTGAAGGTATGGCGTATTGTACGTCCGTTCATGGAAGACGCCACAGACGTGATCAACTGCACCCATAGTGAAGACTGCGGGGCCTGCGCCCTGCTCGGTGTCGGGTACGAGCACCAGCTTCAGCGAAAAGACCAGGTCGTCGCGCAGGCCTTGGCCAAGCACCCTAGCCTCGGACAGGTGCCGGTGCTCCCGTGCGTCCCATCGCCGCTGCGAGACGGCTATCGCAACCGGGCCAAGATGGCCGTGGCATTGTCGCGCCGCGGTCCTCGCCTGGGCTACTTCCAGACCGGAACCCGTGAGATCGTCGATGCACCAGACTGCCGCGTGCTCATACCGGAGCTGCTGGAGACGACTCGCCAGATTCGACAATTTCTGGAGACATCCCGGCAGATCCCGCCCAGCTTGCGCCACATCGACGTCCGCTGCGGTACCGATGTAAACCGCCAGCACCTCACACTGGTGTTCCGGACCACGGAACGCCAGTCATTTCCAGTGGATGGCCTCAGGAGACAGTGCCCCGCCGTCAACGGCATCTCGGTCAACCTGAACCCCGGCACGGACGCCCAGGTCATACGCGGCGCCGTGCATCCGTTGTGGGGCGAGCGTGAAGTGTGGGTCGAGCATGGGGGGTGTCGGCTCCGCGTGTCCCCCGCCGCCTTTTTCCAGGTCAACCTCGCGCTGTTGCCCACCATCCACGCGCGCATGGAGAGCTTCTTCGGACGCGGCGATGTGTTGGCCGACCTGTATGCCGGTGTGGGCACGCACGGGTTGGCCCTCCGACGACGGTTCCGTCGAGTACTGTTTGCGGAGGGCAGCCGGAGCGCCATCGCGGACCTGAAGTCGACGATCCGCGCGCGCCGCATGAGCGACATGGGGATCTCGCCTGTCGCGGTGGAGCGCGGCCTCGACCGTCTACGGGAAGAGGCGCCCGACGCGGTCGTCCTGAATCCTTCCCGCGCCGGTGCTCGGGAAACGGTCCTAGACGCCATTTCCCAGTGCCCGGTGACCAAACTGGCCTACTTGTCGTGTGACCCGGCGACGTTGAGTCGCGACCTCGACATCCTGCACCGCCATGGCTTCAACATACAATCGGTGCAGCCAATCGACATGATGCCGCAAACCGCGCAGGTCGAAGTGCTCGCGCTGCTGACCCGGGCGTCCCAACCCTAGCCGCCGCGGTGGTCTCCCCGCCGCTCGACGAGCGCACGGTCCGCAGGTCCGCCCTTCTTCGCGCGAATGGCCCGTTCAGGCCGGCGGTCACGCGTGCAGCTTGGGCGTCCTGTCTACCGAGGGCATGGGCGGACCGGGTAAGATGGTCGCCCAGATGAGACCTTGGCTCCGCCCGCCCGCACCGCTGACATCCTGAGAGAGCACGACCCGCATGGACGCGACCCATACTGACCCCCGCCAGCTCATTGCGCTCGAAGACGACTTCGGCGCCAATAATTACCACCCGCTGGACGTTGTGATCACGCGTGGTGAGGGCATCTGGGTCTGGGACGTCGAGGGGAACCGCTACCTCGACTGCCTGGCCGCCTACTCCGCCGTGAACCAGGGACACTGCCATCCGCGCATTGTGGCCGCCCTGCGGGAGCAGGCGGGACACCTCACACTGACCTCGCGCGCGTTTCGCAACGACCAGCTCGGCCCATTCTACGAAGCGGTGGCGACCCTCACCGGCTACCCACGCGTACTCCCCATGAACACCGGGGCGGAAGCGGTGGAAACGGCGATCAAGATGGCCCGTAAATGGGCCTATACCGTGAAGGGCGTGCCGGACAACAAGGCCGAGATTCTGGTCTTCTCCAACAACTTCCACGGCCGCACGACGACGATCGTCGGCTTCTCGACGGACGAGCAGTACCAACGGGGCTTTGGTCCATTCACCCCCGGTTTCCGCGCCCTCCCATTCGGCGACATCGACGCCGTTCGCGAGGCGCTCCATCCGAATGTGGCGGCGGTTCTGATCGAACCGATTCAGGGGGAAGCCGGCATCATCATTCCTCCCGACGGCTACCTCAGAGACCTCGAAGCCGCCTGTCGGGAACATGGCGCCCTCTTGATCGTCGACGAGATACAGAGCGGTCTGGGGCGGACGGGGCGCTTGTTCGCCTTCGAGCACGAGGGCATCCATCCAGACGTGGTCATTCTCGGTAAGGCGCTCGGCGGCGGCTGCTATCCGGTGTCGGCCGTCCTCGCCCGGGAGGACACGATGCAAGTCTTCGAACCGGGCGACCACGGTTCGACGTTTGGTGGAAATCCGCTGGGATGCGCGGTCGCTCGCGAAGCGCTCCGAGTGCTGACCGACGAGCGGATGGTGGAGAATTCGGCGAACCAGGGCGAGCGTCTGCTCGACCACCTTCGGCGCATCAAGAGCTCCAGTCTCCGCGAGGTGCGCGGACGCGGTCTCTGGGTGGCGCTGGAGCTGCACGCATCGGCCGGCGGCGCCCGCCGGTACTGCGAGGCGCTACAGGCACGCGGTCTGCTGTGCAAGGAAACGCACGAGCACGTGATCCGTATCGCCCCAGCACTCATCATTACTTCGGACGAGGTCGACTGGGCCGCGGCGGTTATCCGTGAAGTCTTTGACGAGCTGGGCTGATGGCGTCGCCCGCTCCCGTCCCCGCGCGGCTTGACTTGACGACCTGGCCGCTGAGATTCTTGCTGTGATGTCTTGGGTCACCTGCCTGCCGACGCTTGGACGCTGGGTGTTCGCATTCGCCGCGGTGCTGGCGTTCGGGGTGGGGGCTCCGAACGTGGCCACTGGCCAGACGCCCTCCGCAACGCCACCCTCGGGCTCGGCCCCCCTCGCACTGACCCCGGCGGAGTACAACAACACCATCGCCGACCTGCTTGGACTGCCGAGAGACGGTGCGCGATGGCCGGCGCGCTCGGCCTTGGCCGACGCGCTGAGCCCGCGGCGCACCGCAAGCAAGGGCGTCTTCTTGCCTCCGCCGCCCCCACCAGTGTGGCCGTGGCGGTTTCCGGCCGAACCGGGGTCCGAGGGATTCGAAGGTATTGCGCAGGGGCAGAGCCCGTCGTCCTATCAGGTGGAGGAGTTACACCTGGCCGCGATGCACTTCGCATCGTTCGTGCTCGAATCTCCCACATTCTTCATCTGCACCGACTGGGCCACACTACCAGCGCGGCAGCAAGAGAGCTGCGGGTGGACAAGTCTCGAGCGTTTCGCCCGGCGGGCCTACCGGCGTCCGCTTCGCCCAGACGAGCAGGAACGACTGGCCGCGTTCTGGACGACGAACATCGCAGCCGGTCCAATCGACATGGCGGTCGCGCTCACCGCAGCCGGGATTCTGCAGGCGCCGCCTTTTCATTTCCGGGTCGACCCCGACGCCAGCGCGTCGGCGCCGAGCCAGTGGGAATTGGCGAGCCGCCTCTCGTACTTCCTCTGGGACTCGATGCCCGACGACGCACTGTTCGAGGCCGCGGAGACCAGCCAATTGGTGGACCGCGCCGGAATGGAACGGCAGGCCCGACGGATGCTCGAGGACCCCAAGGCTCGGACGGCCATCGTGCACTTCCATCATCAATGGCTCGGCACGGACAAGGTCACGCTCGTCGCACCGGCTCGGCGGGCCTTCGGGCCTCGGTTCGGCCTCACTCCCCGCGTGAAAGACGCGTCGAACGACGACCTGAAGTGGCCCGCCGTCATGGGCCCCGTGCGGTACTCGATGAAATACGAGACCGAGTTGTTCGTCGAACAGACCATCTTCGATGGCGCCGGCACCTTTCAGGCGCTCATGACCGACCACCGGGGATACATGTCCGACGCGACGGCGCCGATCTACGGCGCCAATGCCAGGCGGATCCCGGGCGGCACCACTGTGACGCGGCCGATCGAGCTTGTGGTGGCCTCGATTGGACGCCAGCAAGACCTCACGCTGTACCAGGCGGAATTCCCGCGCAGCGAACGTGCCGGCGTGCTGACCCTCCCCTCGGTTCTCGCGCTTGGGGCCTACGCGGTGCAACCGGGTCCGATCCTCCGTGGCAAGCGGGTGCTCGAGAGACTCGCGTGCATGCATCTGGGCACACCGATTCAGGGAGCGGAAGCCGCCCTCCCCCCGGACACACTCACCGTGACGAGCACGAATCGCGAACGTACCGCGGCCGCCACACGGCCCGCGACCTGCAACACCTGCCACCGGCAGATCAACCCACCAGGGTTCGCATTCGAGCACTACGACGCGATCGGCGCGTGGCGGGCTCAGGACAACGGGCAGCCGGTAGACGCCAGCGGCACTCTCGTCTTGGGTGACGGTGAGGAGATCACCTTCACGGACGGCGTCGACTTCGCCCATCAGCTTGCGACAAGCGAACGGGTGCGCAACTGCTACGTGCTGCACTGGACACGTTACGCACTCGGCGATCGATTGGCGGCGGCGACCCCGGGTCTGGAGGCGCTACAAGCCGGCTTTCGCAATGACGACTCCATCAAGACGCTCCTTGTCTCGATCGCCGGCAGCGCGCTGTTCCGCACCGGTCCGAGTGGAGTCCCAGGAGGCACGCCATGATCTCGCGGCGGCACCTGCTTCACCTCGGCGGCCTGACCGCACTCGGAGCGACGCTTCCGGGCAGCACGCTGCGAGCATTCGCACAACGCCCCACACCGCCGAGGCGCCTCATCGTCATCAGCCACTGTCACGGATGGCCTTACAGCGCGTGGAAGATGCGGCCGACCGGCCGGTCCGAAGACGAATCGTGGGCGCTCGATCTGAAGAGCCTCCCCAGAGACGCGTTCAGCCAACCGTTGGCGCCGCTATATGAGCATCGACACCGCGTGCTGGCCCTGGACGGTCTGTCACTCGCAACCGCCGAACTCGACATCGGCGGCAACCGCCACGATCGCGGGTGGATTCACGCCTGGACCGGGAACAACGCCGACTTCGCGGCACGCGACACGAGGTCGACCTCCGCATCGCTCGACCAGCTCGTAGCCGCGCACACGGCCCAACCCGATCGACTGCCCTCACTGGAGTTGTCGGTCGACGCGGCGCTGGAGGCCGGGCGTCCGATTGCCTACAACCCCAGCGGGGTCCGGCTCCCGGCGGAGAGCACACCGCTGAAAGCCTGGGAGCGTGTGTTCGGCCCGGCGTCGTCTGGCGACGTGGTCGGCCAGCGTCGGCGCCGGACACTCGACTTCGCCTACAACGAGTATCGCCAGCTCGCCCCACGACTCGGCCCGGCCGAACGTGCGCGGCTCGAGTCCCATTTCGGACTCGTCGAACGACTGGGACACCGCCTCGAGGGGCTGGCGACGCTGGCGTGCCACGCGCCGCCTCGGCCGGCTGCATCGTTCGAGCAGTATGACAAACGGTTCGACGCATTCTCGGACATCATCGCGACCGCGTTCAGCTGTGACATCACCCGGGTGGTCTCGCTCTCGCTTGGGGAGATGCCAACCGCGGAATTCGGAGCCGCCGCCATCAGTGACAAGGTGCACAAGGGTATTGCGCACTACATCCATGACGATGCGGAGAAGCACGCGGCGATGACTGACTACGTGCAGTACCACGGCGAGCAGGTCGCCCGATTGGTCAGCACGCTGGAGGCGATGCCAGATGTCGGCGGTGGCTCGATGATGGACAACACGCTCATCATCTGGGGATCCGAACTCGGCGACGGCTGGCACGGATACAGCCGCTACTGCCCGGTCCTCATCGGCGGCTCGTGGGCATTCAACGCCGGCCGCTACCTGTATTGGCCGCACCAGACTCCCGCTGAGATGCGGGTCCCGTCACAGATTCTGACTGGCGGCAGCACGCGGGTATCTGGGCTCCCCCATCAACACCTGCTCGTGAGCGTGGCGCGGGCCATGGGCCTCGAGGTCGACCATGTGGGCCTGTCCCACGTCCGTGGCCAACGCGGCGACTTTATCGATGTAAGTGGCCCGCTACCTGGGCTGACGGCCTAGCCCTCGCGGAGCAAATTGCCCTCCGCGGAGCAAATTCGCCCTCAGCGTAGTGGAATCCTGAGAATGTGAGTGCCACCCGCGACCTGGCCCACCCACAACTCGTCGGCCACCTCGATGGCCGTGGTGCCGAGAATCAACCGATCGTCGGTGGGATAGCGAAGAATCTGGCGCTGCGTCATCGCGTCGGTGTCCACGCGGGCCACGAACGACACGATGCCTGCGCAACCCCGGCGAGCAATGCAATCGCCAACTCCAGTCGGGCTCGAAGCCGTATGCCCGGCCGCCAGCAGCGTGCCGTCTGGCGCCCAGTGCACGTTGTCGATGTTGAAGCCCACCTCGACCCGGGTCTGCTGGACCGGCGTTTGGCCACGCGACAATCTGATCACCGACTGACTCGCGTAACCCGCCACCAGGAACCACCGGCCGTCGCTCGACACCTCGATGCCATTGGGACCGATGTCCTCGCTGCCAGGCACGCGCACCCACGCCGTGTCGGGGTGCCACTCCCAAATATCACGCGTCCGTGGGCTGGTCGCGGCGAACCCGCCATCCGGTAGCGCCACAACCGCGTTCAGGCCCAGGCCGTCCGGCGCCACCGCGCAGCCGGTCCACGTCAGGCTCGGCTCCGCACCACGGACATCCACCTCGAACACCTCGACCGCTTCGCGAGCCCCATGCCGCACCACATACAAGACATGCGTGCCCCCGGTCCCGGGACGCAGACTGATGCCATGGGCTCGGAAACCACCGGTGCTCACGCCCGGGCAATCCGCGTACATCGCGGCATCGTGGCGTCCCTGTGCCGTCGCGGTCGGGAAGAGTCGCACGGTGCTGCCGTCGCGGCTATCGGCCGCCGACAAGTAGCCGTCGTCCTCCCAACTCGCCACGATCACCCATGGGGTCTCCGGGACCAGGGCCAGGTCTTCTGGGCTGATCGGTCCGCACACGAACCGAGTCTCACCCTCGGGCTCACACTGCGCAGCGGCCGGTGCTGCCAGCCCCAACCCACATATCGCCATCACGCACGACACCCACAGGATTCGCATGCTCATGATGCGGATTATATGGGTGCCGAACGATTCGCGTGCAGTCAGGGTGCGTCGTGCGGCGCGCTCTGGACCGGAGCGCCCAACAAGAGACGGTTCTTTGCGGTGATCTCGGGTGGCAGCACCTGCGTCCAGATGCGATATCCCTGCTGGGTCAGACGTGTCGCCCGCTGGATATCGATCGCCAGCGGTCCGTCGACCCAACCCGACAACCGACCGGTGTCGCCTCGATCGAGATCGTGGCAACACGGGAGCACCGCGACGCGGGCCCGCGCGGCAACCGCGCGATGCAGCACCACGTCGGTCAGCGCCCCACAGGCATGACACGACACCACGACGTCCGTGTCTCGGAGCTCGGTCTCCTCCAGCGCGCCGGCGACGAAGTCGACGCGGCCGGCCAGTGTTGGCCACGCAGCCACCAGCGCGTCGTGTACTTTGGCCTGCGAGGCAGGCAACGCGGTATCGACCACGACCGCGTCCGGCGACGAATGGTCGAGCAGCAGCATGAGCTGAGCTAGCAAGCCGTGCCCTGCCCCGAGGTCGACAACGCGACCACCTCGAAAGCGCCGGCGCACCCGCCGCGCCATTTCCCAGGTCTCGTACAACTCTTTGCGGGGCAAGCAACCCGCGTGGCACACCGCCCGCGCCACGCCATGAAACAGTGTGTCGTCCGGGAAACGTCCCAGATCCTTGTCCGTCAGGCGTCCCCGGGCCGACCGCGAAAACATGCAGACTCCGTATGCTCCCTCGTCGCGCCTTGCCATCCGGGCGCCGCACCCGAAAAATCTGCCAGCGCACGTCTGGGACACGACACTAGAACCGAAGCAGCCGATTCACCTTGAACACAAACCCACGATTGCGGAGCTCGGACCAACGGTTCGGCCGCAGGGGATCGCTATCGCGGTCTTCGGTGTAGACGACGAACAGCTCGCTCCCCGGCGTGTATTCCCACCGCAGCCTCAGGTTGTTGCTGACCGTGTCGGTGGCAGAGTTGTATTGAATCAGTCCCGCAAAAAACATGCGAGGGGTAAACGTATAGGTCACTCGCGAGACGAGCAGGTCGGTGCGAAAGGACCCTTGCGGTGTGTCCACCCAGTTGAACGACACCGTCGGCTCGATTGACAGTTGCTGGGTGAGCGCCACCCGGCCGCGGCTGAAACCAACCGTCCGTATATCGCCACTGAAGTATTCACCTAGACGAACGGTCACCGTACCGCTCAGCGGACGCTGGGCTCCCCCCGTGTAGGTCGCCTCCATGTCACGGAACCCATAGCCGCCGACTGGTAGCGTCACCCCTGGGCCGGGTTCAAACGGCTCCGTCAGAAATTCGTAGTTGTCCGTCACCGACACGCCCAGCCGGTCGCTGGACTCGAACTCGGTCGCGAACGCCAACTGGGACTGGCGCGTCTCCACGAACCCGGTGTCGGCCGCGAGGATGTACTCAAAGCTGCCCTCCACCCGAAACTGTCGAACGGCGTCAATCGAGCGCGGCCGCGGGCTGAAGCGGCCGGTCGCAAACGACCGGCGAAAATTGTCACGCCGCGTGAACCCCACCTCCGGGGAGAAGTTCTTTTCGACCAATAAATGGTCAGCTTGGAGACCGTAGCGGTCTCCTGCGTACGTGACCTGCCCCTGGTAGCTCATGTCCTCGACGCTGCGCCCCGGCGTCTGGGTCTTGGCGACGTAGCCGAGCGTGCTCACGTTGTCGAAGAACGAAAAACTCCCGTCTACGCCATACGCCGCACTCTGGCCTTCTCCGTCCACTGACACCGACCGGTTGGTCAGCAACATCCCGACACTGCTCCGCCGAAGAATGTCCCGCTTCACACGGACAACGGTGAAGTTCGTCGACTCGGCGCCGGAGATGGGTTCTTCGGCGGTCTGAATATTGAGCGCTCCGACGTCGAAGGCCCCCACCTTCCCGGTGACGCGTCCGCCGCCGATGATCGGGACAATCGCGCCATTGTCGAGCCCGATCCGGCGCGAGTAGAAGAGCGTGGGCGCGATACCCGCACCTCGACCGCCAACGCCTCCCCCACCGACCGGCCGCAATGCGGTGTCGCGCGTGCTGGCCCCGCCGCCGAGCGCGAAGTCGAAGATTCCCCGGCCTTCCAGAAAGAACTCGCGCTTCTCGGGAAAGAACAAATTGAAGCGGGTGAGATTGACTTGCTGTTCGTCCACCTCAACCTGGGCAAAGTCGGTGTTGTACGTCAGATCCGCGGTCAAATTTCGCGTAATGCCGTACTTGACGTCCACGCCGACGTCGCCATCCAGGTCGTTCTGCTGCGGCGGCGTCGCGGTGACGTCGGTGGTGAGCCCGGAGATGGCGTAGGGCTTGAACTCCAACGTATGGTCGCCGGCAGGCACCTCCAACCCCACCATCGTCGCCGCGTCCGAAAGACGAAAAATGCCACGGCGACCGACGGAGATCGGCACTGGGGTCAGATACGTCAGCTCGTTCTTTCGCCGCACGGTCCGACGAATCTGCAGACCCCAGACCTGCGCCGGCCCAGGCCGGTAGCGCAGCGACTTGAACGGAATCGCCATCTCGACCGTCCACCCGCCCTCGAACCGCCCCGTGCGGAGATCCCAGACGGGGTTCCAGTCCGTATTGGGGTTCCCCTCGTTGGTGATCGCAAAGTCACCGAGCGCGCCCAGGGGATTGGTGTAGAAGGCCACGCCGTTTCGCCGGTCGTAGAAGGTGTCGAAGGCGACCCAGAACCCATCGTTCTCTCGGAGCTGGCTCGTGTCACGACGCAGTTCGTTTGCGACCCATCCACTGGGCGGCGCCGTATCCCACAACCGACCGCTCACGTAGATATGGGTCGCGTCGAACATGACCCAGGCTTCAGTCCGTTCGGTGCCCGGGGCACCCTCGTCCGGCATCTGTTGGACGAACCCCTCGATCGCGGGAATGGTCTGATACACCAGCTCGTCGAGCCGGCCGTCAAGACGAATGCCCTCGGTGAGCTTGATCGCGCGGACAGTCGCCTGGCCGAGGTCGTCGCGGGCCACGACTTCGGGTGGCACAGGCGCGGGCGGTCCCCCGATCGATCCAGCCGAAACCGATTCGCTCGGCTGGACCGCGGACGCATTTCCCGCCAATTCGCGCGGATGCGGGACACCGGCGGACGATTCCGCCATGGTCACCCGCCCCGCGTCGACCGACGGGGACGGTTGCAGCGGTGTCTGGGCACCGGCGACGGCGGAGACACTCAACGCGACACAGCTCGCGAGCGCTACCAGCACGCGCTGACAGTGTGCATGCGGGCGTGGCAATACCCAACCCGGGGTCTGCGGGACGGTCAACATGGAGAGAGGGAGCGGGAATCGGCGCACCGGCAGGTGCGCTGGCCGGTCCAGACAGTCAGTGTCGTGTCGCTATTGCATCGCGGCAACACCAGCGTTCGCCGCATCTTCATCCTGCTGCGACGAGGCCCCGCTGCATCCAATGGCACCCACGGTCTGACCATCCTTCGCAATCGGGACCGCGCCTTGAAGGAACAACATCTGTCCGCCCTCAACGACCTTGTCCAGCCCCAACGAGCCGATTCTGGTCAAATCGCCAGACGGGGCGCCGAAGGTCGCCGACGCGCGCGCCTTGCCGACCGCGACATCGGCGGTGAAAAACCGCGCCGTGTCCATCCGCTCCAGCGCCACAAGCGCGCCTCGAGCGTCCACGACCGCGCAGCTCAGACCGACGCTCATCTCGACTGCCGATCGCTGGGCTGCGGCCAAAGCCGCCTGCGCCTCGGCCAGCGACGGTCCCATGACGCTTTGCGCTCCGGCCGTGCCGGTCATCAGCGCCAGGCACAGACCGGCACCGAGGGCCACGCCATATCGACTACTTCCGTTCATCTTGATCCCCTTGTCGTTGGTTACCAGCCGCCTCATCCGTGGAGTCGCAGCCCGGCGGCTCTACTGTGACGCGGCCACGCCTGCCTGAAGATAGGCCACCAGCGGCGGCACCACCGTCTCTGGTTCCTCGAGGTGCGGCACGTGGCCCAGGCCCGGTAGCAGCAGCACCTCGCCGTTGCCATTCGGGATGGTCTCGGCCAAGACCCTCATCCGCTCCTGGAAGGTCGCCGCCGGACCGAGCAACATGTCCTCTGCGCCCCCGAACGCCAGCGTGGGCACCTGAATGTGCGCCCAGTCGTATACCACCGGGTCGCCGTACAACATCTGGCCGATGATGGCCTGCACCATGGCGAGTCGCGGCCAGTCGGCACTTAGCGTCCACGAGTAGCGGATACGGGTATACAGCTCGAAATCGTCATTCCAGGCCTGCGGGTTGTGCGCCACATACCGGCTCAGACTCGCTCGTGTGCTCTGGTAGTCGGTCTTCAGCGTCCGCTGGTACGCCTCGTCGACTGGCGGCATGGGACGGGTATACCGGCTATCGGCCAGTCCGATGGGGTTGTAGATCACCAGCCGCTCCACCGACTGGGGATACTGCGTGGTGAACCGGGCGGCCAGCATGCCCCCCATCGAGTGCCCCACGACCATCACCTTGTCGATCTGCTCCGCCTGGAGAATGAGCCAGGTATTACGCGCCTGCGAATTGAAGTTGTATGGCGCGATCGGCTTCGAAGACTTGCCATACCCAATCTGGTCTGGGACAAGCACGCGAAAGCCGGCCGCGGTCAGGCCGTCGATGATGGCCTTGAAATAGAACCCGCCGAAGTTGTTCCCGTGCATCAGCATCACGGTGTGCCCGTTGGGGGCGCCTTGCGACGCCACATCCATATACGAGATCCGCACGTCGTGGCTGTAGACGCTGATGTCGAGGTATTTGCTCGGATAGGGATACGGGCACTCGTCGCAGGTGATGCTGCCCGGTTTCACGTCGGTGGGCGTTGGGACTGGCGAAAGAATGGTGCGGTTCTGGGCGCCAACGGACACCGCGAAGCCGAGGAACACGAGCGACACACAGAGCGATCTCAGGTATATGGGCATAAGTCGTGAGCTAGAAAGCGGGTAGGTGATGAAATGTACCACACCGCACGAACGGGGCGCTCCCCACTCGCCGGGTGACGTCGGCCGTATTCGCAGGAAACGGCCACACAGATGATACCAGCAGCCCCTGGCGCGGACGTGCTCCGTGGTGCTGTGGCTCGCCCCGGTTATCATGACGCCCACGTCAGGTCGCTGGTCCTCCCGGTCTGACGACCCCAAGCTGCCCCGAATCGGTTATTGGTTGCATGCCGGGCGACAGGCCGCAGTCTGAGAGTCCCATCGGAGGATGACACCGGCGTCGAACGCGGCCCCGACGGAGAGTTACCCATTGCGGGGGCCCGGCGGTGCCCGCTAGAGTGGAGCGGTTGTGGCAGACGACGAATCATTGAAGGAACTACGTGACTCCATCCAGGCATTCGAACGCGCGCGCGAAAACCGCAAGCGGATACGCGCGGCGGCCCCGCCGCTGGCGCCGACTGTCTCCCCGGTAGGCCGGCGCTAGCTGCCCGTGGTCATGCTCGGGGTGGGCCTCTGCGCGCTCGCTGTCTATCTCATGGGTGGCGGACCGACGGAAAGTGTCACTGACGGCGCGGCTCCGGTGCCCGCCGTGGCGAGTGCCGCACCGGTCGGGCCGGGTGCGGCAACAGACCCGGACGACTCGGACCCGGTAACCGAGAGCATCGCGCCGCCCACGCCGGTCACGCCAAGTGCGGCGACAGACCCGGGCGACCCAGACCCGGTAGCGCAGAGCATCCCGCCCACGTCGGGCCCGCCCAGCGACCGCACATCCTCCGATGATGCCGAGGACGCGGGCGCCGAGACAATGTTGCCAGGGACGGCGGCAACGACGGGCCCCGGCGAGGACACCGCACACGCCGAATCCAGCACCGTCTCTGACGAACCCAAGAACGGGTCGACGGTAGACGGCGGGCTAGCTATTGGGCCGGCTCGACCCGGACGGTTTGCCATCCAGGTCGGCGCCTATGACCGGAAACCTCAGGCGGCGGCTCTCGCGGGGCGTCTGGCCGCGAAGAACTACCCGGCATACGTCGCCGAATCGCGGAACCTGGAGGATCGGATCGTGTTCCGGGTCCGGATCGGTGGGTACACCGACCGATCCACCGCGGAGGCGACGGGCCGGCGGATCACCGCCGATGAAGGGCTCGACTGGTACCTCCTGCAGACGCCGTAGTCAAGTTTACAGATTGGCACAGCCTGGGGTTCCGGGGTACAGTGACCTCCGTGCAGGATGGCGACAATCCGCCGCAGGGGCTGCGGCAGGCGATCGAGTCCTACGAACGGGCCGTCCGCAACCGGCATGCGCGGGCACGCCGGCGCAGGGCCTCGGCCCCGATCGCGCCACCGGCCCCGCCACCTACCCCACCACCTACCAGTCGCCACGGTCGGCCACGATGGGTTGGCCTGACTGCCGTTGGCGGCATACTTGTCGCTGGCGCGTTCCTGACGCAAGGACGTCTGCGGCCGACGTCGCCTGTCCCCGCCACAGCCGCCACCGAGGTCTCCGTCCGCCCAGCGCTCGCCCCGTTGCACCCGGCCTTGACCCGAATCGTGCTGGACCCGGGCCACGGCGGCCACGACCCTGGAGCGCGCGCGGGCGCCCTCAACGAAGCGGCAGTGGTGCTGGACGTGGCGACACGGTTGGAGGCTCGACTCAGAGCGGAGACCGGCATCGAGGTGGTCTTGACGCGCCGGGACAACGTCTACCTTCCACTTCGTGCTCGAACAGCGCTGGCCAACTGCGTAGGGGCGGACTTGTTCCTGTCGATACACGTGAACGCGTCGCGTCACGAAGTGGCTGGCGGCATCGCCACCTATCATCTCCGCGCACCGGGTTCGGCTCAAACCACCTCCGCCCGACCCGCCTCATTCACCGCAGGGCCATCGACGGGGCACGAGTCTCGCGACCTGGCTGAAGCGGTCCAACGGAACCTGCTTGCGGGCGTCCGCCAATTGAATCCCGACGCGAGAGATATGGGCGTCAAGGGAGCAAAGTTCATGGTCTTGCGAGGCGCGACCATGCCCAGCGTCCTTACCGAAATTTCATTTCGCACAAACGAACGCGAGGCCGTCCTCCTGTCGACGGACGCCTATCGGGACCAAATTTCAGACGCGCTGCTACGCTCGATCCTCGACTATCAACACACCCTTCCGCTGCCCGAGCGGGCGAGCGCGGACGGCAACGACTAGCTCGCGGCGCAACCCGCCCTGCCTGCGGTGGTTCGACCGCGCGTCAGCCTCCAGCACCAGATCTCCTCAGCGCAATCGATATCGCTCGGGCAGGCCGGGCTGATACGACGGCGAGCTCGTGTGGGTGAATCCCTGGAGGAACTCGGTGGTCGTCTCGATCGTGCGCTCAGCTTCCACCGCGCGCGCGGCGCGCCACGCCTGCCAATCAGGCCCGTTCCCACCGGCCAACACGGCCCGACCGGGACGTGTCGCCAGGTAATGCTCGTAGCTGGCATAGCGAGTCAGCGTGATCATCTCGTCGTAGTCGGGGCTCTCCTCGGTGCGACGCGGTGCGTCGGGATAGACGACCTGCCATTGACCGATCGGCCGGACTCCGACCTTCTCCTCAAACGGCCACACCTGCGCGACCGTTGCCCGCACGATGTCGTCGAATGCCCCCTTGCGGATTCGTGTGTATCGGAGGACCACCGTTTCGATACCGGGCCGTTCAACATCGTTGCGCACCGCGATCACCTCGTCACCCGAGTCCGCCGATGTCGCATCGATGCGCTCATACGCCTCGTCAAGCGCCGGGAGAAACACCGGCCGGGTGGTGGCGGTCACTCCTTTGAGAAAATACCCGCCGGCCGATCCGAGCCCGTATTCGCGGCGGGTCCGAAGAGCCTGGTTGCTGCGCTCCCGGTTTGGACCGTTGCCGCCCAGGGCGGCCGACAACCCGCCGCGCGTATGCCGTCAGTGCTCGAAGCTGGCGTATCGCGCGAGGCGGTATCCTTCGTCAAAGTCCGAGCTGCCTCCGCCCTCGGGGTACACGACCTGCCACTGCCCGGTCATCCGCGCACCCAACCGTTCGAACCACGGCCACACCCCGAACAGACTCGCCCGGTAGTACAGCTCATGCGCTCCTTTTTGCAGCCGTTGATGACGCAGCATCAGCACTTCGTCTGACGGGGCGAGAGCCTGGACCACCCCGTTGCGGGTTGGTTGAGGAGCGTCAGCCGGCTCTGGCCCCTGGCGAATGGTCTGCGCGGTAGGTCCGACGGCACACGCCGCCACCACCGCAAGGAGTAGCCCCGCGTGCCCCACTCGTCCGGCGTATCGTCCTGGTGCTGTCACAGTGCGCTCCACGGTTGTGCATCCAGGCCGCCATGGTGGCGGCATCGCCTGTCCACAATATCGGCTCGTCCTGCGAAAGGACAGTTCGGCACCACTGTTCGACCCGTTGCGGCGTGCGGCGTGAGATGATCCTGACGAAACGCGGTCCCCGGGCCGTGGTGGGGAGGCACATCCGACATGCACGTACGCAAGACCGCCCTGCGGGCGATCACCATGACCCTTCTGGCGCTTGCGATGACCAGCGGGGTGGTGGTCCCGACCGACGCTGGGGCACAACCGGTGCCACGCTACGAGGTTGATCCCCTTTGGCCCCAACTCCCGCTGGGAGACCACTGGATGACCGGCGGCCTGGGCGGTATGTGCATCGATAGCCGTGACCATGTCTTCATCCTCAACCGTCAAAACGTCGTTCCCAACGACCTCGATGGCGCCCGACTGGCCCCTCCGGTCATCGAGCTTGACCCAAGCGGGGCGGTGGTCCGTGGTTGGGGGGACCCGGTGGCGCTCGGGGACCGGCTGCACGATTGCCACGTCGACGCCGACCGGAACATCTGGATCGTCGCGTCCGGCACCGGCGTGGTACAAAAATATTCTGGCGACGGGAGCCAGCGTCTGCTGCAGATAGGCGAATCGGGACGGTACGACTCGTCGGACGGCACACGAGACGGGACGCCGCTCAATTCCGACCACGCTCAGTTCTTCCTGCCTGCGAGTCTCGACGTGGATGCCGCGACGGGAGATATCTACGTCGCCGATGGGGAGACGCCGCGCGGCAACCAGCGAATCGCCGTCCTGGACCGCGACGGCCGTTTCCTCCGACAGTGGGGGTTGCACCGGACGACGGCCGAACGAGACCTTACGCCGCTGCCCCACTGCCTCCGGCTGTCCAACGATGGGTTGGTCTACGTCTGCGACCGGCAGGCCGACCGAATTCAGGTCTTCGACCAGATGGGTGCATTCGTGCGGAACATCGACGTGCCCTTCACACCCGTGACCACACCTGACGGGCGCCAGAGTGGTACCCGCGGCACCGCCGTCGTGCTCGCGTTCTCGCCGGACACGGACCAACGCCTCATGTACGTGCTCAACCAAAACAGCGTGATGGTCGATATCCTCGACCGCCGGAGCGGAGAACGACTGTCCAGTTTCGGGGGCGGTCCGGGACGCTACCGTGGCCAGTTCACGTTGCCACACGGTATCGCCGTGGATTCGACCGGCAACGTCTACGTCGCTGAGCAGGAAGGTCGCCGCATTCAGAAGTTCCGCGTGGTCTCCCCGTAGAGTCGGTCGACAACAATGTTCAACGCACGTGAAATAAGTCACCACCTTGACGAGTCCACGGTGGAAGACAGGCGGTCTCCGCTGGACGAATCCCGCAGCGGATGGGTGGTTGCATATACTGAGGGATGTTGGTTGGGTTCCCCAGGCTGGAGGACGGTGTGATGGTGTCGACGAATCGTGGACTGGTGGCGATGGTTGCCGTGGTAGCGCTGACCGTGGGGGGCACGCCAGCTTGCAGCGGCGGGGTCAATCCACTCGCGCCAGGCGGCGTTGCGTTCTTTTCGTTCACCGACATCATGCTAGGGTCTGGCGACCTCGCCACCCGCGGCACGCAGGTCTCCATCAACTACATCGCCTGGATCTTCGAGGACGGTGCATCCGAAAACAAGGGCACCCAGGTCGACAGCGGCGACGGACTCACATTTGTGGTCGGCGGTAACCAGACGATCGGTGGGTTTGACCAGGGCGTGCTCGGCATGCGCGTCGACGGGATTCGACAACTCGTCATTCCGCCTGACCTCGGGTTCGGTCAGGACTCATCCGGTGCCATTCCCGCGGACGCCACCCTGGTGGCGGATGTGACGCTGGTCGATGTGCAACCGCTAACGACGGACACCGCCCCCTTCTCCATCACGGACTTGTCCATTGGTGATGGCGCGGTGGCAGCGGCCGACGATACGTTGACGGCTGCGTTCGGCGGCTGGCTCTATGACGAAAGCCGGTCGGACAACAAGGGTGCCCAGTTCGACAGTTCAGCTGGGTTCCCGTTCACCCTCGGCGCAGGGCAGGTCATCGAAGGCTGGGAGCAAGGCATCCCAGGCATGCGTGTGAACGGCGAACGACGTCTGATTGTTCCGCCGGAACTGGGATTCGGCGATGTGCAACGCGGCATCATCCCGCCCAACTCCACGCTGCTCTTCGACATCACCCTGCTGACGGTGGGCCCTCAGTAGCCGCGTCCGCGGCCTCGGTCTGACGCGCGCCGAGTAGAATCGAACCCAGCGTGAGCTCCGGTGGTATCTCTCGTCGTCGTGAAGCGGCTCTGGTCGCCACCCTGGCCGTCGTCACCACGGTCGCCCTGACGTACCCGCTCGCATTCCAACTCGGCGACGGCGGCCGTGTCGACTCCGAAGACGGCCTGTTCAGCATCTGGAACATCGCGTGGGTCGCTCGCACCATCGTCGCTGACCCCGCCGAGCTGTTCCACGCGAACATTTTCTACCCGCATCGCAACGCACTGGCATTTTCTGAAGCCAACCTGGTGGCGGGGCTGCTGGCGGTCCCGCCGTACTGGCTGACCCGCAACCCGTACACCGCGCACAACACCGTGGTGCTGTGGTCGTTCATGCTGTCGCTCGTCGGCGCCTACCTGCTGGTGCGACGGCTGACCGGAAGCCGACCCGCAGCCGCCGTCTCCGGAGTCCTGTTCGCCTTTTGCCCCTTTGTCTTCGCTCGCAGCGCGCACATCCAACTGCTGATGACCGCCGGTCTCCCCTTCGGCATGCTGGCCTTTCACCGTCTCGCCGAACGGCCGACCCTCGGTCGCGGCGTCGTCCTCGGTCTGGTGTTGGCAGCGGCGGGCCTCGCGTGCGGGTACTACGGACTGTTCGCCGGCCTCATGGTGGGCGTGGCCATTCTTTTCCACGCCGCCATGGATCGGGGCTGGGCGAACCGTGGATACTGGACCGCCATTGCGGTGGCGGTCGTGACCGGTGGCATCGTGACTGGCGCCGGCTTCCTCCCGTATCTGGATGTCAGCGAGACCCACGGCGCAATGGTGCGGACGCTGGATGACGCCCGCATGTACTCCGCAGACTGGCGGGCCTACCTGGCGTCACCGGCACGCTCCCATCGATGGCTGCTCACGCGCATCGAGGTCTGGAACGAAGTGCTGTTTCCCGGCTTTCTGATGCTCGGCCTGGCCGCGCTCGGCACCGCGACCGCACTGCGGCCGACTCGCGCCGTGGAGAGCCGTACGGGGGACATCCCGCCACCGCGTGCGAACCTGAGGCGCGTGGTCGCACTCTATGGGACGATCGCCGTGCTCGCCGGGTGGGCCTCACTCGGGCCGGCGGGCGGCCTCTACACCGTGTTGTTCGAGATCGTGCCCGGGTTCGGGATGTTGCGGGCGCCGGCGCGTCTGGGTATCGTGACGGCACTTGCGCTGGCGGTGCTGGCCGGGGTCGGCGTGACCCGGCTCGCGCGCGGGCGCTGGACCGCGGCGGTGACCGGCGGTCTGCTCGTCGTCGCGCTCGCCGAACTGGCGGCGGTGCCGTATCCGCACTTCGAGGCGCCCCGGTTCCCGGCCGCCTACCGCATGCTGGCGCAGTTGCCGGCAGGCCCCGTGGCCGAGTTTCCGTACTTCAACGCGCGGATGGAGTTCCCGCGCCATGCGTACTACATGGTGGGGTCGACGGCTCACTGGCGCGCGCTGGTCAATGGCTATTCCGACGTGATCCCGCAGGATTTTCGAGCCGAGGTGAACGATCTGGCCGGGTTCCCGTCCCGGCAAGCCTTCGACATTCTGGCCCGGCATGACACCCGCTACGTGCTTCTCCACCGACGGCTCTATGGTGAGGAGGAGTGGCAGACCCTGGCCGCCCGCGCGGCCCAATTCCACCATCGGCTACAACCGATTTTCTGGGATGACGACGCGCGACTGTACGAAGTCGTCACCGCGGCGCCGTAGCGTCCGCACCAGACAGCGCGTGCCCACCTCCGGAGACGCCATCGCCGGACGGACTTGCGGGGTTCCAGCCGCCGGTGGTACGTTGGCGTGCTTGGTAACGAACACGCCCCCGGCCGCCGCCGGCGGTCTGACCATTTTCTTCCCGGCCTACAACGACGCCGGCACCATCCCCAGCATGGTGATCGGGGCGGTGATGACCGCGCGTACCCTCACGGATGACTTCGAGGTCGTGGTGGTCAACGACGGCAGCCGCGATAGCACGGGAGCGGTGCTCGAAGAGCTGGCCCGAATGTGCCCGTCGCTCCGCGTCGTGACCCATCCGCAGAACCGCGGCTACGGAGCTGCCCTACGGACCGGCTTCGCATCGGCCACGAAAGAGTTCGTCTTCTACACGGACGGCGACGCCCAATACGACCCGCGAGAACTGTCTGAACTGTGGGTCCGCATGACACCCGACGTCGATTTGGTCAATGGGTACAAGATTAGCCGGTCCGATCCGCTACACCGGATCATCATCGGACGCCTCTATCACCACACCGTGCGGGCGCTCTTCGGGCTCCGCGTCAGGGATGTCGACTGCGATTTTCGACTCATGCGCCGCTCGATCTTCGACCGGGTGCATCTGGAGAAAAGTAGCGGGGTGATCTGCCTCGAGCTGATGAAGAAGGTCCAGGACGCCGGTGGCCGAATCGTCGAAGCACCCGTGCATCACTTTCACCGGGCGTACGGGACATCTCAGTTCTTCAACTTCCCGCGCATTGCGCGCACCCTGCTGGACATCGCCCAGTTATGGACGGTGCTGGTCTGGCGCAAGCAGCATCAGGAGGCCACCACGGACCCTCAGGCCACGGGCGCGCATTCGGGGCCGGCCAGCAAAGGGACGGGGGAACAGCCATAACCTCTCGGTGTGCCCTGGCCAGACACACCCGCCAGTCAATCCGCGTCTGGGACGGGTTTCCTGGCCAGGGCCAGAAGCGAGCTGCCGCACGGCAAATCGATATGACGCACGACGGCCGCTTCGAGCGCCAGTACCCGGTCCAGCAGCATGTTGAGCAGAGCCGGCGGCACCTGCATTTCCCGCGTCGCGTCGTCGTCCTCCTCCCGGGCAAGGCCGACCCCACGCTGCAACAGGCGCAAGGGCACCAGGATCGGCAACATCGCAGTATTGGTGTAGGTGAGGCGTTCGACGCTGAACCCCGCACGCTCGAGCAAAGCGCGCAGGCCAGACGCACGGTAGCGTCGGACCTCGTGCGCGAGTACCGAGTGGTTCCCGGTCAGTATTGGCATCGCGGCGACGTTGATGAGGACCCGGCCGCCGGGGCGCAACACCCGAAACATCTCCGACACGGCGGCTCTCTCGTCCGCTTCCTCCAGGCAGTAGAGGACGTCAAACGACGTCACGAGATGGAATCGCGCGTCCGGGAACGGCAGGTGGGTCACGGTCGCCTGCCCGACCTGGCGTCCGGCGGCTCGGGCGCGTCGCACGCCGGCCCAGGCGCGGTCGACGCCGCGGGCCTCTCCATACGCGGCCAGGACCCCCAAGATTGGTGCCCGTGCCGCAGCCACAATCCAGAATCTGGGGGTCCGTGTCGCCCGCAACCGCCTCGCTCGATGAGCGGCCGCACGAAGCGCCGAAGGCCTCGGAACCAGAAGTGCTGCTGTTCCGCCCGTGCGGTCGCGTCCAACAGCCGGTCCATGGGTCAGGCCGCCCCGAGGGTACGCCATACAATCGCCGAAGACCGACGTGCAGAGCAGATAGGTAAGATGGCTGAGAACATGATGGGCGACGACAACGCGTCATTCTACAAGGGGCGACGCGTCTTGATCACGGGTGGACTCGGATTCATCGGGAGCAACCTCGCGACCCGCCTGGTGGCAGCTCGGCGCCGAGGTGCTGCTGGTCGACTCCCTGACGCCGGACTACGGCGGCAACCTGTTCAATATCGCGCCGATCCGGGACAGCGGTGCGGGTCAACATCTCGGACGTGCGGGATGCCAGCTCGATGCAGCATCTGGTGCAGGACCAGCAGGTCATCTTCAATCTCGCGGGGCAAGTGAGCCACGTCGACAGCATGCGAGACCCGTATACCGACCTCGAGATCAACTGCCGGAGCCAGTTGTCGATTCTGGAAGCCTGCCGGCATCACACATCCCGTCGGTCAAGGTCGTCTTCGCGGGCACCCGGCAGCTCTACGGGAAGCCCGACGCGCTCCCGGTGACCGAGGAGCATCTGGTCCGCCCCATCGATGTCAACGGCATCAACAAGGCCGCCGGCGAGTACTACCACCTGGTCTACAACAACGTGTTCGGTGTGCGGTCGTGCTCGCTGCGGTTGACGAACGTGTACGGACCACGGCAACTGATGCGGCACAATCGCCAGGGGTTCATCGGCTGGTTCATCCGTCTCGCGGTGGAAGATCGAGAGATTCAGCTCTTCGGTGATGGGTCGCAACGGCGAGATTTCGTCTACGTGGACGATGCGGTGGACGCGTTCCTTCGCGCGGGCGCGTCCGACGCCTGCAACGGGGAGGTGTTCAACGTCGGGGGTAGCGGACCGGTGTCCCTGGGCGAGCTGGCGACGCTGTTGGTCGAGGTGGCGGGCACCGGCCGCGTGCGCTTTGTGGACTGGCCAGCCGAGCGCCGGGCCATCGACATTGGAGACTTCTATGCCGACTCGTCCAAATTCAAGCGCGCGGTGGGATGGTCTGGCAGGGTGGCACTGCGCGACGGCCTGACCCGTACCGTCGCGTACTATCGGGACCACCTGTCAGAGTACATTGACGCACCGCTCGATGCGCCGGCGGAAGCCCCATGACCAACCAGCGCGTGAACTGGATCGATCTGCATCCTCAAGAAGACGCCGAGGATGTCGCGGCGGCCATTCGGCGCGTGGTCGATCGGGGGTGGTTCGTCCTCGGCCCCGAGGTGGAGGGCTTCGAAGCGGAGTTCTCAGACGCCACGAGCAGCCAACACACGGTCAGCCTTGCTTCCGGTACCGACGCGTTGACGCTGACGCTCCGAGCGTTGGGCATCGGCCCAGGCGATGAGGTGATCACCACGCCGCTGTCGGCAGCCTTTACCGCACTGGCCATCATGATGGCAGGCGCACGACCCGTGTTCGCGGACATCGACCCGGACCGCTTGACCGTGGACCCGGCCGCCGTCGAGGCCCTCATCGGGCCATCCACTGCCGCGATCATGCCGGTGCATCTGTATGGACAGCCGGCCGATATCCGGCGCTCGCCCGGGTGGCGGACCAGCACGGGCTCGCCCTCATTGAAGACTGCTGCCAGGCGCACCTGGCGACCTGCCAGGGTGTCCCCGTCGGCACCACGGGTATCGCCGCAGCATACAGTTTCTACCCGACGAAGAACCTCGGGGCGTTCGGAGACGGCGGTGCCGTGTGCACGCGAGACGCGGCGCTCGACACCCGACTGCGGCGATTGCGTAATGGGGGCCAGACCACCCGGAACCACCACACGGAGGTGGCCGCCCATTCGCGACTCGACGAGATGCAGGCTGCGGTCCTGCGCGCCAGGCTCCCCTACCTAGCTGGCTGGACTACCCGCCGCCGCGCTCTGGCCGCCCAGTATCGAGCGGGCCTCACGGACACGAGAGGCACGACGAACACAACGATCGTCGTTCCGCCAGCCTGTGATCCTGGCCACGTGTATCACTTATTTCCGCTCAGGACCGCCGCCCGGGACGGTCTGCGGAAGCGCCTGCACGCGCGCGGCATCGACACGCTCGTCCATTACCCGACCCCGCTCCCGAACCAGCCAGCGTTCGCCGACGCGAGCCCCAATCATTGCCCGGTGGCAACCTCCGTCTGCGACGAGCTGTTCTCTGTCCCACTCTACCCGGGGCTGACGGACGCCGCCGTCAGCCGGGTGGTCGACGCGGTGACCGATAGCAGCCTCGGCGCGGCACGGTAGCACCGGATCATCGTGTAGACCACCACCCTGGCATGCATGCACGCCGAGCCACGGTAGGATGGTCGCATCATGATGCGCCCGCACAGCGCCCCGCCGCTGACGCTGCCCGCTGGCCACGCGCACCTGTGGTGGGCGGTACCGGAACATTTCACCGACCCAGGTGAACTGGCGCGCTATCGCTCGGTCCTGACTGACGAGGAGCGCAAGAAGACGGATCGGTTCCGTTTCGCTCGGGACCGGCAGCTCTGTCTCCTGGCGCGGGTGCTCGCGCGCACGACCTTGTCCAGGTATGACGGCGTCGGCGCGTCGGACTGGCGGTTCCGCAGCAATCGCTACGGTCGACCGGCCATCGAGACGCCGACCTCATCGCTGCATTTCAACCTCTCCCACACGAACGGCCTGGTGGTGTGTCTCGTCTCCCGCGACCGCGAGGTCGGGGTGGATGTCGAGCCGCGCAGTCGCTCGGGCGAATGGCTCGACCTGGCCAACCGCTTTTTCTCGCCCGGGGAGGCCGCCGCACTGCGCCAGGTTGAGGCACGTGATCGCCCCCGCCGGTTCCTCGAGTACTGGACCCTCAAAGAGGCGTATATCAAAGCACGCGGCATGGGTCTCGCTATCCCATTGGGCGATTTTTCCTTCGACTTGCCGTCTCAGCGTCCGGACGACGTCCAGATACAGTTTGCCGCCGCCCTCGACGATACCCCCGCGCGTTGGCAATTCGGCGTGGACCTACTGGGCGATCACCATCTCGTCGCGACAGCGGTCGAGGTCGATGCCGGCACCGCAATCCGCATCACCACTCACGAAGCGGCGAGCCCGCTCCTCTAGTGCGCCGTGGCCACGGGCCGGCCAGGAGCGCCGTGGCGGGGCTCCTCGGTCGCGGCGCGCGCCGCCGTGCGCACCACGGCGTCAGCGGTGGTACTCGGGCCCGCCGGTCTGACGAGGGGTGGCCGGTCCAGGCAGGATTTCGCGCAGGTAGCCGTCGATCCCGCGCTCGCGGTGCCAGTGCTTGGGGTATCCGAGCGACACCTCCTCGAACCGCACCCCGTCAACCCAATCGGTCGCGCGAATGTGCAGGTGCCCGGACACGACCACCCGTGCCCCGAAACGCGTGTGCCACTGCTCGGTCAGCCGCGTGCCGCACCAGGGCGAAAACCGCGGAATGCGGTGCAGTCGCACGAGGTCCTGCCTGAGTGGATAGTGATTCACCAGAATCGACGGCGCCGTCGCGCAGGCCTCGGCCAGCCGCGCTTCGCTGTACGCCACCCTGGCGTGGCACCAGGCCGTGCGGCTGGCATACGGATCCGGCGCCAGGCATCGCTCGTCGGCGCTACGAATGCCGTCCTCCCAGGCCCACGCCACCGCGTCCTCCGGCGCCACAACGTCCGGTCGAAATGTGTAGTCAAAGAGGACGAACAGGGGGGCAATCACACACGGTCGGATCCCCGGGCCAGACCGCGTACGGGTCCTCGGGGGTGAGCACGCCGAATCGGCGACACACGTCGACCGCTGCCTCGTACTTCGCGACCCCCCCGGGGCCCCTCACTCCGAGCACTCCAGAGCTCGTGGTTCCCGGGCACCCAGAACACTTTCGCGAACCGGTCGGTCGCCGCCGCCAGACCGAGCTCCAGATGGGCCAGCGTCTCTCCGACGTCGCCGGCGAGAATCAGCCAGTCGTCCGGACGCGCCGGCCAGTCGGCGAGGGCCTCCCGATTGGGTCGGTGACCCAGATGCAGGTCCGCAAGCGCGTAGAGCTTCATACGAGGGGAGGCGCAGGCGACGCCTTACGGATGGCAGGGACGCGGCACCGACTCGCCGACATGGTAAATCGCACAGTCCAGGGCACCGGACGCGTCCACCGAGACAAGACCGAACTGGTTCACGATGTCGTTCGGGGGCATGAACGCACCCTGTGACAGCCCTGGCCAACCACTCAGGTCCCACCCTCTGTCCGAGAAATCGGTCAGCGGATCCGAGACCGACCGAGCCAGACGACTACCGCCGGATGTCCCGGAGACATTGACGCTGAGCATGTCACGCCCCCCGCGGGTGAGACGCAGGACTTCGTAGGTGTGCGTGTGCCCGGTCAACACGACATCGACACCACCGTCGATCAGCATCTCTGGCAGTGTTCGCTCGCCGTGGGCGGCGTAGGAACCATTCCAGAGACACCGGGCGTGACCCTCGTGTTTGGAGGCCGAGAGGATCGTCGTGTGGTGAAACGCGACCACCGTAGGTCCTTCCCAGGCTTGGGCCAGCTCGTCGGCAAGCCAGCTCAGTTGCTCCGCCCCGCGCGCGCCGGCCGAGTATCGTTCCCGGCAGGCCCCCCGGGCTGGATACACGAGATCGTTGCTGTCCAGCACCAGTAGCCGGAGCGGCCCCACGGTCTTCGCGTAATACAGGCGTTCCTCGCGAAACTGGTCGCGACCGATGACGTCGCCGAGGAATTCCACGACGTGCCCTTTCGCCGCGGTGTCGTCATCGTCGATCTCGTGATTGCCAACGGCCAGCAGATAGGGCAACCCGTCGACCACCGACAAGATCTCCTCCAGCTGCACGAACTGGTCGCGGTAGGTGCCGTTTTCGACGATGTCGCCGGTGTCGAGCAAGAACAGCGGCGGCGGTTCGAGCGCGCTGACCTGGCGAAGCAGCGCGTCCCATTCGCCGCTCTTGGCCAGCCCCTTCTGATCCCCGAAGATGGCAAAGCGGAACGGCGGCTGGGCCGCCTGCGTGACGCGGTCAAAGGGTGGATGGGCCAGCCGAGGGACCGGCTGGGAAGAACTGCGGGCCCAGTAGCACCCCGTAGACAGCACCGCCGCCGTCAACAGGCACGCCCACCGTCGCCTGCGCCCACATGCACGTCTGACCGTCGACACCTCACGCGCGCTCATAGCGACCAAGCGTACACGGAACCGGCCGCGACGCGCGCCCAGACCGGACCAGACGAGGGGACGTCTCTTGTGGAAACCTGATGATCGAACAAATGCGGACGCGCGGCGTACTACTGTCGAGGCGACACGATGCACACAACCATTCCGGCGGCGATTGAGTGCCACAAGCTCGTGAAGCGGTTTGCGGACAAGATCGCGGTGAACGAACTCGACCTGACGGTGCCGACGGGCAGCATCTTCGGGCTGCTCGGGCCGAACGGGTCCGGCAAGACATCGACCATCCGCACCACCCTCGGTATCTACGTGCCAGATGGCGGCTCGGTCAGTCTTCTCGGTGCCGCTGATCCGCTTGCGGTCAGGCATCGGGTCGGCTATCTCCGGAGGAGCGCGGACTCTACGCACGGATGCGGGTTGGAGAACAGCTGGCGTTTCTCGCATCCATTCGCGGACTGGACACCCAAGAGGCGCAACGGCGCGCCGACGATTGGCTCGAACGCGTCGGACTGTCCGCCAATGCCCAGTCGCTGACGAGCGAGCTATCCAAGGGGATGCAGCAGAAGGTGTAGTTCGCAGCCGCGGTCATCCATGACCCGGACCTGATCGTCCTCGACGAGCCCTTCACCGGGCTCGACCCGGTCAACACGCGGTTACTGAAGGAGCTGATTTTGGAACAGCACGACCGTGGCGCCACGGTGGTGATCTCCACGCATCGTATGGAGCAGGTGGAGGCACTGTGTGACGCGATCTGCCTCATTCACAGGGCCGGCCGGTCCTGGAGGGGAATCTTGCCGCCATCAAGGCCGGCTACGGGCGAAACACCATCGCCGTCGAGTATCACGGGAGTCGGGGAACGCTCGGTGCGCTCGCCGGCATCCGGCGCTGCGAAGACACGGGGCACGAGGCCCGTCTGGAACTCGAACCGGACACGGACCCCCAGACCGTGATGCGGGCGGTGCTAGTTCGGGTAGCGATTCAGTCGATCAAGCTGGACCACTCGCACATCGAGGAAATCTACTTGGCAACCGTCGGACACCGAGACGCCTCCCCGGAGGGAGCCACGCGATGACGAATCTGACACAGATCGCGAAGATCGCCCGCCGCGAATATCTGGCTCGGGTGCGGAGCCGAGCGTTCATCTTCATGACCATTCTCGTCCCGGGTTTCATGGTGGCGTACGGCTTCGTCATGCCCGCGATCTTCTCGGGGTCCGGCACCGAGGAACTGCGGGTGGCGGTCGTCGATACCGGCACGGGATTGACGACGCCACTGGTCAATCACCTCGGCGACATCGAGCGACCGCGTGTCGTCGTCACTACTCAGGCGGCGATACCGGACGACTCGGAGACATCGCGCGCGCCGTTCACAACGGCGGTCCGTGACGAGGACATCGACGGATACCTGCTCCTTCAGGAGGACCCGGAGATCGTCGCCCGAGGCCGCTACTACGCTCGCGAGACCGGCAACCCCACTGTGCTCCGCGCGCTCGAGCGCGCCGTGGAAGCGACGGTGCTGGACGAGCTGCTCGTCGATACGGGGGTCGACGTCGATCAGGTGCGCTCACTCCAACGCGCAGACCTGGCCACCGTGACGGTCTCGGCCGACGGCGAGAATGCGGGTGGGTTCGGGCGACGTTCGTCAGCACGTTCGTCCTCGCCATGCTCCTCTATATGGCAGTGCTCATCAACGGCCAGGGTATGGCCATGGCGATCGTGGAGGAGAAGTCATCACGGTTAATCGAGGTCATCCTCGGCGCCGTGACGGCGACAGAGTTCATGGCCGCAAGATTCTGGGGGTCCTCGCGTCCGGGCTCACCCAGCTCGGCGTCTGGGTGCTCGCCTCAGTCTTCGCGCTGCTCTACGCGATGCCGATGCTGTCCATCGGCGCAGATCTGACGGGCTTCGACTTGAGCACTGTTCTCGACGGACGCCTCCTGTTTTACTTCTCGGTGTTCTTCGCCCTGGGCTATTGCCTGTATTCGATTCTCTTCGCGACTATCGCGGCCACCTGCACCAGCACGGAGGAACTCAGCCAGTCTATGTTCGCGGCGGTCCTCCCGATGGTGCTGGCGCTCATGTCGACGTTATACGTCATCGCCAACCCGAGCACGACAGCGGCTCGGGTCCTCAGTCTGTTCCCCCCCTTCACGCCATTGGTCATGCTGGGCCGCGTCAACGTCCTCCACCGCCCTCTGGGGAGTCTGGCTGAGCATCGGACTGCTCGTGCTGGGGATCGTCGCCTCCGGTTGGGCCTCGGCCAAGGTCGTTCGCTACGCGCTCCTGATGCACGGCAAACGACCGACGCTCCCCGACCTGCTCGGGGTCATTCGCGCGTCGTAGCGGACCGACGCTCGGAGGTAGACTGGGGCCTGCGCAATCGTGCGCCGAACGGAGTGCGAATGCCACAGCTCACACGCTCGCCCGCTTCTGGCGACCCTGCTCGTGCCGCTGCTGGCCTGCACGACCGCCCCCCCCGGCGGAGACAGGCGCGGACGCCAGCCACGAGCTGGAGCTCCCGTTTGAGGCGTTCACGCTCGACAACGGCCTCGAGGTATTGCTGCACCAGGACCATTCGGACCCGGTGGTCGCGGTGGCGGTGCTGTACCACGTCGGCTCGGCGAGGGAGAGCCCGGGGCGAACCGGGTTCGCGCACCTGTTCGAACATCTGCTCTTCCAGAACTCGGAGAACGTCGGCCCCGGGGGCTTCATCAATGGCGTCCCGGCGCTCGGTGGCACCTTCAACGGCGGCACCTCCAACGACACGACGATCTACTACGCGGTCGTGCCGCAGGACGCCCTCGAGCGTGTCTTGTGGATGGAATCGGACCGCCTCGGCTTCTTCATCAATACGGTGAACGAGCCGAGCCTCGAAAACGAAAAACAGATCGTCAAGAACGAAAAGCGGCAGAGTTACGACAACCAGCCCTACGGGCACACCGGATTCGTGGTCGACTCGCATCTCTATCCAGATGACCACCCCTACAGCTGGCAGATCATCGGTTCGCTCGATGATCTGCAGTCCGCGACGCTGGACGATGTCCGGCAGTTCTACGAGCGGTACTACGGTCCGCAGAACGCGACCCTGGTCGTCGCCGGCGACTTCGACTCGGGGCAGGCCCGCGAGCTGGTCGAGACCTATTTCGGCGAAATCACGCGGGGCGACGCCATCCCACGCCGAGCGCCCGCGCCCGGCGTGATTGACCGGACCACCCGGCTGGTGCACGAAGACAACTTCGCTCAGCTTCCGATGCTCACCATGGCGTGGCCCACCGTGGAGGCATACCATCCCGATTCGTACGCACTGGACGCCCTCAGCGCGCTGCTTGCCAAGGGGCGCACCTCGCCCTTCTATCAGGTCGTGGTGGAGGAGGACATGCTTGCGCCGGACGTCAGTGCGGGTCACCCGCAGCGCGAACTGGCGGGTCAGTTCCAGCTCTCGGCCCGGGCATTCCCAGGCACCGATCTTGATGACGTGCTCGCCAGTTTCCATCGGGCGTTTGCACGCTTCGAGTCAGCGGGTGTGAGCGAGGCGGACCTGCAGCGGATCACGGCCGGGCTCGAGACGGGGTTCTACGGTGGGATCGCGAGCGTGCTGGGCAAATCGTTCCAGCTCGCGAATTACAGCGTCCTCGCAGGCGACCCCGGGTTCATCAACGAGGACCTGCGACGGTTACGCGCGGTCACCGCGGACGACGTCATGCGTGTGTATCGAGAGTACGTGGCCGGCCGGCCACACATCGCGACCAGTTTCGTGCCGCAAGGCGGCCTCGCACTGGCCCTCGACGACTCCGAGATGGCCGCGGTGGTCGAGGAGGCCATCGTGTCCGAGGGCGAGCCGGACGCCCCGGTCGCCGCGCCTCCCGCGTTCGAGAAGACACCATCTCGCATCGACCGCTCCACGCCGCCGGACCTGGCCGAGCGACCCCAGCTCCGGGTCCCCGGGGTCTGGTCAGCCGAGTTGGCGAACGGCATGCGGGTCCACGGTATCGAGCACCGAGAGCTCCCGCTCGT
>CALLXD010000041.1 GCA_937766455.1 Vicinamibacterales bacterium | reverse complement strand
GATCGAACGCGCCGGTTTTACGCTCCAACAAGGCCAGGTAGTGCAACGGATCAAAGATCAACGCTTCACGCTCGTAGCTGCGCCGATGGCGGGCGATCTCATGACTGCCGCACACGATCACGATGTCGTCCACGTAGGCTTTCACCACCACGTCGCGGTGGCCGTACGCCGTCGGCACCGAGTAGTCGTTGAGGCGGTAGCGCACTAGCGACAACGACGTGACCCGCGTCGTGCGCCGGTCGCAGGCGTCATACGGGACGGGCGGCAACGGCAGCAACGCGGCGCGGTCGCGCGCGAAGCGCTCCCCGATCGTCTCGGTGTGCCGCCGCAACCGATGCTCGCGCCGCGCGCGGCACTGGCGCGCGACGTCGGCGTTCAACGCTTCCCAACTGGGAAACCGGGGGACCGGCACGAAGAAGTTGCGGCGGGCGTAGCCGACGAGCCCCTCCACCTTGCCTGTATCGTTGCCCTTGCCCGGTCGCCCGAAGCGGGCGTCGAACAGGTAGTGCGACTGGAGCTCGCTGAACACCCGCGTCCGCTGGCGCGTGCCGTCCCCGAGGATCCGTGCCACCGCCAGCTTGGTGTTGTCGTAGACGAGGCGCCGCGGCACGCCGCCGAAATAGCGGAACGCGGCGTTGTGTCCGTCGCAAAACGCCTCCGTCGTTTCCGCCGGAAACGCCTTCACGAACCCGTCGTCGCTGTGCGGGAGATCGACGACCAGATAGTGCGCCTTGCACTCGACGCCCGCGATCACCACCAGCGCTTCGCCGAAATCGGCCTGGGCGTCGCCCGGCGGATGCACCAACGGCACGAACATCTCCTGCCCGCCCAACGTCTTGGCACGCACGTAGTCTTTGACGATCGTGTAGCCGCCCGTGAAGGCGTGCTCCGCCCGCAACCGTTCCCAGACGCGCTTGGCCGTGTGCCGTTGCTTCTTCGGGCGCTGCTGATCATCGACGAGGATCTGATCAATCACCCCGGTGAAGCCGTCCAGCTTCGGGCACCGGACCGGGTGCGCACGACGATACCCAGGCGGCACGCTGTAGCGCAGCATCTTGCGCACCGTCTCGCGGGCCAGCCCGAAGCGCCGCGCCGCCGCGCGCTCGCTCAGCCCCTCCACATAGACGCTACGCCGCACCTCCGCATAGAGCTCCACTCGATACATCCCTCCTGTGTTCCACACAACACCGTCGGGATGCTCGGTGGACCACGCGAGCGGTCTGGTTTTCCGCCGCCCTCCGGCGGCGTCACACCGCCGCGCTGTGGTCCATTTTTACGCCGCCGTTCTCACATCAGTGGCGATCAGCGGACATCCAACAACTCGGCCCCGGCGGGCGACGTCGTTGACCACGGCTCTGGCGTTGTGGTCGGAGCGGCGGCCCAAGACGCTCCCGGCCCACAGGCGGGACGAGACCTCGATGGTCGCGAACAGCCAGACGGTCGTGTTCTTGTTGCCAACGAACGTGCAGAGCTCATCAGCCTGAAGCTCAATGAGGTCGAAGCCGCGCACCATCCTGTCGTTGAAGCGCGTCGCGGCGGTCGCGGACAGGCTCACCCCTTCGACGCGCAGGCTGGCGACCTGCTCGAACTCCCGTCGCGTGCAGCGAAGCCCGCTGTACGCGGTCCCTGTGTTTGTGCTGACGGTTCCCCTGCAGACCGTGCATCGGCACCGCTGCCGTCGGCCGGACTTTGTCGCAAATGAACCGTAGCCCACGATGTTCAGGCCCGGCTTTCCACGGTTGTCGCACCCTCGCCTGGCGCACGCCACCCCATCGACTGGGTTCATCGCTCAAGTGTACCGAGGGGCCGGGGAAGCTGACCGATCAACAGCGAGCGGAGCAAGCACCCATGGCCGCACGAGCTACGAACAGCCGCCTGATCAACAGCGAGTGAGGCAAGCACCGGCGGGCGAGCGAGGCGGTCCTCGGCTGCCAGAACCTGAACCTGATGACCGAGCTCGGCCGACCGATGTCGTATCCCATCGGCAGGTGAGGGTCCTGTGGGTTGGGATCGTGCAGGCCTGTTACGGTTCCTGCAACAACGCCGTGGGTCTGGCCCGGTGCTGGTTGGTTCCAAGCCACGCACCAACGCCACGCAACACCGCCGGGGTGCCGCTCGGCTGAATCCACTGTATATTCCGCTGATACAGGCCACGAGCGTGGTCGCGCGTCACGGCTCCGAATCATCTGCTGAATCGGTCAGGCTTGGCCTGTGGCGGCCATCGCGGGGAGGACTCGACATGGGGACAAGCGGCGACCATCCAGACCACGACCCGAAGCACGAGCCAGAGCGGGGCCCGAACCGGCGAGAGTTCGTCAAGACAGGGGTTGCCGCCGGGTTGGGTTCGGGCGCGCTGTTGGAGTCGGGCCGAGGCGCACGCGCAGGTCCGCGGAGCGGTGCCCAACAGATCGCCTGGGACTACGAGGTCGATGTCGTCATCGCGGGGGGCGGGTGCGCGGGCCTGACCGCGGCCATTCGCGCGAGGGATCTGGGGGCCAGTGTGCTGGTGGTCGATCAGAACTTCGACCTCGGCGGCCGGATGCTGCACAGCGCGGGCCGGATGTCGCTCGGCGGGGGCGACCCGGTACAGCAGAGAGACATGAAGGGCGAGAGCGACCGGGAGGGGCTCGTCACGGTCGATCCCGTCGAGGACCCGGAGGAGCTGGATGACAGCATCGAGCTCCTGTTCACGGATATCACCGACTGGTCGGTCGTCGACCCCAAGGGGCAGAGCCCCTATCGGTACAACGAGCGGGAGCTGGCGCGGGCTTGGGCCGAGAACTGTCCGGCGACTCGGCAATTCCTGATCGACAACTACGTCCGGTTCTCGAGGGTCAGCAGCACGCATGGGGGCGGAGGGTTGTCGCGCGCGCGGTTGGCGACCTGTTTCCTCATGCTGGGCGACAAGACCGACATCAAGGCGGGGACCATCACGGCGGAGGACGCGGGTGTCGCCGATCCCGGAGCGCTCGAGTGCGTTCGCGCCGGTGCGGATGAACAACGCGGGCCGCTTCGTCGGACCCAACGCCGTGGCGAACGGCGCGGCCCTCTCCCGGTCGCTGGAGTTCTCGGCCCGGGAGAAGGGCGTCGAGTTCATGCTGCATCGCCGTTTCGAAGAGGTCGTGCGTGAGGAGCCCTTTGCGGGCAGGGTTCTGGGCATCACGGCCGACTATTCGCCGCGGCAGCACCCCGAGACCGGCGAGCTCCTGCAGAGCCTGTGGCACGGACGGCAACATCGACGAGCGCCGGGAGAGGGTGACCGTCAGGGCCCGCCAGGCCGTCATCCTCGCCAGCGGCGGTCACGCGGGCAATCCCGAGGTGCGGAGCATGTTCTACCCGGCCTTGCGAGAGCCCGCGTTCCCGACCAGTGGCCGGGCCCTGCTCGGCGAGGGAGGCCAGGACGGCTCAGCCCTCATCGCAGGCCTGACGGGTCGGCGCCAACCTGGCCGGGATGCAGCAGAATCTCTCGTATTTCACCACGTTCCACATCTCGACGCGCCTCGGTACCCGCGATGCGTACACCGGCATGATGCCCGGTCACCCGACATTCGCCTTCCGCGGCTCCGCCGGGTTCAATGTCGGCAACGCGGGCTTCGAAGAGCTCATCGCGGTGAACCAGGTCGGAAAGCGTTTCTTCAACGAGGTCCGTCTTCCGCGACGGCCGGGTCCCAGCGCCTACCCCGGCGACGGCGGCGCCCCCGGACGGGGGCTCGATCACACGCCACTCGACTGGCGAAACTGCCGCAAGGAGTGGGTGCGGGAGATGTACAACTACGACCACGGTCTCGATGCCGCCCTGGCGATGAACGAGGGGTCCCAGGCGCCCGACTACTACTCGGGGCCGCTCTGGGCCATCTTCGATCAGGATGCGGTCGAGCGGAACGGGTGGGAGCTGCGTTACCCCTACGTGTCAGACAACGGCTATTTCTTCCGCGCCGATACCATCGAGGATCTGGCTGCGCAGATGTACGCCGTCCATGAGTTCCAGCGGGTGCCACTGAGCTACCTGTCCGAAACCGTGTCCACCTGGAACGGCTACGTGGAAGCGGGGGCCGACCCCGAGTTCGAGCGCGAAGCGGACGCGCCGATGAATTTGATCACGGCGCCGCCGTTCTATGCGCTCTCCATCATGGTGATCTGGCACGACTCCTACGGCGGACTACGAGTCAACGGCCGACAACAGGTCGTGGACATGCAGGGCCAGGTTATTCCCGGTCTCTATGCGGGGGGCGAGGCCGTCGGTGGGTTCAATAAACATGGCCTGGGCAAGGGTCACGTCCACGGCTATATCGCCGGCACGCAGGCCGTCGAAGAGCCGTCCAGCTAGTCCGGATATGGCGGCAGACAACGAGATGGCGGACGACATGCAACCGCACGACACGCGGGTTGTCGTCTGGGACGTGCCGGCGACCATCGAATGCGGCGAGGCGTTCAGCGTCACCGTGGGGGTCAAGTGCTCGTCCGCGTGCCGACCCGACGGTTGGACCGTCGAGGTGCGGGACCACGAGGGGACAACGCTGGCGTCAGCCACGACGAGCAGCGAGCCATGGCCCGAGACGGCCGGGCTCCACTACGCGCACGTGGAGCTTCGCGCCCCGGACACGGAGGGCCTCCGCACCTGGGACGTCAGGGCTCCGGTCAACGCCCTGGACATGCCGCACGCCGAGGGTGTCGCCCGTTTTGGCGTGAGGGCCGTGCCCACCCCGGCGTGCCTCGTGACGGTCGTGGCCGTGGACCTGGAAAGCCAGACGCCGGTCGAGGGAGCCAAGGTTGTGGCTCATCCATACAAGACCTTCACAGACCAGCATGGGATAGCCACGGTGAGGGTGCCACAAGGAGAGTACAGACTCTTTGTCTCCGGCAAGAATTATCTCCCCTTTCGGCGCGACTGTGACGTGAAGGCGGACGTTACCATCCGAGCGGATCTCACGGTTGACCGGGAGCTCTCCGACGCTGACATCTGGACCTGATTCCAGACCGCGCCAACGATGAGACACAGACCGCCGATGTCGACGCGAGGCGCTGGCTTTTACCGTGGGCTGCTCGTGGTCGGTGTGCTCGGTCTCGCGTGCGTCAGCGTCCCGGCCGCCGCGGCGCAGCCGGGATCCGAGCCAGGGCAGCAACTCTACCGGCAGCACTGTGCGCTGTGCCACCAGGACTCGGGCGCGGGGAACCCGCCCACGTTCCCGGCTTTGCGCGCCAATGACCAGCTCGGCGACCAGGCGCGGATTGTCCGCAGTATCAACGCGGGCAGGGGGCGCATGCCTCCGTTTCCCGCCCTGACCGCGGAGGACATCGCTCGCGTGGCGAACTACATCCGGAACGCGTGGGCGAATGACTTCGGCGGTGTGACCACAGAAGCCGTGACGGCGGCGCTCGAGGGGCTGGAGGAAGCGGGTCCCATGGCATCCGTGTGGGACGGCGTATTCACCGAGGCGCAAGCAACCCGCGGAGAAGCGGTTTATACGGGCGCCTGTGCGTTCTGTCACGGGCGCAGGCTGAACGGCGCTCCAGACGATCCCGATATGCGGTCAACCCCGCCCCTGGCGCGGGCGAGGTTCCTGCGCGTCTGGAACGGACGGTCGCTCGCCACCCTGCTCGCATACACCCGAGCGACCATGCCGGAAGACAACCCGAGCTCGCTGACGACTCAGGAGAACGTCGATGTCATCGCCTACCTGCTGTCGGTTGGGGGGATGCCCACCGGAGATGACGAGTTGCTGCCTGACCTGCGGGGCCTGGCGCGGGTCGTGATCGGGCCGCAGCCGTAAGCGCTAGGAGGCCGGCCGGTAGGTCGAGCGGCATTTGTGCACCAACGCCCAGCACCGGTCGGTATGATTGGTCCAACGGGGCTCGCTCGGACTTGTCATGGAGCGCGATCCGGCACCAGAGGAGTCAATGCGGCATACAGACGGGCAGCTCGAGCGTTCGCGACACATCCAGTGGTCGGTTGCCGTCGTCCTCGTTGCCTCGGTCTTGGGTTCCCCTGGACTGCTGCGGGCACAACCTGCCACCGACCTGCTGCGGCACTGACGCCCCTATATGTCAAGACAGATATTTAGGCCGCGTGTGCGACGTCTAGACGAGCGCGGAAGTCTGTCATTACGCGCTGGTAGATCTCGCGCGCGAGGAACCGTTTGAGGCACCGGATGATCTCCCGTTTGGTCCGGCTGTCCGCCGTGCGTCGCACCACGTAATCGACCGTTGGCTGGTGGTACTGCATCCGGACGATGACCGAGCGATAGAGGGCGGCGTTCGCCTGGCGGTGCCCCCCCCGGTAGAGGCGGTGCCGCCCGGTGGTCCTGCCGGACGAGGCGGGGATGGGACACGCGCCGCAGAGCTTCGCGAAGGCGGCTTCCGACCGAATCCGCTCAGGGTTGTCGCCGAAGACAATCAAGAGCTCGGCCGCGACGTTGGCGCCCACGCCGAACCCCGCCCGGAGGGTGGGCGACGTCTCGGTCGTGAGTCGCGCGAGGTGCTGGTCGTGTCGAGGCGACCCGGCCGAAGGCCGGCACAGCGCGCCAGCATGCGCTGCGCGGTGAGGCCGTGGAGGGGTTCTCGCACCACGGACGGCGCGTTGACGCTGATCTGCTTCAGCGTGTTCATCGCCGCGGTGCGCGCTTTCACGGCGGTATCCCGTGCGACTTTGAGCTGCCGGATCATCTCGACGGCCCCATCCGCGGTCTTCGGCGTCGCGGTCGCATGGCCCGCCAGCACCGACCGGGCGGCGGCCTCGGCGTCGATCCGGTCGGACTTGCCGGCAATACGGCGCAGGCGTCGGTCCGCTCGATTCACTTCCACGACACGATGCCCCGCGCGGCGGACCGCACGGGTCAAGCCCACGCCATAGCCGCCGGTGCCTTCGATGCCGAACGCCTGGATGCGCCCGTGTGTCTCGGCCCACGCGAGAAGGGCCTGATAGCCGCCTGAATCGGCGGCGAACGCGTGATCGCCCAGATGGCGCCCACAGGCGTCGACCGCGACCGCCACGTGGATGTGCTTATGGGTATCGACACCGACGATCGCCCCACGGACCTTAGGCCGTGGCGTCATGTTGTTGGTCACGGGTGGCCTCCTCGGTTGCGGTCGCTGCCTGGACCAGCTGGACGGACAGGACTGTGACGGGTCATCGGGAGCAGGCCCCTATCGGGTCACGAGCCAGCCGGTCAGGTCGCGGCCGTAGGTGCGCCGATGGCCGATGACCGACAGATCAGCAGCGAGGACCAGAGGTCAGTCAACTTGTGGGTCAGGCCACCACCCACCGGCACCTACCAGTGTCACCGAGTGACCCCGACAGGCAGGGGAATAATGCTCACAGTCAACTTGAGCGATCACGCCCGCTTTTCGCCGTTCAAGGGCGAGGGCCGACGTGCGATCAGCGGACACACGTCACCGCATCCCATTCCGTGAATGCTCGTGCTCGCAGCAGCCGGTGATGCGCCGACCGCAGTAGATGACGGCCCACCCGGAAGAAATTCTGCACCACGCCATGCACCGCCGCGAAGCGTTGGAGATGCGCCGCCGACTTGAACCGGCGCATCCGGCGTTCACGTTGACGGGTGGGTTGATGCGAGACCTCCGCGCGATTGTTCTCGTACTGCCGGGTGCTGTGGATCACGGACGGCATGGTCGCGCGGTGCGCGGCTTTGCAGCTGCCGAGCTTGTCGGTGACCAATCGGCGAGGTTCGCGGCCCTGGCCCTTCAACAGCTTGCGGAAGAATCGTAGCACCGCCCGCCGATTGCGTCGCGATTGCACGAGGATGTCGATCACGTCTCCGTCCTCGTCCACCGCCCGCCACAGGTACCGTTGCCGACCCTGAATCTTGACGAACACTTCGTCCAGATATCAGGTGTCGTCCAGTTGGCCCCGACGTCTCCGTAGCGCACGGGCATACTGCGGCCCGAAGGCGCGGCACCGGCGTCGAATCGACTCGTAGGTGACCGTGATCCCGCGCTGCGCGAGCAGGTCTTCCGTGTCGCGGAAGCTGAGACCGAAACGGTGGTACCGCCAGACCGCGTGACTGATGACTTCGGGCGGGAATCGGTAGCCGTGATACCTGGACAGCTGGCTCATCATCGGCCCACTCTGTCACCGAGGGCCTCAATGTGACAATGCCCCACCGCGGCTCGCTCAGTCCTGCCAGGTAGGGTTGACGAACGCCCCGTTGGCGGCGATGTCCCATACCGCGATACGGGCCCAGTCCCACCCGGCGGCGTCGATCGTGAACTCGAACGCCTTCGCACCGAATGGGCGGGTGTCGGTCATCGGGAGCATCTTCCGGTGAGTTTCGTTGTCGTCGCCCCAGACCACCTCAGCGAAGCGGAGCGGAAACGTCCAGTCGAGCTGTCCTGTGACCACAATCTCGTCGTTGCTCGACTCGGACCAGTCGACGTTCGAGAGCAGCACCTCGCCTGTGGTTGTGAAGAAGTCGCCATTCGCCAGCGGCGCCAGCGCCTCGCCCCACTGGTCGAAGGCCGGTAGCTCACTGAGCCGGATGTAGTTGATGTTCATGTGGGCATACAGCTCGTGTGTCTCGTCCAGCTGGAACACATCGACTTCGCCGAAGATCTCCTTGCGAATCCCTTGCGCGCTCAGGTCGTCGAGCAGCGTCAGCGACCGCTCGCCCAGTCTGGGTGAAGACGGGTCGGACGGCATCGCCTTCCAGCCGGCGCCGAGATACGCGGGATCCTGGAAGTGTGCGGTCTGGGCGATCCGGTCTGGAAAGCCGGTCGACCCCTTCGTTCGAGGGTGGGTTTGATACATGAATCCGCCCTCGCGACGGACCAGATCGAGCAACTCCTCTGCATTGGCGGTGCTGTAGACGGTGCCGTACTTGGGATGCGTCATCTCGAACGCGCCGCCCTCGGGGCGGTTCATAAACCAGTAGACCGGCTTCGGGAAGAACACCGCCCAGTGTCCCCCGAAGTGCACGTTCGCTTCTTCGCCCGGGATCAGCAGGAAGTCCGGCTCAGACTGTGCGCGGAGTGCCGTGAAGTAGGCGTCCAGCTCGTCGAGCCGCAGGTCGGTCAGGTCACGTGGGTGCCCGTCGCCGTGGAAGTCCATGATGATGGACGCGTCGACGCCCATCGCCTTCAGCACCGGTTTGAACGGCGGCGTCCAGTCGAAGCCGTGCTCCAGGGCCTGCACCGTGTAGGCCAGATGCCAGTGGGTGCTCATCGTCTTGTAGCCGGCGACCGGCCGGAATCGGTCGCGGTTCGTGTAAGCCAGCACATCATCGAGGGTCTCGGCCGGGGCGCCTGACGACAGCAGGAAGAACACCGACATGCGCTGGGTCTGTCCGGGTGGAGCGTTCATCCACGGATAGAACCGCCAGTTGGTATCGCGGATCTGTCTGATGCCGAGCGACACGCGACCGCGCCACGAGCGATGCCACAGGTGGCCGAGGTTCGACGTGAAGTCTCGTGGAAAAAAGTACTGGTGCGGCGCGGGGAAGACCGCGACGCTGCCCTCCTCGGTCTCGACCGCCAGCGTGCGATACCGGACCTTGACCGCGACGCGTTCCGGGTCGAACCCGGTCGACACGTCCTGCTGCAGTGTGCCGGCCGTGTCGTAGTAGCTGACCCGGGTCTCCATGTTGCCGCCTGGCGCGCGGTCGGCGGTGGCCGCCATGTCCCATCCAGCGTCGTAGTAGTAGGCAACGTTCGCCTCGTAGGTGGTGAGGACCGCTTCCTGTTGAATCAAGCGGCTGCCTGGAAAGATCGTGTACGCAATACCCCCATCGAATACGCCCATCTCGAGGCCGTCGAAGAGCAGCTCGACCCGATCACCGACAGTGCGGACCGTGGCGCTGCGCAAGCTGAACACGCCCTGTGCGTGGCGGGTGCCGTCCGGATGATTGGGTGGGTAGTCGAAGAACGCATTCCAGCCGCGTCGGCGCGTGCCGGTCTCACCCTGATAGTAGGGACGGGCGTTCGACACGATGACCGCGTCGCTGGCCTCGATCGACCGAATGAGCGGCGTCTCGGGATCGAGCGAGAACGTGGCGCGCCAGGGTTGACCGGTCTCATCAGGCCAGCCGACCACCACCGCGTCGTCGGTTTCGACCACCGTCACCGGCCCGGGCTGGACCCCACTGGTATCCAGTGGCACGACGGCCGCGGCGGCGGTGGTGGCCGCGCCGGCTACAGCCAGACACGCAGTCAAGGCGCGGGCGGCGGTCGTTATCTTCATGGTTTCCATCTCCATGGCGTCTCGTGGTGCCATCCGTCCCACCGGGCGATTGAGCGCAGGCTACCACGAGACATGGCCGCCAGGAACGCGCCAGCCTACAGATCACCCGGACCGATGCCGGCGGCTCCAGCGGTGCAGGACAAAGACGTAGACCGCCACGTTGACGGCGAGCGCGACGCCGCCCAGCATGAGCTGAGCGCTCCGGGTGAGCCCCGGCGGGTAGATCACCGGAATGAGGTAGTGCTCGACGAAACCGCCCTCGTAACTCAAGGCGCCGCCGACGGCCCGCAGTCGGTTCTCGAGCGGAGTCAGCGGGCAGATCCACCCTTGGAACTCGACGATGGCGATCCAGGCGGCGGCCGGCAGGTGCACCCACAGACACCACTTCTTCCACAAACCGAACAGGCCGCCCAAAAGGGCATAGACGATGAACACGAGGTGGGCGACGACGACCAGGTCGGCAAGCAGTCGATAGCGCATTGATCAGTCGCCGGCTAAGGTTCTGACGCCCCTACATGTCAAGACACACATTCAGGCAGCGCGTGTTACGTCTTGACGAGCGCGGAAATCGGTCATGACACGCTGGCAGACGCGTTCACCTCGTCAACGTGACAGCGCCTCTTGAAGGGCCGCACTCCGGTCATCGTGGAAATCGGGCTATGCCCAAGCTGCCACGGATGCCGCCGACCCAGACCTCGTCATCGACTTCGATGGCCACTGTACCCAGCCGGAAGAACTCGTTGCCCTTGTAGTCCACCCGCTGTTGCACCTGCAGCGTATTCGGATCCACCGTGGCGACACGCGCGACCGCTAGCTCACAGTCGCTCGCGCCGGGGCAACGGGTGACGTGACCGGCCACGACGATGTGGCCATTGTTCCCCCAGCGAACGTTGTCGACGTTGAATCCGACCGGGGCGGCATCGATTCGAATCGGAGTCTGTCCCCGCGAAAGACGAACCAGCGCCTGATCGCTCCACCCGCCAATGTAGAACCATCGACCGTCAGGGGAAGAAACAAGGCCATTGGGTCCAGGCATCTGGCTGTTGGGCACCTCGGTCCAACCGGTCTCCGGATGCCACTCCCAGAGCTCGCCGCCCTCGGTATCGAAGTTCGTCGCGCCGAGAGAGCCGTCAGGTAACGCGGTGATTGAATTGATGCGCCGGGTGCCGGCCGGGGACACGATGCACCCGACCCATGTCAGTGACGGAACATGGCCTCGCACATCCAGGTCGAAGACTTCAATGGCCTCGCGCGCGCCATGACCGACGACGTACAGGGTATGCACGCCGCCACGACCTTCTCGTAGGGTGAGGCCATGGGGTTGAAAGACGGGATTGAAACCTGGGCAATCCCGGTAGGTAGTGGTGTCGTGGTCCGGCGACGCGGCGCCTTGTGGAAATATTTCTCGCACGGTGTGGTCGCGCGTGTGCACCGCGTAGATCGGACCGGCCACGTCAGATACGCGGCCGGAGGCGATCACCCAGGGAGTGCTGGGAACCGGATACAGGTCTTCTGGATTGGTGGTGCCACAAACAAACTGCACGTCACCATCAGGGGTGCAGGTCTGGGCAGAGACGACGTTGTGGCTGAACAAACCCACCGCAAGCGCGACAGGAAACAAGGAGAAGGACACGATAGCTCTCGACATGGCGTCACCTCGGTCTGCCCTTCCCGAGGGAAGGGTGAAACTTCATAAGGACTGCGGCCTCGACGCGCTGACGGGTGCTTGCTCCATTCGCTGTTGGTGATGTGGCGTATCCCGTTGCAAGGAAAGGAACTTACGACACAGCTCGGGTCCCAGGGCCATGTTGGGCCGTAACCTGTTGCACTGTAACGTCTTAATCTCGAACCACCAACCGCGAAAGGCGCAAGCACCGGCACCGCAGCCGGCGAGCGTAGTCGAGTCCGAAGATCAGGCACCACTGCCGGATCGTCTCGTACGGGACCGTGACCCCGCGCTCCGCGAGGAGATCTTCGACCTTTCGAAAGCTGAGACCGAACCGGTGGTACACCCACACGGCGTGGGCGACGACCTCGGGTGGAAAGCGGTATCCGCGATAACTTGGCGGCGCGCTGGTCATCTGCCCACTCTCTCACCTGGGGTGTTAACCTGACAATGCCCCGCAAGCACCCGTCATCTGGCCACTCTCTCACCCGGGGCGTCACCTGACATGCCGCCCCAACACCTCAACCTGGCAATGCCGTCTCGATCGGTTCGAAAGCAATTCTGAGGCGAGAGCCAGTTGCGGCGGCGAAGCGCTCGAGGGCTCGGGTCGAGGGCGTGACCGCGCCGCTCTCGAGACGTGCGATGTAGGACTGAGACGTCTTCATACGCCTCGCCAGCTGGGGCTGAGACAGGCCGGCTCGCGTTCGGGCTTCGATCAGCAACCTCGCCAGATGAAACTCTTCGTCCAACGCTTTGTATGCGGCGTTGTATGCCGGACCCTTCGTCCACCTCCGATGGAGTGTTGCGACCTTCGTCATTCCGTCACCTCCTTCGCTCGCTTCCGAGCCAGCCGGAGTTCTCGCGGTGGGGTCTTCTGCGTCTTCTTCACGAACACACGCAATACCACCACGCGCTGAGGCTTCACGGCGACATACAACGCCCGGGCGATTCCGCTCTTCCCCTTCAGTCGGATCTCCCAGATCGCCCCACTGATGTGTTTCACATGGGGCGCACCGATGTGCGGCAACCCGACGGCTTCGACAAGCTGAGCGATCCGAACGAATCGAGCTCGGAGGTCCACAGAGAGAGCCTCGAGTTCTGCGTCGACTGTGTCATTCAACGTTTCGACCGTCCAGACCACTACCGGCAATCTATACCAGATATGGTATTTTGTCGAGTAGGCGACGCGGCCCGGTTTTGGTGAATTCCGCGTGAATCGGTGGCCTTCAGTGAGATATAGCCGTCTTGGTATAACCGATCCGACATCGGGCCTTCTAAGCCGAGGGTCGCAGGTTCGAGCCCTGCCGGGCGTACCATTTTCTCCCCTGAAACCGGGCCTTTCGCCGGGTTCCGCTGCCGAGGTCGGCGGGATTCGGAGGCACGCGTCACCGCGAAACGACCGGTCGGCCACACAGATTAGCTGACTGAAGTACTCCCGTCAGCCACTGGCGTTTGCGGTCGCTTCTCCCTGGAAAACAAGGAGTTCCGATGCGTCACGATCGTGACTGTGGTGTGCGTGGGCGAAGAGCGATCGAATCCCACGGGCAGTACGACCCAAAATCGCCCTGTGATCTCTGGTCAGGAATGCCGAGGATCGCTCGAGGTATTGTCAGGTTAACTCTCCGCGCGGGACAATGCCGGATGCATACGCGTCGATCCCGCTACCTTCGGCATCGCTTTCCGTCTGACATCATCAGCCACGCCGTGTGGTTGTACCACCGATACGATCTGAGCTTCCGGGAGTCGAGGATCTGCTGGCCGAACGAGGCATCATCGTGTCGTACGAATCCATTCGGCAGTGGTGCACGAAGTTCGGCCCAGACTACGCCCGGCGGTTGAAGCGCCGACAAGGTCGACTCGGCGATACGTGGTTTTTGGACGAAGTCTTCATCACGATTCACGGTCACCGCCAGTATCTCTGGCGCGCCGTGGACCAGGACGGGGACCTGATCGACCTCCTCGTCCAACCCCGCCGGGACGCGCGTGCGGCGCGCAGATTCGTTCGGAAACTCCTGAAGAGCCAGCGCCAGGAACCGTCTCGGCTCGTGACCGACAAGCTCGGTAGCTACCGATGTCAAGGGCGGAGCAAAATTAGACCACGGTGGCGGAGGAAAACCAGACCACCCAGCAGGTGGGGCGTCGGCAGGGCGCCGGGCTTTCTTGCTGTGGGCGAGACGATAGCTTTCGCCGTTCAGCTCCAGGATGTGGACGTGATGGGTCAGCCGGTCGAGTAGGGCGCCGGTCAGCCGTTCCGAGCCGAAGATCTCCGTCCATGCGTTGAACGGCAGATTCGAGGTCACCAGTGTCGACGCCTGCTCGTAGCGTTGCGAGAAGACCTCGAACAACAGCTCGGCGCCGATCTTCGATAGTGGCACGTAGCCGAGCTCGTCGACGATCAATAGATCCTGCTTAGCGAGCTGCTTCTGGACGCGCAGTAAGTGCTTGTCATCTCTGGCCTCGAGCAGTTCGTTCACCAGCGCGGCGGCGGTGGTGAAGCGCACCCGAGCACCTTGCTGGCAGGCCGCCAGCCCCAACGCCAACGCCAGATGCGTCTTGCCCGTGCCGGAGTTGCCCAACGCCAACACGTTCTCTCGGCGGTCGAGATACGCCGACCGGGCCAGTTCCAGCACCAGGCTCTTGTTCACCGATGGGATCGCGCGGAACTCGAAGGTCTCCAGACTCTTCAAGACCGGGAACTTGGCAGCCTTGATGCGCCGCTCGGTGGCGCGCTGCTCGCGATCGAGCAGCTCCAGCTCGCAGAGGCGTAACAGATAGCGCGGCAGTCCGGGATTGTCCCGCTCGCTGTTGATCTTCGCGAGCGGCGGCTTCTGCTGTGATTCTATGCGACCCGCTCGGTAGACGCCTCCTCCTTGGCTTCGAGCACATCGAGGGCTGCGACCAACTTCGGAATGTCGCGCCAGCCGTGGACCCGCCTGAACGTCTTCTCCGCTTCGACGATGGCCGCGCTGACCCAGCGTATGACCATCATGCCGTTGCGCCACCGAGATGCAGCTTCTTCCACCCTCGACGGCCGCTCCGCCTGTGCTTCACAGCCGGGCTCGACCGTGGGGCTTATTCCAGGCTGAACTTTTTCTTTAGAGTCGCCCGAGCCTCGTCATCATCGAGAACTGGCGTGATCTCCACATCAAGAACGGTGTTCCAATTGATCGCCCACGCGTGCACAGCCGCCAGATCGTCGCTTTCGCAAATCACGACGCCTCTCGCGGCTGCTAAGTCGTGCCACCGACCGATTTGTTGCACCCCGCTCCGGTCTGCTTCGTCATCGGCGGCCGTCATCTGAGCGAAAGTCTTGTAGGCGTCGTGCCGTTGGTCTGGATGCATCTCGAACGTGATCATGAATTTCATCGTGTGTTTCTCCTGTTGTCCGACCCAGATAGCGTGGGGCGGCGGGACCCACCGCCCGGCTCAAGACGACCATTCTGCCACGGGCATGCTTCACCACGGCTCGTTTGGCGAATTCGTCTGGATGACCGCAGGATGACCGGGGGGCATCCCGGGACGGTGTAAACCGCATTTCTCTTGACGGTCGACAGAAGCACGTGCTGCTTCTGTAGACCTCTTAGAGGACCATGTGACCCACGACCGATCCGACCTGCTGCCAGGCACGCTCGAACCGCTGCATGGCTGGGAGATCAGCCTGCGGTTGCGTCAGATGTCGCGGGAGGTGTGCGAGGTCAATCAGGACATGCCCTCAAGCGGATGCAGTCCAAGGGGTGGGAGCGCTCAGTGACAGCCGTGCACTGGATCTTGGGCTCGACTCGAGGCGCAGCATGAGGTGGCTTGCGGCCGGGCGTGAGCGCGTGCGGGCGCTGCTCTTCGCCGCCAGGCAGGAAACCGAGATGGACGAGGAACTGCGCTTCCATCTGGAGCAGGAAACCGAACTGCTGCTCCAAGCGGGGCTCGACCTACGAGAGGCCAGGCGGCAGGCGCGAGTGCGTTTCGGCGGGATGAACCGCGTCAAGGACGAGGTGCGCGAAGAACGGGGCATTGGCGCCGTGGATGACCTACGGGCGGACCTGCGGGTAGCCGTGCGGGTCTGGGCCCGACGACCTGCCTTTGCCCTCGTCGTCGTGGCGACCCTGGCGCTGGGCATTGGCGCCAACGTCGCCGTCTTCTCGGTCATCGACGGCGTCCTGCTGAGACCGCTGCCGTACCCGGAACCGGATCGCTTGGGTGTCATCTACACCGAGTTGCCGCGCCAGGAGCGCGGGCGGCCAGCCAGTTCCGGGCCGGAGTTGGTCGCGTTCCGTGACGACACCACCGCATCCAGCTCGGTCGGCGGTATCTGGTATCGACCGGCCGCGCTGACCGACGACGCGTCCCCCCCAGAGGATATCGACATGGGATTCGTGTCGCGCGGCTTCCTGCAGACGCTCGGTGTGAGCCCGGCACTGGGACGCCTCATCGCGGCCGGCGAGGACATCCCGAACGGCCCCCGCGTGGTCGTCCTGAGTCATGGTCTGTGGCAACGCCGCTACGGCGGCGTTCCGGATATCGTCGGCACAACGGTCGATATGGACGACGTGCCGCATACGGTCATCGGCGTCATGCCCGAGGGGTTTCGGCTACTCCTCCCGCCTGATGCCGGCGTGCCGGAGGAGCTGTCCGCTTGGGTGCCCTGGGGCGGCGGATACGACGAGATGCGGCGCCAGCGCCGGATCTTCACCGTCGTCGCGCGGACCGCGGCTGGGGTTGACCCACGAGCGGCACAGGCTGAGTTGTCCGCGTTGGCCTCGTCGTTTCAGAGTGACTTCCCGGGGGACTACGCCGTGTCAGGTCTCGCGCTCGAGTTGGAACCGTTGGGACGCAGCGCGGTCGCGCACGTGCGCTCGACGCTCTTCTTGCTGGTTGGTGCCGTCGGCTTCGTCTTTCTGATCGCGTGCACCAACATCGCGAACTTGATGCTCGTGCGGGCATCCGGCGCGGGTCGAGAGATGGAGCTTCGTGTCGCGCTCGGGGCGACGCGATCTCGATTGGTCCGGCAACTGGCCGCCGAGAGCGCGGTGCTGTCGATCGCCGGGGCCGGACTGGGCGTGGCGTTGGCTCGGTGGGGGGGCGACCTGCTCAAGGTCGTGGGCCCCGCACAGTTGCCTCGGCTCGGCAGCGTCGCAGTGTCGGCACCGATGCTCGTGGTGGCGCTATTTCTCGGGGTGGCAACGGCCATGGTGTTCGGACTTGTCGCCGTCCTCCAGGTCTCGCGCGATGGCGGGGCCTTGCGAGTGGGCACCCGGACAGCGGGGGACGCGAAGCGCCAACGGGCACGTCGGATCCTGGTCGCGGCCGAGGTGTCCGTCTCGGTCGTTCTTCTGATGGGTGCGGGCCTGCTGGCCCACAGCTTCACCAATCTGGCCAACGTGGACCCCGGGTTCGACACCAGCGGCGTGCAGACGGTCAAGCTCTCGCTCGTGGACAGCCACTACCCTTACAGCGAGTCCGCTCGCATCGGCGAGTTCTATCACCAGTTGGTCGACCGGCTTTCCGATGTCAGCGGAGTCCAGGCGGCGGGGGCCACCAGTCAGCTTCCGCTCGACGGCAAGGCGCTGGAACTTGGCCCGTACGCGTACGACACGTCGGAGGGGGTCGTCGACTGGGAGTCGGTGGCCGCCAACTATCACGCCGTGACGCCAGGCTTCCTGGAAGCGATGCGGGCCAGGCTCGTCGGCGGGCGACTCTTCGAATGGCTCGACGATCTGGACCACCCGTCGGTGGTCGTCATCGACCGGCGACTGGAGCAGACGGCGTTTCCAGGCCGATCGGCGATCGGCCAACGGCTTCGCGTCGACGCGTTCGTTCAAGGCGAGTCACGACCGGTCTGGGCGCAAGTCATCGGCGTGGTCGAGCATCTGCGGCACCATCCAGGAGAGGACGGCCTTGGTCAGATTTATCTACCTCACCAGCAGTCCCCGCAACGGACCATGGCGCTGGCATTGCGCACCCCACTAGGCGAAGGCGCCGTGCTTGAGCTCGTCAGGAAGGCAGTCGCTGAAATCAACCCCACCCAACCAGTGCAGAACGTGCGCGCGATGCGCACCTACCTTGCGGACACGATGGCCCCCACACGCTTCGCGCTCGCCGTGCTGGGCATCTTCGCCGTCGTGGCGGTGGTCATCGCCGCACTCGGTCTGTATGGCGTCGTGTCATGCAGCGCCGGCCAACGTCGACGTGAATTCGGTGTCCGACTCGCCCTGGGTGCAACGCCGCGACCGCTACGCCGCGTCGTCCTCGTGGAGGGCGCCGCCCTGACCGCCGTCGGTCTCGGATTGGGTCTGGTGGCGAGCTTCGTCCTGGGCCGTGGACTCCAAGGTCAGTTGTATGGGTTGAGCGCACAGGACCCACTTACCGTGGGGGCAATCGTCGTACTGTTGAGCGTCGTGTCACTCGCCGCAGTCTACATCCCAGCCTACCGCGCCTCTCGTGTCAGCCTGACCACGGCGCTGGGTGGCGACTGAGACACAGATCTCCGTCGCGTTGCTGATGGCGCCCTAAGGGCTCCAGCGTCCGCTGAGATCGAGCGTCCTGCGGAGGATACGGCTCATCGCGCGGCGCGGCACTGTGACCTTGACGTGTGTGTTCGGCGCGAGCACCTCGACACGGAACTTCCCGCCCGCATGGCGTACGATCACGCGCTCGTCGTCTGTCACGATGCGCACCAGCTCACCTTCGGGCAACTCGTGCAGCTGGTCTGCGATGTCCTTCAGCACCGGACGGTACTGGTGCAGCGTCTCGTGCAGCTCTGCCTGCGTTGCCCGGAACTCGCTCGCGGGCACCGCCACGCGCGCGACACTCAGCCCCAAGTCGAGGATTCGCATCGGTACGGGGATCGAGAAGTCGGTCTCGGGCGTGTCCACCGTGACCGTCGCGATGCCACCGGTGGCGACGTAACCAACCAGGCCCACGCTGGCCATGCAGAACACGAAGATGCACGACAGGGCGACGATCGCACAGACTTTGAGGACGGTCATCGTGTTGGCTCGGTTTTGCGACGTTGGGCTACTGCGTGTTCGAGGAATCCACCCAGACGCGAACCGTCGTCTCGCGGTCGCGAACCGTGACCATGTTCCCGTCGTCGTACCCGGCCAGCGTGCGAATCGCTGCGCTGAAGTCCAGGCGTCCATCGGGGCCCGACAGCAACGCGTCGATCACCGGCAGCGGGAAACGGACGTCGATCTGGGTGTCGCTCGACTCGTCAGACTCGACGACCAGAAAGTCACCCGACTTCCTGACATCGAGATCGTGTTCGTCGTCGCGCACCGTGACGTAGGTCGCGTCATCGCCGGCGCGCACCGCGGCCCAGAGCTCGCGCAGCTCGTCGCCGGTGAAACCGACTTCGTCCAGCTCGATTTGCAGCTCACGGCTGAACTCCCGGCTGACCTCTTCGGGGATAAGCTTCACGGCCGACTCGATCAACGTCAGTGGCAGATTGACGCTGACCTCGGCGCCGCCCGAGGAACGATCGTCGACATGGACGTGGAACCAGCGGTCGGCGGCCGCGGCGGTCAGGGGCAAAGCCAGGGATAGGACGACGGCAACCGCCAAGGCGAATGTTCTCTTTGCTCGTGATGTCTGAATCATGCGCTCTCCTCCACATCAGGGCGTGTCGACTGTGTGACGAGTGCCACGGGCCGCAAGTTCCCGAGGAGAGCCGTGTGGGGATCTGAACGGCGAATTGTCGATGAGCAGCCGGTCGTCGAGCTTCGTCCCCAGCTGGGGCGTTGGTGCACGGCTGTTCTAGTCCCCCGTAAAAGCCCACCATCGGCGATAGCCTGAGGCGCAGCCAGAATTCGCTGGCCTCGTCGGTACCCGGCCCCGGCGCACGTTTGAATGCAGAATATTCTCAAGTTGGCGTGTTTCGGTGCTGGTATCATGTCCCCGCTCTTCGATTGGGGCACTGGTTTTCAATGCGTTCGAGCCCCGCCCTGGCTCGACCACCTGCGCGGCCGGCTCGCAGTCCAGGGCATGCGGGTTCGCCACAGCGAGGAAACGCACTGAGACCCGTGCGTCGTCCGTCTGGGTTTCACTCGCACGACACGAGGTCGCGATGTTCCGCCCGGCTCACGAGCCACGTGGCCGGGCCCAGGTCTACGGTGTCTGATGGAGGTGCCATGAGGGGTTGGATTTCGTTAACACTCGGCGTGCTCTCGCTTGCGCTCGTGCCCCTGGCCTCCACTGCGGTGGCTCAGCAGGGCGGCACCGACCTGCGCCGGACCGCGAACGGCCGTCCGGACCTGTCGGGCACCTATGACGTCGGCACGCTGACACCGATGCAGCGACCGGCCGAGCTAGGTGAGAAGCTGGTCCTGACCGAGGAGGAGGCGGCGACGTTTGCGAGCACGGCGACGGCTGCGCTCGACAGGCGCAACAACATTGTCGCTGCGGTGAATACCGAGCGCAGCGACCCGAATCGCGGCGCGCCCCCGGTAGGGGGAGACGGGTCGACCGGTGCATCGGGAAACGTCGGCGGCTATAACACGTTTTGGATCGACCCTGGCGCCGGTGCGTTCCAGATCGACGGGCAGTGGCGCACCTCTATTCTCATCGACCCGCCGAACGGCAGGTATCCGCCACGGACGCAGGCGAGGCTCGACGCGCAGCGCGCCGCCGCCCGCAGTGGTGGGGCCCGCCGTCAGAACGACGGGAGCGCGTACTGGCTCGAGGACGGGCTGGATGCGCCGGGCCCGTTCGACAACATGGAGCAGCGGGGCTTCGGTGAGCGTTGTGTGCTGGGGTTCGGATCGACCGCCGGCCCGCCCATGTTGTCGGTGCTCTACAACAACCATAAGCGCATCGTGCAGAGCGAGGACACGATCCTCATCCACGTTGAGATGAACCACGATGCGCGGATTGTCCGGATGAACGCCGAGCACGATCCGCCCGAGATCCGGAAGTGGCTGGGGGATTCGATCGGGCACTGGGAGGGGGACACCCTGGTCGTCGAGACCACCAACTTCCGCGATCGCCCGTCCTTCTCGCAGGGCTCGCGGAACATGACGGTGACCGAGCGTTTCAGGATGGAGAGCGCCGACACGCTCATCTACAACTTCACCGTCGAAGACCCGACGGTCTGGACGGCGCCGTTCACCGGCGAGTATGCGTGGCCGCGGAGCGACAACAAGGTATTCGAGTACGCTTGTCACGAGGCGAACTACGCGCTCGAGGGCATCATGCGGGGCGCGCGGTTCCTCGAGGCGGTCTTTCGTGGCGAGGAGCCGGCCGGAGGGGTCCCGAACCCGACACGGTAGGACGGCGCGCCGTCACGGCGCGTCGGGACACGTTGACAAAACAACCGTGGTCGCCGGCCCGCAGAGCACCAGACCGTCACCGACGCCGGGCGTTGTGGGATGAGGCGTGGGCTCGCGTCCGGACTGCCGCGGACAAGCATACGGGGTAGAATCTCGCCGGATGAATCTCTCGACCCTTAACTTCCTCTCGTTTGAGAGCCGGGCCAAGCACCCGGCAGCGTTCCTGTGGTTTGCGGCCTTCATCGCACTGCAATTGGTTGCGGTCTTCGGGATCGTGCGGTATTTCTTCAGACCAACCTGGGACCAACAGGTGTCATCTGGGCTCTGGGCGATCGGCGTCACGTTTCTCGTCTGCAGCGTGATTCTCTGCTTTGCGGAGTATTTTTTTCACCGCTATTTGCTCCACATCGAGACGGTGAGGTTCCTCCGCTCCCTCACCGCGAGTCACCTCGCGCACCACAAGCTGACCTCGATCGGTTTTGACGATACGTGCCGCACAGTCCGGAGCTCCTATCCGATCTGCGACGTGGCGCACGACGACCAGGCCACGTTCCCTCCCTGGGGTCTGATCCCCGCGTTTGCCGCGTTTACTCCGTTTTTCGCGCCCTTCGCGTTTTCATTCCCCGGCATCCCGATTCTCATCGGCGGGTACGCCGCCATTGCGATGGCCCTGTTCCTGTACGAAACGATGCACGTGGCGCATCACCAGCCATACGAGGTCTGGTGGAAGCCACGATTGGGTCGTCCGATAGTGGGCGGGATGTTGCGCAAGGCGTACGGATTCCATCAAGGCCATCACGCGAACTACCGGTGCAACCTCAACGTGGCCGGGTTTTTCGGCATCCCGCTCGCGGATTTGGTGTTCGGCACCTATCACCAGCCGGACGTCCTCCTCCTGGATGGTGCGCCGGCCACGAAAGAAGTGGCACGCAAACTCGCCCCTCAGCCTCGCTGGCCGATCGCCTGGCTCGACCGAGTGGTGTTCAAGAGGCGGCGCTGGATGTCCAAGAGAAACTGAGACGCGCCCGCTCACGGCTTCTGAAGACGGCTCCGTGACCCCACCCCCTCCTTGTCGGCCGCCCCTTTTGGCATCGGCGTCCGGGTAAGATCGGGCCAGATTCCCCGTCTGGCGACAAGCTTCTGATGCATACCTACACGCCCGAGATAGACGACCTGGCCCAGCGGATCTTCGACTTCGCCCGGAAACGAACCGAGCTGGACACCATCCCGTTGGGTGCCGCGCGGACCGAAGCCGACCTCGCCGCCGCGTGTGGCCCCACGGTGACCACTGACGGCCTCGGAGGCGCCGAAGCACTCCGCGTCTTCACCGAAGTGCTCCATGATGCGTCGTTGTCGGTCGACTACACGCGCTACCTCTCGTTCGTGCCGGCGGCTCCGACGGAGGCGTCCGTGCTCTTCGACCTCGTCGTCGGCGCCTGCTCGATCTACGGGGGATCGTGGATCGAAGGCGCCGGCGCAGTTCACGCCGAGAACGAAGCGTTGCGCTGGTTGGCTGACCTGGCCGGACTCCCGGCCGACGCCGGTGGCGTCTTCGTCCCAGGCGGGACGATTGGCAACCTCTCGGCGATGGTCGCTGCCCGCGGCCAAGCCCTCGAACGGGTGGCGGGCGCTCGTCCCGATCGTTGGGTGTTCCTGGCGTCTTCGCAAGCGCACTCGTCGGTGAAGTCCGGAGCCGACGTGATGGATGCCGATGTGGTCCCGGTTGCGGTGGAAGGCGACCTCACCATGTCGGGTGCTGCGGTGGGCAAGGCGCTCGATCACTACGGCGACCGGGTCGCCGGAGTCGTTGCCACGGCCGGCACCACGAATCTTGGCCTCATCGACGATCTCCGCGGCATCGGCGAGGCGTGCCACGAGCGCAACGTCTGGTTTCATGTCGATGGCGCCTATGGAGGCGCAGCGCTTGCGGCCCCATCGACACACGGACTGTTCGACGGCGTCGAGCTCGCCGATTCGTTTGTCGTCGATCCTCACAAATGGCTTTTCGCGCCCTTCGACTGCTGTGCACTGTTGTACCGCGAGCCGGCGCGAGCGCAGGCCGTCCATGCCCAGCACGCGGGGTATCTCCGCTTCCTCGATGAGTGGGGCGACTGGAACCCCTCGGACTTCGCCATTCACCTGACCCGACGCGCCCGCGGCCTGCCTTTCTGGTTCTCGCTCGCCACGCACGGCACCGACGCCTATGCCGACGCGATCCAAGTCACGCTCGATCTCGCGCAAGCTGCCTCGCGGCGGATCGATGCGGTCGACCATCTGGAGTTGGCTCACACGCCATCGCTGTCAGTCGTGGTATTTCGGCGACTGGGTTGGGATGCCGACCAATACACCGAGTGGACCGTTCGCACCATGAAGGACGGAACGGCGTTCGTTGTACCCAGCCGCTATCAGGGCGAGCCCGTCTTTCGTTTCTGCTTCGTCAACCCCCGCACCACCGTTGCCGATATCGACATCATCATCGACGCCCTTGCGTGATGATCGACCGCACGGCTCCCCCGCGCGTGCCTCCGTCCTGCGAGACCGACGTTGACCACACCACAGCGTTGAGATACAAGAGCCGGGCAGTCGTGAGGAGGTCACCATATGAACGTCGTCTTGCGAGAACCGACCGGTGAGGACGCGGCGGAGCTTGGGCGCATCGTGTTCGACGCGTTCGGTGCGATCGCGGAACAGCATCGATTTCCCCCCGACTTCCCAGCTCTCGAGATGGCGATGGGGATGGTCGGCGGACTGCTGGATCACCCTGGCTTCTACGGCGTCGTGGCGGAACTCGACGGCCGTGTCGTGGGCAGCAACTTCCTCGACGAACGATCGCGCATCACGGGGCTTGGACCGATCACCGTCGACCCGGCGGTACAAGATCGCACGGTCGGGCGACGACTGATGGAGTACATGCTGACCCGGGTCCGGGATGACGACCGACCCGGCGTGCGGCTCTTGCAGGCGACCTGGCACAACCGCTCGCTCTGCCTCTACACAAAGCTGGGATTCGACACGCGCGCGTTGCTGTCGAACATTCAGGGACAGCCGCTGAATCTCACGATCCCGGGCTGCAGCGTCCGCCCGGCCACTGCCGACGACCTCGCGGCGTGTGATGCGCTGTGCATGCAGGTGCACGGGCACGACAGACACGGTGAACTCGCCGACGCCGTCGCGGAAGGGACCGCGACCGCGGTCGAGCAGCAAGGCCGGATCGTGGGCTATGCCAGCTCCGTCGGATTTCTCGGCCATGCGGTCGCCGAGCACAACGACGCGCTCAAGGCGCTGATCGGCGCCGCCCCGTCGTTCTTTGGTCCTGGCTTCATCTTGCCGACCACCAATGGCGATGTGCTGCGATGGTGTCTCTCGAACGGGCTGCGTCTGGTGCAACCGCTGACCCTGATGACCATCGGTGAGTATCAGGAGCCGGCCGGCCCCTACATGCCTTCTATCCTGTACTAGGCTTCATTTCTCCTCATCCTGATTGGCGTGACAGCAGGTTGTAGCCGGTCCCCGGCGAAGTGCGATACGACCATTTTCGTGTCGCGACAGACAGGCCGCCGAACAGCCGCCAAGACGTAGTGGGATAGGGCGACCTGCTGGCCTACACCCGTGAGGACCCCAGCAAGGCACCGGTAGCCTGGAGCATGCAGCGCCAGCCGTTGTGGGCTACGAGATGGTCGGCGGCCATAGCTGGGCGGGCGGCTGTTCATCGCCCTTCGGTGTCACCTGCCGCTCACTGTGACGATGCCTTGGATCGCTATGCGCGGTGTCCGTGGAATGATCCGCTGCCGGCTGCCGCATAGGTACACGTCCCACTCATTTCGTCGCCAACGAGGCTTCCGAGATACGTCACCCGTCCGCCCCGCTCGGTGTTGAAGCTGAATTCAACGCGCTTGCCATCCGCTTTGCCTGCGACGGTCGCGCTGCCCACGAGCCCCGTGTAGGTGCCCCGGAGACTTCCGTCTTCGTTCTGGAGGAAGTCGAAAGTCGCGGTGCCCTTGTTGTGTCCGACGCTCGCAGTTACTTTCCACGTGCCGCTGAGTGTATCCATTCTGAATTACCTGGCCCTCCCCGCTGTGCAAGCCGACTCGTCTGAATGCTCGCGGTTCCGTGAGCCGAGATCGGGGAGAGTCGATTGCCACAACGACGACCAGCGGACCAAGCATCAACACTGCCGGCTACCAGACCGCGTCACCTGGGCCAAGCGTGATCCGACGGGGCTCCTGCAGTGGCGGTCGCATCGACTCGTCGAGGCTGACCTGGTGCCGACGACCGGCAGTCGCCTGCCAGGTGCGCACTGGCACGCGGTTGACGGGGCATGTCAACGCTCCCATTCCGTGAATACTCGAGCTCGGGCGCAGCCGGTGGTGCGGTGGTCGCAGGAGATGAGAGTCAACCCGCACCTCTCCCCCTAGAACCGGGCGTTTCATATCCAGCGCGGCCGATGCCCGGCCGCACCCTGGCCACAGTGCATGAAAGAACGTCACTTGGTCTGAGAGATCTGTCAGAATAGGCGACACGTTCTGACCGCCTGTTTCCGCAATCGAGGCCTTGCTGTGACGACGAAGCGCTTCATGTTCGCTGGGATGTCGTGTGTGCTCGGCATCTCGATGTGTGTGGCCGCGGTCGGCCGGGCTGCTGCTCAGACGCGCCCCGCCTCTGCTGCCAACGCGGCGACGTCCGACGTCGCCGAGCGCCGAGCGATCCTGGACCAGTACTGTGTCACCTGCCACAACGGGCGGCTGCGCGTGGCAGACCTCGATCTCGACGGGGTCGACCTCTCCAATGTGGGTGAACACGCAGAGCTGCTGGAGAAGGTCGTCCGGAAGATGCGGGCCGGCGCGATGCCTCCGCCGCTGCGGCCGCGACCCGAGAAGTCGGTCTACGACGGGTTCCGCACATGGCTTGAAGGAGAGCTCGACGAGTCGGCGCGTGCGAGGCCCAATCCAGGGCGAACGGAAGCCTTTCAGCGCCTCAATCAGACTCACTACCGCAACGCGGTTCGGGATCTCCTCGATTTGGAGATCGATGTCTCGGATTTACTGCCTGGCGACGTGCCAGACGAGCATGGCTTCGACAACAACGGGGGAGCGCTGTCGTTTTCGCCAGTGCTGATGGAGCGTTACATCTCGGCGGCCCACAAGGTGGCGGCACTTGCGGTGGGTGCGGCGCCGAGGGGCGAGGTCATTGCGACCTATGATGTCCCGCTGCGATTGGACCAGGATTACTACCGAGGCGAAGATCTCCCGTTCGGCTCCCGCGGGGGCACGGCCATCCATCACACGTTTCCGGCCTCCGGGGAATACCTGATCAGGGTCACGCTTCAGACGAACTACGTCGAGTTTCCGCGCGGTATGGACGTGCCCCATGACATCGAAGTGAGCCTCGACGGTCGGCTGCTCCAGCAGTTCGTGGTGGGCGGTGCGGCACCCGGAAGGCCAGCGCCGTATAGCTACGAGGGCAACATTCGCGGCGACGACGAATGGGAATCGTTCATGATGGGCTTCACCGCCACCGGCCTGGAGGCCCAGGCCTCCGTGAGTGGCGGGCCGCATGTGCTGGGCGTGACGTTCCCCCGCGAGACCTGGGAGCAAGAGGGCGTGCGTCAGCCGCCGCAAATAGGCTACCCGCTGGCCATCAACGGCATGCCGGACGCCAATCCGCGCATAGGGCGGGTCGAAATTATCGGGCCGATCGTCTTTGAAGAACCAGGGGACACCCCGAGCCGTCGGACGATCTTCTCCTGCCGGCCTGCACGTGCGGTTGAGGAGCCCGCGTGCGCGACAGAGATCCTGTCCACGCTGGCTCGCCGCATGTATCGGCGCCCCATCGAGGATGGGGACGTGGCGACGCTGCTCGACTTCTATGAGGCGGGGAAGGCGGAAGGCGGCTTCGAGGCGGGCATCCAGTACGCGCTCGAGCGACTGCTCACGTCTCCAGATTTCCTATTCCGAGTCGAGCGGGCGCCGGTCGACCTGCCGTCCGAGACCGCGTATGCGGTCAGCGACTCGGAGCTGGCATCGCGTCTCTCGTTCTTCTTGTGGGGCAGCATCCCAGACGACGAGCTGTTGGCGGTTGCGGAGGTCGACAACCCTCAGCGCGCCGGACGTACTCGACCGGCAGGTGCTTCGAATGCTCGCAGATCCCAAGGCCACGTCGCTGGTCCAGGACTTCGCGGGCCAATGGCTCTATCTCCGGAACATCGACAGCGTGCATCCGACACCGAACGAGTTCCCCGAGTTCGATCACAGTCTTCGCGAGGCGTTCAAGATGGAGACTGAGCTGTTCCTGGAGCACCAGCTTCGGGAGGACCGCAGCGTGATCGACCTCCTGAGCGCGGACTATACGTTTCTCAATGAGCGGCTCGCCAGGCATTACGACATTCCAGGCGTCTATGGCAGCCGTTTTCGCCAGGTGCAACTGGAGGGTTCCCATCGGGCCGGCCTGTTGGGCCACGGCAGCCTGATGACGGTCACGTCGTATCCGAACCGCACGTCACCGGTGCTTCGTGGCAAATACATCTTGGAGAACTTCTTGGGCGCCCCGCCGCCGGAGCCGCCGCCAAACGTGCCGACGTTGGAGGAGGAAAGCGAAGACGGTCGGGCGTTGTCGATGCGGGAAGCGATGGAGCGTCATCGCGTGAATCCGACGTGCGCCTCGTGTCACGCGACGATGGATCCCATCGGATTCTCGCTCGAGAACTTCGACGCGGTCGGTGCCTTCAGGCAGGAATTCGAGAACCAACCGATCGATGCGTCGGGCACGATGCCCGACGGTGATGCCTTCGCCGGCCCAGCCGGCCTCCGGGGCATCTTGCTCGACCGGTCCGACCTGTTTGTCGGAACCCTGACGCAAAAGATGATGACGTATGCGCTCGGGCGCGGGCTTGAGTACTACGACATGCCGACCGTTCGACAGATTGTGCGAGAGGCGGCCGATGATGACTACCGGTGGTCGTCGATCGTGCTAGGAATTGTTCGCAGCGCACCGTTCCAGATGCGGAGATCACACTGATGTTCATTACACAGAAAGCTATCCCCCGTCGTGTCGTATTGCGTGGCCTGGGTGCGTCGCTGGCGCTTCCCTTGCTTGACAGCATGGTGCCGGCGTTTGCGGCGACCAGGAACAGCGCCGCGGCGCCGGTTCGCCGGCTGGGTGTCCACTACGTACCGAACGGTATGGCGATGAAATCGTGGACACCGGCCACGGACGGGGCAGGGTTCGAGCTGACCCGGATCTTGAAGCCAATGGCGTCGTTTCACGATCGCATGGTCGTGGTGTCCGGCCTGAACGGTGTCGCCAGCAACGGAGGCGTGCACGCCAGCGCGTCGACCCGGTTCCTGACCGGCGTCAGACCGTCCCGGAGCGAGAACAACCTGCGGGCGGACGTGTCGATCGATCAGCTGATCGCGCGCGAACTGGGGAAGAAGACCCAGCTTGCCTCGCTTGAGTTGGCCCTTGATCCGGGGAACGTCTCCGGGTCGTGCGACATCGGCTTCAGCTGCGTGTACACGAGCACGATCGCATGGCGGGATGAGACGACACCGCTGCCGATGGAGCACAACCCCCGTGCCGTCTTCGAGCGGATGTTCGGTGACACCGGGACGACGGATCCGGCGGTGCGCCTGACCCGGCTCCGGAAGGACCAGAGCATTCTCGACTCCCTCACCGAGCGCGTGGCTGAATTGGGACGTAGCGTCGGGGTAGGGGACCGCGGCAAAATCGATCAGTACCTCGATTCGGTTCGCGACGTCGAGCGTCGAATCCAGCTCGCCGAAGCGCAGGGTGATCGCGAGATTCTCACCATCGATCAGCCGGCTGGCACCCCGGCGACCTATGAGGAGCACGCGACGCTGATGTTTGATCTGCAGGTGCTGGCCTACCAGGCCGATCTGACGCGGGTCATCACCTTCATGCTGGCGCGGGAACTGAGTGGCCGGACGTACGCTGAAATCGGTGTTCCGGACTCGCATCACCCGACATCGCACCACCGTGACGACCCACGGCTGTACGAGAAGGTGACGAAGATCAACGAGTTCCACACGCGCCTCTACGCGTACTACCTCGACAAACTGGCGTCGACACCTGACGGGGAAGGCTCGTTGCTCGACAGCACGTTGCTTCTCTACGGTGCCGGGATGTCGGACAGCAACCAGCACTCCAATGCCGCGCTCCCGCTCCTGCTGATCGACGGCAGCGCCAAGCCGGTACCGGGTGGGCGCCACGTGCGGTATCCCAACGGGACACCGCTCGCGAACCTGAATCTCACGGTCCTTGACAGGATGGGGGTGCCGGTCGACCAGATGAGCAACAGCACCGGTGCGCTCGAGCTGCTGGCTGGCGTCTAGCGAAACGGCTACACCACCGAGGATAGATCGATGCCGACGAGACGCGTGACTAGCACGACATGCCAGGCGCTCCTTGTCTGTCTGGCGCTCATTGGGCCACATCAGTTGGGCGCCGAGGCCGCCGCAGATAGCCCGCCGCTGATCGCGGCCGTCAAGAGTGAGGACCCCAAGGCGGTCTCAAGGCTGCTGCGCGACGGGGCGGTCGTGGACGCGCGCCAGTCCGACGGCGCCACCGCGCTGCATTGGGGCGTGTACCGCGACAACTTCGACATCGTGGAGATGCTCCTCGGCGCAGGTGCCGACGTCAACGCCGTCAATCGGTTGGGCACCGCGCCGCTGTGGCTCGCCGCCATGAATGGGAGTTCTGAGCTGATCGCCCGGCTGCTGGAGGCTGGTGCCGATCCGAATGTCGCGCTCCCTGAAGGCGAGACGCCGCTCATGACGGCGGCTCGGTCGGGCGCCGTCGACGGGATTCGCTCGTTGGTGGCGGCAGGTGCGGACGTTGAAGCCCGCGAGAGCACCCGAGGCCAGACGGCTCTGATGTGGGCCGTCGCTCAGGGCCATCACGATGTCGTCAGCGAGTTGCTCGATGTCGGTGCGGAGGTGTCCGCACGCTCCAAGGTGCGGCCCCGGCTGATGAGCAACGAGGGGGTCTTTGGTGGCGCGTTCGACCACGCTGTCGAGGAGAACCTCGGCGGCTTCACACCACTGATGTTCGCGGCCCGCCACGGTGACATCGAGTCAGCACGTCGGCTGGTCCGCGCCGGTGCAGATGTCAATGCGGTCGCCGGCAACAGAGCGAGCGTGTTGGTCCTGGCCGTCCATAGCGCCCACAGACCGTTCGCTGAATTTCTGCTTGAGCACGGGGCCGATCCTAACGCCGACGGTGCCGGCTACACCGCGCTGCACGCGGCCGTGCTGCGGGGTGATCTCGAAGCCGTCGAGACACTGCTGGCGCACGGTGCAGATCCCAACACACGTCTCGAGAGGGGCACGCCGGGCAGACGCGCGAGCGAGGACTGGATGCTCAAGGCCCGATATGTGACGGCGACGCCGTTCTGGCTGGCCGCTCTCTTTCGGGAGCCCGAGATCATGCGCACGCTCGTTGACGGCGGTGCGGACCCCTTACTTGCGACGACGTCCCTCTGGCGTCCTGTGAATGACCGCGCCGGCGGCGTGGGCCCGCCGGAGGTCGTCGGCGGCTTCGTCACACCGATCATGGCGGCGGTGCAGGGCACAAGCGACCGGGCTCGCTTCGTGACCGCGACCCCAAATCCCATGCGCGAGGAGCGGCTCGCTCTCGAGACCGTGACCGTGGCCGTGGACCTCGGGGGGGACATCGACGCCGCGGACGAGAGCGGGACCACCGCGTTGCACGATGCCGCGGCGCGCAACCTCAAGACGGTCGTGCGATTCTTTGGCGAGCGGGGTGCATCGCTCGACGTCAGGAACAACATGGGGCGCACACCAGTTGATGTCGCAAAGGCCGGCGCCCGTCGCGGGTCCGTCTTGGTCGGGCGGGGGCCAGACTGGTCCAGCCCGAACGCTGTCGATGTGCTCCTCGAACTCGGGGCTATTGATGGGGCCGACTCCGGGGGGTAAGGGACGAGCTTCGGTGTGTTCCGTCGCACGGTGTCTTGCCCGACGTTCATTGGAGCATTTGCACTCTCACGGTTGGTCGCACAGTCGCGTTTTTCCGTTCGGCCGTAACAGCGAATACGAGGCAATACGATGCGTAAGGTGTTCTCCACTCTGCCCGCTGTGATCTGTTGTTCCACAGCGATTGCGGTTGTCGCATGTTTTGGCCCGGCTCGCGCGACCGCGCAGTCGGGTGCCGCCAATGGGGAGTGGGGTGTCTTCGGCGCGGACGCCGGCGCCACGCGCTACTCGCCGCTCGACGAGATTGATGCCGGCAACGTCGGGGACCTGGAGGTGGCGTGGCGATGGAGCGCACGGGATCAGGGCACCCCTCCACCCTCCGGAAGGACGCAAATCAGCCCCCTAGTGATCAACGGCGTCATGTTCACAACCATCGGGAATCAACGGAATGTCGTGGCTCTCGATGCAGCCACAGGGGAACTCGTGTGGGGATGGCAACCTAGCGACAACGAACGCCGGTGGGGAGACATCATCGAGCCCGTGGCACGAAGCGCTGGGCGCGGCGTGAGTTACTGGAATGATGGCGCTGGAGACGAACGCATCTTCGTTGTCACGCCAAGCTATCAGCTTGTCGCGCTCGATGCCCAGACGGGGGCTCGGGTGCTGCAATTTGGTGACGCTGGTGTCATCGACATGATGGATGACCTCCGCTGGGATGAACGGCCGGCTGCGCTGCGAGCGGGTAGGGTGGCCAACACCTCGCCGCCGGCGATTCTTGGGAATGCGATTGTGGCATCGGTTTCACTGCATACCGGCAGCATACCGACAAGGGCCAATCGCCCGGGTATCCGCAATCCCAATGAGGTTTGGCCGATGAACATTCCTGGCGACGTGGTGGCCTACGACGCTCGTACCGGTCGGACGCTCTGGCGTTTCAATACGGTCCCGAAGGAGGGAGAGTTCGGCGTCGACACCTGGCTCAAGGCGGACGATTTACTCTGGGAGGTTCCGACCGGCACGCATCCCTGGGTCGAGGAACGCCCCGAACTACTCGATGCCTCCTGGAAATACACGGGGAACGTCGGACATTGGGCCCCCGTGACGGTAGACGAGGAACTCGGACTATTCTACGTAGCCACCGAAACCGCCACCAACGACTACTACGGTGGCTATCGGCCAGGAGACAACCTGTTCGCCAACTCGGTGTTGGCGCTCGACGCGGAGACCGGCGAACGGGTGTGGCATTTTCAGGTCACCCATCACGAACTCTGGGACTACGATTTCCCGACGGCCCCCATCCTCGTGGACATTGAGGTCGATGGCGTCTTGGTGAAGGCCTTGGTGCAACTCTCGAAGCAGGGATTTGCATACGTACTCGACCGTGCGACAGGCGAACCCGTTTGGCCGATCGAGGAACGGGCCGTGCCAGAGTCGGACGTTCCGGGAGAGTGGACGTCTCCTACACAGCCCTTTCCCACCAAGCCGCCGGCGTTTGAACGCCAAGGCGTGACTGAGGATGACCTCATCGACTTTACTCCGGAGCTTCGGGCCGAAGCACTGCGGATCGTAGAGAATTACCGGCTCGGGCCTCTCTATACTCCGCCGTCCTTGCAAGAGCCGGGCGTCAATCAAGGGACCCTCGCGCTCCCCAGCGCGGGTGGTGGCGTCAATTGGCCGGGTGGTGCGGTGGATCCCGGGCTGGGTATCCTTTTTGTACCGTCGAGTACGACCCCGTCGCTGTTCGGATTGATAGACGGCACTGAAGGAACCGGCGTGCGCTACCACATCTCCAGTCGTGCGGGTGTCCCGACCGTCCGTGACCTTCCTCTCATCAAACCTCCGTATGGCCGGATCACCGCAATCGATCTGACCGTGGGAGAGATCCTGTGGCAGATCCCGCACGGCGGCACGCCCGGCTATATCCAGGCACATCCGGACCTTCAGGGCGTGGACGTGCCGACGACGGGGAGTCCGACGAAAAGTTCCGGACTTCTTGTAACGTCTACCCTGCTGTTTGCGGGTGAGGGATCACGGGGCGAACCGGTTCTTCGTGCGTACAACAAGCGGACGGGTGACGTTGTCCATGAGATTCAGCTTCCGGGTGGGCCAACCACCGGGTTCCCGGTCACGTACATGGCGGACGGCCAACAGCACATTGTCGTCGCGGCGCTGGATGAGGAGAACATCGCGGAGTTGGTCGCATTCACCCTGCCATAGCAGGCATTGGTGCGCGACGCAGACCCGCGTCACCGGCTTGGGGCTGTCGCGCTTGACGTGGCCGTCGTTCGCCACCAGAATCGCGGCACTGTTGGCGCGACGCCGACAGATGCACCGGGAGGAGTTACGCATGAGGTTCGCACCAATTTTGATGATCGCCGCGCTGTGCGCGCCGGCTACGGGCTGGGCCCAGTCGGACACCACCGTACTATTCATCGGCAACAGCTTTACCTACGGCGAAGGTTCGGCGGTTCGTTTCCACCGCCCCGAGACGGTGACCGATCTCAATAACACGGGCATCGGCGGTGTGCCGGCCCTGTTCGAGTCGTTTACGGCGCAGGTCGGCTTGGACTACGACGTGTCTGTCGAGACCCAGCCCGGCAGCGGGCTCGACTTTCATCTCGAGAACCGACTCGGCGTCATCGGGCGGAAGGCGTGGGACGCGGTTGTGATGCATGGGCAGAGCACGCTGGATTTTCAGGACCCTGGCAACCCCGCCACGCTTGTTGATACCAGTGGTCGACTCGCCGATTTTCTCCATGCCGCCAATCCGGACGTGGACGTGCATGTGATGGCGACCTGGTCACGCGCCGATCAGTCATACCAGCCGGACGGCGCCTGGTTCGGAAAGCCCATTGGCGAGATGGCCCGAGACGTCCGTGCCGGCTACGATCAGGCGGCGCAGGCCTCAGCCGCCATCAAGTCGGTGATTCCGGTCGGTGAAGCGTGGACGCGTGCCATGGACACCGGTGTGGCTGATCCGAATCCGTACGATGGCTTGGCGTTCGGCACCGTCAATCTCTGGACGTATGACCACTACCACGCCAGCACCTATGGCTACTACCTCGAGGCGCTGGTCGTGTTTGGGCGGTTGACGGGCCGCGATCCACGGTCGCTCGGTGACCACGAGTGCTCTGCCCTCGAACTGGGGATGTCGCGTGAGCAGACCGGCGCCCTCCAGCAAGTGGCCTTCGACACCCTCGCGAGTGACGGAGGGCTGACGCCGGCACCGTTCGTACTCGCCAAGCCGGCGAGTCGCGCACGCTGCGTGGAGCGGCGCTGAGCCCATCGCGCTGACGAGGCCCGGCGGGTTCGGCCGACCTCAGTCGACTTCTACGACCATCGGGTTTGCCGGGTCGGCCGTCCATTCCTGCAGCGACGCCGCATAGACGGAGACGTCTGTGAAGCCGAGTCGCGTCATGATGAAGGCGTTCGAGGATGCGGCAATGCCACCGCCGCAGTAGGTGATGGTACGTGCACTCCGATCGCCACGAATCATGGCGGCCAGGTCACTTCTTGGTTTGTAGCGACCAGACTGGTCGAGCAGATCGGCGCATGATGTGTGCACCGCGCCCGGAATATGTCCCGGTCGCGCGTACATCGCTTGCTCGCCCCGGTAGTGCGCGTTCGACAGCGTGTCGACCAGGCACACAGCATCACTGTCCATCGATGCGAACACCTCGTCCCGGTCGGCAATCAGTTCGGGGCGAAGAGACGGGGTGAGCGTTTTCGCCGGGCGGTTGGCCACCTCGGTCGACAGCGGTCGGTTCTCGGCCGTCCAGGCACGGAGCCCGCCGTCGACCAACGCCGCCTGGTCGAATCCAACCCAGCGGAGCATCCACCACACCCGTGCGGCACATGCCGACATCATGCTGTCGTAGAGCACAACCTGTGAGTCGTCGCCCACTCCGAGCGCGGCCATCGCGTCACAGAATTGTTCAGGCGTCGGGATGGCGCATCGAAAGGGGCTGTCGCGGTCGCAGAGCTCTCCGGTGAGATCGGCGAACCCCGCCGTCGGAATGTGGCCGGCGTCATAGGACGCGCGGCCACTCGACATGTCAAAACCGTTCACGCGCAAGTATCTCGAGGAGTTGAACGCTCGAAAAGACTCGGTGAGCCCGATTCTCGCGCGTATGCGAGCAGGACCGGTGACGTTCGTCTTCGCGTCCCGAGAACTGCGCTTCAACAATGCCGTCGCACTCAAGGAGTACGTCGAGCGACTGATCTGAAGCGCGGCTGGGGGGTCGGCCGTCTGGGCCGTGGCCAGAACGAGGAACACGTGCATCGTCTCGCCCTGATGGGGGAAAGCGGGCTCGATGCCTCGAGTTGACAATCCCGCCGAGTCAGCGCACCGTGTTGTTCTGTGGTGCCGTGCATCACACGCTGCGATACACCCTGAACGATGACGAGAGGAAGGGGGACGCGGATTCCAATGGACTGCACTCTGACCGGGCGACACGTCGAGGTGACCGAGGAACTCCGAGAGTTGATCCAGCAGCGGCTCGCGCCGCTGGACCGCCTGCTGGGCGATGCGGCTGTTTCGGCCGACATGGTAATGACCGCCGCCGAGCGGCCCCACTATCAGACTGAGTTTGTGGTGCACGCGCGTGGCAACCATCGTCTGCACGGCGTCGGCACCGGCGAGAGCTGGCCGGTGGCCGTGGGCGCCGCGGTGGACAAGGTGATGCACCAGGCCCAGACCTTGAAAGGGAAGTGGCAGGCCCGCCGCCGCCGGGCAGAAGCCGTCCCAGGGGCTGGTCCCGATCGGGATGGAAGCGTGGACACGGACGAGCCGACGCCCGGAGAATGATTCGACAGGGTAGTGTGGCCGACGCTATTCATTGAGACGCCGTGGGGCGGCGAACCATCGCTGCGCCGGGTTCGGCCAGTTGGCTCGTGCGCGGCCGCGTTACCAGTCCCAGGCGCGGTTCACCTCTATCCAGTTGGCCCAGCATTCTTGCGCCAGCCCGCGATCGAGGAACTCTTGCGGGATCGCGGTCATGTTGCCAAGGAACTCCGCGACGTCCCCGTCCTGCTCCCATTCGGAGAGGATGCGTCCTACAAAAGGGGACGCGTCGTCGAATTCGTTGGGTTCGACGAATGACGTCTCGATGCGCACGACCCAGTCGGTGGTGTTGCCTTCACCGTCCGGACCGGAGAAGCGGAGCTCGGGCCCGTCCCGCTCGAAGTCGCTGACGAAGGCGCTGGAGGCGATCCGTTCCGCGAACGAATTACGCAGGCTCTCCTCGTCCGCCTGTGCCTGGGCGCATCCCAGCGCGGTGATCCCAACCAGCGACACGGCCTGAAGCCATCGGTTCATCATCGTCCCTCGATCTGATCTTTCCTGCGACGGAGAGTGTATCAACTAGGCGGACGTTGGCGACGTGGACCCACGACTGCATCGGGTCTGCTCTCGATGGCGAAGAAAATTTTCTAGCGACGGGTCTCCAGCGCTACACTATCCCTAGGGCGTGTTGACCTCGATCGCGGCGATGAAGCCGTGAGTGGGGAAGCTCCCGATCCTGTAGCGGCTCGGCACCCAGGTGTAGGTGGCGGGTTCTACAGCCCCGACACGTGGTTCGAGAGGCGCGGGTACCCAACCCGGGCCGGCTCCAATCAGGAATCGTAGGAAGAAGCCATCGTCGGCCTGATGTACAGGTCTCAGCTTCACACAGGTTCAAATGCAGATGTGTGTCACTCATGCCGTCCGCCGTACGCGTCCGCACTGGGCCGTGTTGGCGCTGTTTTGCCTCGTCGCCGCGTGTACGGCGCCGCCACCCGGGCCTCCGCCTAGTCCCCCCCCGGCGACGCCGGTTGAGTTTGTCGCGCTCGAGGCGAGCCCGGTCGAACGGGTCAGCGAGTTCGTCGGCACGCTCAAATCTCGGCGGTCCACGACCATTCAAGCTCAGGCCGAGGGTTTTCTCGTTCGGATTCTCGTCTCGTCAGGCGAACGGGTGACGCCGGGAACACCGATGTTCGAGATCGACGCCAGTGCGCAACGGGCGCTGGTGTCCAGCCTCGAGGCGCAGCAGGTGGCGCGCGAGGCCGACATTGCGTTCGCTCGACAGCAGGCCGAGCGCGCGACGCAGCTCGTCGCGGCGGGTGCGATGAGCCAGCAGGAGTTGGACCAGGCGACTACGTCGCTCAAGACCGCCGAGGCGCAACTCCAGGTTATCGAGCAGCAGATTCGCCAACAGGAAGTTGAACTGGGCTACTACGCCGTGGTCGCTCAGACGGCCGGGGTGGTGGGGGACGTACCGGTGCGCCCTGGCGACCGCGTGACCCGCACCACGGTGTTGACGACCGTGGACGACAACGTGGGCCTCGAGGCGTATCTCAACATTCCGGTCCAGCAGGCGCCGAGTCTTCGGGTGGGGCTCCCGGTCCGCCTCGTGGACGACGGCGGCGAGGTGCTGGCCGACACACACATCTCCTTCGTGGCGGCGTCGGTCGACCACCAGACGCAAAGCGTGCTTGTCAAAGCGCCTGTGAACGTGCGGCCCGGCCTGCTGCGCGCCGATCAGTTCGTCCGGGCGCATGTCGTCTGGAGCGTGGACTCTGGTCTGTCTGTGGCGGTCAGGGCGGTCCAGCGCGTCAACGACCAGCGCTTCGTGTTTGTGGCCGAAGAGTCGGATGGGGGCTTGGTGGCCCGTCAACGGGCGGTCGTGCTCGGGCCGGTCATTGGGGATGCCTACGTCGTCCTCGATGGTCTGACTGAGGGTGACCTCGTGGTGGTGTCCGGCACGCAGAAGATTGGCGACGGCGCGCCGATTCAGATGCTGCCGCCACAGTCCTCCGCGGATAGTGTTTCGGCTGGCCGCCCGGCGGAGGCACAGTAGCGTGTTCAGTCAGGTCTTCATCCGTCGGCCCATCCTGGCTACCGTGTGTGCGCTGCTCATCGTGCTGGCAGGCGCCGTCGCCATTCCGACGTTGCCGGTGGCACGATACCCGGAGCTCAGTCCGCCCACAGTCACGGTCACTGCGTGGTACACGGGTGCCAACGCCCAAGCGGTCGAGAGTGCGGTGACCACGCCGCTCGAACAGGTGATCAACGGTGTCGAGGGCATGCTGTACATGACCTCGTCCAGCACCAGCAACGGATTCAGCACCATCAACGTCGTGTTCGAGATCGGCCGCGACGCCGACCTGGCGGCAGTGGACGTGCAGAATCGGGTGTCGCAGGTCTTGGGCCGGATGCCGGTCGAAGTCCGCAATAACGGAATTACGGTCATCAAGGTCTCGGCCGGATTCATCGGAGGCCTCGCGTTCTTTTCCGACGACGACCGGTACGACCAACTCTTCCTCAGCAACTACATGGACGTGTACATCCGGGACGCGCTCAAGCGCGTGCCCGGTGTGGGCGACGTCCAGACGTTTGGCGAGCGGCGATACGCCATGCGTCTCTGGCTGGATCCGGAGCGGCTGGCCGGACGCCGTCTGACCGCGGGGGACGTCGTCGATGCGCTTCGTGAGCAGAACGTGCAAGTGGCGGCAGGCAGCGTGGGGCAGGCGCCGGTGCCGGCGGGACAAACCTACGAGTTCAGCGTGCGCGCCGAGGGGCGCCTGACGGGTGTCGAGCAGTTCGAGCGGGTGGTCGTCAAGTCTGGCGCAGACGGTACGTTGGTGCGCGTACAGGACGTCGGTCGGGTGGAATTGGGCGCCGAGAGCTGCGCATCGGACCTGCGCTACAGCGGTCGGGAAGCGGCAGGTATGGGCATCCAACTCCTGCCATCGGCCAACGCGCTGGAGGTCTACGACGCCGTGTTGGCCGAGATGGACCGCTTGGAACAGAACTTTCCTCCCGGCATGCACTGGGAGCTGGCGTTCGAGCAGGTCAGCGTGGTGCGCGAGTCGATCGTGGAGGTCGTGAAGACGCTGGGCGAAGCGATCGTGCTCGTCGTGCTCGTGCTGTTCCTGTTTCTTCAGAACTGGCGGAGCACGCTCATCCCGGCCATCACGATTCCGGTATCTCTCATCGGCACCTTTGCGTTCATGCGCCTGTTTGGCTTCTCCATCAACACGCTGACCCTGTTCGGCGTGGTGCTTGCGACCGGTACCGTGGTGGACGACGCCATCGTCGTCATCGAGAACATCGAGCGGCACATGCGCGAGGACGGCAAGAATGCGCTCGATGCGTCGATCGACGCCATGCGGGAAGTGTTCGGCGCTGTCGTGGTCATTGGCATCGTCCTGGTGGCGGTGTTCGTTCCGGTGGCGTTCTTCCCCGGGACCACCGGCCAGATGTACCAACAGTTCGCGATCACCATCGCGTGCGCCGTCATTCTCTCGGTGTTCACCGCCGTGACGCTGACGCCGGCGCTGTCGGCGCTGCTCCTCGACAGCGAGCCACGCCCGCCGGGGGTGTTTTTTCGTGCGGTCAATTCAGCGATTGATGGCGGCACCCGCCTCTACGTCCGTTTCGTGAGGGGCGCGTTGCGTTGGCGATGGGCCGTTCTCGTCGCGTTCGCCGCCGGTCTGGTCGCCACCTGGGCCGTCTATCAGGCCGTGCCGTCGGCGTTCGTGCCAGACGAGGACGAGGGCTACCTGATGGTCATCGTGCAGGCGCCGGGCGGATCTTCGCTCGAGTACACCGTGGACATCATGGCGCAGGCCGAGGCGGTCCTGTCCGCTCAACCGGAAGTGGCCGGTGTGTTCGCGGTGGCGGGCTTCAGTTTCACCGGGCCCGCCTCGAACCAGGGCATGATGTTCGCGTCTCTCACGCCGTACGACGAGCGTCGCGACCCGTCGCAGTCGCTCGCGTCGGTGCTAGACCGGGTCCGGCCGGCGTTGCTTGGGGGCATCACGGGCGGACTCGTCATTCCCGTCATTCCTCCGGCGATTCAGGGCCTGTCGCAATTTGGTGGGTTCCAGCTCGAGATACAGGACCAGTCGGGCGGTGACATCGCAGACCTGGCGAACGTCACGTCGCAGATCATCAGCCGGGCGAATGCTTCGGGCCAGGTGGCGGGGGCGTTCAGCAGTTTCACGGCCAACGACCCACAGCTCGTGGTTGACATCGACCGGGACCGGGCGCGCAGCCTGGGGCTCCCGATCAGCGAGATTACCGGCGCCTTGCAGGTGCTGCTTGGCTCCCAGTACGTAAATGACTTCGACTTCAACAACCGCGCCTACCGCGTCTACGTGCAGGCCGATCAGGAATTTCGGGGTGAGCCCTCCGATCTGAACAGCTACTACGCGCGGGCCTCAAACGGGGAGATGGTCTCGCTCGACACCGTGGTGCGGGTGCGGGAGCAGACGGCGCCGTCGGTGATCAGCCATTTCGACCTCGTGCGGTCGGCCGAGGTCACGGGTGTGCCGTTGCCGGGCGTCAGTTCTGGGCAAGCGCTCGCCGCCATGGAACAGATCGCGGCTGAGACACTGCCCGCCGGGTTCGGTTTCAAGTGGGCCGGACAGTCTCTTGAAGAGCTCAAAGCCGGATCGACCGCCGTCTACATCTTTGCCCTGAGCATCCTGCTCGTGTATCTCGTGCTGGCCGCGCAATACGAGAGCTGGGTGTTGCCGGTCATTATCTTGCTGGGCGTTCCGCTCGCGGTGCTCGGCGCGCTTGGGGCCCAGCTCATGCGAGGGCTGTCCAATGACATCTTCTGCCAGGTCGGCTTGGTCATGCTGATCGGGCTGGCGGCCAAGAATTCCATCTTGATCGTCGAGTTTGCGGAACACCTGCGCAAACAGGGATGGCCCATCGCCGAAGCCGCGGCCGAGGCTGCACGAATCCGGTTACGGCCGATTCTGATGACGTCGCTGACCTTCATCCTGGGCGTGCTGCCACTCGCACTGGCCACGGGGGCGGGTTCGGGCGCACGCAACTCGGTGGGTACGGCCGTCGCGGGGGGCATGATTGCCTCAACGTTCCTGTCGCTGATTTTCATTCCGGTCCTCTACGCGGTGCTGCGGTCCCTGGCGCCGGGTAGAGACACGCAGGGGATCCATCGTGACGCGGTCGGCGAAGCGGGAGGCGCGCATGCGTAGAGTGATCGGGGCGTTGCTCGTCGTCCTGGCGGGCGGGGCAGTCGGCGGGGAATTCGGGGGGGCAGTCGAGGGATGGGCGCAGGAGCGTGCGCCCCGGAAGGTCGGATTCGACGAGGCCGTACGGGAGGCCATGGCACGCAATCCGAGCGTGGCGCGTGCGGCAACCGCGATTGGCCGGGCGGAAGCGATTTTGTCGCAGGCTCGCGCGGTGACGCGACCGACGGTGACGGCGCGGGTGAACAGCACCACGGTGAATACACCCGTGGCCTTCGACGACGACGTGATTCAGCCGCGGCATCAAGTCACCTTTGCGCCCACCCTCAGCGTGCCGATCCTGGCGCCCGCCCGGTGGGCGGCCACCGCGCAGGCGCAGGACCAGACGGCGGTCGCGGCGGACGCGGCGGACGAGGTTCGCACACAGATCGCGGTCGCGACGGCGCAGACGTATCTCGCCATCGTGTCGGCGCAGCGACAAGTCAGCGTCGAAGAGCGGTCGCTTCAGACCGCGCGGGCCCATCTGGCCAATGCGGAGCGCCGGCTCGACGCCGGCGCTGGCAGTCGACTCGACATGCTGCGAGCGGCACAAGAGGCGACCGCGGGAGAGGCTCGACTCGAGACGGTGCGGTTCGAGCTCCGCAGCGCGCAAGAGGCGCTCGGTGTCCTGCTGGCCGAGAACGGCCCGGTGGACGCCGCCGGGGAACCCACATTCGTGGTGCCGTTGACGCTGGACGAGTCGGCGTGGATGACAGCGAGGCCAGACTTCAAGACACAAGGCACCATCATCCGCGCCGCCGAACGGGTCGTGCGTGATAGCTGGAAGGATGTCGGACCGTCGGCGACGCTGTCGTTCGATCCGCAGTACGTCGTGCCGGCCGGCATTTTCCAACCGTCACGGTCGTGGCGTTTTACGGCGTCGCTGGTGCAACCGATCTTTCAGAGCGGTCTGGAACGCGCCGTGCGCAAGCAACGCCAGATGTCTCTGCTGGATCAGCGACTGGCGCTGACGCAGCTGCAGATCCAGGCGCGGTCCGAAGTGCGGCTCGCCCGGCAGGCGGTGGCCAGCCGTCAGCGCGCACTGCTGATCGTTCGGCAATCGGCCGCACAGGCTGAGGAAGTCCTGCAGATCACCACGGCCGCCTACGAGCTTGGGGCCACGACCAACATCGAAGTCATCGACGCGCAACGGTCGGCACGCGACGCGGAGACATCCGCCGCCCTCGCACAGGATGGCCTGGAGCAAACTCGCCTGAATCTGCTCGTGGCGATCGGTCGCTTCCCAACGCGCGACCCGTAGGGACAGACGTCGAGCGCCTCGTCACGTCGGGGACCAGCGTGGGGGCCCGGGGAGGGAACTTTTCACTGCCATATGCGTTGCTGGTAGTGAAGCATCCGTCACTCCCATGAGGTTTCCCATGACTGGCCGTCTCTCCGCGCCGCTCGCAGTCGTCTCCCTGGTGTCGAGTGCCATCCTCGCGTCCGGATGCGTGTTCGCGGTCGACCGCGGTCCAGACCAGGACGCGACGTTCCACTATCACTCAAGCCACCTGAACCGGCGATTCGAGGTGTGGGGCGCCGGGCAGGTGACCTTCGCGGATGACGACCGGGGGGTCGCCCACATCGCGCCAGGGGGCTTTCTCCATGTGGAGGAGCGCCGCGGCTTCCGCACGCGCCGGGTCCGGGTAGCGCCGGGGGCCGATGGCCGCGTTCGGTTGACGCATACCGTGAATGGTCGCGACCAGCCTGACGATGCGGACGCCCGCCAGGAGCTGGCTCGGATCTTCCTACAGGCCATTCGTCGGACCGGTATCGGCGCTGAAGCCCGAGTGGGCCGGCTGCTGGCCGCCGGCGGCGTGGATCGGGTCTTCGAAGATCTCGCCGCGTTCGAGTCCAGCTCTGCGGTCAGCCGGTACCTGACGGCGCTGCTGGCCCAAGGCACGCTGACGACCGCCAAGCTGATAGAGACCGCCGACCAGGCCACGACACGCATCGGGTCCAGCGGCACCCGGGCGAGCTTTCTGATCGAGGCCATGCCGTATTTTCCGTCTGGAGACCCACAAAGAGCGTACTTCGAGGCGGTGGACAGCATTCACTCGTCGGGGAGTCGGGCGCGGGTACTCCACGCCATCCTCGACCTCGAGCCGGATCGGGCAACGGTTGGTCACGTGTTGCGGTCGGCCCGGTCCCTCGACTCGAGTCAGACCACGGCGCGGGTGCTTATCGCGGTGGCGGCCAGGTACGACGATCCGAGGGAAGGCGCGGAAGACGCGGAAGACGGTGTCCCGCCAGCGTTCTTCGAGGCCGTCGATTCCATACGGTCGTCCGAGAGTCGGGCGCGGGTGCTGCGGCGAGTGCTGGATCGCGACGAGCTCGATGCCTCGACCATTGTCGCGGTGTTGCGCTCGACCAGCCGGATCACGTCCAACGGATCCAAGACCCGCGTCTTGATGGCGGCCGTGGATCACTACCGTGTCGACCCCGCCGTCCGGGATGGCTTCTTTGACGCGGTCGATTCCATCACGTCGTCCGGCGATCACGCGCGTGCCCTGGTCGCGTTCGTCGACGGGGGGCACCTCGACGGACCTGCCATGTTGTCGCTCACGCGGTCCGTCGACACCATCTCGTCGAACGGCGCGAAGGCTCGCGTGCTGGTCGCCGCGGCCCCCGCTTTCATGAACGAGCCGGCGCCGCGCGACGCCTTCTTGGATGCGGTCGAAACCATTTCCTCTTCGGGGGAGCACGCCCGGGTGCTGGTCAGCCTGCTCTCCTCCGCCCGCCTCGACGACGCCTCACTCAGCGCCGTGATCCGGTCAGTCGGCGCTATCTCGTCGAGCGGTGAACAGGCTCGGGTGCTCGTCGCGGCCTCCGACCAAGCACGACGTAGCGCCGACCTCCGTGCGGCCTACATCGAGGCGGCCAAGCGCATCCGATCAGACAGCGAGCGCCGACGGGTGCTTGCGGCTCTCGCCCCACGCGAATCCGAAGCCTGAACCAGCGCCGGATGGCGCCCATGCCGTCCTAGGTCCGGGTAGCTGCCGTCACAGCAGCGCGCGTGTTGCTCAGGTCATCCGTCTTGGCTGACCACCGAGACCCCATCCTGACAAAAACCACCGCTCCGGTGTCTAATGGTTCACATGGCCGATCTCCTGCACGACGTCCGTCGGGCGTGTCGGGCATTCAGTACGCAGCGCGGATTCACGGTGGCCGCCGTGCTGACAGTCGCGATTGGCATTGGTGCGTCAACGGCGATTTTCAGCGTCGTCAACGCGGTGCTGTTGAGACCGCTTCCGTATCCAGAATCGGACCGGATTGTTCGGATCCGGTCAGAGCGCCCAGGGCCGGCCGGCCAGCAGATGGATGTCTTCGTGACGGACGTGCTGCTTCAGGCGTGGTCCGCGGAAGGCAAGACCCTGGAACACGTCGCCGCCTACACCCCGAACAGTTATACGGTTCGAAGCATCGACACCGTCGAGCGAATCCAGGGCATGCGCGTCTCGCCGTCGATGTTTGCGCTGCTGCGGACGACACCGCAACTCGGTCGCCTGTTTCTCCCCGACGAGGCCGCACCCGGGGCCAGTCCGGTCGTGCTGCTGAGCGACCGCTTGTGGCGCAGCCGTTTCGGGGCCGACCCGGGCGTAATCGGAGAGGCGCTGACGCTCGAGACGAGGCCCCACACGATCGTGGGCGTGCTGCCGGCGGACTTCTATTTTCCCGATCGGGAGACCCTGCTGTGGACCCCACTCAATCTGACGCCGCCGACGCTTCCTGGTGGGGGCCTGGCCGTCATGCTTGTGCCGGCGCTGGCGCGAATACGCCCTGACGTGACGGTCGCCCAGGCCGAAGCTGAGGGCGCCGCGATTCGGCGCGGGGTGTCGCAACGGATATTCGAGGACCCCGAAGCCCCGACTCTACGGGTGCAGCTAGTGCCGTTGCAGGAGGAAATGGTCGCCGAGACCAGACCTGCATTGCTGATGCTCTTTGCCGGAGTCATGACGGTGATGCTGATCGCCGCGGTGAATCTGGCCAACTTGTTACTCGCGCGAGGGGTGACGCGTGCTCGCGAGTTGGCCATCCGCGCGGCCATTGGTGCCAGTCGGTGGCGCCTGCTGCGACAGCTGCTCACCGAGAGCCTGGTACTGAGTGTCGCCGGCGGTGCTCTCGGATTGCTGGCGGCCTACTGGGGACGCGATCTGCTGCTCTCGGTCGCGCCGGGCGACATCTCACGCGTCGCCCACGCTTCGTTCGACCCGATTGTGCTCGGCTTCGGGGTGAGTCTCTCGCTGGCGACCGGCCTCGTCTGTGGCAGCGTCCCGGCGTTTCACGGTGGGCGGGCGGACCTGAGAGACGGCGCGAACGTGGGTGCGTCCACATCCGTCGGTGTCGGGCGGTTGCGGGCTACCCGAGTTCGAGCCGCGCTGGCCAGCGCCGAGATTGCCTTCGCGGTCGTTCTGGTCGTCGCCGCGGGCCTCTTGGTGCGCAGCTTCGATCAGATGACCGACATGGCCCCGGATATGACCCAGCTGGTCTCCTGACCGCGCGTGCCTACATCCCGATCTCGCCGGAACAGGGAACGGGTTGGGCTGAGCTCACGTCGACGGCACACGAGGCACTGGTCCGGGCCGATATTGCGCGGTTCGACCAGGTTCTGGGCCGCCTCGCTGAACTCCCAGGTGTTCGGGCGGCCGGCGTGACGTCTCTTCTGCCGCTCGTTGCCGGTGGCTACGACATGCCGGTCTCGGTCGTTGGTCGTCCGCCGCCCGCCGACCTGGCAGATGGCCCCGCGCCCGGCTCCAACTGACCAGCCCCGGCTATCACCACACCGTGGGGATACCGCTCATCGACGGTCGGCTGTTAACCGACCAGGACCGCACCGGGACGCCGTGATCGGTCGTGGTGAATGACACATTCGCCCGACTGCACCTACGACCTGAGCGTCCAGTGGGGCAGCTCCTCGCGTTCGGCGGCGACGACGAGAGCCCGTGGGAGGTGGTGGGCGTCGTGGGGGACGTCCGGCACACCGGGCTTGCGACGGACCCGGAGGCGGTGCTCTATCGGTCGTATCGTCAGAACCCCGGTCGCCCGCTGTCCAACGAGCGTCCGCAGATCGCGATTCGAGTCGACGGGGATCCCGGCTCCGTGGTGCCGTTTCTGCGCGAGGCGATCACCGCGGTGTACCCCGATGCGGCGCTCGGCGACGTTATGACCATGGACAGCCGCCTCTCCGCGTCGGTGACAGAGCCGCGGTTCAACGCGATCCTCCTCAGTGTCTTTGGCCTGACGGCGCTGGCGCTTGCCGGCATCGGCATCTATGGGGTCCTGGCACACGCCGTGTCCCAACGACGCCACGAGATCGGGGTTCGCGCCGCACTGGGCGCCCTCCGGCGGGATATCCTGCAGCTCGTCTTCTGCCAGGCGGGCTCCATCGTGGCGCTTGGACTCGTCAGCGGCCTGTTGGGTGCGCTGGCGGTCACACGGTTCCTCGACAACCTCCTGTTCGGAGTGACCGCCACCGATCCGGCGACCTTCATCGCGGCACCCGTCTTGTTGGCCGTGGTTGCCGCGCTCGCCAGCTACCTCCCAGCCCGTCGCGCGACGCGAGTCGATCCAGTGGTGGCGCCTCGGCACGAGTGATCCGCGGTGTCCATGCGATGAGCGCACGCTCCGGTTCTCGGTCTGGTTGTGAAGTTCGGAACGGGACAGAAGAGTGCCCAGCCGGGCTCTCTTGAGGCGCGACCGGAGGTCAGGGTCGCGACAAGCGGCGGGGCCACGTTAACCCGGCTGGGCAGTGGTCCCACCAATCTAGACGGCGCGCCGCTCGCAGATGTTTCACCTTGGCTTTCCGCTGCTGCTCCTCGCCGGGCGTGGAACCTGCGTGGGTCAGGAAAGGCAACTGCGCGCGAAGAATGCGCCGACAACCAGCAGGATGCCCACCACGGTTGGCATCTGCCATCGGGGTCGCCGCCGATGCCGTTGGACAGATATGACCAAGTGCTGTTTGGGCGACTGCCCGGGCTGATGGGTGAGATGGCCGGCGCAGGTTCGCACGGCGTGCGCTTCGCGAATGACGTCCGGTAGTCCGCGTTCGGGACGGACGTCGTCCCACAGCTCTAGATAGCATCGCAGGTGCACAGCTTCGGCCGGCGCCCGCTCAGGGGACAGCGCCTCGCGGTCGATGGCGAGATACTCCTGTCCTCGCAGCGTCAGGAAGCCGCAGGTGAGACAGTTCTCGGGATGTGCCAGTGGGGCTCCTTCCACAACCGCATCGAGGCCAGCCGTGCCCTACGCTTCGCCAACCTCGAAGGCGTCGTGGAGGATCCGCACGGCCTCGGCGACCTGTGACTCGTCCACCAGGCACGTGATCCGTATCTGCGAGGTCGTGATCATCTCGATGTTGATCCCCGCGTCCGCGAGGGCACGAAACATCCGAGAAGCGAACCCGGGGGCGTTCTGCATGCCCGTACCGACGATGCTGACGTTGCCCAGGTGATCGTGCGCGACGCAATCGGTCGCGCCGATGTCCGTCGCCACCCGTCGCGTGACCTCGAGTGCCTGTGTGACGTCTCGGCTTTCGAGCGTGAACGAGAGGTCCGTGAGACGCGCGGTGCTCGCGTTCTGGACGATCGTATCCACGCTGATGTTGGCGGCGGTCAGTGGTTCGAAGACCCGCGCCGAGATGCCGGGGTTGTCCGCCACTCCGCGAATGGTGACCCGGGCGACATTCCGCTCGTACGTCACGCCGCGCACCTTGTTGCTAATCTCCATCTCGTTGTCTCCGTCGGAACCCGTATCGTGGATGAGCGTGCCCGGCACGTCCTTGGTGCTCGACGCAACCAGCACGGGGAGCTTGTACCAGGCGGCCAGCTCGATCGAGCGGGGGTGCATCTTCGCTCCGTAGGTTGCCAGCTCCAGCATTTCCTCGTAGCCGATCTCCGCCAGTTTTCTCGCATCCGGCACCACACGGGGATCGGCCGTGTAGATACCATCGACGTCCGTGTAGATCTCGCAGCGGTCCGCCTTGAGCGCGACCGCGACGGCCACCGCCGTGGTGTCGGACCCGCCTCGTCCCAGCGTCGTGATGTCCATCTCGTCGTTGACGCCCTGGAACCCGGCGATGATGACGACGGTGCCGGCGTCCAGCTCCTGCCGGACGCGCGCGGGGTCGAGATGCACGATGGACGCGCGCCCGTGGGCGGTGTCGGTGCGGATTCCGGCCTGCGCACCGCCCATGCTGATCGACGGCACGCCCATCTCCCGCAGCGCCATCGCCATGAGCGTCGACGAGACGATTTCCCCGGTAGACAGCAGCAGGTCCATCTCGCGTGGCTCTGGAGAGGAGCTCAGAGAATCGGCCAGCGCGATCAGCGCGTCGGTGGTCTTGCCCATCGCCGACACAACGACGGCGACGTCATTTCCTGCCGCGCGCGCGGCCGCGACGCGCTGCGCCACGAATTTGATCTTGTCGGCGTCGCCCAGAGACGTGCCGCCGTATTTTTGGACAAGGGTCGCCACTACTGAAGTGTCCTTTGGATGTGGCGTCGCACCAGTCTGTTCTCGACCGCTTGCGGCGCCGTGCGTGTTCTGGTGAAGCCTGCCTCACGCCCGAGTGCTGATACGCCGGTTCAGTTGAACCGGCCTCCCGCATTCCGACGACGACCTCGTTGAGTGCGGCAAGGTCCATCGCGAGAATAACTCGACGGGCTGTGCAGGGCCAAATGCGCGAGGGGCGTGAGAGCCGCGTGGCGAGACGCAGAAGGCCGTGGCACCTTGCTGGTCTGCCCGCTCGAGACTATTCTTGGGGCTCGCCCACAGCGTGGTGGCCCGAGTCGAGCGGGTTTGCCCGAGTTGAGGAAAGTGAGATCAGGTATGAGGCTTCTCCAATCGTCGCGTCTTCTGTTGGCTCTGGTTGTCGTGTCGTTGTCCGTGGTGACGGCGATGGTGGCGGCGGAACGGTCCGCCTCGACCATGGCGACGGCAGCGAACCGATTCCTCGAAAGCTTGACCCCCGACCAGCGAGCTCAGGCGGCCTTTACGTTCGAGTCCGATGAACGGACGCAGTGGCATTTCATCCCCACGGAGATGTTTCCGCGGAAAGGACTGACCCTCAAGGCCATGACCGACGCCCAACGGGCCCGGGCGCACGATTTGCTGAGCGCCGGACTTAGCCAGCGCGGCTATCTGACGGCCACCGCCATCATGGACCTGGAAACCGTCCTGCGGGCGCTCGAGCCCAACGGTCGACTGGTCAGAGACCCTGAAACATACTTGTTTTCAGTCTTTGGGACCCCGTCGCCCGACGGCGCGTGGGGCTGGCGTTTCGAGGGGCATCACATGTCGATGCACTTCACGGTGGTGGACGGCAACGCGGTGTCGGCCTCCCCGTATTTCTTCGGGTCAAATCCCGCTCAGGTTCGGACCGGACCCAAGGCCGGCCTCAGGGTCCTCCGAGAGCGCGAGGATGCGGCTCGGGCCCTGGTCACCGCGCTTGACGCGTCCCAGCGAAGCGCGGCCATTCTGGAAGATGTGGCGCCTGATGACATCCTGACCGGGGCCGAGGTGGATATCGATCCGCTCTCGCCGGTCGGCGTCCAGGCATCCGCGCTGAACGCGACGCAACGCGAGTTGCTCTTGGAGGTCGTCGGCGCCTACACGTCCATCATGGCGAGTGACATCGCGGCCGAGCGGATGGCGAGCATCCGCGATGCGGGGCTTGCGAACATCACATTTGCGTGGGCGGGGCCGACAGAGCGGGGCGAACAGCACTACTACCGGGTGCAGGGGCCAACTTTCTTGATCGAATACGACAACTTCCAGGGTGATGGCAATCACGTCCATTCGGTCTGGCGCGACTTCAACGGTGATTTCGGGCGTGACCTGCTACGTGAGCATCTGCAGGCGTCAGCCCACTGACGGCTCGCATCCGGACTGCTAGGGGCTCACGATGGTGCCCAGCTCCTGCGCCGCCGTCAGCACGCGATCGATGATGCCGGCCGGGTCGCGACGGCGGAAGTACTGAGCGTCGGCGACGATCACGAGCTTCCCGCGGGCGCGAGAGACGCTCACGTTGATGAGGTTGGACGCCGAAGACAACGGCCGCCTGTCCGACAGCAGCCGGCCAGGCGGCAATGGTTCGGCGTCCACCGTGTCGACGACCACGACATCGCGCTCGCCGCCCTGGAAACGATGGACGGTGCGGCATTCAACCCGATCGGACAAGGCGGGGTTGGCGGCGAGGAGCCGGCCGATGAGCCGTACTTGTTCGACGTAGGGCGCGATGATCGCCACCGATCCCGCCCCGGCCTCAACGGCCTGTCGCGCCATGTCCACCGCGATGGCGGCGTGCCCCTCGTTGAACCGAGAGTAGCTGCCGGCAGGTGTGTCACAGGTCGACGAGCCGCCGGTGTCGACCACGACGACGGCGGCGCCGGGGCACGGTGCGCACGCGGCGATGCGGTGCGTGTCGCGGGTCACGTCGCCGTGTCGCAGGCGTCCGCCGTAGAACAGCCCTCCCACGAGATCGCCAATACGCGGGTGCATGCGGTACTGGGTATCCAGCATGACGACGAGCTCGCTACGGTGGGGCTCTGGGACGGTGATGTCGAAGATGTTGCGTCCCATGGCCCGCTGCACGAAAGGCTCGGGCGACTGGACGATAGGGGGTAGTTGCCGAGGGTCCCCAACCATGATCACGCGGGATTTGGCGAGACTGGCGCAGTAGAACAGAGTGGGGAGCACGGCCATGCCCGCTTCTTCGACGATGACGGCGTCGAACCGCTGATCGGACATCAACGAACTCATGTACACATTGGTCATCGTCGCCAACACCAGGCGTGCGGCCGATACGACTGCGCCCTCCCGCGTTCGGAGGTCGTGGCGGAGCTGTTGACTCCGCTCGACGCTGAGTTGGACCGCCTGCTCCAGGCGCCCAAGCCGCCGTTCGACCAGACGGGTCTGCTGTTCCACAGAGAGCGTCGCGAGACGTGTCGCGTCGAAACCCCGCAGCAGGCTGGCCACGCGTGCAGGGTCGACCGCTGCGACGTTCGTGGTGCCGAAGAGTCCCAGCTGCGAGGCATCCGCGTTGGCCCTGAGGTCCGCCAACAACGCGTTCCCTATCGTCAATTCGTGCAACCGGCGAGCATGGCGTTGCTCCAGGGCCGCGATACGGATGTGGGTTGCCGCGTAGAGGCGCTCCACGACCTGCGGCAGACCGGCGCCGTGGGTATCGGCCTGCGTCTGTCCCAGCCGCACGACCTCGCCGCGGTCGATGGCGGCCCCGCCGTCCTCGATCTGAGCCAGGCGACTCAACGCCTGGTCGACAGCGGCGTTAGTGGTCGAGGTGACCAGCACCCGTTGGCCCCGCTGTAACAGGGACAGCACGATGTAGCCGAGCGTGGTGGTCTTGCCCGTGCCGGGTGGGCCCCAGACGAAGGCCGGCGTCGTTCGTAAACAGAGATCAACCGCCTGGCGTTGACTGGCGTTGAGCGAGTCAGCGAGGTGGTCGGTCGTCGCGCCGCTCACCGTCGGTTGGGATGCGGGCGCGTTGCCGAACAGCGACAGCGCGGTTTCGGTGTGGAACCCGTCGTGTTCACCGAGCCCACGCAGCGCCTCCTGTAGCCGCTCGTAGAGAAACCAGGGGTAGATCACGAGTGTGGCCCGGCCATCGGGCAGATCGAGGGGCCGGTCGCTGCTGAGGACGATCTGGTCGCCGTCGATAGAGACGACCGTGACCAGCACATCGCTGCGGTCGGTGACCAGATTGCACTCGCCACCTTGCACCAGCTTGTCGCTGCTCTGGTGCAGCGTGAAGCGGTAGGCGACCCGATCGCGGCCCGGCGCGTCGTCCAGTTGCTCCCCGTCGGTCGCAGGGATTTCGTAGGGCCCCATGCGCTCGCGCATGGATTCCATTTCCCCGGTGACGGCCCGGCAGAAGCTGTCGATGAACCGTTGAAGCAATGGGACTACCGACTCCCGGTCGTCCCTACTTCGATCCGCGTCAGGGTGAGATAGGGCATGTTCTCCAGCGACGCGGGGACCAGGAAGACCATTTCCGCGCTGTCGCCGGGCGAGATGTCGCCTGTGAGGTGACCGGCGACCGGATTTTCCGCGACACCGGTGGTCGCGTCATCCCCATGCAGGAGCACGGCGCGCACGTCGCCGATGTCGACCGCGTTCGGGTTGGTCAGGCGCACAATGACTCGGTAGCCTTCGAGGATGGGTTCGATGCCGTCGCATGACACCAGGATGCCGAGTCCACCCGCCGACGTGACGTGGTCCCGCCCCGGCGGATCGCAGGTCAGAGTGACGCCAATGGGGACCGCCGTTTCCAAACGGGCCACATGGTCCAACAACTGGTCGACCACGTCTTCCAGTGCTTGGACGCGAGCGCGCAGGGTTTCGGTTTCAGATGGCTCCTGCGCCGCCTGAGCCGCGGATCCTGCCGCAGTCAGGACCAGTAGCGCGCAAATACAGCCGTTCCTCATGATGTACCTCAGTCGCGACCAGCGTCGCGCGTCGGCCGCCGTGGTCGGGGCCGTTCACTCTGCTGGGCTTAGACGATGCCGCAGTCATGATAGTCGGGCATGCGGGGTCGGCGTGCGGTCGCATGGCCCGACCGCACCCATTGAATGTCTGACGCCGCGCTCGTGGCAGCTTGTCGACCCGCACCCGACCACGTGGCGGGCGCGCCCACGACACGCCCTGCAGGCGGATTGGCCTGCAGGGCGTTGGCCAGAGCGTCGCGAAGCTTCGCCCCCCCGGCACCGTAGGGGCGGAGTCGCTGGCCCGTTATGATGGGCCGGATGCTCTGCGACGTCGCTCTCACTCACCGCCTCACTATGCGCCGCTCGTGGTGCTCAGGCCCGGCCCGCGTCGTGTGCATCGCCGTGACCATCGTGTGTGGGGGTGCCCCGGTCAGCCAGGCGCAAGCGCCCGCGGTATTCACGATGCCGGCCGTCAAGACGGCCGTAGCCCCGGTCATCGACGGCGTCATCCAAGCCGGCGAGTGGGATGACGCGGCTCGGGTGACTGATTTCATCCAGTTCGAGCCGAATCGAGGGGACCCGACCACGCTCGAGACGACAGCCCTCGTGCTCTACAGCGAGACGCACCTGTATGTTGCGTTTGAGGCACACGACCCGGAACCGCTGATGGGGCAGATGACACAGCGGGACGCCCAGCTCTGGAACGACGACTCGGTGCAGGTCTACATCGACACATTTCACGATGGACGGTCTGGCTATTTCTTCATGACCAATGTGCTGGGCACTCAACTCGACGGGCGCGTGGCCGAGGACGGAACGACCAACGACAATACCTGGGACGCCCCCTGGGACGCGGCCACGTCCGAGACCGACTTTGGCTACACGTCAGAGCTGGCCATTCCGCTGAGCGCCTTGCAGTACACCGTTGGCGCGGACCTGACCTGGGGTATCAATTTTGCGCGCAGTCGTCGTCGGACACTCGAACGCAGCT
>CALLXD010000040.1 GCA_937766455.1 Vicinamibacterales bacterium | reverse complement strand
GGCCGACGGGTCACCAATTTCACGTCAGGCCAGGGTCTGCCCTACGCGTCTGAGCAGTACTATCACGCGCCTGGCAAGGCCTCGACGATGGTGGTTCAGGTCGGCGCGCGCGCGCTGACCAAACATGCACTCAATGTGCACTGCGGCCATGACGACATCAACGGGGTGCTCGACACCGGCTGGATCATCGTGTTCGGCAAGGACGCCCAGCAGGCCGCGGATCAAGCACTCATCTTGCGCCGGGTCACCGAGAAGAGCCTGACTCCGGGGATGAACGTGCAGGATGGGTTCCTCACCACACACCTGGAGCGGACCTTCTACAAGCACGAGTCGGAACTCATCAGACAATTCCTGGGCGCGCCAGAAGACATCATCGACTCTCCGACCGAGGCGCAGCGCGCGCTGTTCGGTCCGACGCGTCGGCGTGTACCGAAGATGTACGACCTGGCCAATCCCGTGCTGCTGGGACCAGTCCAGAACCAAGAGCACTACATGCAGGGCGTGGCGGCCCGCCGGAACAACTTCATCGAGCCGATTCTCCAGTATCTGGTGGAGTCACACGCAGAGTTCGGTCGTCTCACGGGGCGTCACTACGGCCTGTTGACGGAATACAAGACCGAGGACGCCGAGACGGTCTTCATTTCGCTGGGCTCGGCGGCCGAGAATTGCGAGGCGGCGGTCGACCACCTCAGGCAGACCAGAGGCGCCAGCGTCGGGTCGATTCACGTCAATGTGCTCCGGCCGTTCCCGGAGCAGGCCATCGCCAAGGCCCTCGCGGGCAAGCGCAACGCCATTGTGTTGGAGCGGACCGACGAACCGCTGGCCGGGGACAACCCACTGGGCCGCGACATTCGAACCGCGCTCAACAAGGCCATGGTCATCGAAGGACACCCGCTCGAAGAGGGGTTTCCGGCCATCGCGCCCTCCGACGTGCCGCGGATCTTCAACGGCATCTACGGCCTGGGGTCACGCGACTTTCGTCCCGAGCACATCCTGGGCGCGTACGAGTACGCCACATCGGATCGGGCGCGGACGGACGGTCGGAAGGCGAAGGACGGGGCGTCCTTCTTTGTGCTCGGTATTCCGCACCCGTACGCGGTCAAGTCGGAGGAAACCCCATCCTTGCTCCCCGAGGGTGCGATCGCGGTGAGGCTCCACTCGATCGGCGGCTGGGGGGCGATCACGACCGGCAAGAACCTGGGCGCGATCATTGGCGACTTCAACGATTTCCTCTCAGCCCGGAACACCGTGCTGGACGATTTTGGCCGACTCAAAGAGGTGATCCACGTCAGCGCCAATCCCAAATACGGATCAGAAAAGAAGGGCGCGCCAACCTCGTACTTCCTCGTGGTGGCGCCTGAACGCATCCGGGTAAATTGCGACCTCCGGCATGTCGATGTGGTGCTCTGTTGCGACCCCAAAGCCTTCACGCACACCAATCCACTGGACGGGATGTCCGAAGGCGGCGCGTTGATCTGGGAGTCTGACGAGACGGCGGAGGAAGCCTGGGAGCGGCTGCCGATCTGGGCCCGCACGCAGATCCTGGACAAGAAGATCCGGGTGTATACGCTGTCGGGGTTTGACATTGCCCGCAAGGCGACCAATCGCGCTGACCTGCAGCTCAGGATGCAGGGCAACGCGTTTCTCGGCGCGTTCTTCAAAGTGTCCCCGTTGCTGAAGGAGTTCGACATCAGCACCGAGCAATTTGAAGAAGTCGTCCGCAATCAGTATCAAAAGAAGTTTGGCAAACTTGGTTCGGCGGTCGTCGACTCCAACATGGAGGTCATGAACCAAGGTTTCAGTCGTGTGACCGAGATCAAAGTGGGCGAGATCACGGCGGCGGATCGTTCCACGCTCCGTGGCCTTCCCATGCTGCCGATCGACATCGATGGCGGTGGGTGCGGCACCTGCCGCTCCATCCCGGCCCCGGAGGGACAGGCCGAGCGGACCCCGGTGACACAGGTCGGGGTATTCGACTCCCAGTTCCGGTCTGACTACGGCTACGACCAGCCGGCCTCACCGCTCGCCGCCATGGGCGTGATGGCGGCCGGGACCGGCGATACGGCGTCCAAGTATGTCGCCCGCCGTGAAACGCCACTCTTCATCGCCGAGAACTGCACCCAGTGCATGGAGTGCATCGCGGTCTGTCCCGACACCGCGCTCCCGAACTGCTCGCAGGACGTCGACACGGTGCTGCGGACGGCCATTCGCCACTACGTCGAGAACACGGACGACCGTGCGAAACTGATCGCCCACGTCCCAGAGATCGAGAAGCGCACCCGGTCACTGATGAACGATGCGGTCGGCAGCAAGACCAATACGCCGTTCCCGGAGCTCGTCCGCGAGGCGGCCGCCGATCTGAACGGCTTCTCGGACACGGCCCGCGAGCAATTTCTGGCCATCCTCGACCAGGCACCGGTCGCTTATAACAAGGTCAACGCGATCTTCAGAGGGCCAGAGAAGAAGAACCCGGGCAGTGGCGGTGTGTTCTCGATCTTCGTGTCTGACCTCTGTAAAGGGTGCGCCGCGTGCGTCACCGCGTGCGGTGATCACGATGCGCTGCGGATGGTAGCCGAGAGCGAGAGTGTCAACGCAGAGCACGAGACCGGCACCGCGTTTCTCGACCTGCTGCCAGACACGGAGCAGAAATTTCTCGGGTTCTACAACGACGAATACCCCGCCGATTCCAAGACCGCGACCCTGCGGAATCACTTGATGGTGCGTCGCAACTACGACGCGCTGGTGTCAGGCGATGGCGCCTGTGCCGGATGTGGCGAGAAGAGCGTCTTGCGGGCCATCGCGTCGCTGACCGAGGCGTACATGCGACCGCTGTATCACGCCAAGGCTGATCGGTTTTCCGAGAAGGCGGGCGAGCTCCGTCAGGGCGGTGAAGAGGGCCTGGCGGCACTGGGCGCGCTACACCCTGAACAGCATGCGCTCTTCGTGCGCACGGTCGCGCACGCCATCATGGGACTTGGTGGCGACAGCGTCAGCGACACCGACGCGCGACTCAAGGCGCGTGGGCCGATCTCCGATGGGGAGATCGTCGATGCCCTGGCGACGGTACTTGAGCAGGAAGCGTTCAATCACAAAGAGCTGCAACCCATCGATGGCCGGCTCGACAATGGCCAGTGCGTCATGGCGATGGCGGCCCATACCGGGTGCAATACGGTCTACGGGTCAACCCCGCCCAACAACCCGCATCCCTATCCGTGGATGAACTCGCTGTTCCAGGACGGCGCCACGATCGGGTGGCTCTTTGGCGAGAGCTTCATGGTCGATCACGGACGTCGCTCGGTCGTGCCCGAGCGCCTGGCCGACACGCTCATCACGTGGCTCAAGGAGCCAACCGAGACGGGCGCCACGATGACGGACCAGCACTACTACGACTACACCCACTTCAGCGACAACTTGATGACCGATGACGAGGTCAAGGAGCTGCCCAAGGTGTGGATCGTCGGTGGCGACGGGGGCATGGGCGACATTGGGTATCAGAACGTGTCCAAGGTGGTGCTGCAGAATCGTCCCAACGTCAAAGCCGTCATGCTCGACACGCAGGTCTACTCGAATACGGGCGGTCAAAATTCCGATTCGACGCCGATGCTCGGGGGCGGCGACATGAACTCCTTCGGCGCGGCAACGCAGGGTAAGGCGGTCGAGAAGAAGACGGTGGCTGAAACATTTCTGGCCGGCCACGGGTCGCCGTTTGTCTCGCAAATTTCGATCGCCAACGCGCCGAAATTCTTCCGGGCGATCCTCGACGCGCTCGAGTATCGCGGAACTGGCTTCCTCCAGTGCTTCACGACATGCCAGCCGGAGCACGGGGTGGCCGACGACATGGCCCTCGATCAGGCACAGCGGGTCCGCGACTCACGCGGGGCGCCGGAGTTCGTCTTCAATCCGTCGCTGGGTGAGACCTACGACGAGGCCCTCGACCTCAAGGGCAACCCCCATCCCGACAAGGACTGGTACACGACGAAGTTCAAGAGCACGGGCGAGAAGTATCGCTACACGGTGGCGCACTGGTGCGCGACCGAGGCCCGTTTCCGGAACCACCTCAAGCGCATCAAGGACGAGAGCGCGGTCGAGCGCCTGATCCCGCTCGAGAACATGCTGCTCCGGATTACCCAGCAAGACGTCGTCCACCGCCGCCACCTCATCCCCGGGCACGTCGCCTTTGTGCCGGACTTCGGGGTCTTTGCGAAGGTGCCGGGGCCAGACGGCAAGCCTCAAGTGGTCGCGCTGTCACGGCAACTCGTGCTGTTCTGTGTCGAACGACGGAAGGCCTGGCGGTTGCTGCAAAGCAAGGCCGGTATCACCAACAAGGAGTACGTCGCCCAGCGTACGCTCCTGGCAGACGTGGAAGCCGGGAAGGTCACGCAGGAAGAGCTGTTCGCTCGTGGTCCCGAAATGATGGAGGAGCTGATCGCCGGGACCGCGAAAGTGGCCGTGTAGGGCTCACACTATTGCTGCGGAGATCTTCGTTCCGATGGAGGCGTGGGAGGAAGGTCGTCACGTACAAGTCGAGCCGCGCAGGCCTTGACCTCGCCGAAGAATTGATCGAGGTCCGCGTCGGTCGTTTCGGGATTCACGCATACGAGACGGATCGCGCACCGATCCCCTGTTGCGCAATACCCGACCTTGATCGCCCCGGTGCGATCCAGCTCAGCACACACCGCCACACTCGCCGCTCCGCGCACCTCGAAGCAGACATTGATCGACTGGGGTTGTCGGACGAGGACGAGGTCGGGGTCCGCCGCGATCATCGCCGCCGCTCGCACCGAGAGCGCCATCTGCTTATCGACACGCACGCCATAGCCAGCATCGCCAAGTAGCTTCCACGCCGCCCACAGCTTGAGCGCATCGTTGCGTCGGCCGCACTGAAGGGATCGCACGCCCGGGTTCAGGTCATCACTCGCGGTTTGAAAGAGATAGTCGGCCGACTCGTTGAGATGTTTTTGGAGGAGGCCGCGCTCGCGCACGAGGATTGCCGAGCAGATGATCGGCACGCCCATCATCTTGTGCGCGTCCCAGGTGAACGAATCGGAGTGCTCACATCCGTCGAGGAGCCGTCGGTGTCGGGTGCTCATGAGGAGCGTGCCGCCGAGGGCACCGTCGACGTGAAGCCACACTCCGTGCGCTCTCGCGACGCGCGCGAGAGCGGGAATGGGATCGAACGCTCCGAGCTCCGTCGTGCCCGCAGTCGCGTTGATGAACACCGGCGTCAAGCCGGCTGCACGGTCAGCGTCGATCATCGCCGCCAGCGCGTCGGGCTTCATACGCCCCTCGGAGTCGGTGTCGACCCGGCGAACGCGCGCGCGGCCCAATCCAAGGATGCCTGCGTTCTTGGCAATGGAGTAATGACCGTCCGAGGAGGTGTACACCGTCAGCGGCGTCCCCGAGAGGCCGTCCTCCCGTGCGTTCGGGACCGCCTCGTTTCGGGCCAGCAGCATGGCGGTGAGGTTCGAGAGCGACCCGCCCGGGGTGAAGGTGCCTTCGCCGGATTCATATCCGACTTTGGCCGACATTCGCGCAATCAACTCCTGCTCGACAAGCACCTGCGGCCCGGCGACCTTGTAGGTGTACATCGAGACGTTCGAAACCGCGGCCAGCCATTCACCGACGAGTGCGGCCGGCTCCCGCCCACCAAAGAGCGTGTTCAAGAAGCGCTGGTTCGAACTGTTTGGCGAGGCCTCGACAATGGCCCGCAGCCGGACCACCAGTTCCTCGAACGAGCACCCGTCCTCCCCGAGCCCGAGATCGAGCTCGGCGTGAAGCGCGCCCGCCTCCCGAACAGGGGGAAGCCGTCCCGACTCGGAAGCCACGCAGGCCTTGGAAATCTCTAACGCTTGGGCCAGCGCATCCACGGTCGCCATGCGATGGTGGTTTCTCACCGTTGCCATTCAACTCTCCTGTTGAGTGCCCCTGGCCCTGGTGGTGTCCCACCACGATGCCGGCGCAACGCCTTGAGAGGTTCCAGATAGGCCGCCTGCAGGCATTGCTGCGGGCACGGTCCGACTGATGATCGCCCGAGCGCCGGCTCGTGGTCAATGTGCGACCGCGGCTCGGTCGCACTGGTTCGACGACAGGAGACTGGCCTCAGTCATCCGTGGCGTCCGCCGGATCCGCTTCGAAGCGGGCCAAGATAAACAGCGCGTCGCGGTCGTCCTGTGGCACGTAGGTGTCGGTGCGTCCGAGCCGCTCCATCGCGAGCCGCAACTTGCGCGTGTCCGTCTCATAGAAAGCGTCGAGCAGGCGCAGGCGCTCCTCTACGCGCGCCGCCTCGTGACGGGCGCGCGGCTTCGCCAACAGGGCGGTCGCGAGCGCGCCCAGCAGCGCGCAGTCCTCTCCAGCGAAGAAAGACGTCAACCTGTCGGCGAGTGCACCCGGGAGCTGTCGCACGCCCACCAGGCGCGAGCCGCGGGCTGGCTCATGGGCGGGCAGCTGGGTGCGCTTGCTCAGGTGACCGATCAGGGCCAGCAGTTCCACCAGTGCGTCGAACGCCTCCTTTGCGCGGGGCCGTGACCGAAAGGTGCCGAACCAGCGCAGCGGGAGGTCGGCGTAGGCCTCCGGCTTCGTGCTGAAGCAGAGCAGCGTGTGCGCGTCGGTGGCACCGATCCCGACCGCCGGATACAGAAACGCGAAGGCGCCGTCGACGTTGTAGGGCGGCCTCAGCCGTCTGATGAGCGCGTTTTCTTCCAGCAACGCCTCACGTTCCGAGACCTGGGCCCTGATCTCCAGGGTGCTGGCCTCCCGGACCAGCGTGCGCATCTTGCGATGCACCTTCCTCCGGCTCGCATTGCGGTAGGTCTGGAGCCGCCGCCGGATGTTTTTGGCCTTGCCGACGTAGAGCACATGCCCGTCGGTATCGTGAAACAGGTAGATCGCGGGTCCGGTGGGCAGGCTTTGGATGAGCGCCGAACCGAACTTCTTGTCGAATGCGCGCAGTCCCATCGTCGGCATCCTACGTCGGTGTCGCCGCGCCGCGCTACCTTGGCACTGGCCACCCGAATCACCGACGGTCGAACGGTCGAGCCCTCGCGGGCGGCCATAGCCGCTATCCGGCCATCGGTTGTCCGCGCGCACTGGTGGTGGCCGTCAGGACACCCCACGCGAATGCCGGGTACCATGTCACCGGAGCTCATGGACCCCACGAACCCACCATCGACGGAGCACGCGGGACTCAAGACCCGAGCGCTCCTGGTGTCGGTCTTCACCATCGCCACCTGCGGGCTGATCTACGAACTGCTGGCCGGCACGATTGCAAGCTACCTCCTCGGCGACAGCGTCACGCAGTTTTCCACGATCATCGGCGTGTATCTGTTCGCGATGGGGGTGGGCTCCTACCTGTCGCGCTACTTTGACCGCGACCTGATCGCGCGCTTCATCGTGATCGAGATTCTGGTGGGGGTGGTCGGCGGTATCTCGTCGCCGGTGCTGTTCTTCTCGTTCGGTCAGATCCAGTCGTTCCGGGTGGTGCTCTACGGCTGGGTCACGATGACGGGCATATTGGTTGGGCTCGAGATCCCGTTTCTCATCCGCATCCTGGAAGACCAGTTCCCCCTCCGCGACCTCGTCTCGAAAGTGCTGTCGCTCGACTACCTGGGGGCATTGGCCGCATCGTTGCTGTTTCCACTCTGGCTGGTGCCTCAGGTCGGGCTGATGCGGTCGTCGTTCGTGTTCGGCGTGCTCAACCTGCTGGTCGCGGTCTGGACCTGTCACCTGTTCCGCCGGGAGCACGGCCGACCGTGGCTTACTGCGCAAGCCTATGCCGCGCTCGTACTGTTGCTGCTCGGCGCCGTGTATTCGGACGACCTGACGGAGCGGTCAGAGCGCCTACTCTATGAGGACCCGGTCATTTTCTCTCGCGCGTCTCCCTATCAGCGTGTGGTGCTCACGCAGCGAGACGGCGAGGTGCGTCTGTTTCTCAACGGCGACTTGCAGTTCTCCTCACTCGACGAATATCGTTACCACGAAGCGCTGGTCCACCCGGGGTTGGCCGCCGTCGCCGAGCCTCGTCAGGCACTGGTCCTGGGCGGCGGCGACGGGATGGCGGTGCGCGAGATTCTCAAGGACGACCGCGTGGAGCACGTCACCCTGGTCGACCTGGACCCGGTGATGACGGACATCTTCGTCGACCACGACGGCTTTGCCGCGCTCAATGACTATGCGCTCCGGTCGCCTCGGGTCGAACTCGTCAATGCCGATGCGTTCGTCTGGCTTGACGCCGACGCGGGACGCTACGACTTCATCGTGGTGGACTTTCCCGATCCGTCCAACTTTTCGCTGGGCAAGCTCTACACGACCACGTTCTATCGGCGTCTCGCCGCTCACCTGAACCCTGGCGGCGTGATGGCGATTCAGAGCACATCTCCCCTGGTGTCTCGTCAGGCGTTCTGGTGCATCGTGGACACCGTGCGGGCAAGCGGGTTACAGGCCACGCCGTATCACGCGTCGGTGCCGACCTTCGGGGAATGGGGCTACGTCGTCGCGTCCAGAGAACCGTTCCGGGTGCCGGAACGGTTCCCGGCTGGGCTGCGATTCTTGACGCCCGCCGTCACGCGTGCGCTCTTCGAGTTCCCCGCCGACATGGCCCCCGTCCCGGTCGAAGTCAACCATCTGAACAACCAGATACTCGTGCAGTATCACGCCGACGGGTGGGACCAGTATTCACGGACCCCTCCTCCCGTCTCCGAATAGCGCACGCGCCAGGCATGACCCCCAAGACAGATGCACCGGCAGGGGCCGGGATGACCCGACGAACCCTGTTGCGGATGGGTCCGGCCGCCGCAGCCGCCGTCGCGGTCCGGTGCTCGTCACCGCCGCCATCGTCACCGCTCGATCCCGGCCGCGCGGGTATCACCGGAGCGATCGTCGGCGCCTCGCACGCCACTGGCCACCGTCTACGCGAGGGCGGGTTTCCAGAGCCGCGCGAGACGCGCGACGTGTCCGTGATCATCGTGGGTGGTGGCATGGCGGGTCTGTCTGCAGCGTGGAAACTGTCCAAGAGCGGGTTTGACGACTACGCGCTGCTGGAGCTGGAATCGGAGGCCGGCGGAAACTCGCGGTCGGGGCGCAATGATGTATCCGCCTACCCGTGGGGCGCACACTATCTTCCTGTGCCGCCGCCCGAGGCGCCCGCAGTCCGGGAACTGCTGGAGGAGATGGGCATGGTCCCGTCCTACGGCGCCGACGGCGAGCCGATCTACGACCCGCGGCACCTCTGTCACGCCCCGCAAGAACGGGTGTTCGTCGACGGAGCGTGGCGAGACGGCCTCTCGGCCCAGGACCTGCTCGACCCCGAAGGCACGGGCACCGTGGCGGTGCTCACCGAGTTCGAAGCGCAGGTCCGGGCGTATCGAAACTATCGCGACGCGAGCGGCCGCCGAGCCTTCGCCATCCCGGTGGCCGCCAGCACGACGGACGCCGAAATCGTGGCGCTCGACGACATCTCGATGCGCGACTACTTCGACCGAGCGGGGTGGTCCTCCGAACCGCTGCGCTGGTATGTGGACTACTGCTGTCGCGACGACTACGGGTGCACCCTCGAGACCACGTCGGCCTGGGCCGGTTGGCACTACTTCTGCTCGCGCCCAGCCGAAGGCCAGTACCTGACGTGGCCCGAAGGCAACGGTCGTATCGTGCAGCATCTCCTGGACCGTGTGGCCGACCACGTCCGCACTGGCATGCTGGTCTATCGCGTGGGGACTGGCGGAGGACCGGGCTCACCCACCGGAGCTACCGAGGTGGATGCCGTGGACACCGTGCGCGGCACCGCGGTGCGATACCGGGCACGCCGGGCGATCTATGCGCTGCCCCGTTTCACGGCGGGGCATGTCATCGACGGGTACGCGCCGCCGGGAGCGCCGGACGCCTTTACGTATTGTCCGTGGATGGTGGCCAACCTGACCGTCTCGCGTCTGCCGGTCGACGCGGCGTGGGACAACGTCCTGTACGACAGCCCGTCACTCGGGTATGTGGTGGCGACTCACCAGAACTTGCGAATCGCGCCGGGTCCGAGCGTGCTGACCTACTACCGCCCGCTCTCGGTCCCCAATCCGGCGGTGGCCAGAACCTGGATGCTGGAGCAGCGCTGGGACGACTGGGTGTCGCTGGTGCTCGCGGACCTATCGCAGGCCCACCCGGAGATCGAATCGTTGGTCAGGCACATCGACGTGATGCTCTGGGGCCACGCGATGATTCGTCCGGTGCCCGGTTTCGTCTGGGGGGCGTCGCGCCGCCGGGCCGAGGAGCCCCACGGCGCAATCCGCTTCGCCCACTCGGACATGAGCGGGATCTCGATCTTCGAAGAGGCGCAATATCACGGGGTACGCGCGGCCGAGGCCGTGATGCGAGACCTGGGCCACGCGCACACGAGCTCCGTGTAGCTAGGCTGTCGCGTTGGCGATGCCCATCTTCGCTTTGAGCGCAGCCAGGGAGTCGGCCCCGGCGCTGCTCGACGGCGCCGACAAGGCTTTGTCGATGTCCTGGTCGATGTCGCCACCGACGTCAGCGAGTTGGTCGTACGCCTCTGCCAGCGACTCCTCTTCCTGGACCTTCTGCTTCATCTTCTCGAGCATCGCGACGGTCCCAGACGCGTCGGCGCCGGCCAGTTGCTGGTTGATCTTGCGCATCGATGACGCGGTGCGGGCACGAGCCTTCAGCGTCACCGCCTCGTTCTCGAAGGTGCTGATCTGGCGCTTGAGATCCTCGACCTTGGCCTGGAGCTGGTCGGCCATGCGTTGCTGCGTCTGGTGATCGGTGTTCGCGGTGGTGGCCTGCCCCAATGCGGCCTCCTTCTTCTCGAGCGCGGCGGTCGCCAGGCGCTCGGCCTCCCCGGCGTCCATCTCGCCCGCTTCCATCTTCTTCAGAATCAGCATGGCCTTGCGCTCGTAGTCGGCCGCCTGCTTCTTGTGGTCGGACGCCTCCTTTTGCATGCGGATCGCCAGCGACTTGACCTGCGCGAGACTGACCATCGCGGCCTGCAGGTTCGTTTTGAGATCGCGAATGCCCTGTTCGGTCATCTTGATCGGGTCCTCGAGATTGTCCATCGCGGCGTGGGCGTTCGACTCGGCAACCTTGAACAATCTCCGAAAAATACTGGCCATGACTGTGTCTCCTTGGACAAAAATAATCGAAAAGGTTAGCGCTTGAGCAGCGAGAGCAGCTCGTCGCCGTATTCGGCCAAGGCCAACGAGAGCGCCCGCACCGACCCTTCGAGCTCATTGAGATCGAGGTTGGCCAGCTGCAACGTGTCACGGTAGAAAATGCGCTCGGCGGTCTCGTCCAGCACGAACGCGCCATGCACGAGGGTGTTGTTCATCTGGAGCAGTCGGACGAACAGCTGGCCAGGGTCCGTGGGCACCGGCGCGATCAACTGCTCGAGGACGACGATCGGGGGCTCGCAGTCGATGACCAGCTGCTTGATCCCACTATCCTCGTCGTCCACCACCACCAACTCGTCGGCCTCGTTCTCTGAGACCACGGTCAGCCCTAGGTCCAACAAGTACCCTTTTACTCGATCGAGATGTTCAGACATTCACACGACGCCTCCTTGCGTCTCGTTGGTATCTACGTCGCCACCGTCGCGGCTATTCACCCAGCCGGCGAAAAATCTTTCGGCAAGCGGCCACTGCACCGCCGCTCGTGATCCTACTGTTGTTTACGAGCCAGACGACCTACCAGTTCGTCGTGCGCTCGGTTCAGCCCCTGAGCCACCCGCGTGGCGGTTCGCTTCTTTTCGGGATCTGACGAATGCAGGTCTGGGTGGTATCGCCGAAGCAGGCGCCGCCGAGCCTCACGCACCGCCTCGACGTCGGCCCCGTAGGGAAGCTCCAGGTTGGCGTAGAACGACGCCAGCGTCGGGTCCTGGGTCTGGGGCGCCACGTCCGAAGCCGCGTCTCCGGGTCCCGCCTCGGTTTGTGCGCCTGGGCCTATATCCGCGTCTGAATCGGCGGGGCGCCCGGTCCGGCGCTGATCGGCGCGGCGACGCTGGTCCCCTAGCCGCGTGGAAAGTTCGCGCCGAAGGAGGAGACTCACGCGACTGAACAGTGACATGCAGTCCGCCCGCGGCGCTGGTTCCGTTGCTCTGGTTGCCGTGGTTTGGTTCCGGGGGTCAGGAGCCGTGGCGTTCACCGGCCGACACCACCACCAAGCGGTCGTCTGACCTGACGATGGCGTCCGCAGCCGGATTCGTGACCACCCCTCCGGTAGTGGCGCCGTGAGGGATGATGGCCATGGCAATCATCCCGTGGTCGCGCTTCAGGTCGCAAAACACGTCAAAAAACGGACGCTCAGCGAGTGCGTCTGACACCGGTATCGTGATCAGGTCGTGCCCGACCTGCGCGCTCAGTAATTCGCGGAGCACCGTGGAGATGCCGTGGTCGAGCGTCGCGGTGGAAATGACCCGGCTACTGAACTCGGCCCCCACGATGATCTCGTCGGCGCCAGCGCGCTCGCAATGGCGCACGTTGTCTTCGCTGGCGAGCTCCACGATGGAATACACGGCCGGATTGAGACTCTCCACGGTCAACAACGACAGCACGGCCTTGGCATCACGCGCCACATGCTCCAGAGACCGGTCGCCAACCAGCACCACCGTAGCCGCCTGCTCGATACCGGCCCGCTGCAGATGCTCTTCGGTCAGCCCGCCCTTCACGAAACTGAGATGTTCGTCGACAACCGGTTTCGCCTCGATGTCTGCGATCAAGACGATGGGCGCCGCCGCCGCACGCGCATCTGCTCGCAAATCCTTGAGGATTTCCTTCGTCCGGTCATTCCATCCGCACAGAATGATGTGATCATTCAGGTGGTCGTACGAGCCCATTCCCCGCTCCTTCCGCAACCGCTTCTCGACGAACACTCCGGCGATGGTCGCCGTGAACATACCCAGCACACCGATACCGAAGAACATCAGGACCACCCCGATCAACCGGCCGCCAAGCGTCAACGGAGAGATGTCTCCGAAGCCGACCGTCGTGAGGGTCACGATGGACCACCAGAGGGCGTCTGGAAACGGCCGATTCTCTTCGAAATACGTGAGACCCAGGGCCCCGGCCACGACCAGCACCACGATCACCCCCATCAACCGCAAGAGATTCTCGCGATGCAGGAAGGCCGTGAGGGCCAGGAACGGCTCGGCCACGTTGGTCTTGAAGAAGTTGGTCAGTTCAGCTCCCAATCGCCGTCTCGATAGTAGTAGAAAATCGCGAAGTTGGTCTCGTCGCTGACATCGACCGCGTCGTCGAAGCCTTTGCCAAAGTGCAGCATACTCACCATCGCGTCGCGGTTCACAAACCGCGTGTCGAGCGTCTCGAAGGTGAGCCCAGCGAGCCGCTGCCTGAGCCCGGCCCGGTCCCGCTCGGGGACGGGCCGGGTGTCATCGCGGCCCCGCATACCCAACACCCATCCCAGCTCACCCATGGTGGGCACATGGTTGTGATACGACGCCGTCGTCAGGCCGGCCGCCGTCATGGTCGCGCTCACAGACAGAAATGCGCGGCGGGTAAAGAACGGGCTCGTTGCTTGCGTGGCAACGACCCCTCCCGGCGACAGATGTTCGTAGGCCAGGTGATAGAACTCGCGCCCGTAGAGCCTCGCCAGATCGATGGTTCGGGGGTCCGGGAGATCGACCAGGATCACGTCCCAAAAGCGACGGTCCGCGTCGCGCAGGTAACGATACCCGTCCTGATTCACCACCGACACGCGGGGGTCGTCGAACGCGCCACGGTTCAGCGTGACCAGCACCTCATGGGTCTGCCCCAACGTGGTCATCGCCTCGTCGATATCGACCAGGGTCACGTCCGACACCTCGGGGTGCTTCAGCACTTCGCGCAACGCGAGGCCATCGCCGCCACCGAGCATCAGCACCCGGCGTCGAGTCGCGCTCGCGAGCATGGCCGGATGCACGAGGGGCTCGTGATACCGCTCCTCGTCGAACGAACTGAACTGGGTGTGGCCATCAAGGTAGAGCCAGTGATGGCCCTGCGCCTGCGTCATCACGACTCGCTGGTAGCGCGTCTGTTCCTGATAGATGACCTGGTCGCGATACTTGCGCTGCTCACCGTACAGCACGATCGGCTCCGCGAACACGGCCAACACGACCACAAACGCCGCGACCCCGCCGAACGCGACGCGTAGCCCCCGCCGCCACGTGAACAGCCGACCGTGCCGGGCGAACAGGACGCCGGCGACCACCAGATTCAGCGCGCCGACCGCGATCGGCGTATAGGTGAGCCCCAGGAACGGCAGCGCGACGAAGGCGAACAACACGCCGCCCAACAGCGCGCCGTAGTAGTCATACTCGAGCACGGAGCTGATATTCACCCGCAACTCGTCGAACTCCTGGTTAAGGCGGGTGGCGAGCGGAATCTCGATACCAATCAGCAGGCCTATGGTGAACGAGAGTCCGTAGATGACGGGGGCCAGGTTTGTGGTCCACCCGGACAAGAAGTACGCCAGCGTGGCGCTGATGGCGCACACCACCGAGAGCAACAGCTCGACTGCGACGAACGCATCGAGCATCGACCCGCGCACAAACCGACTCACCCGGCTGCCGACGCCCATCGCGAACAGCATCAGGGACACCGTGAGGGTCCACTGCAGCACCGCATCCCCGAGCAGGTAGCTGGCCAGCGTGGCCATGACGTACTCCGCCACGATGCCGGCCAGACCGGTGATGAAGATGCAGGCCTTGAGCACCAGGCCGTGGGGAGCTGCCTGGCGAGCGCTAAGGGGTGTTGTCATACGTTCGCCGCACCCGGACAGGGGCGCAGCGCCTACAGCGTGAGTCCGATGAGCATCGAGGCCGCGACATACGACACGGCCTCGAGGACGCCGGCGCCAAGGTTGGGTTGGTCTTTCACGAGTTCGTCGCTCAGGCTGGCGCCCGGAAGCAGCACCTTGTCGGCGAACAGCCGCACCAGCGGTAACAGGAACAACCCGACGATCGTGTAGTAGCCGAATTCGGTCAAGCTCTGGTTCCAGGAGACGAAGTCGCCCTCCCCGGCCAGACGAATGATGTTCCCGAACCCGATCAACACACCCGCAAAGGCGACACCGACCGCAACGTTGTCCTTCTCTATCTCGTCGTGCAGGTCGTACGACGTCATCTTGTCGTACAACAATCCGGCCACGATCAACGCGACCAGGCCGGCGAACCAATACACCAGGCCCGGCACGAGTCCCCCCTCGCCCGACATCGCGCCGGCCGTGATCAGCCCCACCGCAATGTAGTTGCCGGCTTCAACGGCACCCATCCCGGCGTTGCGGTCTTCAACAATCTCCCGCTCGTTGTCGAACTTCGAGAAGACCACGGCGTCATTGACCCAGGCCGAGAGATTGAGCAACACCGTCCCCAGCACGCCGAAGATCACCAGCCCGATGACATCATCGATCACGCTGAAGGACGCCGGCCCAGAGACGACACCGCCCAGCACGATGACCAGGCCCAGGTAGTAGCCGGACACGGCGAGGGCGACCGCCAGGTTGTCCTTCTCGACCAGCTCGGTCCGGAGCACAAAGCGCCGGTGCAGGGCGTCGTAGAGCCACTTGCCGAGGACGAGCAGGCCCAGCACGACCGCTAGATAGATGAAGCCCGTCCCGATCTGTTCCACCGACATGTCGCTCTCCTACTTTCCGCCGAAGCGGGTGCCGCCAGACGTGCGGCTACGGACCCGGTCCCCAAACGACCGGCTACTCGCGGCCTGTCGCGCCTGTTGCCGACGAAAGAAATTGGGGTTTGTCTGCCTGGTCACGGACCCGTTCGACCCATATTCGCCGCCGGGCCCGTAGTAGGTCTGCCCCCGACCGCGCGCGCTCTGGTAGCCGCCCCAGTCGTTGCGGTAGATGGGACGGCCGAAGCCGCCGACCATGTGGCTCAACAGGGCGTACTGCCCGTAGAACTCCCAGAACGATCGCCCGCCTCCGTCGTTGCGCCATTGACCGTATCGCTCGTTGCCCACCTGCTGGTAGCCCGGTGGGTGCTGGTTGCGGTCGACCACGCCGTCAGGCCCCTTTGACAGAATCACCATGCCAAGGTGCTCTCGGTATTGATCGTAGGTGTCCCGACCGACCTCCTGCCAGTCGAGGATTGAATCGCGAAAGACGAGATCGTCTGAGCTGGATTGGGGCTCGCCGATGACCACGCCGTACTGATGGTAGTACCCGTCTTCACGCATGTCCTGCAGGGTGACCGAATACTCGGGATACTGCTCGAGCTCCACCTGGAGCCGGTCCAGCGGCGGCGTCGTGTCGCACCCTACCGTGGCCAGCACCACCAGCGGGCCGAACAGAGCGGCAACGCGTGTCTTCGTGACCATGTCTAGACCTGCCCCGGCAGGATATGGGAAAACTGATAGTCCTCCACGACGAACCCGGCCGCGGCCGAAAATTTGGTCTCACTCCACTGCTCGACACCGACAAACGTCGACTCCGACCCGTCCACGAACTCCCAGCGAATCACGTCCGTCCCGGGGCCGGTGCCGTTGGCGACCATCTGCCCGGAGTAGGACGCGTCCAGACGAAATTCCGTGTCCTCGAAAACGACGCGCTCGGGCGGGTCCTCGTGGTCAAGAATGTGCTGCCGCACATCGCCTGAAATGTCGCCGATGGCGATCTTTCTGGAGAGCGACCAGGCCCCGTCCGCCAGCTCCAGATAGCGTTGCTGATCGGCCGCGGTCAACTCCCACTCCTCGACGCTGTCGTCCTTGCCGGAAAAGGTGTAGCGCGCGTAGGCGGTGACCTGCCAGGTTAGCATGTCGTAGTCGACGAGGTACCCAACCTTGAGCTTCTCCAGCACCAGATCGGCGAGAGGATCCGGCGCCGCCTCTGGTGTCTTGCTGCCGAACAGCCGGTCTCTTAAACCCATGCCATGCTCTCGTCCGCCTCGTCTCGTTGGATCACTGCTACAGGACACTAGCAGGAAACCATAGGGTCCGTAAATTCTCGGACCAGCCCCCAGGGGGGCTAGCGGCGACGCCGGACGTCATCCAGAAAGTCCGGTGCGCGCTCTTTCTGTTCAGTACTACGGCGAAAGAATGCGCGAGTTCCCCAGCGCATCAACGCAAAGGCGGCGGCGGCGATCGCGAACAGCAAAAATATCGACCCGCCAAAGAACAGCCACACCCGGGTCCTCGAAATGGCCAACGCCACGGCGAAGCTGACGCCGATCAAGGTCATCAAACCAGAGAGCCGGTGGAAGCCAGGAATCTCAGCGACGTCCACGTTCTGGCGGAGCAGCACCAGCGTCACGACCATGGACACGGTCGGCAACAGATACACGACCGCGTTGACCTCCAACAGATTGGTGGAGGTAAAGAAGATCGCATAGGCCGTCACCACCGTCGTGAACAGGCCGGGCACGCAGCTGATGTACACGAGGGCGGCGTAGAGGTGCTTCCACGGTGTCGCCCCGCCCCGTCCGCGCCCGTGGAGACGGCCTATGACCCACGTCGCGACCGGAACGGCCACGAAGACACCCACGATCGCCCAGGGATACTGGCCCGCACGTAGCAGCCACTCTTGGATGGTCACGCCGTCTGCTGTGCTCCGGCCCGTCGGACGGTCGACGGATCAGCTATCGCGAACGTCACGGTGGTCATGCCGCGCCGGCCAGTCTCGTGAGCCACCTGGTCGGCCAGCGGTGCTTCCATGTCTGCGACATCAAGCGTGGTCCGAGCGGCGTCGACTTCGGCCGACGTCGCGTCCGTGAAACACAGCGGGCAATGGGCCACGTCACCGTCGCGCTCGCGCAGCGGCGGCCCATGCGTGCGACACACGACCGGTCGCCAGGCATAGACCGAGCACGCCCCCGAATTGGGGTCGAGTGCCGGGCACGGCGCCGCCGCGAACGCGGTGTAGAACCGTTCCTCCTCCGCCTCATCGGCGAATGTACCAACCCGGTCAGACGAAAATGCACCGGCTTGCTCCACGGCCGCGGCGCATGCCCGCTGCCGGATGGCGGCCACACGGGCAGGGTCTGTGGCTCCGAGTGCGTCCAGGCCCTGACGAAGACGCCAGGCATCAAGCGGGGTGATCGCGAACGGACCGAAGCAGCAGGGTGTGCACCCGCTCCGACAGGTCAGGTGCCGGCCTGCGGCGGCGGCGGCCTCTGATGTCAGATTGTCGACGACCGCGATCAGACGGCGGTCGCCCTGCTGCAGCGCCGCGCTCACGGCCCGACCGCCACGAGCGCTCCGTCGGTCCGAATGAAGATCCGTCCGTCTGACACCGCTGGGGACGACACCACGCGCTCGCCGAGGTCGTTCCGCTGCAGCACGTGCGGTTCGCGCCCCGCTCGCAGCACGAGCGTCTCGCCGGTCTCGCTGAAAAGATACACCTTACCGTCACCCGCCAGCGGCGACGCCGAGTAGATGCCGCCAAGCCGGTCTTGCCAGACACGCTCGCCCGTTGTGGCCTCCACCGCGGTGACGATGCCGTTGCCGTTGGCCATGTAGATCAAGCCGTCGTAGTACAGGATGGACGACACATACGGAGCACCGGTCGCCACCCGCCAGGCCACATGGCTATCGTCGACGACGCCTCGCCCACCCAGCCGGATGGCCAGGTACGGGCCGGCCCGATGGCCGCGCGCCGTGTACACCATCCCATCGTCATCAAAGGTCGCGGCCGCGACGGGGTACTCGTTGTGCCCATCGGCGTGCCAGAGCCACTCGCCCGTTGACGGATCGTAGCCGTCGAGACCGGCATTGGCATTGACGACGAGTTCATCGCCGTCCGGTCTCGCCACGACGAGCGGCGTACTGAATGAGCGCAGGGACGCGCCCCGATCGGCCCGCCACCTTGTCTCGCCGCTCCGCCGGTCGAGCGCCAGTAGATAGGCCCCTGTTTCGTGATCCGACTGCAGGATAACCAGATCTTCGTAGAGGATCGGCGAGCTCGAGTGGCCCCACACGATTTCGTAGGGTCCATAGTCCCGCGCGAGATGACGCTCCCAGAGCCGCTCGCCCTGCAGATCGAGCGCGACGATCTGCCCGGTGGCAAACCAGGCATACACGCGCTCGCCGTCAGCCACCGCGCTCGGGCTGGCCATGTTGTGCTTCTGGTGGGCTTCCGGCTGGTCGCCCTCGGCTGGTAGCTCGTGTTCCCACACGAGATGGCCGTCCGCGTGGTCAAACGCGCTGATCAGGAACACAACGCCGTCGCCGTCGCCGTCGCCATCGACCCGCTCGCCGCCAAGGGGCCGTTCGTTGTCCGGCGACTCCGCCCCGCCGCGCACGAGCGCGGGGTGTCCCCCCGGACGCAACCGGCCACGGCCTACCTGCGATGTCAGCAGCACCAGGCCGCCCGACACGATCGGGGACGAGACGCCGAGACCGCGCAGCGGCGTTCGCCACGCCACGCCAGAGTCGGCATCCCACGCCGTTGGCAGGTCGGTCTCGTGCGAGATTCGCCGACCGTCTGGGCCCCGCCACTGAGGCCAGTCCTGGGCCTCGGCCACGCCGGCACAGGCCACCAACCCGATCGCTACGCACGTTGTCAGCCTGTTCATGGTCGCTCTCCTCGTCCGGCACGGGGTCTCTGCCATCGTGACACAGGAACCGGCGGCGGCGCGATGCCCCGCAGGGCCCGGACGACGCGCACCCGCCCGGGTATCGTCATCCCCAGCCCCGCGTGCTACAGTCTGCCCACCGGTTCCACCTCCTTTTTGCGGACTATTCGATCATGTGGGAACAAAACTACACGCCCCTCGCTGACAGCCTCGGCTACTCCACCCTCGTGGCGGCCGTCCCCTTGGTCATCCTGTTCTACATGCTGGGGGTCAAACGGAAGCCCAGTTGGATCGCCGGCCTGAGCGCCCTCGGGGTCGCGCTTGTCCTGGCGATCAGCGTGTATGGGATGCCGATTCCGCAGGCGGGCGCCTCGATGGTCTACGGCGCCGCCTTCGGCCTGTTCCCGATCGGCTGGATCGTCATCGCCTCACTGATTCTGTATCGCGTCACGGTGGATACGGGCAAGTTCGAGATCATCAAGGACTCCATCGGCTCGCTCAGCGACGACCGTCGCCTGCAGGCGGTCCTCATCGGGTTCGCCTTCGGGGCCTTCATTGAAGGGGCGGCCGGATTCGGCACCCCGGTTGCGGTGGCCGCCGCCATGATGACCGGGCTCGGCTTCTCACCGTTCTACGCCGCCTTCATCTGCCTGGTGGCCAACACGGCGCCGGTCGCCTTCGGGTCCCTCGGCATTCCGATCACCACGCTCGCAGGGATCACCGAGCTGCCCGTAGACGCGCTGAGCACCATGACCGGGCGACTGTGCGCGCTGATCGCCATCATTATTCCGGCCTACATGGTCGTGATCATGTCCGGCTTCAAGCGGGCACTTGAGGTATTTCCGCCGATCGCGGCCTGCTCGGTCACCTTCGCCGGTGTGCTGCTCTGGGCGTCGAGCACCATCGGCCCGGAGCTCGCCGTCATCCTCGCTTCAATCGCCGCTCTGGTGGCGATGATCATGACGATGAAGGTGTGGAAGCCCAAGAACGTGTTCCGTCTCGAGGGCGACGTCCCCGTGACCGCGACGGGCCACACGCACACCGGGGGCGAAATCTTCGTCGCCTGGAGTCCCTACGTCCTGCTGGTGCTCTTCGTGCTCGTCTGGCGCTTCCCGCCGGTGCAGGCGGTGCTGAATTCGTTGAGCATGTCGATTCCCGTACCGATGCTCGACGGGCTCATCACTCGCGTCCCCCCGTTGACGGCGGTTCCGTCCCCCTATCCGGCGGTGTACGGTTTCCCCTGGTTGTCCGCGGCCGGCACGTCGTGTTTCCTCTCCGCATTCGCCGCCTCATTGGTGCTCGGCCTCTCGCCCAGCAAGTTCGTCGGCATCGTCGGCGGCGTCTTCAAGCAGCTGGCGATGCCGCTGCTGACCATCGCGTCCGTCCTCGCGCTCGCGTTCCTGATGAACTATGCGGGCATGACCTCGACGCTGGGGTTGGCCTTCGCCGCCACCGGGACGTTGTTTCCGTTCTTTAGCGCCATGCTAGGGTGGACCGGAGTGTTCTTGACCGGCAGTGACACGTCATCGAATGCGCTGTTCGGAACGCTGCAGGTCGTCACCGCCAACGCGCTCGACCTCAACCCCATTCTGACCGCTTCAACGAACGCCGCGACCGGGGTCATGGGCAAGATGATTTCGCTGCAGAGCATCGCCGTGGCCGTGGCCGCCACCGGCATGGCGTCGTCTGACGAGGGTCGCCTCTTCCGGATCACGCTGAAGCACAGCATCATCCTGGCGCTGTTCATGGCGGTGGTGACGATGATTTTCGCCTACGTGCTGCCGCAGTTTGTGCCGCAGGTGTGACGCGGCGTGTGAACGCACGCCAGCGCCGGCACCGCCGCGGCTAGTCCTGAATGAACCCCACGAGGTAGAACACCACCTCCTCCGTCGGGAGGTCCACCCGCTGTATAGCCGTCGAGGCCCGTGCGGACTCGGAGAGGGTAAGCGGCTCCGTCGGGGACGGGAGTTGGCCAGCGCCGATCCACGCGCGGAGGAGATCCGGCGATGCGACACTGGGGTCAGGGACGCCACGCCACCCGGCCCAGCCAACCGCCCCAATCACCACCACTGCGGCCGTGACAGCGCTGGCCCGTCGGCCACGCGCGCGCCTGGCACGGTCCTCCTTGATCCGCCGGCGGAGACCGACCAAGCCCCCCGGCGGCGGCGTGAGCGAGTCGAACCCAACCCGTATGTCCTCACGCATCTGTCTTGCCCTCCGACAGCGCTTGGCGCAACCGGCGCAGTGCGCGATGGCGCCGTGAGCCCACCGTCCCAGCCGGAATGGACAGCGGTGTGGCAATCTCGTCGTAGTTCAGAGACGAGTATTCGCACAGCATGATCACCCTCCGCAAATCCTCGGGCAGCGCTTCAACGGCGTGGCGCACCCGGGCGCGCTCTTCACGCACGGACAGCACCTCGTCGGTCGGCGGTGCCGTCGAGAACGGCGCGCGGATGGTGTCGAGTGACACCCAGCGCCACACCCGTTTCAACCGGCGGCGCGACGCCGCGGCGTTGAGCGCAATCTTGTAGATCAACGGCTCTACGGTCGTCATGTCGACCCGTCGGCGCATGCGCCACAGCCGCACAAACGCGTCCTGGACGACGTCCTGCGCTTCGTCCATGCTCCACAGCCAGCGATAGACCACGTTGCAGAGCGGCTTCTCCAGCCGAGCGTAGAGCTGCTCGAGCTCTTCGTCGCGCATGGGACGGCCTCATGGGGCGTGTTCAGCCATCATCACGTAGTACAACGTGAGGTCGTCTCCTGGCTGCGAGTCTGGAAACGGTTCAAAATTCGGCCCGAAGCTCCGGCCATCCAATCCCACTTGCCCAACGACCAGATATTGCCCGGCCCGAAGTGATATCTGGCTCTCAAACGCGTACTGGCGGTTGGAGTTCGCCTGGGGCATGGAGATCGACACGTAGGCCACCATCTGATCTCCCGCCTGGGTCACGGTCTGCTCTACTTGCGCCAGTTTGCCGTAGGCTCGTCCCTGGTCCTGGACCATCGACAACACCTGCACCTCTTCGAGGAGGGTGAACTCGGCGGAGCCCTGGGCCGCGACCAACTGGGTCATCACCTGCTCCAAGTGACTGAGCCTGCGAGGTCCACTCACGGAGTAGGCTGCCAGCTCGGCGCCGGAATCCACCGGACGTCCGACCAGCAACCAGTAGGTCAGTTTGACCTGAGTGGGCGCCGGAGATGGCGTGAACCCATTGGACAGCATGTTGCGGATGCCTGTCTGGATCCGCGCCGGGGCAACGACGATGAACGTGCCGCTCGGCCCCGCGGTGCCCCGGCCGAGCCTGCTCTCGCCGGCGCCTAGCACCTGGCGTAGGACGCGCTGCAGGTCGTCCTGGTGCTCGGGTGCCACCTCGTAGGTACGTAGCTCGGCCATTGCCGACGGATCACCTGCGGCTACTGGGTCCCTTCGCCCGATATCGCACGCTACCAGCATCGAACAGCCAACCAGCACTGCCGCACCCAACACAACGGTGCTCCTTCGCGTTTGCATTAGCCCCTCCCCTGGCGGCGTGTTCGAACCGCCCTCGGAGGTTACTACTCGCGACGCCCGCAATCCTTCACGACAATCTGCTCGACGCGCGCGTCTGCCCCGCCGCGCGAGCAGACCATCGACCCGCGCAACTTCCGTGCTACGATGGTGACCGAATCACGAGCAGGTTTTCTCCCACCCGGAAACCCCGCTCAGAGCAGCGGGTATTGCCCAGCGCACAGCGCGGGCCTCCCTCCTCCTAGATTCTTCCTTACGGTCGCCCTCGTGCTGAGGGACTGACATCGATAACCGACCGCGCCGGGGTGAGCGCGGAACTTGGAGCAACACATACAGATGAAGTTTGTCGAACTGGGCCTACGCCCGGAACTCGTCCAAGCCGTCACGGCCGCGGGCTACACCACTGCTACGCCTATTCAGGAACGCGCCATTCCGATCGCACTCGAGGGCCGCGATCTGATCGCGTGCGCCCAGACGGGTACCGGCAAGACGGCGGCGTTTCTGCTCCCTCTTCTGCAGCGCCTGGCCGCCGGCAAGCCGAGCCGACGTCCACGCGCGTTGGTCGTCACGCCAACCCGAGAGCTGGCCGCTCAGATCGCCGACATGGCGACGCAGTACGGAAGGCATCTGAACCTGCGGCACACCGTGATTTTCGGCGGTGTCGGCATGGAACCACAAACACGTCGTCTGCGGTCCGGGCTGGACCTGCTGATTGCGACGCCGGGACGACTGCTCGACCACATTGGTCGCAAGCAGGCCGACCTGGGCGGAGTGGAAATGGTCGTGCTCGACGAAGCCGATCGGATGCTGGACATGGGCTTCTTGCCTGACGTGCGCCGCATCCTGGCAACACTGCCGAACAGCCGCCAGAACCTGTTCTATTCGGCAACCATGCCGAAGGAGATCGAAGACCTCATTCGACGGACCACCAAGAATCCTGAAATGGTCGAAGTGACGCGGCGAGCCACGCCGGTGAGCGCGATCAGTCAGGTTGTGCATCCGGTCGCGATGACCCGGAAGAAGGACCTCCTCGCCAGCTTGCTGAAGCGCCCGGAGGTTGGTCAAACATTGGTGTTCACCCGCACCAAGGCGCGGGCGAATCAGCTCACACGGAAGCTTGAGCACTCAGGTCGACGGGTCGCGGCCATTCACGGAAACAAGAGCCAGAACGCACGCACCCGGGCGCTTGACGGTTTCCGATCGGGGGCGATCGACACGTTGATTGCCACCGATATCGCGGCGCGCGGCATCGACGTTGACGGCATCAGCCATGTGATCAACTTCGACTTGCCGAATGTCCCGGAGGATTACGTGCACCGGATCGGTCGCACGGCGCGGGCCGGCGCCAGTGGCAACGCTATCTCGCTGGCGGCGCCCGAGGAGCGGCCGCAGCTCGCGGCCATCGAGCGGCTCGTGGGCAAGCCTATTCCCAAGGAGGACGTAGCCGGGTTCCCGGTCACCGCAGACCCCAGGGCGGCGGCTGAGACGCAACGCCCACGCCGTCCGCAATACCGTGGCAACCGAGCCGGTGGCGGGTCCGGCGCGGGGAACGCGAGTTCCTACGGTTCCCGTTCACAAGGCAACAACGGTCGTGGCCGCCCGGCGCGCGACCGTCGTCCGGCCTAACACCACACCCTGCGAGGCGGCGGGTTCGACTCCCGCCGCCTCCACCACTTAGCAGTCCAGTAACATCCGAGAACATCCGAAGGCTCCAGTCAAATGGAGCCTTTTGTTGTATTTACAGCATTTATGCGTCCTGTGCCGTCCAGGCCAGTCCGTTGACATCCCATGGATATTGGGGGTAACTTTGGGGGTAACAGTGGCACTGCAGCTGGATCAGCACCGATAGATACGATGAGTTACCCCCACTGCTGACGATTCGTCGTCAGGAGTTACCCCCACATGCCTCTCACGGACACCGCGCTCCGCAACGCCAAGCCTGGCCAGAAACCTCGCAAACTCTTCGATTCATTGGGTTTATTCGTCATCGTCAACCCCAATGGCAGCCGGTGGTGGCGCATTAAGTACCGCTTTGGTGGCAAAGAGAAGCTGCTCTCCCTCGGCGTCTACCCGGATGTCGGCCTGAAGGAGGCTCGTCAACGGCGCGACGCGTGCCGCCACACCCTCGCGAGTGGCCTGAACCCCAGCGACACGCGGAAGACCGAACACGCGGTCGAGGTGGAGGTCACGGCGGACAGCCTTGAGACCGTCGCTCGTGAGTGGTACGGGAAACAACGGCCTCGCTGGACACAGGGCCATCGCCAAACCGTGTTGCGTCGGCTCGAACTGTATGTATTCCCCATTCTCGGCACTCACTCGATGGCCGACATCCGTGCGCCAGAGCTGCTCGCCATGCTCAGACGGCTTGAAGCACGGGAAGTTTACGAGACAGCGCATCGCGTCCTGCATCTGTGCCAGCAGGTCTGTCGCTACGCCATCGCGACGGGGCGCATCACAGCAGACCCGAGCGCGGCCCTGAGAGGCGCATTGACCCCCGTGACCACGCGGCACTTCTCCGCCGTCACTGATCCCAAGGACATCGCGCCACTCTTACGGATGCTCGACGGCTACCAGGGCACGCCGGTTGTCGTCAGCGCGTTGCGTCTGGCACCGCTGGTGTTCGTCAGGCCCGGAGAATTGCGGAAGGCGAAGTGGGCAGACATCGCTCTCGACACAGCCGAGTGGCGGTATCGTCGTCACGAAAACACAAACACCGCATATCGTCCCGCTTGCCACTCAAGCCGTCGCCGTCTTACGTCAGCTGCATCCCCTGACGAGTAACGGGATATTCGTCTTTCCTGGATCGCGGAACAACGGACGACCCATGAGTGACAACGCCATCACCGCCGCGCTGCGAACCATGGGGATTCCCGCAGACACGATGTCGGGACATGGGTTTCGTGCGATGGCGTATACGGTCCTGGAGGAAGAACTCGGGTTCCCTCAGCACCTGATCGATCACCAGCTCGCTCACGTCGTCAAAAACACACTCGGACGGGCCTACAACCGCACGACGCACCTCCCCGAGCGTCAACGCATGATGCAGGAGTGGGCGGACTACTTGGACACATTACGAAACGAGACGCGGCTATGAACACACCCCTCTACTGGAAGGATCTCTTAGCAGAGTTCCGCGCCCTGCTCGATGAGTACGGAGACGACGTTGGTATTCCGAACGATGACGGATCGTGGACGCTGGAGAGCGACCACGGGAATGGTCCGCGAGACAAGGACCGTGCTAGCCGCTTTCGCGACCTCGCTACCAGAGCCGGCAGAGCCGCAGGTGTCGAGCAGGGTGCCGACCCATTCCACGCGTGGCTTGAGCGCCTCAAGATTCACGATAGGTTTTACGCCCCCTGAGCTTGATCCGATCCCGTGGACGGTTTAACTACGCCGCTTGAGTCTGTGCTCGTTGCTCGAATGCCGCTGGACTGATTTGTCCGAGCGTCGAGTGCCGACGCCGTTGGTTATAGAACACTTCGATGTAGTCGAACAATTCCATCTTGGCGTCCCCGTTGCTGGCGAACTGGTCGCCGAGCTCGTGCTTGACCGTCGAGAAGAAGCTCTCCATCGCGGCGTTGTCATGGCAATTACCCCGACGGCTCATGCTGCAGACGATGCCGTGCACGGTGAGGCGTGCTTGATAGTCCGCGCTGGCGTACGTGCAGCCCTGGTCGGAGTGGTGCAAGAGCCCGACCCCGGGGCACCGACGCTTGAGCGCGCGCTCTAGTGCGTGAAGGGTCAGATGGCGATCATTGACGGCACTGACGGCCCAGCCGACCACGAAGCGCGAGTACAGATCGAGGATGGCGGCCAGGTAGAGCTTGCCGCTGGTGCCGATCACGAACTCGGTGGTGTCGCCGACCCAGCGCTGATTCGGTCCAGCCGCGTCGAACCGGCGATCCAGGAGATTGGCGGCGATCGGCTGATCGTGGTCACTCATGGTGGTGTGCTTGTAGCGTCTACGCTGTCGCGCGACGAGCCCCTCTTCTTGCATCAACCGCACGACGCGCTTGCGGCTGACCTGCTCCCGCTGGTCGATGAGATCGGCGTGGACGCGCGGACTGCCGTACCGGTGTTGGCTCGCGTCGAAGGACGCCCGCACGAGCACCTTCAGGCGGCGGTCGTCGCGCGCATGCGTCGACTCCGGGCGCCCACGCCACGCATAGAACCCACTCGGGGTCACCTGTAAGCATCGGCACAGAATCGTCACGGTGTGATAGGCCTTCTCCACGGCGATGAACTGAAACCTCATCGGCTGTGCTTCGCGAAGAAGGCCGCCGCTTTTTTTAGAATGTCGCGCTCCTCCGCGAGGATGCGATTCTCTTTGCGAAGCCGGGCGAGCTCCTCTCGCTCCGCCTGCATCAGCCCGCTCTTGCCCTTCGTGCGCTCGGCGCGCGCCCGGTCCACCCAGTTGCCGAGCGCCGACGGCGTGAGGTCGAGCTCCCGCGCCACCGCGCCGACCGTCTTGTCCTCCTCGATCACCAACCGGACGGCCCCGGCCTTGAACTCTTCAGAGAACTGCCGCCGGGCTCGCCGGCCTGCCTTGTTTGATTCCACTCTGGACATCGTATCCGCCCTTCGGAAAGTGTCCACGGGATCGGATCAAGCTCATGTGCTGGTCGAGTGGTCGACAGAGATCCTGAACCGTGAGGTGTCCGTGCGCGCGACCAGCGCCGACTTTCTGCCACCCGGCGTTGACCCGGCGTATTTGTATACGGTGCTGGGGGCGGGCTGGGGCGGAATGGCGAATGGGTCGCGCGGATTGTGGACGACGGGCTCGTGTTCTTTGACCAGGCGACCCCACGTTGAGCGGGCTCCCTCACCCTGGCCCGCGGTTGGCGATCGGTGAGAAAAGCTTCTTGCGTCGACGTCCGCGCACACGCAGAGCCGCTTCGGCGTACAGGCGCAACGCGCGCTTGTGGGTCACCGATTCACCTGCTTCACTGGCGTGTCTCGCTCCCATCATCCGTCTTATTTCGCGCAACGCCGTGCAGATGTGACAAAAGGCGCAGCATGTGGCTTCCTGGCCTGACTGCCCGTACGGTAAAATGTGCTTCGAGCATTCCGTAGCCCATGTACTTCCCTAGGCGCATTCATCACGGCGTCCGATGGCGCCGGCACTGAAATGCGTGGCAAGTCATTGCTCTCACCTGGGCGGAAATATTTTCCTTTGTGCTGATGGCCGGACTCGTGCACGCAATGATAAGTAAAAATACGTCTGGTGAACTCCAGATTTCCCTTGAGGGTCCTGGGCATCAAGGCGGGTCACATCCGTCTGGCGCGCCGGACCCACCACCACCTGGTGGATGCGTCGTAGGGCCAGGCCCCGTAAAGACCGCAGGCAGCTTTTTTGATTTGACCGACGACTTTGCTCCGGCTGAGCTTGTCGCCGTCAGGTCCATGAATACTCGAAAGCGCCGCGGCCACTTGGTGTGGTCCGTTCCGCGACAACCATCTCGCAAGCCCCACGGCGATTGCCGACCACACCGATCGAGGATATTCGATGCGTCATAAACTTCAGACACTGTTCTTAATTATCTTTGTATGTCTCACCGGCTCTGGCATCGCGTCTGCGCAGAGTGGAGACTGCACGACTGATCCGAACGCGACTGGGGCTCCTGGAAGTTTCATCTACAACGGCGGCGGAACAACCGACCTTGAGGGCAATGTCACTTGCTTTGATGCCAGCAGTGGCACATGGAAGACGGTTACCACTGAATATGGTCAATTCCAGGTGCAAACATTGGCCGATCAATGGCCTGACGGAGACGTTATCGCCCAGCCAGACGGAACAGAATATCGCAGCATGGCGGTTTACGAAGGCTTTCGTCGGGTGGTTACAAATGATGCAGTAAAATTTTCGGCACTCGATCCCATCAGCCGCATCGCCAGACATTCAGCTCCCGCGGTGGTCGAAGTATTCGGTGATCGATGTCTCCAGTATATTCCAGCGAGCTACGGGGTGCCGGCATCGGGCACATGGGATATCGGCGTAAAGCCGTTTAGCGGTTTCTTTGTTAATAGCAGTACGATCGTGACCGCTGCCGGTGTGAGCAACAAGATTGCATTTGATCCGGAGGCTGGTAGTTGGGGAGCCGGTGGGTATGGCCAGAGTCAACAGAGTTGTAGCGAACTCGAAGCCATGGGGCCGACGACTACGTCGTGGGAACAGGGCGCGGGTCCTTTCGTTCGGCTGTTCGACGGGCGCTGGGCGTCGGGAAGCATCGTGGCGTCGAACGACAATGTCGCCGTGATCCGTCTCGAGCGCGTAACGTCAGACGGGGATACACTCGTTAGCACGTGGGCGCCCTGGAACCCGGCGTTGGCCCCTGGTGACGCTCTCCCGTTTTCGCCTTCTGGAGCGGTGCCTGATTCCGTCCTTGCGATCCATCACCCAGAGGAAAGCCGATTCAGCGGCGGATGGCATCTCACCACTGGACCGGTGGTCGCTTGTGATGCGCTCAGCGTCCAGGATCAACCGATCGAAGTCGGCCTGAGCTTTGCTGTCGATCTCTATAGCGACCCCGGAAGCATCGGCGCGCCCGTTCTTGATGACCAAGGGTTTGTGGTCGGCATGATCGACCCGACAGGACCAGTCGGCGTGCATCCTGATGTGTGCAAGGAAGACATCTATCGGGGGAAGAACACCCTAGGCATCCTCAGTGATTTCCTTGCAGACCCGGCACAGATGACACGGGTGCTGCGCCTCGACCAGTTCAGGACGCTCGTATTGGGTGTGGCTACGGGCACATCGCTTTCGCCCGCGAAGACGGAACCCGTATGGCCCTTGAATGCCGAGACCATCGCTAACGCGAAATTTGAGACGGTCGATTGGGGGACCGAATTTACTACGTCAGGGTTTCCAAAATCAGCATTGCATAGTGACGCTTTCGATGTTGCTCGCCAGGCTACCTTGATGTTCACGCGCGAGGTGGGCTGTGCGGCGTGTGAGGAAGCGGCCAGAGCGAATGACTTCAGTGGGGGTTGTCTGTGTACAGGGTTCGCCATTACCAACAACCTCATCATCACGAATGACCATTGCGTCCTGACAATGGCGGTGGGAGACGAAGCCACATTCCGTACCTATGCGGGCCAAGAGGTTGGCGCGGTGCTAGTCGGGAAATCAAGCTTGGATGGTGTGTCGACTGACGTGAATGGCCGGGAATACGATTCGGGACACAAGGGCGACGTGGCGTTGCTGAGGACCAGCCAACGGATGGATTTAACTCCCGTTCGACTTGCGGACTCTGATCGACTTCGCCAGTATGACCCAGTATTGTCGGTCGGTCATCCCCAAGTCATGCTTAGCTCTGGCCCTTTCGTGACCGTAGCCGGTAGCGTGATCGGATTCGACCCGGTGTATGAAGGTGAAATGCATTACATTCTCCCGTCGAGTAAAGGCACGAGCGGGAGTGGTGTCTTTAATTTGAACGGTGAGATCGTCGGCCAGGTAAAAGGTGGAGGGCGTTATTATCAAATCGAGCAGGACTCGGTAGTTCTGAGCAAGTACGGAAAGAAAGCCTTGCAAATCGATGGACGACCCATCAATCAGCATCTTGTGCCAAAGCCATTTATCGTGTCTCCTGATGTGTCCGTCACTGCGGGACTCGCGACCAGCGGTGCGCCGAGCAATTACATCCGGAAGATGGTCAAACTTTGGGCGCCAGGAGCACTCGATGCATTTCCAAGCGTGCCGGCAACGTCGGCGAGCACGATTTCAGGACAAGTCACGAATATCGTCACCGGAGCGCCGGTAAGCGGCGCGACGGTCACTGTTGGGAATGCGACGGCGACGACGAGCAGCGACGGTAGGTATAACGTGGTAGCGAGCGCGCCAGGCCATGAAAGCATGACAACTGGGGCGCCAGCCAACGGTTCTGTGCGAACGCTCCATTCCCAACCACGGTTTAGCGTAAGCGCGGTTGGGTATCACACGCGGGAGTCATCGCTCGCGATGGCCGGGCCAACAACTGTGAATCCTGAAATTATCCCGCAGGGTAATGGGTTCGACCTCGCCTTCTTTGACCATGTCTTTCGTAGCGGAGTCAATGGCACCACTCGATGGCTTACCCCACCCACCTTTGAAATTTGGACACAAATGTTTCACTGCGTCGAACCATGCGTGACCGGTAATGCCAATCAGCAATACGAAGCGACGGCCGACGCGGTGCCGGCCTACTTCGAATCGAGGGCTCGCGAGGCGGTGACATCGATATCTGACTTAATTGGTGGCGTGATGGCGAGTCCTGTCATTACCACGAAGACTCACGCGGTTGGCACCCGCGTGGATGGGAGCGCGGGAACCGACAAGCGCATCCGTTTCATGTATGCGGACAAATTCCCCAATGCGGCAGAAGGCGGAAGAACATCGTTGAGCCCAAGACCTGGCGCGGCGATGACTGGCAGCCACCTTAGCTTCAATCAGTCGCACAGTTCACCCACCGAAGACATGTCGATCTATGTCCACGAATTGGCGCATGGCGTGGGTTTCATCCCTGGACACACCGGCAACCTAAACCTCGTGCCGGGCCCGTCCATTATGGGTCCGGATCCAGTGGCGATCACGGCGAAGGATCGCCTGCACGCAGAGATTCTCTACAAGCGACCAGTCGGAAGCCTGAGTCCAGACAGAGATCCAGTGGGAGCCGTGATTAATCCGGACATCGAGGTGGACCGCGAGCCAGGCTCACCGCCAGGCGTACTCACGGTGGCGGCGGTCACCGCGGCCCAGGCGACGGACCAACCGACATTCTCCGTGATTGCGATTCCAGAAGGCGACTCACTCCACGGAGTGTTCGAGAAGTACATGAAGGTGTTCGGGGTCAGCATCCTAGCGCTCGAGGGCTACCCCGACGAAATGATGCGGCACGTGGCGACGGTGACGGCGGAGTACCTCGACAACAACGAAGACGGCGTGCCCGACGACCTTGCGGTTAATGCCGCTATTGCGAGTGACCATGGGACATTCATCCTGGTGCTCGAGTCCTCAGCGGAATGGCTCGCCGTGTCGGTGATCTTCCGGCACTGTCCTATATTCAAGAAGTGACCACCATGGCCGCGGTTGCGAATAAGGGCGGGACAGTCTGCGGCGACCCTTGTGGTGCAACTCAATGACACGGCGTTGGAACACGTCCCAGAGCTTATTCAAAAAGTTGGGTACGCTAATGTTTACGACGCTTTCGCCAACACTCCAGGATCGCGGTTGGCGCTAGCGTTGGACGCTGCCCGGGGCGGCCACTTCCTGACCGACCCGGCCGTCTATCCAGAATCCGCGTGGTACAACGGAACGGCTGCACATTACTCGGGCCATTTTGTCGAATATTTGTTCTGGGGCCTTGTGACGAACTTGGGGATGCTTGGGGATACGTCGCCTGGCGCATGCGCGGAATTTGGCGAAGAATGGGAACTTTGCACAAAAGCTGAATTCCAGGAAACGGACAGTCTGCTGCTTTCGATATTGACTGATCCCACATACAGTCTGCCGACCGTCGCGCCGGACGGCGTCTACCGGTAATTCGGCTGAGGGCCAGCGAGACCGAGAAACTCCAGCGAGCACGGCTACGCGGATGGACGCCAGTCCTGCTGCAGGCGGGCAGGCAATGCTCTGTTAATGATGGTGCCACTTTTGCGGAAGTTTGGGAGGAAGCGCGCTCCGCAAATGTCCCAGGTCCCAATAGAGTATTTTTCAGACAGCCCGTAGCAGGCAACAACGCTGCTCCCAACCAATTTAGGCGCATTGTGGTGTGGGACAACATGGAGCATTGGGCTACAAACGTATTGATACCGTCCGTTGAGAACTACACTTGCGATAATGCCAACAGGAGTTTCTGGACTAATCGAGTGCTCGGTACAAACCGAGATGCGTACGACGGCACCGACGTTTCCTTGGTGACTACCAGGCTGTGTTTTATCGAGCGTGGACACACCATCGCTGATGTATACGAGACTCTGAATGATGGTGTTCTCGCTAGAGAGGCGAGAGGGGATACGACAATGTCTATGGTGTCACACTTGTTTTTGGGTCCATCAACGGGAACGGATATGCGGACCAGGATAATTATCGGAAGGATTCGCGACTCAGAAGCCGGATTGGCACGTTCCCTTGATTTGTTCAATGAGGGCGATGTGGGTATTGGAACGCCTGTTAACGCGCCAGCCGAACATTGCCAAGATGCCGCCCTGACCAGAAGCTACATCATCACAGAGCCATAGCTGAGGGGGACGCCGAACAAGGCGACAGCGGTCTGTGCTGCGAGTCTCGACGACCCCACGTGCCGCACACCTCTGACGGTCCGCGCCAGGGCGGGTACGCTTGCGCCTGCCGTCGAGGCGATGTTGTGGCACTACGCGTTCGGGAAGCCCGAGGAGTCGCTCGATGTGAACGTTGGTCCCGCAGGGGATCTCAGAGAGCTGAGAACGGAGGATTGCCTGCACCGCGTGGACGGACTTCGGAGCAGGTGCGGGGACAGGCGGACCGCCGGCGGGAACGGCATTTGAACATCTTGAAGTTCCCACCCGCCGCCTAGCCGTTCACGGGATGCAATCGATGCAGTAGCACCGTCAGTGAGGCCGCGAGCTCCGCGTCACTGGTCGTGGGCAGGGCGGGGACCTCCACCTCCAGGGCCTCACGCGCCCGCCCGAGGAGCCGGTCGAAGATCTGCTTCAACATGGCGGGGTTCGGCGCGACGGTCGTCAGGCGATACGCCTCATCTCCGGTCTGCACCCGCGCCAGGATGGTCGCATCCGGGTCAGGGATGTGCGTCCACGTACCGTCCATCTTCGCAACGACCACACTGGCCCCCATCGCGGCACGCAGCTGCGCCTCGATGAGGCCGCCAAAGCGGAGAGCCACCGCCGCCTGCCACTCGGCCCGCAACGCCTGCTTCCGCCGCGTCGGGGCGTAGATGGACCCGCGCTTGGCCCCGCTGCCCGCTCGCTTGCCGCCATGGTTCCGGGTATTCATCGCGCCTCCTGATCAGACCTACGTCGCTGGCGGGGTCTGTGCTTCCACGCTGTAGGCATCACTATTTTACCAAACGATACGAGGCCGATCTCGCACTATGCCGTTCCGGGAACACGTACCTGCACGGGAACACGGGAACATGAATCCGGCGTGGGTTTACGGGGAGACACCCTCGTCGTGGTGTTGATGTATTCATGTTCCCACCCTTAAGGGGGGAACATGGGAACACGCATTAGTCACCTCGTAACGATAGGGGTCGCCCTTGCGGCCTCGACCGGTGCGCGATACGTGTTCCCGACACAGCAGCTCGCGGAGCGCACGTCGCTGTACCTTCGTGCGCGCTTCGACGAGAGATTCGATCTCGGCTTCGGTCAGCGGGTGGTCGGTCTTCCCGAGCGCGACGAGGATGGCGCGCCCCACGAGGTCCCGGTCCACGTCGGACGGACTCGCCCCTAGGCATACGTGCCCGGTCTGTGCATTGAGCACGAGTATGGTCTCTGGAAGGTCAGGCCCCGTGCGTTGCACCGCGCTGATGGTGCGGTAGTGCTCAGTTCGCGAGAGCTGCAGCACCGTGTCAGCCGAGCCAGCAATGGCGGTCGAACCTAGGACATTGTCGAGAGTGGCCCGGGCCGCCTTGCCGTTACAGAAAACGCGCCCTAGGCCCCCCTGTGCCAATGTCGGGGACACGCGCAGCCCTCCCCCTGGTCGCGACCCTAACGCGCTCGCCTTGTCGTCGATGCAGCAGGATGCCGCTGGCCGGCTGGGCGCGATTCTGCACGGGTGAGAGGCGGTCCCGCTGCCTCGTATCCGAACGCAAGTCTGCCCGCGTAATCGGCCGGCTGGAGCGCGCCACCGACAAGCCATTACTTGGTCCAGGCCGAGGCTAGTGTGATGATTGCGCAGTGAGCAAGCGGGACCTCAGCGAAACCGACGTCTGCATGCAGTTCATCACCCCGGCTGTCGAGGCCGCGGGGTGGGACAAACTGCGGCAGATTCGGCGCGAGGTGACGTTTACCGACGGCCGCGTCATCGTGCGCGGCAAGATGGTCGCCCGAGGCAGGAAGAAGCGGGCCGACTACCTGTTGTATTGGAAGAAGAATATCCCGCTGGCCGTGCTGGAGGCCAAAGACGCCAAGCACAGTATCAGCGACGGGATGCAGCAGGCGCTTGGATACGCTGAGGCCCTCGACCTTCCGTTCGTGTTCAGCTCAAACGGCGAGGGATTCGCGTTCCACGATCGGACCGGGAATGCGTCGCCGGTTGAGGTCGAAGTCGGGCTGGACGGCTTCCCCTCGCCTGAAGAGCTCTGGCAACGATACCGGGTCTGGAAGGGTCTCGACGAGTCGCAAACCGCGCTGGTCGAGACGCCATTCCACGAGGAGGTAAGCGGAAAGGAGCCGCGGTACTATCAGCGCATCGCCATCAATCGCGCCGTCGAGGCGATCGCGAAGGGGAAGACGCGGCTGATCCTGGTCATGGCGACCGGCACCGGTAAAACTTACACCGCCTTCCAGATCATCTGGCGGTTGTGGAAGGCCAAGACAGTCAAGCGCGTCCTGTTCCTCGCCGACCGGAACATTCTGGTCGACCAGGCGATGACGAACGATTTCAAGCCGTTCGGCGGGGCGATGACCAAAATCACGCACCGAAAGGTCGATAAATCCTTCGAGATTTTCCTGGCGCTCTACCAGGCCGTCTCCGGCACCGAGGAGGAGCAGGACATCTACAAGGCGTTCTCGCCTGACTTCTTCGACCTCGTGGTCATCGACGAGTGCCATCGGTCGAGCGCCGCTGAGGCGTCAGCTTGGCACCGCATCCTCGATTACTTTTCGAGCGCCACGCAGATCGGCCTCACCGCCACGCCCAAGGAAACACGCGACGTCTCGAACATTACCTACTTTGGCGAGCCGGTCTACACGTACTCGCTGAGGCAGGGCATCGACGACGGGTTCCTCGCCCCGTACAAGGTCATCCGGATTGATCTCGACCGAGACCTGCAAGGATGGCGACCGGAAAGGGGCCGGGTTGACGACCTCGGCCAGGAGATCGAGGACCGCGTTTACAACCAGCGCGACCTCGACCGGATCCTGGTCTTGAACCAGCGCACCCGGCTCGTCGCCCAAAAGATCGTCGAGTTGCTCGAAGGCACCAACCCGTTCGGCAAGACCATCGTCTTCTGCGTCGACATCGACCACGCCGAGCGGATGCGTCAGGCCATCGTCAACGCGAACCCTGACCGCGCCGCCGCGAATGCGAAGTATGTGATGCGCATCACGGGCGACAACCCCGAGGGGAAGGCGCAGCTCGACAACTTCATCCATCCAGAAGAGCGGTACCCGGTCATCGCGACCACCTCGAAGTTGATGTCCACCGGCGTCGACGCCCAAACATGCGAGCTTGTCGTTCTTGACCAATCGATCGAGTCGATGACCGAGTTCAAGCAGACCATCGGGCGCGGCACCCGCATCCACGAGGAGACCGGGAAGCTCTACTTCACGATTCTCGACTTTAGGAAGGTGACCGAAAAGTTCGCTGATCCCGCCTTCGACGGCGACCCGGTCGTGGTGTACGCCCCCGGTCCGGACGACCCCATCGTTCGACCTGACGATGATGACGACGATGACCCTGGCGAGGAGATCGACATCGTGATCCCCAATCCTGACCCCGTCGATGTTCCGCCCGGCCCCGACCCCGATGGTCCGACCGACGCCCCGAAGAAGTATGTGGTCGGCGACGTCACGGTCTCCGTTGTAGCCGAACGGGTCCAGTACTACGGCAAGAATGGCCAGCTCATCACCGAGTCCCTGCGCGACTTCACGACACAGGCGGTGCGGAAAGAGTACCGGTCGCTCGACCAGTTCCTCCGTGCCTGGAGTGAGTCCGAGCGCAAGCAGGTCATCCTGGACGAGCTGCTTGAGCAGGGCGTCATCCTGGAGGCCCTGGAGGACCAGGTTGGCCGCGACCTCGACCCGTTCGACCTCATCTGCCACGTCGTGTTCGGCCAGCCACCGCTGACTCGCAAGGAACGGGTGGCCGAGGTCCGCAAGCGCGACGTCTTCACGAAGTACGCTGAGCCGGCTCGCCAGGTGCTGGAGGCGCTGTTGGATAAGTACGCCGACCAGGGCATCGTTCCGGTCGAGAAGGCAGCTGTGCTCCGCGTGCAGCCGTTCAGCGAGATGGGGACGCCGACCGAACTCATCGGCCATTTCGGGGACCGGGACGCCTACCGGGAGGCTCTGCGCGATCTGGAAGCGGAGCTGTATCGCGTCGATCGCGGCGCGGCGTAGGGCCAACAACGGCCAGGAAAGAGGCACCCTGTGGCGCTTAGCACGACGATCAAGTCCATCCAGGACATCATGCGCAAGGACGTCGGGGTCGACGGCGACGCCCAGCGCATTGGCCAGCTTGTCTGGATGCTGTTCCTGAAGATTTTCGATGACCGCGAATCCGAGCAGGAACTCCTGGACGACGGCTACACGTCCCCCATCCCAGACGAACTGCGGTGGCGCACCTGGGCCGCAGACGAGGAGGGGGCCACCGGCGACGCCCTGAAGGAGTTCATCGACGCAGAGCTGTTCCCCACGCTCAAAGAGTTGCCGGCCGAGGGACCGACGGCCCAACGGGCGCTCCTCATCCGCGAGCTGTTCTCCGACGCCTACAACTACATGAAGTCGGGCACGTTGATCCGCCAGGTGATCAATAAACTCAACCAGAACATCGACTTCAACGACTCGAAGAAGCGCCATGCCCTGGGCGACATCTACGAGCAGGTGCTCCGCGACTTACAGGGTGCCGGAAATGCCGGCGAGTACTACACGCCGAGAGCCCTGACGCAGTTCGCAGTGGACATGATCGACCCGCAGCTCGGGGAGACGATTCTGGACCCAGCCTGCGGCACCGGGGGCTTCCTCTCAGGCTCCATCGAACACATTCGCAGGAATCTAGGTCAAGACGCCGAGGCAGGAGGCAACGCTGCAGGCGTCCATCCACGGCGTCGAGAAGAAGCCGCTGCCGCATCTGCTCGCGACGACGAACATGGTGCTGCATGGCATCGATACCCCGACCAACATCCGCCACGACAACACGCTGTCCCGTCCGCTGCGTGACTACGGGAAGAAAGATCGGGTCGACGTAGTCGTCACTAATCCACCGTTCGGCGGCATGGAAGAGGACGGCATCGAGACCAACTTCCCGGCCGAGTTTCGCACCCGCGAGACTGCCGATTTATTCCTCGTCCTCATCATGACCCTGCTCAAGAAGGGCGGTCGGGCGGCCGTGGTGCTCCCGGATGGGAGTCTGTTCGGCGAAGGCATCAAGACGCGCATCAAGCAGAAACTCATGGGGGACTGCGACCTGCACACCATCGTCCGACTGCCCAAAGGGGTGTTCGCGCCGTACACCTCCATCAACACGAACGTGCTGTTCTTCACCAAGGGCACGCCGACCGAGGCAGTCTGGTACTACGAGCACCCGTATCCGCCCGGCTACAAGAGTTACTCGAAGACCAAGCCGATGCGGATCGAGGAGTTCGAGCCGGAGAAGGCGTGGTGGCCGAAACGAACGGAGAGCGAGCAGGCGTGGAAGGTGACGGCGGTCGAGATCGCTGAACGCGGCTACAACCTCGACATCAAGAACCCGAACGCGCCGGATGACGGGCCAGGTGACCCGGACCTGCTACTTGCGAGCTACCGGAAGGCCACGGATGAAGCGGCTGAGATTCGCGACAAGCTCAAGGCTGCTCTAACAGAAGCCCTCGGGACCGCGTGATGCACGCTGAGGGGATGCTCGCCGACTTCGAGACGATAGCAGATGCGCCGGGCGGGATCGGCCGGCTGCGTCAGGCCATTCTGCAGCTTGCGGTTCAGGGCAAGCTGGTGACGCAGGATCCGGAGGATGAGCCGGCACGCGAGCTACTAGAGCGGCTTCGCGCGCAGGGTGCCGTCGCGAGCCGAAAGGGGGGAACCCAGCGCAAGCTGGCACTGTCCAGTGAGACACCTTTCGAGCTGCCGTCGTCGTGGGGATGGGCCTATTTGGGGGAGATTTCCGCACGGATTCACTACGGGTATACGGCCTCCGCAAATCATGAAGCTGGCGACGCCAGACTACTGCGCATTACGGACATCCAAGATAATCGTGTGAACTGGCCCAGCGTTCCGTGGTGCGCCATTGCGAGCGAGAAGATCGAGGA
>CALLXD010000039.1 GCA_937766455.1 Vicinamibacterales bacterium | reverse complement strand
CCTCGGTACGCCGGTCGTCACGCAACGGTGAAAGTTGTTCAGGTCCTCTGGACCGGTCTTGAACTCCCAGCCGGTGTCCACACGCGCCTCGCGCGCCTGCCCGGCTGCGGTTCGGGCTGGAATGCGACCGTCGGGCGGATCGATGACCTGCGACGTCCTGTTCGTGAACTCCACATCGACCATCCCAAGAGAGTTGCTGGTCGAGGACGGGCCACCGTAGGTATCAACGTCATTCAACGCCGCGAAGAACGCCCCCTCCGGCGTCGAGAAGGCGCTAACGACCATTCTGAAAAATGCGTTCCGCGCGCGCGCTCAGCGTCGCGACCTCTTCATCGGTCAGAAACTCGCGCCCTTCAAAGACCGGCGGACGTTGCAACGGCGTGGCGGTGTTGCTGAGCCAGACCCCCTGCAGATCAGGTCGCCCGTCTGACAGTCGAGGCGGAGTCCATGCCTGAGCCGACTCGGTCTGCGCTCCAGCGCCAGCAACCGAACCCAGTGACGCCACCACTAGCGCGACCACGACGACGACGCGAGCCAGAACGCTGCAGCACATGCAATTCTCCTTCGGTTGCGGCCATTCTATGGCACACCGCTCGCGGCGCCTACCGCGACGCGACTAGGAGTAAAGGATACGCCTCCCCGTCCGAGCCGCGGTCACCGGAGGAACCTTTCGACGCCGACCAAACGTAGTACGGTAGGCCCCCTGAGGTGGACCATGCCGACTGACCAGCCGCGACGACGCCCCGCAATCGACCTTCTCTGGCTCCGGAGATTGGCTTGTGCCATCGCCGTCGCCGGGACCGTCGCCACCATCGCCGCGCAACCCGCTCTGGAGCATCTCAGCCCACTGGTTGCCAAGCTGGCCGCCGGCAACCGCGCATTCGGAGTCAGCACCTACGATCTCTCGCTGGAGAACGCGCGCTCGCTCGCTCGGTCCAACCTCGACTACGTCTATGTCGACATGGAGCACGGCCCGATGGACTTTGTCGCGCTGCACCGGTTTCTGCTGGGGCTGACGGACCGGGCCGCGGTCGCGCGGAACGGCGACGTTGCGCAACAGATGACGCCTCTGGTGCGGCTGGCCCCGTATGGCCGAGAGTCGCCTCAGTGGGCCGTGAAGCAGGCGCTCGATATCGGTGTCATGGGAGTCATTTTTCCGGCCATCGAGACGCCGGACCAGGCCCTCCGCGCCGTGCAGTCGATGCGATATCCGCAGCGCCGAGACGCCCCGTATCCTGAGCCGCGCGGACTGCGTGGGTCAGGTCCAAGCGCGGCCGCCTGGTTCTGGGGCCTCTCGACCCGCGACTATGTTCGCCGCGCCGACACTTGGCCGCTCAATCCGACCGCGGATCTGGTGGCCCTCATGATGATCGAAACGACGGACGCGGTACGCAACGTCGAGGCTATCGCGGCGGTGCCAGGCGTGGCCGGTCTCTACCTCGGCCCCAGCGATCTCTCCAATTCGCTGGGCCTTCCCCGCGACGACCCACGTGTTGAGGCGGCGATCCAAACCGTGGTCGACGCCTGTCTGAGACACGGAATCGCGTGCGGTATCACCGCCAACGCCGCCGACATGCCGGGCCGCATCGAGCAGGGTTTCAGTATTCTCGGCGGGGGCCGCGCCGGGGGCGGACTTCCGGCCGCGGTCGACGCGGCGGTCACGGCTGGCCGCGCCGTGCTTGACTAACCGGCTCCGCCAGGCCTCCTCGCGGATCCGCGGGTCGTACACAAGAACGGCGCGCTCGCTACTGCCCGGCCTCCTCCTGACGAGCACCGCCGAGGGCGTTCGGTACCGAGTAGTTCCCTTCGTGGCAGGCGTACTCGAACTGCAGATACTCGTCGTCGCGGTTGAACGGGAACGCCGCGGTCCAGGGCGCGGTATAGGTGTCCTCATCGTCCATCGTCACCGAATAGCGAATCTCGTCCGGACCCACGACTGTGAACCGTTCGACCATGTGCTGCTTCTCGGACTGCCGAGACCGCGTGCCCGCGGTGGGGCCGCGCATGTTCTTGACGGCTTTGAAGTTTCTGGACTCGACGACCAGGGTGTTCCCTTCCCAGCGCCCGCGGGGGTCGCCTTCCCACTGTTTCACCTTCGTGTCGGCATGCGGCGCGTCGATCGGAATGATCCGGACGTTGTGGATCATCTCACTGTGAATCGTGACGTAGCCGGGCGACTGCAGAATCAGCGTGCCGTTGTTGTACTCGGTGGGCATCATCATGCCGAGCACGCCGCGAGAGATGCACCGGTCGCCAGATTCCATGTTCCCGGCTTCGTCGTGCAGCTCCGCCATGGCCATGGCCACAGACTCGCGGGCGTTGGCGGTGGGCGCCGGAATACGGCCATTCGGTGGGTCCACGATGATCGACGCCTGACCAATATCGTCCGGGGTCTCCCAGTACCAGTCGAACCAGTAGGTGCCGTAGCCACCGACCCCGCCCGCATTCTCCTCGTGCCCCTTCCACTCCGCCCCCGCGATACGCCCTTCGCCGCGCGCCTGCGCCCGCTCCTGCAACTCGTCCGCCGACAGCTCTTTCCCGGCGAGTTCCTCCGGCAACTCGAGCGGGGTGAATATCGCCCGCGAGTTGTTCCACATACCGGTGATATCGGGCTGGCCATCCGCCAACAGCTCTGGCGTATACGGTGTCGCCCCAGGCGTATTCTGCGCAGCTGCCGGCAACGCCGACGCGACCATCAATCCACCCGCCAATGCTGCGACAGTGAGTAATACACGATTCATAAACTGTCTCCTGACGTCAGCCGAGGGCCTCTCGCGCCTCGCAGCGTGTCGTCTGTTGTCCCTCGGCAGAATAGCACGCTGCACGCGCGCGAAAGACGGCTACTCGGGCGGCAAACGATACGCGAGCAACCGACCCGATTCGCCGCTTCCACTGACGGCGACCACGATGTACTGGGCCCCATCGAGCATGTACGTCATGGGGGATCCGGTCTGCGGAGCCGGCATGTAGACCTCGCCGACCTCCTCACCCGTCATCTTGTCGTATGCCCGCAGCATGGCCCCCCGTTCTCCGGACGGCGTCGTGAACATTCCGCCCTCCCCAGCGACGACAAGCGTCTTCGTGTTCAGCGTGCCGATACGTCCGATGCGTCCGGTGCGAGGCACGTCGACGCCCTGAAGCCGCGGATGATTACGAATGTTGTCCGGGGTGGCGCCGTGCGGCACCTGCCACAGAATCTCGCCGCCGTTCAGATCGATTGCGGTGATGCGACCCCACGGTGGTTTGATGATCGGAATGCCGTCGATGGTCAGGGCCGCCTCACGCGCGCTGACCTCGGTGGCACGGCCGCGAATGAAGTTCATATCCGACCGCTCCGGGTCGTTGATGAGCCCCAGAGACACGACCTGGGTGTAGCTGTACAAGTAGATAATGCCCGTCTCCGGGTCCAGCGACGCGCCTGGCCAGTTGGTACCCCCAGCCTGCGAGGGCAGCATCAGCGTCCCCCAGGGGCCCTCTGGGACAGAGGCCGTAGGCGGGGTAAAGATCGGCCCGATCCGGTAGTGCGACGCCACCTCCTCGGCTGCGGCCCGCAACTCAGGTGTGAAGTCGATCAGGTCGTCGACGGCCACCCCTTGCCGGTCGTAGGCCGGTGGCTTTGTCGGGAAGGGCTGCGTGGGCGCCAGCAGCTCTCCCGGCACGTTCGAGGCTTCGACCGCGCGCTCCTCTATTGGCCACACCGGTTCACCGGTCACCCGGTCAAAGACATACAACCAGGTCTGCTTGCTCGGTTGGGCAATCGCCTTGATCTCTCGCCCGTCGACGGTGATGTCGACCAGGATCGGCGCGCACGGGAGATCCCAATCCCAGACGTCATGGTGAATGAACTGGTAGTACCAGAGTCGCTCACCGGTCTTCAGGTCGACGGCTACCAGGCTGTCGGCGAACAGATTGTCGCCATGACGGTGACCACCGTAGTAGTCATTGGTCGGCATCTCGGTGGCGAAATACGCGATACCCAGTTCTTCGTCGATGGTCATCTGTCCCCAGACGCCCGTATTGCCGGAATACCGCCACGATTCATTCAGCCACGTATCGGCACCGAACTCGTCGCCACCCGGAACCGTGTGGAAGATCCAGTTGCGCTCGCCGGTGTTCGCGTCGAATCCGCGGACGTGCCCTTTGACGTTTTCCATGGACTCGGGCACGCCGCCAGGAAGGTGCGCCGCTCCGATCAGGATCGTGTCGCCGGCCACGATTGGCGCAGCGTGCAGGCCGACCTCACCCGTGACCAGATCGATGTCCTGGTCCATGTTCTCCTTGAGATCCACGACGCCACCGGAACCGAAACTCGCAAGCCGCCGTCCCGTGGCCGCATCGAGGCCAACGAGTTGATACCCTGGCGTGACGTAGAAGATCTGGCCGACGCCATCGTGGTCGCGGTACGCCAGACCACGGCCCGACAGGCGGCGTGGTGCCGCCGCGCCGCGCTCTCCCTCATCCAGTCGATGGATCCAGAGCAACTCGCCCGTGGCGGCGTCCGCCGCGATGACCGACCGGCGGGTCCCAACCGTGGAATACAGGACACCCCCAACCATCAGCGGCGTCGACTGTAGGTTGAACTCCGGCTCGGGACCGAAATTGTCGGTCCGCAGACTCCACGCCAGTTCGAGATCGTTGAAATTGGCGGCGTCGATCTGGTCAGCGGGAGAGTAGCGCGTACTCGCCAGGTCCCCGCCGTAGGTGCGCCACTCGATGTCCTGGGCGGCCGCGGGAACAGACCACACCACCGCGATCACAGCACAGCCGAACGAACGCCAGCCTCTGACGGTACAGGACACAATTCCCCCCGGGTTAAGAGCGCGCGGCCGGTGCCTCACGCCGTCTGTCGGTGCTCGATGGTCATCCTACCGGCGGAACGCCGGCAACACAACGCGGGGCTCTCACTCCACCGGCGTCACGAGGAGGTTCACGGCCGCGGTCGGTGAATCGACATCAGCAAACCAGGCGACCTGTTCAGCCACCATGTCGAAACGCATGACATACTCGCCCGCGGTTGCGATGGCGGGCAGGTCCACCTCGATGGTGACCACACCGTCTGGTCCAACGTCGCCCGGGAGGGCAGCCCGATGCCAGTCTCCGTCGAGCAGTGTCGCATCATGCGCCGCATGCAGCCGGATGCCGAGACGGGTCCAGCCGGCCTGTCGGGGAATCCCAGCCAGCCACAGGGTGTCACCGGTGTTCTCGATCTCCACCGCCACCCGGCCCGCCTGGCCGACCATCATGGACACTGGATCCGTGGCGGGTCGCGGGGTGATGCGAGCGGTCAACCGCCCGGGACGCCGCGTGTCCGGGACCGAGTCCCCCTTGTACATGAGGATAAAGCTGGTATAGACGAGTGCGGCGCAGAGCGGCTCCCAGAAATGACGCAGGTTCTTCCCCTGCATGAAATCGCCCAGCTCGGACGCAGGCACTTCCACCGACTCGTCGATCGTCAGTGGCACAATCGTCGTCCGGTCGAGCCCATACCGTCGGCCCAGTTTCTCGATCTCCTCCACGACGATGTTGTTCTCGAGCACGCCGAACTCGCGGACCTCCGCCAGGCTCTTCTCCGCCCCAGCGTGATGACGACCCGGCTCTCGCATCCCGATGATGCCGCCCTCGCGTAGCACGCGAGCCATCTCTGCCAACACCGCCTCATAGTTGGGAATATGGTGAAACGCGTCGTAGACGATGATCTTGTCGACCGAGCCGTCCTCAAGCGGCAACCGGTGCCCGTCGTAGAGCACAAACTCGGGCTCGACCGCCCAGTTCGTATGTTGGTCGGAGTCGAAGAGCTCGCGCCCGATACCCAGGGCCGTCTCCGACACGTCCACCGATATGGTCTTGCACCCGTATCGATTGAGCAAATGAGACAGCCAGCAGGACCCGGCTCCCATCTCGAGCACGGTATCCCCGGGGGCGATGCGCAACCAGTGAAAGAGCACCCCCAGATCAAACAGCCGCCGGGCAAAGAACATCCGGTCGGTGAACGGTTTACCGAGCAGGTACTCGCGGTCACTGCGCACGAAGTAGTCCTCGGCCGCGACGTTGAGATCATCGGTCCGACGATTCAAGTCGGCGGGGTCGTAGTGCGGTGTGACCGCGTGGAGGGGAAGCTGGTCGAGCCCCATGCCCGCGCTCAGGAACAGGCGGCTCCCGACGTCGTCACATAACAGCCGGAACCGGACGGAGCGCCTGGACAGCCAGAGGCAGCCGTTGGCAATGGCTCTGGCGAGCCGGTCTCGTTTCCCTTCTCCTGGCATGGGAGGCTACGCCGTCCTGGGTCGGCCCTTGATGTGGACACCCTCGTCCTGGATCGTCTTGTTCAACAGACTCGCGCACGCATAGACGGCGCGCAACGTCGGCACCTCTACGTCGGTGATCTCGGCCAGTTCGACGACGACGCCCAGCATCCCGTCGATCTCGAGGGGCTTCCCGGCCTCAACATCTTGCAGCATCGAGGTCTTGTGTTTGCCGACGCTTTCGGCGCCGGCGATCCGACGCTCCATCGGCACCCGGAAGCTGGCGCCCAAGCGTTCGGCAATCGTCTTCGCCTCGGTCATCATGGTCGCCGCCAGCGCCCGGGACAGCGGGAACTGACAGATATCCACCAGCGTCGCGTGCGTCAGCGCGCTGATGGGATTGAAGGTCAGATTCCCCCAGAGTTTCAGCCAAATCTCGGACCGGATATCGTCGAGCACGCGAGCCTTGAACCCACCCTCCCCGAACAAGGCGGATACCATGGCCACCCGGTCGGATGCGCTACCGTCGAGTTCACCGACCGGGAAGCGGTTCCCTTCGATGTGCTGGATGACGCCGGGCTCAGCCACCGTCGCGGCTGGATACGCGATACAGCCAACCACCTGGTTCGGGTCGATCGCGTTGAACAGCACGCCGCCCGGATCGACGGTCTCGACCACACGGTCGGCATACGGCCCGCCCAGCTTCTGGAAGTACCACCAGGGGATCCCGTTCTGGAGCGTCACGAGCACCGTCTCCGGGCCAACGATAGCCGGTAGATCCTGGACAACCGCCGCAATCTGGTGCGCCTTGAGCGCAAGCAATACGACATCCTGCGTGCCCAGATCTGGAATGGTGTCGGTCGCGGTCAGTGTCGTCGCCACCAGTTCCTGGTCGCCCTCCAGCAAGGTCAGGCCCTTGGTCCGAATGGCCGCCAGATGTGGCCCCCGGGCGATCGCCGACACCTCGTGCCCGGCGTCCGCAAGCCGCACTGCCATATACCCACCGATGGCTCCCGCCCCTACGACGCACACTTTCATGTCGGCCTCTATACGGCGCCGTCGGCCTTTGCCGCGGCGATTGCGTCCACGTCCATTCCCAGCACGCCGCCGAGTACTTCGTCCGTGTGCTCCCCGAGGAGCGGCGAGCGCTGCACGTCGACGGGGGAATCTGACAATTTGATGGGATTGCCGACGCTCAGATACGACCCCCTGGTCGGGTGATCGACTTCAACGATGGTCCCGGTTTCCCGCAGGGACGGTTCCTGCGACAGCTCTTTCATTGACAGCACCGGCCCACAGGGCACGTTCAAGGGGTTCAAGATGGCCATGACCTCGAACTTTTCCTTGGTCTGGGTCCATTTCTCGATCTCATTGAACATGGTGTCGATCTTCGGGAGCCGGGCCGCGGGGGTGTTCCAGTCGGGATCGTCCAACCAATCCTCACGGCCCACCGCCCGCGCCAGACCAGCAAACGCGGCCGCCTGGGCAATCACGTAGATGTACGCATCCGGATCCGTTTCCCATCCTTTGCACTTGACGATCCACCCCGGCTGACCACCACCAGACGCGTTGCCGGCCCGCGGGGTCGCCTCACCAAACGTGCCATTGGGATACTGGGGATACTCCGTCAGCGGCCCGTGCGCAAGACGCTGTTGGTCTCGCAACTTGACCCGACACAAATTCAGCACTCCGTCCTGCATGGCACACACGACCTTTTGGCCACGACCGCTCTTCTCTCGTTGGAACAACGCGGTCACGATGCCGAGCGCCAAATGCAGGCCCGTCCCGCTGTCACCAATCTGGGCGCCCGTCACGACCGGAGGACCGTCGGGGAAGCCGGTGGTGCTGGCACCGCCACCGGTGCACTGGGCGACGTTCTCATACACCTTGCAGTCTTCATACGGACCAGGACCGAACCCCTTGATCGATGCGTAGATGATGCGTGGGTTGATCTCCTGGATACGCTCCCAGGAAAACCCCATCCGGTCGAGCGCGCCGGGGGCAAAGTTCTCGGCCAGGACGTCGCACTCTTGAATCAGCTTGGTGAAGATCGCCTTCCCGCTGTCGTGCTTGGTATTGAGCGTGATGCTTCGCTTGTTGTGGTTCAGCATCGTGAAATACAAGCTGTCGACATCCGGAATGTCCCGCAACTGGCTTCGAGTCGCGTCGCCCGACCCCGGACGTTCAACCTTGATCACGTCAGCGCCGAACCACGCCAGTAGCTGCGTGCATGTCGGGCCCGACTGCACGTGGGTCATGTCGAGTATCCGTACTCCCTCGAGAGCTTTCATCGCGTTCTCCGTAGGATGGTCGTCGTCTGTGAACTGCGGCCCCACATTATGGCACCGACCGGTGACGGACGACAGCCGCGACGCGGCGGCTAAAATGAGCGAGACTCGCACGATCGACCGACCTCGAAGGCTGGAGACGCCATGACATCCCTAAGACCCCTGCTCGCCGCGACCACACTGGTCGCCCTCGCGGCACAGACGGTGGCGACCCCAGCCGTGGCGGGAACGGCCCAGACCAACACAGTTCCCATCCGAATCGAGCGGCTCGTCGATGCCCCCATCATCCGCCCGGACATGGATGTGTCGATGGGCAGCAACATTGCCGGTCCGTCGCTGATCAGGGTGCCCGACTGGATCGAGGACCCTCTGGGTCAGTACTACCTGTATTTCGCCGACCATCGCGGAACCTACATCAGGCTGGCCTACGCCGACGCCGCAACCGGCCCGTGGACGACCTACGAACCCGGGACGCTGCAACTCGAACAGTCGCACTTCCCCACCACCTGCCCTCCATGCGCGCCGGCGGGCTCCTACGTCCACATCGCGTCGCCCGACGTGCGGGTCGATGAAGCGAGTCGACGCATCGTGATGTATGTCCACGGTCGAGACGCCGGGCGTCAGGTCACCCGCGCCGCCGTCTCCACGGACGGACTGCGCTTCGAGGGGCGAGCGGAGATTCTGGGACGTCCGTATTTTCGGAGCTTCCGCTACGACAACTTCATTTATGCCCTTGCCATGCCGGGTGTGCTGTACCGCTCACGCGACGGCCTCACCGAGTTCGCAGAAGGCCCGCAGCTCTTCAACCCGGACATGCGGCACTCCGCGATTCTTCGACGTGGCCAGCGACTACATGTGTTCTGGACGGCGCGGGGCGATGCGCCCGAGCGGATCTGGGTCTCGACCATCGACATGGTCGGGGACTGGATGAGTTGGAGAGAATCCGTGCCCGTCGAAGTCTTGCGGCCGGAACGTCCCTGGGAGGGTGCCGACCTCCCCGTGGAACCGTCGCGAGGCGGCTCTATCGATGTCGCCGTCAATCAATTGCGCGATCCCGCGATCTTCGAAGAAGACGGTCGCATCTACCTGCTGTATTCGGTCGCCGGCGAGCGCGGTATCGGGCTAGCCGAAGTACATCTGGCCCCCTAGCAGCCCGTGGTGAAAGTCCTTCGTTATAGGGATCGACACGATCGATCCCGCGTACTACACTCTCGAGTATGGCGATGGGCACACGACGAAAGCACGCCCGGCAATCGACGATGTGGGTCGCGACGGGGGATCTGCCGACGAGTGCGGGGCACCCCTTTTACGCGCGCCTGAATCGCGTGCTCGACGAGGCGGGCTTCGACGCCTTCGTCGAAGCGCAGTGCGCGCCGTTCTATGCGGCGACGGTCGGCCGGCCGAGTCTGGCCCCGGGGCGGTATTTTCGGCTGTTGCTGCTGGGCTATTTCGAAGGGCTGGACTCGGAGCGGGCGATCGCGTGGCGCGCGGCCGATTCGCTGAGTATCCGCGCGTTTCTGGATCTGACGCTGCCCGAGGCGCCGCCGGATCACTCGACGCTGTCGCGGACCCGCCGCCTGATCGCCCTCGAGACGCACGAGGCGGTGTTTACGTGGGTCTTGCAGCGGCTGGCCGACGCGCAGCTGGTCGAGGGGCACACGATCGGCATCGATGCGACGACGCTGGAAGCCAACGCGGCGATGCGGAGTCTCGTGCGCCGGGAGACCGGCGAGGCCTACGACGCGTGGCTGACCCGCCTGGCGGAGGCCTCCGGCATCACGACGCCGACCCGGGCCGAGCTGGCCCGGTTCGATCGGACGCGGAAGAAGAAAGGGTCCAACGACGACTGGACGCACCCGCAGGATCCCGACGCCAAGATCACCAAGATGAAGGACGGCCGCACGCATCTGGCGCACAAAGCCGAGCACGCGGTCGACCTGGAGACCGGGGCCCTCGTCGGCGTCACGGTGCAGGACGCTGACGAGGGCGACACCACCTCCCTGGTCGAGACCCTCACGATGGCCGCGGACCAACTGGCGCTGGTCGCCCCCACGGGGCTCGCCGAGATCGTGGCCGATAAGGGGTATCACAGCAACCAGACGCTGGTCGAGTTCGCCGAGGCGGGCGGGCGCAGTTACGTGTCGGAGCCGGATCGGGGGCGCCGCAACTGGAAGGGCAAGGCGGCGGCCCAGCAGGCCGTGTCTGCCAACCGCCGACGGATCCGTGGCGCGCGCGGGAAGCGGCTGTTGCGTCAACGCGGCGAGCGGCTCGAACGCCCCAACGCGCATCTCTACGAGACGGGCGGGATGCGCCGCGTGCATCTGCGTGGACACCCCAACATGCTCAAGCGTCTGCTCATGCACGTCTGCGGCTTCAACCTCGGGCTGCTCCTGCGCCAGCTGACGGGCGTGGGCACGCCGCGGAGCCTCCAGGGCCGCGCGGCGGCGGCGTTCGCCGCCCTGATCGTCGCGCTCCGTCGCGGCTGGACACGCGTATGGCCATCCTGGCCCGCTTACGGCGCAGATCAACCAGATTCGTTCGCTATCGACCCTATTCCGGGGTGTCACGAACATCTATCTATCGATTTACGAATCGGTGCTTCTACCACGGGCTGCTAGGCATCGGACTCCGTGTGCGCGAGTCGTGTGGCCAGCGACTCCCCCTCTGCCCTACCCCGGGGGCGGAGCGACCGCAGCAGGCGCCGCATGTCCGCGGCAGTTGTTCCCGATGGACCGGACTCGAAGGATTGAAGCCGCCGAGCACATCTTGACGCGCCTCTGCATCCTCTCGAAGGTGTCGGGATTGCCACCATGGTGGGTCGGAGCGCCCAGACCGCACACGCGGCAGTGGCACGACGGCGGGGAGCGGCGGCGGACGCACGTCTGTCGCCACGACCACGGCACGTCGACGGGAGGTGCACGCCTCCAAACCAGGAGAGTCCATGATCACCGCAAATGAAGCAAACCGTCTGCGAAGTGATCTGATGCAGACAGCGCTCGTCGCAGGCGTCCGCCCGCGGACGATCCCTGCGCCTGATCTCCAGCCGGAAGACGACGGTCAGGGACGGGCTGTCTGCTACTCGAGCGTCGCGAAAGGATGACGCGGCGAGTCGATCATCGGCGAGGAGGGGTTTCCCCCGGCGGCATCCGGTCGAGGAACCGGACGAACGTATCCCAGGTCTCCTGGTCGTATCCGAAGTGGCTATAGATAACGGTGCCGTCCGTGTCGAGTACGAAGGTGGCGGGCATGGCCTGCGGCTGAAACTGCTCGGCGATGGCGTGGTTCGCGTCCCAGATGACCCTAGTGACCTGATGTCAGCGCATCAGACGTCGCCCGTGGCGGGCATGTCTCCTCCCCGGTCAGCGGAGGGACCAGGGGCCAGAGTCGGCGATTGCAACAGTGGCCGCAACATCCACACCGCGTGCCCGGTATTCACGACCACCGCCACCAGCAGTACCCCCGCCCCTGCGGCGACCCACGCCGGGCGATCCATCGCCAGCCCGCGGGCCAGTACCGGGAGCCCGACGACCCAGCCCACGAACGCGACCGCGGCCACCGACTGCGCCGGCAACACGTGGGTCGACAGATCGGGCGCGGTGAACCCGCGCGCGGCGAAAGCCGCGTACCAAGCCTGCAAAGGCAGCAGTCGCAGTTCCATCGCCACCACCAGTTGGGCAAGAAACCCGACCAGCCCGAACACCCCGTAGAGCATGACGAGCGGGGGCGTGGAGGCCGATGTCGGCGTCGCGACCAACAGGACACCGCACCCGGCGGCCAGCACGAGATACACCAGGGCGTGTCCGGCCTGAATGGCACCGAAATCTGGCCTGGCTCGCGCCGCCGGTGGAGTGCGACGATGCCTGGTCATCCAGACCACCTGCCCCAGGAAGACCAAAAATCCGATGACGATGGCGAGCGCAAAGAGCGACGCGCCTGGCCAACCGGTGACGAGCGTGATCACCAATCCGATGAGTCCGGCCTCCAGCAGAATCGCGCTGCCGTACAGCCCGCGCCCTCGGGGCACCGCGGACGGCAACACCATCGGCAGCAACCGGTATCCGATACCGACCACCATCATCGACGCCCATCCGACCGCGGCCAGGTGCGCGTGCGCGTACACGTTGGAGAGCGCGTCTCCCGGGAGTACGTCCGTTACCTTATCGACCGCAATCAGTACGCCCACTGTACCGGCCGCCAGGAGATTCAGACACGCCAACCAGAGGTGGGCAGCAATCGGCCTATCGATGGTGGCGCAACGCAGCCGCACGAGGAGCCGGGTCACGACATGCACGAGCCCCAGCACGACCATTCCCGCCGACCAGGCCATCCCGCTGAAGGTCTCCAGCCAAAAGTGAGACACCATGCCGCTCATACCGATGGCCACGAACGACAGGGCCCAGTAGTCACCCCGGGTGACCGGTATCGACACACGCAGCACCAACGGCGCCACAATTCGGATGGCCCCAAGAATGGCCCCGGTGATCCACCCCAGCGTGACGAGGTGGACCACGCCCAACATTCGGGGGTGGTAGTAGAAACCGCTCACGCCTCGCGGGTCGACCGCCACCACCGCGAGCGCCACGATGAGAGACAGATGCGCAACACCGAAATACCACAGTGGGAGTCGGGTCGGCGGGAGAAGGGCGAGCGCAGGGCGCGCCGTTGGCACGGGCGCGGCCGGGGCGAACGAGAGAGGAGCCGCTGTCATCAGAGACCCACTGTCACCGACCGACACTTACGGGCGCGGTGTGGCAGCGACACGTTCCACGGCCCGCAGTACGCGTAGGAGATTGCCGCCCCAGATCTTGGCAATCTCATCCTCGGTGTAGCCGCGGCGCACAAGCTCGGTGGTGACGTTCGGTGTCTCGCTCGCGTCACGCCACCCGCTGATCCCTCCGCCGCCGTCGAAATCGGAACTAATCCCGACATGGTCGATCCCGATCAGCGCGACGGCGTGGTCAATGTGGTCCACGAACGTCGCGACATCGGCCTCGGGCCACTGTCGACCGATCTCCGCCATTCTCTGGTCGTACTCCTTGCGCTGTGGCTCCGCGAGATTCGCAAGATCTGCCCTCTCCCCGGACCCCAATCCGACAGCGACCCGTAGGCCCTCAATCGCATCGCCCCGGGCCTCAGCCCCGCGACTGATAAAACTGCCGAGCGCGACGGCCTGCATGACCCCGCCGTTATCGCGCAGCGCGAGAAGCTGCTCGTCGTCCAGGTTCCGGGGGTGCGGGGTCAGCGCGTGGGTGCTGGAGTGCGACGCGATGACTGGTGCCCGCGACAATCGGACCGCGTCGAGCATCGCCGCCTTCGACACGTGCGACACATCGACCATGATGCCCAGCCGATTCATTTCGGCAATGACCTCCTCACCGAACGGACTGACCCCGCCATGCTCGACGGGCATGTCGCCCAGGTCGTCACGTGGCCCAGCCGAATCGGCGATGTCGTTGTGTCCGTTGTGCGCGAGCCCGAGGTAGCGAGCGCCGAGCCGGTAGTAGCTCTCGAGCAGTGACAGGTCGGTGCCGATCACGAATCCGTTTTCGATGCCAATAGCCGCCACGAGCTTGCCGTCGGCCACGATGCGCTCGAAGTCATCCGCTGTGTACGCAATCTCGATCCGCTCCGGGTATTGCGTCTCCGCCATCCGGTGGATCGCCTCGAATTTTGTCAGCGCGTCGGCCTGCGCCTGAGCGTAGTTCTCCGGCGTGCGCTCGGTCTGCCCCACATAGACGACAAAGAACCCGGCATCGAGGCCCCCCTCCTCCATCTTTGGAAGATCCACCTGGCGGTCGCCGCGCATCCCCGGGTCGGCGTCAGGCGTCGCAAAGTCGAGCGGGATGTCGTCGTGCGTATCGATCGTCAACACGCTGGCGTGTATCCTCCCGGCCCGTTCGAGCACATTGGTGGCGATGGGCGTCTCCGACGGCGGCACCGGCGCCGACATCTCGCAGCCGGTCGCCATGACGCCAATGCACACACCGGCGACGCCGACCAACCACCTGCCGCTCTCCTGCCTCATCCTGGTCCCCCCTCTGGAGTCCCCATTCTAGTGCGCAGTCACCGTCGAGCGCGCGCCGGTCGATACCGGCCCCGGGTTGGCTGGCCGGGCGAGACTCAGGCGCGCGTCGTATACTGGCGCGGCGGTCGTTCCGGTCATGCTCATCTGCCAGAAATCCCATTTCGCCCTGCCTCCCGGGGTGCACTATCTGAACTGCGCCTACATGGCGCCGCTCGCGCACGCGGTTCGATCGGCTGGCATCGCCGGTATCGATCGGCGCGCGGCGCCACACCTGATTCGTCCCCGCGATTTCTTTGAGGAGAGCGACGTGGTCCGGTCCCTCTTCTCGCGGATCGTCAACGCTCCGGATCCCAATCGCATCGCGATCGTGCCGTCTGTCTCCTATGGCCTCGCCACCGTTGCACGAAATGTGCGTGCCACCGCGGGTGACAACATCGTGGTGCTGGAGGAGCAGTTCCCCAGCAACGTCTACGCCTGGCGACGGCTCTGCGCCGAGCAGGGCCTCACGCTGCGAACCGTTGCGTCGCCTCCGCACCAGCACAGCGGACGCGCCGTCGAATGGAACGCTCGCGTGTTGACGGCAATCGACCGCCGGACCGCGGTGGTCGCTCTCCCGCAGGTCCATTGGACCGACGGGACGCTGTTCGACCTGGAACGCGTGGGCCAGCGAGCCCGCGAGTGTCGTGCGCTCTTCGTGGTCGATGGCACCCAGTCGGTGGGAGCGTTGCCATTCGACACGCGACGGATTCAACCGGACGCGCTGATCTGTGCCGGCTACAAGTGGCTGCTCGGTCCCTATTCGACCGGATTGGCCTACTACGGCCGAGCCTTCGACGATGGCACCCCGCTGGAAGAAGGCTGGATCACCCGGCGCGACAGCGAGAACTTCGCCGACCTGGTTCGGTATCGAGATGACTATCAGGGCGCAGCCATCCGATACGACGTGGGTGAGCGCTCCAACTTCACGTTGTTGCCGATGCTGGCTGCCGCGCTCGAACTCGTCCTCCAGTGGACCGTGCCTGCGATTCAAGACTATTGCCGCAGTGTGTCGACCGAGGTGACCCAGACCCTGCGAGAGCGCGGGTACTGGATCGAAGAGGACGAGTGGCGCGCCCCGCACCTGTTCGGCCTACGCCCGGCCGACGCAGGCAGCACCGCCACCCTGTCTGACCGACTCGCGGCACGGGACGTAGCGGTCTCACTGCGGGGTGACGCGATTCGGGTCTCTCCCCACCTCTACAACGACTCCGGAGACGTCGAAGCCTTGTTGGACGCACTCGCGCTGTAACGAGGGCTGTTACGGCCAGGGGCGGGTCACTACGCGGTCGGCAGGACCGGGCGCCTGGCCGAGTCGGAACGCACGTCGGGTGCGCAAGTCGAACCGGTCGCCGGCTTCAAGAAAATAGAATCGGCCGCCGGAGTCCAGCTGGCGCGCGTGGTCGTAGATGGCCACATAGCTACGCCCGATGACCTCGAACTCGTCGCCGCGCACGACAATCGCCGTGTCTTCGTCGAGCCCAATGCCAAGTAGCTCGGGGTGCGCCTCAACCACGCTGATGAGGTCGAACTGACGATTGCGTCGCAGCAGGTGCTGGTCGATGGCGGTGTCGCGCAGAAAGCCGAACCCGACGACGTGGTCGCCCATCATGATGGTGTTGGTGGCAGAGTCGCCTCGCGCGAGATAGGAACCCAAGATCGTCGCCCCGGCCGAGGAGCCGCCCACGACGCCCCCGCGGCGTAAGACATCACGGAGCGCCTCCTGCACGGCGGTGTCCAGATACGCGTCGGCCAGCCGCCACTGCCGACCGCCAGGAAACCAGACCCCACGCGCACGACGCAGCGGAGCGACGAACGACTCGCTGTTGGCCACGTCTCGGTCAGTCGTGTGCAACACCAGCAAATCGGTGGCGCCAAGGTCCCGGAACGGCTGTAGCCCCGGATACGACTGGTCGTAGGTCTCGCTACCACCCGCGGTCGGGATGACGACTATGGGTGCGTCCGGTCCGCCGGCCAGCCCGACAAACCGTGCGAGAATCGCCGGGTCGCGCAGACCACCGCCCACGACCACCAGCGCCCCGGCGGGAGGTCCGACCGCGACGGTGGCCGTCTGCGCGCTCGACCCATCTGACACGGCAAGCGCCAGTCCCAGAACAGCCGCCATCCGCATGACGTGCTTCACGTCGGTGCTCACATGTCACTCCTTCTGATGAAAGGAATTGTATATCCCACATCCGAGCCGCCGGGTGCCATCCGAGATCTACTACAATGTTCGGGCCACTCCCTGCGCTGAGGCTGGAATTACACTTATGCACGCATTGAGTCGACCGGTCTTCAGTGCCGTTCTCTTCGCTTTACTGACCCTGCCCGGGCTAGCTTTGGCTCAGCCTCCGGCCTCCAACGGGGTCCTCACGCTGTCTGCTGGTTCAGGTTCGGCCCTCACTGCGCTGCGTGAGGCTGACACGCTGGTCAACCAGCTGACTCGCGACGGATCTCTGCGGGCCGTATCGCAAGACAGTGACCCTCTGCTGGCCGACCGTGGCCACGAGCGGCTGCAGCAGTTTCACAACGGAATCCCGGTCTTCGGAGCGACTGTCACGCGCCAGACGTCTGGTGGCATTCCCGTCTCCGTGTTCGGCACACTCCACGTCGGCATCGACCTGGAGACCACGCCGGCATTGTCAGCCGATGACGCCGCGCGCGTCGTGCAGGAACTGAGCGGCCGAACGCTGTTTCGCTCGGCCGCTCCCCAGCTGGTCGTCTTCCCCGACCGAGGCGGTGCGGGCGTGTACCGTCTGGTGTACGAGGCGCGGGCATTCACCGGCTCGCAGCTCATGGTCTATTTTGTTGACGCCGCGACGGGCACGCTGGTTTGGTCCTACAACGATCTCAAGACACAGCAGCCTGTCCTGCCATGCTCGCGATGCGCTATCGGCGAGGGGCTGGGAATCAAGAGCGACCGCAAGAAGATGAGCGTTACAGCCGTCGGAGGGGCGTTCTTCGCCCACGATCAGCTGCGCCCGGCTGACGTCTTCACGTTCGACATGCGCGGTGATGTACAGCGCACCCAGCAGGTCCTCGAGGGAACCGCGCCGCTGTTCGACTCGGATCTCGCCACCGACACCGACAATCGATGGCTCGACGGCGCGAGTGTCGACGCCCACGTCGGCATGGGCTGGACACACGACTACCTGCTCAACCGCTTCAACCGCCAGAGCCTGAACAATCAAAATGTGCGTCTGCTCAGTCTGGTCCACCCGGTCGACCGCGCCGATTTGTTCTCGGCGCCGCCCGAGGTGATCGGGTTGTTTTTCCTCAACGCATTCTATTGCGGGCTCTGCGGTCCCGATGGGGCTGGAGTCGCCGTCTTTGGCGAGGGGCTGCCGCCGAACATCCTGCTTGGCGGCCAGCGTTTTAATTTTTTTTCAGGCGCGCTCGATATCGTGGCCCACGAGCTGGCGCACGCAGTGACGGACTTCACCTCGGCGTTACTCTATGTGGATGAGTCCGGCGCGTTGAACGAGGCGTTCTCTGATTTCATCGGGGTCGGCACCGAGTTCTACGCGGAGTCTTTGTTCCGGGATGGAGCGGGCGCCGCAGACTACTCGCTTGGCGAGGACGTGATCGAACCAGGCGGGATCCGGTCGCTGGCCACGCCCCAGCAGTTCGGCGACCCAGACCACTACAGCCTGCGGTTTCTCGGTGAGTCCGACAACGGTGGCGTTCACACGAATTCACTCATCCCGGGCCACGCGTTCTATCTCGCTATCGAGGGTGGCGTGAATCGGGTGTCGGGGCTGAGTGTCGCCGGCGTCGGCGCGCAGAACCGGGAACAGATCGAGCAGGTCTTCTTCCGAGCGTTCACCGTGCTACTGACGCGGAGTTCCGACTTTGCAGCGGCCAGGGTCGCCACGATCCAGTCGGCGCGCGACCTCTACGGCGCCAACAGCGCCGCGGAACTCGCCGTCACACAGGCTTGGACCGCCGTGGGCGTGAATTAATGACCGAGGCCCCGGTCCTAGGAGCCAGACAGCCGCGGACTCGGCCACCGACTTCCTCTCGGCAGGGTGCCCTGCTCGGTTCCCTACTCTGGGTCATCGCCGGGGTGCTTGTGACCGCACCGGCGGCAAGGGCTCAGCCCGCCCCCACTGAACGGGTCGTCGTACGACTGGACGCCGGATGGCGACCCGCGTCACGGACCTTCGCAGACACCCGGGCGTTCACGGCCAACCTCGAACAGGGCCAATTCGCGGCGGACTACGAGCTCAAGGACGGCGGGGTCTTCGACGGTGGTGTGTCGTTTCTCCTGTGGCGTAACCTGGCCATCGGGCTCGACGTTTCGAGCTTTCGTACCGTCCACGACGCTCGGATCAACTCAGAAGTGCCCCACCCTTTCTTTTTCGACCTACCGCGGACGACCGAAGGTCGCGCCGGAGGTCTCGAACGACGAGAGGTCGGTATCCACATCCGCGCGATGTGGGTGTCGCAGGTGACCGACTGGCTGGTGGTGTCGGTCTTCGCCGGGCCCAGTATCATTTCCGCGACACAGGACCTTGTGTCTGCGGTTCAGCACACGGAGATAGCGTTTCCGTTCAGCGAGGTCACCTTCTCAGGCCACACCGTGAGCGCGCGAAAGGAAACCACTACGGGTCTGAACGGTGGCGTCGATATCGACTCGTTCTTCCTGCATCGCCTGCCGTTCCTGGGCGACTTCGAGGTCATGGAGCATATTGGGGTGGGTCTCCTCGTGCGCTACGTGCGGGGCACGGCGATACTTCCGGTCGACAACGACCCGATCGAAGTCGACCTGGGCGGGCTCCAGATCACCAGCGGCGTCCGGTTCCGCTTCTAGGTTGCGAGGTTGTCGACCAGGTGGTGCGGCGGCGGTGGGGCATCGACTACTTTGCCAGTAACTCGATCACCGACAACGGATCGACCCTGGCACCGTTCATCCGCAAGGTCCAGTGCAAGTGCGGGCCGGTCACGCGACCGGTCGCGCCAGCCAAGCCGACAGTCTGACCCCGTTCGATCAGCTCGCCGTCTTCCACCGAGATCTTCGACAGGTGGGCAAAGTAGGAATACAGCCCCCAGCCATGGTCGAGAATCACCGAGCCGCCTGAGAAGTAGGTATCCCCGGTCAATACCACGCGCCCCACATTCGGCGCGACGATCGGAGTACCCTCCGCCGCCCGGAAGTCGGCGCCGCTGTGCGGGCTTCGCGACTGTCCGTTGAACACGCTACGGCTCCCGAACGCGCTGGTGGCCCGCCCAGATACCGGAACGCCCCAGGGGCCCCGCCACAGTCGATCGGGCGACGCGCTGGCGAAAATGGCCTGCTGCTCCTGCGCTTCCCGCGCGATCCGTGCGCTGACGTCGGGAGGCGGCTCGACATATCGCGGTGCCACGGTGAGTTGACGCGTCGGGTACGACTTGTGCGCCACGGTGAGTGGGTAGGCCCGCTGAACGGGAGCACTGCCGACCGGCCTCATCAGCAGGGTCAAGTCGTAGGCCCCGGGTTCCACCAGTAGGTCGACACCAACCAGCCCCTCCCAAGCGGCTCCGTCCGCCGGATAGAAATGTATGGTCTCGTCGAAAATGTCGCCCTTGATCTCGGTGACGGGCGCGGACGGCACCACCCGCACGAGTACCGCTTCCCCCGGAAAGACCCCCCTGGCGCGGTGGGAAATGTCAGCACTGAACGGCTGAACCGTGGCGGCTTGGAGGAGGCACAGCCCCCCGCTCGCAAGGACCGCGGTGAGGATGGTCCATGCGCTACAGGAGCGGAAACCGTAGACCCGGCGGTGCGGCATCTGATGTGCTCCCAACGAAGACCGAAGTGGCAACCTCCCGGACAGCGGCGGCGGACCTGAAGGCCCTCACTAGCCGCCGAACAACGTCAGACCGAACACCCGGGCCATGATGAGGATCACGGTCAAGCCGGTGAATACGGCCAGACTCAGCCAACTAAACCAGATGACGGGCCGCGACGGGTAGAACGCCGTATCTGTCTTGGGGATCACCGTGAGGCAGTAGTAGATGTTGAGAAAGAAAATAACCGGGGCGATGAAAAATGCCAACGCCGAGGACACCAGCACCAAGAACACCGGCCGCGGCACGCCCGCGAGGATCAACGTCGCCGCGATCAGCGAGTAGAACATCGTTATCCGATAGATGTTGTACTCGGACGACGCTGTACCGCGGTGAGCGGCGGTCAGATCATCCTTCGCGATCCCCGGCAGGGCGGCGGTCGTCCTGAACAGGTTGCGGCAGCAGGCCGCCACCACCCGTGGCCATCCGTCGAAGTAGTTGAACGCGGTTGAGAACGTGGCCGCGAATGCCCCACCCAAGAACACGAACATCATGCCGGGCCCAACGCTGTCGGTGAAAATGCGCGCGATCTCGCCGATGACGCCATTCCCAGACACCTCACTCGGGTAGAGCCAGACGGCGGCCAGCAGCAAGAAGATCGTGGCCAGAATGAACGACACGATGTGGCCAAGCGTAAAATCCACAATCCCGATGCGGAACCAGCGCCGGCAGTATTCCTGCGCGTGCGCCGGGAGCTTCGCGACGTCCACGGCCAGATCGGCCTTGCTCGAGCTGAAGGGGTTGAACGGACGAGCCAGGCCGCGCTTCTCGAGTTCTTCGCGGATACGCCCCATGCCCACCCGCTTGGCTTTGCCCCACTCGGACGCCTGAAGTGACACATCCATGCCGGTCGGCAGCAGACCGAGAAACGCCGCGATGACCAGCCATGACCCGCCCGGGATCTGCACCGAAAAGAACTCGCCCATCGCTGATAAGGGCGCCGGCTCGACGGCGTAGACGCCGACGGTGGACAGGAACAGAATGCCAGCCAGAATCTTCGTGGAAAGTTCGACGATCGCGTAACGTCCGTACAGGATGATCCCGACCGCCAGCGTGCCCAGCCCCAGCCCATAGACCCAACTCGGCAGTCCCAGGCCCAGATACTCGGAAAAGATAAAGAACAGCACGGCCGCGGCAGCCGCGAGTCGACCAGCCTGCCCCAGCGCGCATTGAATAAGGGTGGTGACCAAGACGTACCAGACCGGCCACTTGCCCGGCGCGGTGGCATAGGCGTCCAGCATGCTCCTACCGGTGGCGTTGGTGAATCGGAACGCCATCTCGAAGCCGTAATATTTGAAAATATAGGCGACCGGGATGCACCAGAGCAGCGCGTAACCGAATCGGCCACCGGCAGCCGGTGCCGTCACCAGGTGACTGGTGCCGATACCGGTCATCATCAGGATGAGTCCAGGTCCAAAGTGACGGAGCATACCGCTGGCGCTGGTTTCCGGCAGCGGGAGCGCGTTGAACTCGTCTGACTTGTCCGGCATGCGCGTCATCCTACCAGAATAGGTGGGCAGAGAGACGGGGCGACGAGGCGCCGGTCGATCCCACCCAGCGGAGGCGGTAAGATGGCCGCACGGCCCGCACATGTCGGGTGGGGCGCGACGACTCGCACCGACCCGACCAACCGCCCGGAGCACGCCCATGCCTGCACATCCACACACCAGTCTCTCGACCCGACTCGCCGCCAGCAGCGTGGTCGCCCTGCTCCTGCTCACAGTCGGGTGCGACTCGCCACTCGGCGGTAACGCGGAACCGGGTCGTGATGCCCAGGGGAACGTGGCCGCGGTCACCGCCGGCCACCCTCTCGCGGCCGAGGCCGGCCTGGCCGTGCTGCAGTCGGGCGGACTCGCCATGGACGCCGCCATCACAGCGGCCGCGGTACTCGCGGTCGCCCGCCCGCACATGAACGGTGTCGGTGGCGACATGTTTCTGCTCTACCACGACTCGGCCACCAGACTGACGTATGCGCTCAACGGCTCAGGCAAGTCGGGCAGCGCCAAGACCCTCATGGAACTCAAGGCGGACGGGCTCGAGTCCATGCCCCAGTCCGGTCCGATGAGCGTCTCGGTACCAGGCGCAGTGGGCGCCTGGTCCGAAGGCTTACGCCGCTTCGGGACGATGTCCTTCGCGCAAGCTCTGGAGCCCGCATACCAACTCGCGTTGGCCGGGCTCCCGGTATCCGAGCGACTCGCCTCGGATATCGCGGCCGCCGAGGCCATCCTGCGCGAGGAAGAGGAGGCGGCGCGGATTTTTCTCCCGGGCGGAAGGCCGCCGCAGCCCGGCGATATCCTGGCGCGCCCGGACCTAGCCGAGACACTCCGCACGCTCCAGGAAAAAGGCGCAGAGGAGATGTACACCGGGGCACTCGGTCGCAAGGTGGTGCGCTTCATTCAAGACCGAGGCGGTCTGGTCAGACTGAATGACATGGCCAACTACCTCCCCGAGTGGACGCAGCCACTCAGCGGCCGCTATCAGGGCTTCGAAGTGCAGGTTGTGCCACCGAACACCCAGGGAGTCACGCTACTCGAGGAACTCGCGCTGTTGCAGCATCACGACTTGGAAGCGCTTGGACACAACAGCCCCGACTATCTCCACACCGTCTCGGAGGCGATTCGCCTGGCGTTCCTCGACCGCGACCGCGAGGTGGCGGACCCCCGGGCGATGCGCGTCACGACGGAGGAGTTGCTCGAACCTGTCCGCATCAGGTCGCTCGCCGAAACCATCGCCCCCGCCGGACGCGCACCGTCGATTGAAGTGGAGACGAACGCAGACAACCCCAACACGGTCTATGTCATCGCGGTTGATCAGTATGGCAATGTGGTCTCTCTCATTCAGAGCCTGTTCGCCACCTTCGGGTCCGGGTTGGTCGTACCGGAGACCGGCATCGTGCTGCAGAACCGTGGTTCGCTGTTCCGATTCGACGAAGACCACCCGAACGTGTTCGCACCGCGCCGCCGACCGTTCCACACCTTGTGCCCGGTCATCGTCATGAGCAACGACCGGCCGTGGCTCGCCATCGGGACCCCGGGCGGCGACGGCCAGACCCACACGCTCACCCAGGTCATCAACAACATTGCCCTGTTTGGCATGACCCCGCAGGAAGCGATTGACGCCCCCAGACTCCGCCGGCTGAATGATGGGTCGCTCGCGATCGAGGAAGCCGTGCCGCAGGAGGTGCGCGATGCGCTCGAAGGTCGCGGCTACACGGTGCACCCCCGTAGCGGGCTCACCGCCGAATTCGGCGGCGCCCAAGCGGTGCTGGTCGATCAGATTTCCGGCCGACGTCGAGCGGGCGCGGACCGCCGTCGCGAAGGCTGGGCGGTCGCGTACTAGCTAATACGCCGCTCCGCCATCGGCCGCCTTGACCGCCTCCGGTACGGGGGCTTGATACAGCACACGGCCAACGAAGAAGGGGCCCATGTCCTGTATGTACTGCGACGTCTGCACGGTCGGCCGCATGTCCTTGACGAGCTTGGAAAGCGGATAGAGGTCAGGGCCGATGAGACCGATCACGAACTCGTTGTCGGCGCGGTCGAGTCCATGGCACTCGAGTCGCACGTCGACGGCAAGTCCCAGGGTCCCATAGCCGCGACCGACCGTACCGTGCTCCATCAAGATACGGCCCTGGTCTCCACGCGGCAGACGGTTGAACGCGCCGGTCCGACGGAGCGGATACCAGATACCCCAGGGGTAGGCCGGGTTGAGCGCATGTCTCCGTACTTTATGGAGCAGGAAGTCGGTGAGATCAGGTTCACGGCCACCCGCATAGGTCCGACCGATCATCGTGAAATCTGGCAGCGGCGTCAGCGGGGTAAAGACAGGTCCGGTCAGCAGCGCGCGGCCCGCGTCCGCGAACAGATTGGGATCCTCCGACATCAGCACGACGCCGACCCCGCGTGGATCGTTGAGGTTGGCGTAGACCACGGCCTCGAGCCCGCTCTCGCGCACCGCAGAGACCACCGCCGCGCTGTCGAGGCAGTCGGTAAACACGTGCAACTGCACGAACAATCGCGTGTTCAGTGTCTGCGGTTCGCCGCGCACGGTCGCGCCATGCTCCACCAGGTCTGGTACAAACGCCTCCATCGTGGATGGGGGGCGGCCGCCGCGGGCCGAAGGTGCCGGAGGAGCGTCAGTCTTCTCAGTCATCGTTTAGTTATGTCCTTCACGAAACTACAGGCGACCATTCTACCCGAGCCGACGTCCTACCCTCTGGTGGCGGCAACCGTCTGCGGCGTCTTTCCACCACGAGTTGGGTAGTCGACAGGCGCCGAACCGAGAATTGCTGCCGTCCACCGGCGGTGATAGTGTCGACAGGACGTACATGCGCATTCACGAACGGACCTTCCTTACGGCGCTGTTTCTGGTGGCGGCACTGGTGTTAGTCCTGCCAGCCGACAGCGCTGCGCAGGGGGACGAGACCGGAACCGGCACTGCCGCGGACGGGCCCACGGTCGCCCTCAATCTGGGCCGGATCAAGCACCAGTTGGCACTGTCACAGGCTCGCGAAGAATCAGGCTCTCCGTTGCGTCTCGAGTATCGGCTCTCGGTGTTCGGCGTGGCCCCCCCGATCGAGCTCCTACGGGGATTCGACACCCAGAACGGGGCGGTGCCGTTCGGAGCACCGACGCACGCCGACTTCCTGAATCACTGGATCCCAAGGGAGTTCCGAACACCGGCGTTTCCCCTCCTCCCCCTCCTCGGCTGGTCATTCGGGCGGTAGCTCCGACGACCGGGACCGGCCGTCGCCCTTCCTCCTTCACGTCCGTGGGCTTGTAATTTCGGGCGGAGCGGCACAAAATTGTCATTGTGTGAACCGGCAGGCTGTCGAACCCCTCGGGAATCTTCGTAACACATTGATACAACTACGTTTCTAGCCGCGCACGTGCGTGGTCGCGGCAACATGCCGGGCGTCGACGGAAGGTCGTCACGCAGCGGTCCATCGGAGCTGAGGTAAACAGAGTGTCTACAGGTTTGAGCGTGTCCGGCTTGGACGGGATTGTTGGTGTGTTGGGCGACGACGCCGCATTGCTCGAGCATCGGTGTCAGACGATTTCGGCGTCAGACCTGCATCTCCCGGGTCCCGACTTCATCGACCGTTGTGTGGCGCCGTCCGACCGTCCGGCCCGGGTCCTCACGAGCTTGAACGCCATGTTCGGTTCTGGGCGACTCGCCAATACCGGCTATCTGTCGATCCTACCGGTCGATCAAGGTATCGAGCACTCGGCCGGCGCCTCGTTCGCGCCAAACCCGGCGTATTTCGACCCGGCGAATATCGCGAAGCTGGCGCTCGAGGGCGGCTGCAATGCGGTGGCGTCCACGCTGGGCGTGCTGGGCGCGGTGTCGCGGCAGTACGCGCACAAGATTCCGTTCATCATGAAGTTCAATCACAACGAGTTCATTTCCTACCCGAACTCGTTTGATCAGATCCGTTTTGCCAGCGTGGATCAGGCGTTCGACATGGGCGCGGTGGGCGTCGGGGCCACGATCTATTTCGGCTCAGAAGAGTCGAAGCGCCAACTCGTGGAGGTGTCTGAACTCTTCCAGCAGGCCCACGAGCTCGGCATGTTCACGGTGCTGTGGTGCTACCTCCGCAACCCCGACTTCAAGGTTTCGGGCACCGACTATCACACGGCCGCCGACCTGACCGGGCAGGCGAACCACCTCGGGGTCACCATACAAGCGGACATCATCAAGCAGAAGCTCCCGGAGACCAACGGTGGCTTCAATGCGCTCAAGTTCGGCAAGACGCACAAAGCCGTGTACTCGGACCTCACCACCGACCATCCGATCGATCTCACACGCTACCAGGTGGCCAACTGCTATATGGGACGGGCCGGACTCATCAACTCCGGCGGCGCCTCAGGCGGCGCGAGCGACCTCCAAGAGGCGGTCAAGACGGCGGTCATCAACAAGCGCGCCGGGGGTACCGGCCTTATCTCGGGCCGCAAGGCATTCCAGCGCCCGATGGGCGACGGCATAGCCTTGCTGAACTCGATTCAGAACGTCTATCTTGAAGACGGCGTCACGATTGCTTAGCAGTCCGTCGTGTGAATGCAGCGGGAGTTGCACCACGGGCGGCTAGGGCTGTCCTGCTGGGGTGGTCCACAGGTCGAGGCGGATGGAGAGTAAGAAGTATTTCTTGCGTAGGGCGACCACGCGGTCCGCGTAGCCATCCTTCGGAATCTCCCGCGACCTGAGCCTGGCGCGCAAGGTACGCAGTTCGTGGCGGTAGATATCGTTCACGACCTCCTTCGCCCGGGCTGGCGGCGTGCTCGCGTTGGGTCGCACGCCGAATCGCGCCAGTTCCTCGAAGATTCTCGGATGGTACGTGTAGGTCACAACGCCAGATTGTAACGTCGAGTCAACGCAGGCGGGGCAGTACAGGCGGGCAGCACACCGCTATGGACTCTCAGCGAAACAGGTGGGCCAGCCCCAGATGGTCGAGAGGCGACGCGGTCAAGGCCGCGGTGGCGCCGCTCGTCGCGCTCTGTGTGATGTGCGGTTCGGCCCCTCTGTGGGCCGCCCCCGCTGCGACGGGCCAGACGCCCGACACCGGCGCGGCCGGCCCGACGCTGAGACTCCCCGCCGCCGCCTACCCGGAAGCTGTCCGCCTGCTTCGGTCTGGGCAACCCGAAGCCGCCCTCACGCGACTGGACAACGCCCTCGATGGCGAGCCGCTAGAGCCGCTAGACGCGCTGGTGCTGCGCGCGACCGCGTTGGGCGCGGCCGGCCGCGGCCCGGAGGCGGAGGTCGCATGGCGGCAGGTTATCGACCGTGAGGTCTGGATGCGCACCTTCGCGCGACGCGCGGTGGTCGAGAGTCTGGCCAAGCGGGGCGAACCGGCGCTGGCCGGCCCCCCCCTGACGGAACTCCACCGCTCCGACCCGATGCGGCACCTCGACCTCACCCTGGCGGTGGCGACCGCGCATCTTGAGCGCGACGAGTTCGGACGCGCGACCGCACTATTTCAACGAGCGCTCTCGCACCAACGGCACGGGGCGATGGCGGACCGGGCTCGGATGGGGCTGGCCGCCGCTCAGGAAGGCGCCGGGAATTTCAACGGCGCCATGGCCACGCTGCGTGACACCCAACTTGAACACCGGACTGGGACCGGGTACGCGGCAGCGGTGTCGGCCGAGAGCCGTCTGAGCGAGCGACACGGACTGCCGCGCGAGCCATTCACCGCAAGCGAGTACCGCGCGTTGACCGGACGCCTCCGCGGCTCCTCTCGGTACACCGAGGCAGCCGCTGTGATCGCAGCCTGGCGAGAGGTGCAGCCGGAGGCCAGCGCGAGACAGGACGCCGAATTGATCGGCGTCCTCTACGATGGCCGTTCCAATCAGGAGGCGGTCGAACACTGCATCGCCTTCGCCTCGCGCTACCCGTCGAGTCCACTCCTCCCGGGCGTCGCCCTGACGGAGTTCCGATTGGCGGTGCGTATGGGCGAGACCGAGACCGCGCGTCAACTCGGGCTCCGTCTTTTTAACGGACGTGTGACTGCCGCGACCGCGGGACAGCAGTTCAGCGCGGGTGAATTGCTCGCGGCGTATCTGGTGGCAGTCGGGGATGTACAGGGCGGCCTCAACCTCTACCGTGAGCTGTTTCGCCGTGCGTCGGGGCCCGATAGTCAGCGGCTGATGTTGTGGAAGGCGGGGGTCGCGGCGCTACGCGCCGGTGAGAACGAACGGGCGTTGACGAACCTTCGCGCGCTGACGCAGCGGCAGCCGACCGGCGATCTACAGCCGGCAGGACAGTATTGGCAGGCCATCGCGGAGATGCGCAACGGACAGCCCGAGGCCGCCAGCCGCGCGTTCCGGTCTCTTGTGCAGACGCAGCCGTACAACTACTACGGCTTGCAGGCTCGCGCCCGGCTGGTGGAACTGGGGGAGGAGGCTCCGGCCCCGACGCCGCGCCAGTTCCCTACCCTGACGCTGGGCGCCGCGTCGACATCCAGAGCCGAGTACAAGGCGGCGATGACACTGGCGCGCGCTGGCCTCGTGGCGGATGCCGCGTGGTACCTGCGGCGTCTGGTCGACCGGCGGCGCGGGGACCGCGGTCTGGCGCTGCTGGCAGCCCGCGCCTCAGCCGACGCCGGCGACTACCGGGCTGTGGCCCGGCTACTGGTGAACCACTTCGCCGGCTTCTTGCAGCGACCGGCCGATGACCTGCCGGACGACTTTTACGCGCTCGTCTACCCGCGCCCATTCCTCGACGCAGTGGACCGAGCAACCAGTGGACACGACATCGATCCGGCGCTGATGTTTTCGCTGATGCGTCAAGAGTCGCGCTTCGACCCGAACGCGCGCTCGCTGGTCGGCGCGCTGGGCCTCTTTCAGATCATGCCCTACAAGGCGACCGAGCTCGGGCCCCGCGCCGGACTCGACGGACTAACGGCGACCGACTTCACAGATGAAGCGGTCCTACTCCAGCCGCCGGTGAACGCGGCGATTGCGGCCACGCTGGCGAGCGATCTCTTCGCGCTGTTTGGTGGTGCCCTTCCCCCTGTCATCGCGTCCTACAACGCCGGCGAGGAGCGGGTGGCTATCTGGTGGGAGTCCGCGCGGGACCTTCCCGAGGACCTCTTCGTCGACACCATTCCCTACAGCGAAACGCGTCGGTTCGTCCGAGAGGTGCTGGCCAACGTGGCCGGTTATCGGCGAGTCGACGAATCGAGAGCCACCCCCTAGCGAGCGGCTCTCGGTCCGGCTATGCGAACGGGTCCTCGTCGGCCGATGGTCCGTAAATCGACGGCACCGGGACGTCGTTCATGCGGAGATACACGCCGAGCTGGGCCCGGTGATGGATGACATGATTCATCACAAAGGTCCGCAGGACGGCGACCCTGGGCAGCGACAACGTGGTGAGACCGTTGTGTAGCAACGTCCACGGCTGCATCAACGTCTCATCGCTGGCGCCAGCGATGGCCGCGCGCGCCGCTGCGGCATTCGTGTCAAACGTCGCCAGCAGCTCGGCGACGCTGTTTGGCGTGGGGGGGGGCGCCATCGGCTCTCCGCCAGGCGCGAGGTCCAATTGTCCGGTGTCGATCATCATTGACGTCCAGCCCACCAGGTGCGCAAGGTGCCCAGCCAGGCTCATCATGGACGACGATTTCTCGTGCGGTTGCCAGCCAAACTTGTCGGCAGGCACGCGCTCCAATGTCTTTCGTACGCCCGCCATCTCTTGATCAAATTCAGGCAGCAACGCGTCACTGATCGCCATCTCTATCTCCTTGCATAAATCCGCCCTCGCGGACGGTCACTAGGGCGCTGACCAGACCTGGCGTCAGGGCACCGCGCAACGGTCGGGGTATAGCCAGGAGACGAAGCGCAGGACCCCGAGGTTCCCATGGTCAGAAACCGACGGCGGCGCTGGTCCGCCGCCGATCTTCGGCCGCCTCGAGCACATCCTCCTCGGCGTTGTAGACGATCGCCGACACGGCCCCCTGGACACCGATTTCGACCATGCGGTGGCCTCGCTGTGCGAGCAACGCCAGGGTGTCCGGCGACAGGCCCCACCGCTCGTAGCGCGTCTCGTCGGGCAACCACTGGTGATGCAGCCGAGGCGCGTCCACCGCCTCTTGCACGTTCATCCCGAAGTCGATCACATTGAGAATCGTCATCAAGACCGTGTTGATGATGGTGCGCCCTCCAGGACTGCCGGTGACCATGACCAGGCGACCGTCGCGAGACACAATGGTGGGCGTCATGCTGGACAACATCCGCTTCCCCGGCTCGGCCAGATTGGGGTCGGTACCGATACGCCCGCTCCGGGTCGTCAACCCGGGAACCGGGTTAAAGTCGCCCATCTCGTTGTTCAGCAGGAAACCGGCGCCCGGCACGGTGATCTTCGACCCATACCCCTGCTCCAGCGTGTAGGTCAGTGACACCGCGTTGCGCGCACCATCGACCACTGCGACATGGGTCGTTTCGTCCCCCTCGGCCGGCCAGGAGAAACTGTCCGGAGAGGAGACCGAGGCGCGGTCGAGGTTGATGGTGGCTCTGAGTTCGGCGGCGTAGTCCTTCGAAATCAGTTGTGCAACGGGCATACGGGCATTGAAATCCGGATCACCCAGACTCTTCGCTCTGTCGGCATACGCGCGCCGCATCGCTTCGATGATGAGATGCGTGGTCGCGGCCGAACCGCTGCCAGACGCCCCCAGGTCGTAGCCTTCCAGCACGTTCAGCATCTCAATGACCGCCACGCCACCTGAACTGATCGGTGGCATCGAGATGATGTCGTAGCCTCGGTAGGTGCCGGTCATCGGCGTGCGACGGAGAGCGCGGTACGCGGCCAGATCGGCATGGGTCATGATGCCGCCATTGGCAGCCATCTCGGCGGCGATCCGGTCGGCGGTCTGCCCCTCGTAGAAGCCGGCTGGCCCGTCGAGCCTGATCCGCGAGAGCGTGAGCGCCAGGTCGGGCTGACGGAAGGTGTCGCCCACTTGGTACGGCTGACCGTTCTTCGAGAACTGGGCGACCGACGCCGGGTAGTCCTGCATCCTCGGCAGGACCGCGGCCAGTGAGCGAGCCAGCGGATCCCGCACGACAAAGCCGGAGCGCGCCAGCGTCTCGGCCGGCTCCACGAGACGCTGCCACGGCAGCGACCCGTGTTCGGTCCACGCCAGATGCAGCCCGGCGACCGTGCCGGGCACACCCACGGCCAGGTGACTATTGTGATGCACGCGCGCGTCGTACTCGCGCCCTCGCATGAACATGGTGGGCGACGCCCCGGCCGGCGCGGTCTCGCGGAAATCGTATGCCACCGGGTCTCCCGCGGCCGGGCGATAGACGAGGAACCCGCCGCCACCGATGTTGCCGGCTGTGGGATACGTCACCGCCAGCGCGAACGCGGTCGCGACCGCCGCGTCCACCGCGTTGCCCCCGTCCCGTAACACCTGGTCGCCAACCCGCGACGCCAGATCATCTTGCGACACCACCATCGCGTGCCGAGCACGAATCGGTTGGGTGCTGCCCACAAGCGCTGTCGGCGCCAGGCCAACCCAGGCCGCCGCCACCACCACACTGACAGCGCAGATAATCCCTCGTTCCGCCTGAAAAGCCATGCGCTTATGATCGCATACACTTCTCGAACGACTCTGGAGCGCCCTCATGCCGACTCACCCGCACGCGAGCCTCGCCTTCCTGATCGTTACCGCGCTGGCACTGACCCCGCTCGGGGCCAGCGCTCAGAACGGCGGCCTCGTCCCCGAGGACTTCTACCAAGAGGTCGGTGTCGCCGAGGTCGCCATCTCGCCGGACGGCGCGCTCCTGGCCTTCACCGTCATCACGATCGATGAGGCGGCGAACCGACGCCATCGAGAGGTCTGGATGCAAGAATTGCGTGGCGGGCAACCGGCGGGGGACCCGTTCCGGTTTACCGACCCCACGCGCGAGGCCCGTGCACCCGTCTGGTCGCCTGACGGCCGCCTCCTGAGCTTCCAGTCGCCACGGGGCGGTACGGGTGATGATGGGACCGAAGACACGAACCCGACCTGGTTCGCCCGCGTCACTTTCCCTGGCGGCGAGGCCTACCAGATTGAGGGGGTTGAGGGAGCCCCGGTCTGGTCGCCGGATGGCGCATGGATTGCTTTCCTGAAGCGCCCACGCGACGCGGCCACTGGCACGCCGGAACGGGCGGGCTGGATTGCGCCTGACGCCATCACCCGCACACTCGACGCGGCGCGTTTTGACGGGCGGGTCATCACTACCACGCGCTACAAGCGCGACGGCACCCCGGCCCTTCTGCCGCATCCATCGACACCGGCGAAACGCCAGCTGTTTATCGTGGCGGCGGCTGGCGGCACAGCCGTCCAGCGAACCGACCTGCCTTTCGATGTCGGCGACGTCGCGTGGTCGCCTGACGCGGAGCGCCTGTATTTCACCGGCGATGAGGGCGAGGACGACGCCGATATCGCCCTCACACACGACATCTACGTCGTCGGCCGCGACGCCGGCGACCCACAACAACTGACGTCCAACCCAGGCGACGAGTTCGCACCGCACGTCTCGCCTGACGGCAGTGCGTTGACGTTTCTGCAGAGACGCGCGCAGGGTGAGGCAACCGACGTGCGGATGGTCGGCCTTGCGGTTGACGGCACGTTCCAAGGCCTCCCTCGGAACCTGACCGCGGACTGGCCGTTTGTGCCAGGGTCGCCACGCTGGACCCCCACCGGGGACGCTGTCCGGTTTCTGGCGGGGGTCAGCGGGAACCGACATCTGTATGAGGTCAACGCCACGGGGGACGTGATTCGTCAGGTCACGAGCGGCGACCGGGACATTCAGTCGCTCTCAGTCTCCCGGGACGGTCTGGTCATGGCCTACAGCGCGTCCGCGGTCGTGACGCCAGCCGAGGTGTTCGTCAACCGCAGCGACGGTAGTGGCCAACGGCGGGTGACGTCCTTCAACGATGCATGGGTCGCTGAGCGTAGCCTCCAGCCAGCGGAGCGTCTGGGCTGGACGCTGACGGACGGTACCCAGGTGGAAGGTTGGCTCATGAAGCCGGTCGGGTACGAAGCGGGCCGGCGGTATCCGCTCATTTTAAAAATTCACGGGGGCCCGTACGGCGCCTACCGGAACACCTTCTTCAGGACGTTTCATGTGTTGTCGAACGCCGGCTTCTTCGTCCTGTACACCAACCCTCGCGGGTCGACGGGGTATGGACACGAGTTCACGTATGCGACCACGCCCGGTTGGGGTGAAGTCGACTCGGAAGACTACCTGGCCGGCGTCGACATCGCGCTCGAGGCATATCCGGATATCGACCCGGCCCGCGTCGGTGTCTCCGGCGGGAGCTACGGTGGCTTCATGACCAACTGGCTCACCGCCACCACGAACCGTTTCGCCGCCGCGGTCACCAGCCGCTCGATCGCTGACTGGACAAGTCTGTATGGCTCGACCGACGCGCAGCCGCTACTGGACTTCGCATTCGGAGGACCGCCGTGGGAGCAGCGAGAACTGTACGACCGGCTCTCGCCCATCAGATACGTCGAGCACGTCACCGCCCCGACCCTCATCATTCACAGCGAGAACGACCACCGGACCCCGATCGGGGACGGTGAGAAGTGGTTCATGGCGCTGAAGAAGCGAGGGATCCCGACCGAACTGGTTCGCTACCCGCGCTCAAGTCACGGGCTGTCCAGAACTGGAGAACCGTGGCTACTGGTAGACCGCCTGGAACGGATACGGAGCTGGTTCACCCACTGGCTGATCGATGTCCCCGCCAATGGCCAATGACCTGAATGCCGGCTACGGCTACCCCGCCGAGTCGGTCTGCGAGTCCCTCGACTGGCGCGCCCAGGAGGACGCGTAGGCCCCGCCGGCCATCACAAGATCCTCATGCGTGCCTGATTCCACAATCCGGCCCGCGCCCATCACATGGATCACATCCGCCCGCATGGCGGTCGTAAAACGATGCGTGATGATGATGGTCGTACGTCCACTGGTGGCGGCGCGCAGTCGGTCGAACCACTCTGATTCCGCCCACGAGTCCATCGCGCTCGTCGGCTCGTCGAGCAGCACGATGGGCACGGGGCGCATCAGCGCGCGGGCGAGTGCAATGCGCTGCCATTCCCCTCCGCTCAGCTCCGTCCCGTTCTCGAACTCTTTGCCAAGCAGCGTGTCGTACCGGTCTGGAAGGCGCGCGACGAGACCCTCCGCCCCGGCTCCTCGCATCGCTGCTTTCACTCGCGCGAGCGATGGCGCCTCATCCGATGCGGCCAGGGCGACGCTCTCTTGAACGGTAGCGGAGAACCTGACCGGTTCTTGGAACAACACCGAGAGCGAGCGCCGAACCTCTTCCGGTGCGCGCTCCGTGATGGGCCGACCCTCGATCAGGATACGCCCGGCCTGCGGCTCGTAGAACCGGCACAGGAGCTTGAACACGGTGCTTTTCCCGGCCCCGTTCGCGCCGACAATGGCAACCGTCTTGCCGGCCGGCACATCCAGGTTAAATCCGGATAGTGCGGCTCGCGATGACCCAGGATAGCGAAATTCCAGCCCCTCGAACCGTACGCCCTCGCCGCGTGCTGACGGGCTCGAGGAGAGGGGCTCGCCCGCTGCTCCGCGGCCCCGGTCTGGCTCCGGGTCAAGCGCAAGAAACGCGAACAAGTTACCCAGAAACAGAGTGTTGGCGAACAACTCGGCTGCGCTCCGCAGGCCCGTCCGCATCGCCGACTGCCCCTGGACGAACGCCGCATAGAACATCGCCAACCCACCAACCGTCATTCGCCCTGCCAGCGCTTCGTTGACAATCCACACGCCTGCCGCCCCGGCGACGACGAGTCCCAGCAGCAAGGCCGCCAGTTCCCGGACACCTTCCTGCCGCATCAGGTCCAGGCGTTCGCGTCGGAACCGGCTCCTCAGCCGCTGGTAGGCCGCCACATATGCCGCGGTCAGGCCAAGAGCTCGCATCTCGGCCGCGGACTCGCGCGCCGTGAGCAAGTGGTCGTAGTACCAGGTCCGCCGCTCCAGTTTTGTGACCCCGAGCCGCCACGCCTGGCGTCCCAAGGTGTTCAACACTGCGCCCCAGAGCGATGGCCCTGCGCCGAGCAGCATCACCACCGGCAGCAGCCAACTCCCCTGCGCAACCAAGACCGCCGCGAGCGCGCATAGCGTCGTCGCACTGCGAAAGAGCCCGCCAACCGCATCGAGCAACCGAGCGGGCCGGTACCCGGCTTCATCGCGCGCGCGATGCAGGTGGTCGTGAAATTCCGGAAAGTCGTAGAACTCCATCCGCACCGCACCCGACTGTTCGTGAATCAGGCGGCGGATGTGGTCTTCAAGCAGACCTTGCTGCAGTTCCTGTACCCACCCCACGGCCGCGCGAGTCAGGAGCCCCAAGAGCGCGACGAGACCCATAAGGGCCACCGGTAACAGTAAGGGCCTGGCACCAGACCACCCGGCCCCACCGTCGATGGCCCCGACAAGAGCGTCGACAACCTGTTTCGTCAGGTAGAGCGTCAGCGCGGGCAGGAGTCCTTGAACTAGGAGGAGCACGCCCCAGAGCAGCGTCCATCTGCCGGCCGCGTCTCGGACCAGACCCAATGTCCGCGGCAGGTAGCGCACCTCGGCGAGCACGCGTCTGAAGTCTGGCCACGACCCGAATCGGAGGGTACGCATGCGGTGGCTCACTGAGTCACGGCCGAGGCCATCTCGCGCATCATCTCGCCAGCCGAGATGCCGGTCCAGCAGTGCCCTCGGCCCTGCCCGTAGACGACCCGGGCGTCGAGAGATGGCCTCGTGACTAGGAACTGCTCGAACAGATGGACGGCCTCGTTGAGAAAGTAGTTGTCCATGTCGCCCACCCAGATATTGAGCTTACCGTCCAGCTTGGGCGCCAGGGTGTCCCACTGTCGCTCGAGCTGCAGGCGCAGATCGTAGCGCTCCCAATGGCGGGCCACGATCGGGTCGATGCGCCCGGTCTGTGGATCCCAAAGCGGAACCGGCTGCCCTTCGGCGCCACGCGGTCCATAGGCTGCGTTCCATGCGCCCCACTGCCGGCCGGAGGTCGTCCAATTGCCACCCGCGCCGAGCACGTTTTCCATGCGCAGCTCGTGACGCATCGTAAAGCGAACACTTCCGTCGAGATTGCGGGCGCTGGCTTGCTCGCCGCCCCGCTCGTCGAGGTAGGCGCTAGCGTCGCCGTAGATGTCAACCCGCTGGAACGCGCGAAAGTCGACGCTGTCCGGGCATGACGCCCACGCGCCATTGAATACGTCGGGATAGAACATCTGCAGCGCCAGCGAGACCCAGCCACCTGTCGACGACCCATCGAGGACCCGAGCGTCCCGCGTCCCCACACCACGGAACTCGCGCTCGACGTGCGGGATCAGCTCCTGGGTCACCGCATCGCCAAAGGGACCGTTGTTGGCCGAGTTGACTTGATACGGGTCGCCGAACGGACCGGCGCCGTCGAGGTGCAACAGCAACATGCGCGGCGCGTCGGCGTCCTCGGCGGTCCAGGCGGCTCTGAAAGGGGACCCGGTTCGCATCAGCGACTGCACCGCCGTATAGCGGACGCCGAAACCGCCGATGCGAACACGCAGCGGGTATCGTCGCTGAGGCTCCCGGTCGAACCCGACGGGCAAGATGACACCGGCGCGTAGATAGATAGGTCGACCGTGGAACGCTGACAGCAGGTCCGAACGCAGTTTGATGAACCTGAGAAACCGAGTGCTCGGTGGCAGGGACTCCTCAGGCAGTCGGTGCGCCAGGGTCACCGTCACCGAACCCGCCCGTTGTGGGTCGAGGGATACCTGCACAACGTCACTGAAGAGCGTGCCTGGGGCATCGAACGCCCGCAGATCTCGGTTGGTCCTGAGGACCGCCTGCACGCGGTACTCTCCCGCATGGAGGCCCGCAGCCTCTTCGAGTGGAAAGAGAGAGGCCGTCGCGCCTTCGACCGTGACGCGGCCGCCGGGCGCAAGCGCGGGAGCATCGACGCCGAGTGTCGGCACGGCACCGCTCCCGGTGCGTGCGATGAGACGCCGCGGCTCGACGCCGGCGCCGCCTTCGGCGAAGACAATGAGCAGTCGACCGGGCGGCTGTGCCGGCAACGCCGGGTCCAGAATGACGTCCACCTGGAGGCCCTGTAACGGCTGAGCGGGCGCACCGACGGGGGCCAGTGCCCACACGGTCAGAGCGGGAATCAGGCGCCGGAGTATGGCTGTCAGCATCCGAAGTACCAGCGGCGGCACGCGTGACGGCAAGGCCCTTGACGACCGCGGTCCTTTCCGTCTCTCACCGTGGGGACGGGCACCGCCGCAACTACGACTATCATAGTGCCCGCGTGCCGGTGACGCGCGACGCCTCCCATCCGAAGCGTGGGCCAACGGCGGCGCTGTTGGGGCGTTGCTGGAGAGGTGCGGGGCACCGGGCCGACAGCGTCCGAGAGTAGAATAGGGGCCATCTGCACTTGGCCTGGAATGTCTGGAGCGGCGATCTGATGATGAAGCATGTTGGCCTTCGTGCGTTCTTCCCGGTGGCTCTCCTGGGGGCGGCTATCGCCTGCGCCCCGCCAAGCGGCGGCGGCCTGACCCAGCGTCTGTCGGTCGCGACCGGCGGCACTGGTGGGGTGTACTACCCGTTCGGTGGCGGCGTCGCGCAGGTCATCAGCGACCATGTCGAAGGAGTGGAAGCGACCGCCGAAGTCACGGCCGGCACGGTCGACAATCTGAAGTTCCTCGCGAATCACGGCGCCGACCTCGCCTTTGCCCTGGCCGACTCACTCGACGATGCGGCCGCCGGACGCGGTGTCTTCGCCGACTTCGGGGTCGTGCCGGCCCGGGCCATCGCCGTGCTCTACGACAACCTGAATCAGCTTGTCACGCTCGAGGGCAAGGGCATCGAGACGGTCGCCGACCTCCGCGACCGGGTCGTGTCGACGGGCGCGCCAGGCAGTGGCACCGAGATCACCGCCGTGCGCGTGCTCGAGGCGGCCGGATTGAACGCCAGCACCGATATCCGCCAGCAGAGTCTGGGAGTGTCCGAGTCTGTCGACGCGCTCAAAGACGACAAGATCGACGCGTTCTTCTGGAGCGGGGGCATCCCGACCGGCGCGGTGCTCGACCTGGCGTCCACCCCGGGCCGCACCGTCAAGTTGGTCTCGAACACCGACACACTGCCGCTCCTACGAGAAGACCACGGGGCGGTGTATCACAGCGTCACGATTCCCAGCATCACCTACCCCGGCATGGCGGCCGACGCCGACGTCATCGGCGTCGCCAATGTCCTGGTGGCGCACGAGGAGATGTCCGAGGACCTGGCCTACCGGATCACCCAGGCACTCTTCGAGCATCACGACCAACTCGGCGCGGTGCACGCGGAGGCGGCCAAGCTGACGCTGGAAAGCGCCGTCCAAGGCTCCACGGTACCGTTTCATGAGGGCGCCATCCGCTACTACCGCGAACAGAACGTCTGGCGCGACTAATCCGAGACACCGGAGCCCTTCCTGACGAATCCACCTGGCCCGCCGATCGATCCTCGGGACGATCCAGACGCCGAGGTTCAGACCAGGCGTCTGACCGGTCTCACGGAGCGGCTCGTCACCGTGCTGGCTGCCGGATTGTCGCTGTACGCGCTGTACTGGACCGTGCAGATCGTGCCGGCACAGATCTATCGAGTCAGTTTTCTCCTGCTCTCGCTGGTCCTCACATTCATCCTCTACCCAGCACGGTCGACGTCGTCGCCGCGCGTGGCGGCAGCCGACTGGGCGCTCGTGGCCATCACGGTGGCGGTACTCGCCTTCCCGATCTTCGACTTCAACGAATTTGTACGCCGCGCGGCGACCCCGACGACCCTCGACATTGCCTTCGGCGCGATCACCACACTGCTGGTGCTTGAGGCCACGCGGCGCACCGTCGGCTGGATTCTCCCGGTCACCGCAGGCACGTTCCTGCTGTACGGCTACTACGGTCCCTATTTCGAGCTGATTGGAATGGAGATTTTCGCGCATCGCGGCTACACGCTCGCGCGTCTCGTCGGCACGTTGTACATGACGCTCGAGGGTATTTTCGGTGTTCCGCTCAACGTGGCCGCCACCTACATTGTGCTCTTCACGATCTTCGGCGCCATGCTGCAGCATTCTGGCGCGGGACAGTTCTTCATCACGTGGACCATGTCCGCCTTCGGCCGGTCCAAAAGCGGCGCCGGACCGGGCCGCACCGTCGCCTTGTCCGGATTTCTGCTCGGCACCGTGTCCGGCAGCGGCGTCGCCACCACGGTAACGCTCGGAGCGGTCGCCTGGCCCATGCTGCGACGCGCCGGGTTCTCACCGGAGGTCGGTGGGGGCATCCTCTCGGCCAGTGGCATCGGCGCCATCATGGCGCCGCCCACCATGGGCGCCGCCGCCTTTCTCATCGCCGAGTTCTTGAAGGTCACCTACCTGCAAGTGATCGTGATGGCCATCGTGCCGGCGGTGCTCTACTACTTGTCAATCGTGCTGATGATCGAGGCGGATGCTCGTCGGCTCGGCACGAAGGCGGTCGATGTGGACCTGCCCTCGGTCTGGGAACTGACTCGACAGTCTGGCTACCAGTTCATCCCGCTGATCGCCATCGTGGTGCTCCTGATATCTGGAATGACCCCGTTCCGCGCCGTGTTTCTGGCCACGATGCTCGCCATCCTGTTGAGTTTCGTGCGACGCGAGACCGCCCTGAAACCGAGGCGACTCGTCACCGCCCTCGAAACCGGTGGTCGCGCCGTGCTCGGAGTCGTGGCCACGACCGCCACAGCGGGTGTCATCGTCGGTGTGGTCACCTTGACCGGACTGGGCCTGAAGATCTCCAACATCATCGTGGACCTGGCCGGCGGCAGCGTCTTCTTCACGGTGTTCTATGCGGCGGTGGCGGTGTGGATGCTGGGGCTCGCGGTGCCGGTCACCGCGTCCTACATTATCGCGGCGGTCATGATCGCCCCGGCCCTCACTGAGGTTGGGGTGCCGGAAGTAGCCGCACACATGTTCATCTTCTACTACGCGGTGCTCTCCGAGGTCAGTCCGCCGACCGCATTGTCGCCATTCGCGGCCGCCGCGATCACCGGCGGAAACCCGTTCAAGACGATGATGCTGACCTGGAAGTACACGCTTCCGGCCTTCCTCGTTCCGTTCGCGTTCACCTTGAGTCCGGAGGGGCTGGGGGTGCTGTTGCAGGCGCCGCTCGTCGACACCGTCACGACCGTGTCGACCGCCGTGGTCGGCATCTTGGCGCTCGCCATGGGCTTTGGTGGCTGGTTACGCCAGGAAGCCACCATGGTCGAGCGGACAATCGCGGTAGCGGGCGGGCTACTGCTGTTCTACGCCACGACGATAACCGACGCGGCCGGGGCGGTGCTGTTTGTGGTCGCCATTGCGATGCACCTACGCCGCACGAAGGGCGTAGTGGGGCAACCAGGATAGTCTCACGCGTCCTGGCCCCTGGTGACATGTCCCCCAGACGTACGATAGGCCCGTGCGGTCCACTAACGCAGGTGAGGCTCGAGCAACCGACCCCAGGCGCTCGATTTCTGCTCAAATTCTGCCGGACAGCGGGCGGCACGTTGCTCCGGCAGCCCGTTCTCTCCAACGAAGCCGGCGTGCCGTTCGGGGTCGCTCCCGTACAGCACGCAGGCGACGGTATACATCCGCTGGGCGTCGAGCGAGTGCTCGTCCCAGAACGGAAGCTGGATATTACCCTCTTCGACGGACCTGGCCAGCCCGGCGAAACTCATCATCGCACCGAGCAGCCACCCCTCCGCCTCATCGTCGCCGACAAGCGTAATGGCCGCGAGATCGTCGACCGCATCTTCTTCGCGCCCCGTCACGGGCAGGTCCAGGACATGTCGAAGCGCGTGGCCCAATTCGTGTAAGTAGAAAAAGACGCCGGACCCGATGATCGCCTCTCGTATCTGCGCGCTGTCCATCTCGGGCGTGGAGACCGCCTCCGCGAACAGGTCGAAGAACTCGTAACACATGGTGATACGAAGCGTCGACGGATCGTAAAAGGCGTTGGGCATACCGCACGCCGTGAAGACCGTTTGGAGGCCGTCTGGCAACACCAAGGTGTCCGAGACCTCCGCCGTCAGCATTTGAAACACGCCGTCGTTCTCCAACCCCTCAGCCATTACTTCGAATCCCGCAGCCCTCTCGAAGACGACGGGGAAGCCGCCGTCGCCCGGGCCCCCGACCGAATCGGTGCCTGCGCCAACGCAGGTCTCAAGCAGATCGTTCGTCAGAGTGAACTCGGACGCCTCAGAGACCGACAGCCCGCTCACCACGCAGGCGTTCTGCTCATCGTCAATAAACCGAAAGTCCCACTGCCCCGCCTCCATATCAAAGACGTACCCGTCCCCGGCCGTCAGAATGTCATTGCCCAGCTGGTTGGGCCCCCAGTCCATCTCCTCCGACGGACTCACAAACAACTCGTACACGTCGTAATCTGACTCGTTGCTGATGACGACCTCATGGATGGTCTGCGCAAACGCGCCATTCGGAACACCCACAAGAGCGCCCACGAGCGCTGCGGTGGTCAGGTGCCGCCCCATAGCTGTCAGTGCCACAGTCTGTCCCCTCCTGTCTCGCGCCGTGCGCGAGTTTGGCCGCCAACGCCATCGTAGAATGGCCACCATGGAACAAAATTCCGACACTGGTGGTTCCCCCAGACGTGCTCGCCGTTATTCTGGCCGCGAAGCCAGGGCCAGGGTAGGTGCCTAGGCTCGCACCAGGCGGCGGTACTTGATCCGCTGTGGGCGGTCGGCCGACGACCCGAGTCGACGACGTCGATCGGCCGCGTAGTCCTGATAGTTCCCCTGGAACCACACCACCTGGCTGTCGCCCTCGAACGCCAGGATGTGGGTCGCGATGCGGTCGAGAAACCACCGGTCGTGGCTGATGACCACAACACAGCCGGCGAACTCGACCAGCGCGTCTTCGAGTGCCCGCAATGTATCAACGTCGAGGTCGTTGGTGGGCTCGTCGAGCAAAAGGACATTGGCACCGGTCTTAAGCAGGCTGGCGAGATGGACGCGGTTCCGCTCGCCGCCGGACAGCTCACTCACCTTCCGCTGCTGATCGCGCCCCTTGAAATTGAACCAGGAACAGTAGGCCCGTGAAGACACCTTTCGGTTCCCCAAGCTCACCTCCTCCTGCCCTTCGGAGATGACCTCCCACACCGTCTTCTCTGGATCCAGCTCGCGGTTCTGGTCGACGTAGCCCAGCTTGACGGTCTCCCCCAGCGTGAGCGTGCCGGCGTCGGGAGTCTCCTCGCCGGCGATCATCCGAAACATCGTCGTCTTACCGGCGCCGTTGGCGCCGATCACGCCGACGATGCCAGCTGGCGGCAAGGTGAAACTCAAATCCTGAATGAGACAGCGCTCGCCATAGCCCTTGCGGATGTTCTTTACCTCAACGACCGCGTCCCCCAGACGGGGACCGGGTGGAATGTAAATCTCGACCGTCTCGAGCTTCTCCGCGCTATCCTGACTCAGCAGTTCCTCGTAGGCGTTGAGACGCGCTTTGCCTTTTGCCTGACGCGCGCGCGGAGACATCTGAATCCACTCCAGCTCGCGTTGCAGTGTGCGTTGCCGCTTGCCGGCCTGTTTCTGCTCGAGCCCGAGTCGCTTCTGTTTCTGCTCGAGCCAGGAGGAGTAGTTGCCCTCCCACGGAATACCCTCGCCACGGTCGAGCTCCAGAATCCACCCGGCCACGTTATCGAGGAAATACCGGTCGTGGGTGATCGCCACGACGGTGCCCTTGTATTGCTGCAGATGACGCTCAAGCCAGCCGATCGTCTCGGCATCCAGGTGATTCGTCGGCTCGTCAAGCAGCAACAGGTCCGGCGACTGCATCATCAGTCGGCACAACGCGACCCGGCGACGCTCTCCGCCTGACAGATTCTCGACGGAGGCACGCGCCGGAGGGAGCCGCAGTGTTTCCATCGCCATGTCGACGCGCGCGTCGAGGTCCCAGGCCCCCACGGCTTCGATCTTGTCCTGCAGGCGGCCCTGCTCGTCCATCGCGTCCTGCAGTTCATCACCGATGAGACCATCGTTAAAACTGGCCACCACGCTGTCATAGGCCTTCAGCAGCCCCTTGTGGTCGGCCACGCCCTCCTCGACGTTCCCACGCACCGTCTTGGCCGGATTCAACTGGGGCTCCTGCGGCAGATACCCGACGGTCAACCCATCAGACGGGAACGCCTCACCCGTGAAGTCCGTCAGTTCGCCGGCCATGATCTTCAGCAGGGTGCTCTTGCCGGCGCCGTTCAGTCCGAGGACGCCGATCTTGGCACCAGGCAGGAACGACAGCGAGATGTTCTTGAGCACCTCCTGACCCTGCCCATAGGACTTGCCGAGACGGTGCATCGTGTAGACGTATTGGTGAGCCATTCAGATCTTCCAGAAAGCAGACAGTCGAAGCACGGGGCCGTGCGGAAACTACGATACAGTCACCCTCGCCCGCACGCGTTGTGCGGCCCGGCGTTGTCTGGTCGAGCCCGACAAGGGGCGACCACTCAGTGTACCGCATGTCAGATTCGCCACCGTCCACCGGTGGCACCATCGGAGGCATGGTGAAGAAGCTTCGTGTACTCGCCCTGATGCACGACTACCTGGTTCCGCCGGATGATGTGCGTGGGGTCGATGTGGTCACACCCCGATGGAAAACCGAGTACGACGTCACCAACACCCTGGCCGCGATGGGGCACGATGTCTATACGGTCGGCCTGGGAGCCGAAGTGGGCGTGGTCAGGGACACGATGGCAGAGGTCAGACCGCATCTCGCCTTCAACCTGATGGAGGCATTCCATGAGGTCGGCACCTTCGACCAGAACGTGGTGAGCCACCTCGAGCTGTTGCGGCTGCGGTATACCGGCTGTAACCCGCGCGGCATGATCCTGTCGCGCGACAAGGCGCTGACCAAGAAGATCCTGTCCTATGAAGGTCTTCCGACCCCTGCTTCCGTCGTCGTGCCTGTGGGTCGTCGGCCGCCACGACCCACCACACTCACCTACCCGCTCATCGTGAAGTCCTTGACCCAGGATGCCTCCTACGGCATCTCACAGGCGTCGGTGGTGACCAACGATGCCAAGCTCAGCGAACGGGTGGCTTATGTCCACGACGGACTCGCCACAGACGCCATCGTGGAGCAGTACATTGAGGGGCGCGAGTTGTATGTGGGGGTCATCGGGAACGGGAACCCGCGCGCGTTCCCGGTTTGGGAGATGAAGTTCACCACGATGCCGAACTCGCTGTACCGCATCGCTACCGCCCGGGTGAAGTGGAGCACGCCCTACCAGAGCAAGCATGGTATCCGCTGCGGAAGCGCTCGCCTCCCCCGTCGCGGCATGGCTGAATCCATCCAGCAACTCGCAATCCGCACGTTTCGCGCGCTCCAGATGAACGGCTACGGCCGAATCGATATCCGCCTGGACGCCGCAGGGCAACCGTGGGTGCTTGAGGCGAACGCCAATCCCCAGCTCGCCTACGGCGAAGACTTCGCCGAGTCGGCGCATCACGTGGGCGTGTCGTACGAAGCGCTGCTGCAGCAGATTCTGGACGCGGGCCTGCAGTGGAAAGCAGACAAGGCGGGGTAAACAGACGGGGTAAACGGACCCGGGGACGACTCGGGGGAGGCAGCCCCGGACTACTGCAGCGTGAACGCCACCGTCGTCGTCTCGCCGGCCGTCACGGTGATCGTCTGCGGTTGGGAGCCGAGCGTCTCATGCCAGATCGTCACCTCGTGGGTGCCGGCCGGCACGTCCTCAATCGTAAACGTGCCGTCTCCCTCGCTGACGGCGCCGATGTCGTTGCTCACCACGATCCAGCCGCGCATCCACTTGTGAGAATCGCACTCCACGCGCATGACGCCGGGTCGACGCAGCGGGCGGGTCACGTTCAGACCGGAGAATGGCATGGCGATGTTGAAGTCGGTGCGGTTCCGGTCATCGTAGGCGTGGGTCGAGTGCAACGTATCGTCTTCGCTCGTAATGTCGAGTTGCTCGCGGGTCTTCGCAATCTGGACGTGTGGCACAAACCGGCAGTCGATGTTGTTGAGTGTCGGCGCCGCAGGCCCCTCGGACCACGGGACCCCCGTCACGCGGATCACGGCATTCGCCACGTGACCGTCCGCGTCCGCCACAATCTCCTCATTGGGTAGCGTGTCCCCACACACGGCCTGGTCGATATTTGGCGCGAGCGTATCAGGTGCGGGCGGATTATCCATCGTCACGACGCCGGCGATGGTGCCGGTGGTCTGCACCCCACCCTCGAGCCCTGTCACTGCGAAGGCGACGACGCCGGCGGCGGCGGTTGCCGTCAACCAAGTACCCACTGTTCGCCGTGTGTCCATGAACCTACTGTAACCCAACGATCGGGCCACCGCAGAAAGGCAGCCGGCCGAAAGGGGCGCACCCCGACGGGACCAATCGAGGTCTTGACGAGTTCGCGGGCGCTGCGGTCGGTTGGGCGTGGATCGCGAGCGTAGGGGAGGTCAGACCTATCGCGCCTTCGGCATCTCGACCGGTTCGGGCTCCGGAGTGAAGTCCTCGCCTGGGTTGATGAAGCGGTCCTCCTCGAAACGGTATTGCGTGTCGTACAGTTCCCGATATCGACCGGCAGCGGCCAGCAGCTCCGCGTGCGTACCACGCTCCACAATCTGTCCGTGCTCGAGCACGATGATCTGGTCCGCGCTCTGAATCGTGGACAGTCGGTGGGCGATGACGAACGTCGTGCGGCCCCGTCGCAGCGCTCGCAACCCGTCCTGGATCAGCGACTCGCTCTCGCTGTCGAGGCTGGACGTTGCCTCATCGAGGATCAGCACGCGGGGGTTGGCCAGAATCGCACGCGCGATAGCCACCCGCTGGCGCTGCCCGCCCGGACAGTTTGACACCGCGCTCGCCAACGATGGTGTCGTACCCCTCCGGGAACGCCCGGATGAACTCGTCGGCGTGGGCGATGCGACTGACTTCCTCGATCTCGGCCCGGGTCGCGTGGCGCCGAGCAAAGCTGATATTCGACGCGACCGAGCCGTCGAACAGGAAATTCTCCTGCAACACGACGCCCAGCTGACGCCGAAAGTCAGCGAGCTTCAACGTCGACAGATCGTGGCCGTCCACCAGCACCCGGCCCTCTTGCGGCCGATTGAACGCCATCACCAGGCTGACGAGGGTGCTCTTCCCAGAGCCGCTCGATCCGACCAGCGCCGTCGTGGTGCCCGCCGGGGCTGACAACGACACCCCCCGCAACACCGGCTCGCCTTCGTTGTACGCGAACGTCACCTGGTCGAGCTCGATGTCCCCGCGCAGCTCCTCGATCGGGGCCCGCGTCTCGTCCTCGTCCAGTTCCGTGGGTGTGCCCAGAATCTCCCGAATCCGGTCGAGGCCGGCGAACGCCTCGGTAATCTGCGTGCCGATCGACGCAATGGAAATGACCGGCGCCACAACCACTCCCGTGAACACCATGTATTGCAGCATGGCGCCCACGGTCCAGTCGCCGGCGATAATCCCACGGCCGCCCATCAAGATCATCAACGCGCCGATCATGCCGATGGCGAGCGACGCCGCCGACGTGCTGGCGGACACACCGGTCACCGTCTGTGCCACGTTGCGCAACAACCGATGGGCCCCCTTCGCGAACACCAGCTGCTCTCGCTTCTCGACGCTGTAGGCCTTGATGATGCGGACACCGCCCAGGGTCTCCCCAAGTCGGCCCGTGACCTCCGCGTTGATCTTCCCGCGCTCGCGGAACAGCGGCCGCAGCCGCTTGAACATGGTGGTCATCACCAGACCGAAGAGGACCAGAATGATCAGGGTCACCACCGTCAGCTGCCAGTTCAGATAAAACAACACCGCCATGCCGACGGTCGCGGTCACGAAGCCGCCCACCAGTTGCGCGAGCCCGGTGCCCACCAGATTACGAATGCCCTCGGCGTCGGTCATGACGCGGGAGATCAGGACGCCGCTCTTGGTCGAATCGAAATAGCTGACCGGAAGTCGGGTCACGTGGCGCTGGACCCGCTTCCGCATCTCGGTAATAGCACGTTGTGCCGCGACGCCGAGCACCTGCGACAGCGCGAACCCGCTGCTGGCCTGCACCAACGTGGCCACCGCTGCCCCCAGCGCGAGCCACACGAGCAGGTCCGACCGCCCGGTGCCGATCACGTCGTCGACGACATAACCCAACATACTGGGCAACACAAAGCCGGCCGCGCGGCTGACCAGCATCAGCCCCATACCGAGGATGAGCCGGTTCCGATGCGCGCGCACCAGGGCGCGAGCCTCCGCCCAAGCGCCTGGCGACGCGAAACCCTTCTTTTTCTTGGTGTGCTCTGGTGTGTCGTTCGCCATCACTCTCCAGATCTATCGCGACCGACCGCGGGCTGCTGGCGGGCGGCATGCGCGTCCAGACGACCTAATCACGAACGGCCACACGAGTGCGTCGATTGTACCGTATTAGACTTTCGCCATGGCTTCTCCTGGCCGCCGCATCTTGCATCTCGATATGGACGCCTTCTACGCGTCGGTCGAGCAGCGGGACGACCCGGCTCTCCGCGGAAGACCGGTGGCAGTGGGTGGTCGTCCGGAGGGCCGCGGGGTGGTCGCCGCCGCCAGCTATGAAGCGCGTGCGTTCGGGATACGGTCGGCCATGTCGATGGCCAAGGCGGCACGCCTGTGCCCCCATCTGGTCGTCGTCAGACCCAACTTCACTCGATACCGGGAGGTCTCCACGCAGGTGTTCGAGATGTACCGATCGGTGACGCCGCTGGTCGAGCCGCTGTCGTTGGACGAGGCGTATCTGGACGTGACCGAAAACAGCTGGGGTGAACCGTTAGCCACTACCGTCGCGAAACGGCTCAAACAGTGGGTTCGCGACGAGACACGGTTGAGTGTGTCGGCCGGCGCGGCGCCCAACAAGTTTCTCGCAAAGATCGCCTCGGACTGGAACAAACCGGACGGACTGACCATCATCCCGACCCAGCGGGTAGAGGCCTTTCTCCAGAAGCTGCCGGTGGAAGCGCTCTGGGGGGTGGGCCCGGTGACGGCCAAACGGCTGCGCGCGGCCGGCATCACGCAGCTGGTCGACGTCCGTGCGGTCGCCCCCGACGTGTTGCGCAACACCGTGGGGAATCAGGCCGACTGGTTGCGACGGCTCGCCGACGGCATCGACGACAGACCGGTGACCCCAAATCGGTCAGCCAAGTCCTCAGGTTCAGAGAACACCTACGCCGAAGACGTCACGAACCTCGAGGTCATCCGGACGGAGCTCGACCGAATGGCACGGCGCGGTGCGGAATGGCTCGAACGGAAGGCACTGTCCGCCCGCACCGTCACGATCAAGGTCCGGTATTCGGATTTCACGACCATTACCCGGAGCCACAGTGAACGTCCGGCCACCCGTGACCCCGGTCGCATCGCCACGCGCGCGCTTCGACTGGCGGACAACACGGAGGCGGGATCTCGTCCGGTACGCCTGCTAGGGGTCAGTCTGCACAATTTGATGGGCGACGACGAGGTTGCCCGAGAACCCCATCATCCAACCCTCCCGCTGTGAGCAACCTCGTTGCGAGTAAGATCCGGCCATGCTCAAAGGTAGCCGGTCGGGCATCCTGCGCAAGGTGCAGCCCCTCAGCATCCACGGACAGATTTCCTGGGACGTCTTCTTCACGGACCCGGATGAAGTCGATGGCCCCATGCAGATGGCGCGAGTGGGACCCGAGGCTGTCGATCGCAACCTCGAGCCTGGCGACCGGATTACGCTGCAATATCTGCTCGGCAGCGTCACCAGCGTGACCCGGCATACGACCGACGAGTAACCCCGGCCGCCCTCGATCTCACTCCCCCAGTTCCAGCGCCATGATCTGAGCTCGGTCACGCACATAGAGCCGCGTCCCGACCAGCGTAGGGGCGGTCCACGCGGTCGTGTCGAGTATGTCAGCCGCGGCGAGTTCGGTCAGACCATCTGGCGACAACCGGGCCAGGACGAGCCGCCCGTCCTCGGTCAGCATGACCGCCTTTCCGTCCGCGTAGACCAAGCTCGAACGGCCGTATCCGCGGCGACGCCACACCTCTTCCCCGGTTGTCACGTTGAGCGCCACCTGAAACGCCGGGCCAAAATCGCCGCTGCTCGCGTAGATGTAGTCCCCGAGCCGGACGACGTTGCCGAACATCACCTTCAGATCGGTCGTGTAATACAACTCCTCGATGTGCGTCTGCCCGTCCTCGCGCCGCAACCGGAGAGCACGACTACCGCTGTTGTACGCCGCGGTCATGAACAAGATGTTGTCCTGGCCCCAGACCGGCGTGCTGTTGTTCATGTCGCCCTGGGTCTCGTGACCGTGCGTCCAGAGCACGCGGCCCGTGTCGGGGTCGAGGCCGTTGATGGTCTGACCGCCATAGACAATCAGTTGTGTCTGACCGTCGACGTCCGCCAGAATCGGCGTGGCCGGCGCGATCAAGAATTGTCCGCTTCGCCACACGACTGCGCCGTCGTCCTGCCGAAAGGCCATGACCGACTGGCCCGCTCCGCCGGCAGTGACGATGACGAGGTGTTTGTAGGCCGTCGGGCTGGTCCCGTACCCCGCTTTCACGGCGGGCCTGACCAGTGTTGGCGGGGCGCCGAATTCGGCCACCAGATCGTGCGACCACAACACCGCGCCCGTACGCTTGTCGAAGGCGTGCAGCTGTTTGTTGGTTCCCGTCGTGAAGAGCCGATCTCCGACGACGAGGGGGCTCGCGTGGGGTCCGGCGCCGAACCGAAAATTCAGCGGTTCCGACGCGTAGGTGTACTCCCACGCCGTGTTTCCGGTGGCGGCGTCAAGCGCGACCACCGTCTCCTGGGAGGCCCACTGCTCGCCCTCAGCGCCGGGGCGATACATCGTGAACAACCGTCCGTCATCCACGATAACGGAGGAATGACCAGGTCCAAGCGGGCGGCTCCAGACCCGCGTGGGCCCGCCCTCCGGCCAACTCTCCGCCAAGCCCGGCGACTCGACCTGGAAATCCCGACCTGGCCCGCCGAACTGCCGCCATTCGCCCTCCGCGACGTAGTCGTGTTCGACCTGCGCGGCCGCCACGCCAGGAAACAGCATCACACACAGCACGACACGGGTACCCAGTGACATCATCTAGCCAGTGTACAGTGTCCGGGAACCGTGGATTTCTCGACGGGCGAAAGCGTCCGTCGTCACAAGCGAGCGTCACCGAAACCACATGACTCGACCCGCAAACGATCCCGCGAGCCCCGTCGAACTCGAGACGCTCGGCTGGGACGGAGAGTTCGCCGAGCTGTTCCAGACACACGCGGAACAAGGCCTACTCGCGGCTCGAGTCGCCGTCGCCCACAACTATCTCTACCAACTAGGCAGCGCCGCTGGGGGAGTTGCTTGCGGAGGTCTCCGGCCGGCTCCGCCATCAGGGTGACCTTGCCGAGAACACCCCCGTGGTCGGCGACTGGGTGGCCATCAAGCCAAGCCAGACCGAGCAGAAGGCCACCATCGAGGCGGTGCTGCCGCGGCGGACGTCATTCTCACGGAAAGCGGCCGGGGAGACCACCCGCCGCCAACTCGTCGCTGCCAACATCAACACGATTTTCCTCGTGTGCGGCCTCGACGCCGACTTCAACGTGCGGCGGATCGAGCGCTATCTGGTGGCCATCCAAGAAAGCGGGGCCGCCGCCGTCATCGTGCTGAACAAGGCCGATGCCTGCGCGGACCTCGAGGCCGCCCGACACGCGACGGCGTCGGTCGCCGCCAGCACCCCGACGCACGTCATCAGCTGTTTGGCGGACGAGGGACTCGCCGCGCTGCAGGTCTACCTCACTCCAGGTCACACCATCGCGTTGATCGGCTCATCCGGTGTCGGCAAGTCGACCATCATCAACCGACTGCTCGGCGTCGACCGTCAACGAACCCGCACCGTCCGGCCGAAGGACGGCCGTGGCCGTCACACGACGACCCAGCGCGAGCTCATCGTGATGCCCGGCGGCGCCCTGCTGATCGATACCCCGGGCATGCGAGAGCTGCAGCTCTGGGACAGCACGCAGGCGCTGGAGGACGCCTTCGACGACATCGACGGATTGGCCGCCAACTGCCGATTCCGCGACTGCGCACACGGGAACGAACCTGGCTGCGCGGTGAGGGCCGCGGTCGATGCGGGACAACTGGCTCTGCCACGAGTCGACAACTACATAGCACTCAAGCGAGAAGGCGCGCAGCTCCAAGAACGACGGGACGAGCAGGCGCGCAGCGAAGAACAACGGCGGACGAAGCCGGTGCACCGCACCATGCGCTCCATGCGCCACAACCGACTCACTGACAAGACGTAGCCGCTAACGGTCGAGCATCGCGACCTCGACTGCCGCGCCGAGAATGAGCGCGCCGCCGCGATCGTCGGCGCCATTCACCGCGGGACGATCGAGATAGTACCGCCGCGTGGGGCCGGCGCCGGTGCTGATGCAGACGTCCACCAGTGTGCCGTCGATGCGGACGTGGGCCAGGAGCGCGCGCCAGGCACGATCGACCACCGACCGGTACGATGAGTCCAGCCACCCGTGGCGGATACCCCTCGCGGTCGCGGTCAGGACGAGGGCCGTCACACTCGCCTCGCGGTAACTACCCGGCGTGTCAACGACCTGGAACCACATCCCGTCTGGCGCCTGGTGGTCGCGCATGCCACGCATCTGTCGGCGATAGATGTCCAACAGCGCCGCACGGTCTGGATGGACGACCGGCAGCGCCGTCAGCACTTCCGCCAGGCCCAGCGCCGCGAAACCATTGCCCCGCCCCCACGCAACCGGTGCGTCGGCCGCGTGGTGAAACAGGCCGTCCGTTTGCTGCAAGCGACTGGCGTAGGTGCGAATGAGCCGGGTCGCCGCGGCAAGCCCGTCGGGGTCCCCAGTGCGCGCCCCGACGACCGTTCCAAGGAACATGTCGTCGGTCCACCCGGAGCCGTGTTGAGGCACCCCGGGGGCGGTCTCCGCCGCGCTCAGGCTCCCCCCGCGGGCGGCGAGCCGAGCCGCGGCAGCCTGGTCATCTCCCGGGAGCTTGGCAAGCTCGGCGAAGACCATCGCACCGGCCACCGACGAGAGGCGGACGGTGTCGCCAACCAGGGCCTGCTCGCCGCTCAGCCAAGACCTGACCTGATCAACGACCTTGTCGCGCCAGGCGTCATCCCCAGTCAGCTGGGCCAGCGCCAATGTGTGCGTCCACGCCACCCCAGGGATGTAGCTCATCCCAACCGTCCCCGGGTATCGCGCTGCGAGCAGTCGGGCCACCGCGAGTGGACGCCGAGCGATTCGCTCCGCTACCGCCTGTCGCAAGGGAGACCGGTCGGTCACTCGGACCAGCCGGTCGCGCAACTCGCGAATCACCGCCTCGCGATCCGTTTCGCTCGCGGTCACATGCAGCGTCTCAACTGGACCGAGGCCAGCCGCGGGCGTGAGCGCGAGCGCTCGCGCCAGTGCCCCGCCGGGACTGACGTCGTCGGCCTCCAACCCGGGCCGCACGCTGAGTCCGCTACCCGCGCTGACGACGACGACGAGGTCTGGCGACTGATACGTCACCCAGCGCCACACGTAGTGGGTCTCGGGTCGCTCCACCTCGTCGAAGTAGCCGTCGACCGGCGGGAAACGATGGGGCGGCGATGGGACGGTGCCCGCGGGGTTCGCCAGGGGCAGGGCGCTCATGGTCCAGGCGTCCCGCTCGTCGCCCGACTCCGCGGCTTTGAACCACCGCGCGAGATCGAGCACCAGTCGGGCACTGACGGCATCTCCGTCAAGGCCCCCGACTAGCACCACGCGCCGGTGGGTATCTTGCGGGGCAAACGGAGACCCATTCTCGAGCGTGAGAAGCGGTGTCTCGTTGCGGGTCATACCACCCGCGCTGACGACCCGTGGTGCTCCGGCCAGTGCGGCGACCGCGGCCAGCTCCGCACGCAGCGGGCCGTCGAACGGCTGCGCTACGGCCTGTGGACCGCCCAGAGGATCCAGCAGTACCGTGAGCGCGACCATCATCGCGTTCCGAGGTCTCAGGCGCATCATCACGGCCGAGCTGTCTGGGGTAGTCGAGGCGACTCGCAGCCTCAATGACTAGTGAATGCCGCGGCCCATCTGCAGCATCGAGGGCTCGGCGCCGAGGCGGCGGATAGCGGTTTCCCACATCTGCGTCGACTGGGTCTCGAAAATGAGATCGAGTTCGACCTCGGCAATGAGCCACGACGACGACGACAGCTCTTCGTCGAGCTGTCCGGCGCCCCAACCGGCATAGCCGGTGAGCAATCGGGTTCGGCTTGGTGGCTGGTCGCTCAGCACCCGCCGGAGCAGGTCTGGTGATGTCGACAGATAGAGTCCGTCACACACCTCCACCGATTCGGCCTCGTCGGGTTCCTCCCCCATCAAGATCCAGCCGCGTTCCGGTTCGACCGGTCCGCCGATCCAGAGCTGCAGACCGTTGTCGCTGTCGACCGGTGGGGTGAGCCGCACGACGGAGGAGGCCGGCGTCTCGGTCTGTCTATTCAGTACAAGTCCAAATGCACCGTCTGCCCCGTGCTCGCACAACAGCACGACGGTCTGTTTGAAATTGGGATCGTCGAGCTGCGGCATGGATAGCAACAGCGTCGGGGCCAGCGACGTCCCGGTTCCAACCTTACTCATGGTGGTCTTGTACGGTGCGAGGGTCACATGGCAGCGCCCTCGACACCTCGCCGCACATCTTAGCAGGTCGGGCGGCCTGACGGCGGGCAGGGGCGCCACGTCAGCGCGACGCCAGCCGCGCGCGAGCCCAGGCGACGTGTTCAGCGACGAGCGGCTCATCGAGCGACTCGGCGCCCACCCGATCGGCTGCCGTCGGACCAAGCGCTGACTCGGCTTCATCAGTGCCGCTGTTACCCAATGCCACGGCCACGTTGCGTCGCAACCGCTTCACGCGCACCCGCATCATCGCACCGTGGCGGATGGCGTCTCGCAGATCGGCATCCGACCGGGTCCACAATTCGGCCAAACGCGGGCGGTCGAGTGCCTCGCGCGGTTGCCAGGCGGGGTCAGTGGAGACCGCAGCCCCGTGGTTGTACGGACAGACATCCTGACAAATGTCGCACCCGTAGATGTGGTTTCCGAGCTCAGCGCGGTCGCTGCCGGCGATGTCGCCTTTCATTTCGATCGTCAGATACGACAGGCAGCGGGTCGCGTCGAGTACCCCCGGCTCCGGAAATGCTCCCGTCGGGCACGCGTCTAGACAGAGCGTGCATGTCCCACACTGGTCGAGCCCGGGCTCGTCTGGCGCGAGCCCCACGCTACAGAGAATCTCAGAAAGGAAGAGCCAGGAACCGAGTTCTGGACTGATGAGACAGGTGTTCTTGCCGACCCAGCCAAGCCCCGCCTGCTCAGCGTAGAGCTTTTCCTGCACCGGACCGGTATCCACGTAGGCCCTGGTCTCCAGCGGCGTGCCATGCGCCCGCACCATCCACTCGCTGAGTGCCTCGGTGCGGGCGCCCAGCACGTCGTGATAGTCGTCGCCCCAGGCGTACCGGGAGATCAGGGCTTCGCCCGGATCAGCGACCTCCGTCGAATACGGCCGATCGGTGTTGTAGAGCGTCCCGAGCATGACGACCGATCGGGCCGACGGCATGACCGCCCGGACATCGGCCCGGCGCTCCGCCGTCCGGGCCAGGTAGCCCATCTCGCCTGCATACCCCCGCTCAACCCAGTCGCGAAAGAACGGCAACCGCGGATGGTCATCGGCCGACGCGACGCCGCACAAGTCGAACCCAAGTTCCCGCGCACGCGTCTTGATCGATTCGGCCGTCAACATAGTCGCTGGCTCCCCTAGCCAGGGCTGCACTCTACCAGACCCCAGTCGCCGGGCGAGGCGGATGCCGAGCCAGGCCGCGAAGAGAGAGCAGATAGCCGAGGAAGAACGCCGCCACCCCGGTCGCCGGGCGAGGCTGGTGTCTGGCAAGGCACGACGAGGGAGCAGACGGGCAGTCTGTGACCGAGGAAGCAACGCCGCCAGACGCCAGCCTCGCCCGGCGACCTAGAAGGTGTAGCGTAGGCCGAGTTGCATCTCGCGAGCGTGCTGGGCGCTGAAGATACGGCCGAAGTTCGGGGTGCCGAATATCCGGTTCGGGACGTCGAAATTGACCCGATTCAGCAGGTTGAAGACCTCCCAGCGCACCTCAAACCGTCCGTCCCGCCCGACCGGCCAGTCTTTCTGAATGGATAGGTCGACCACAGCCATTCCAGGCGCGAACACGCTGTTTCTGAGCGCGGAACCGAATGTGAATGGGTCCTGCAGCGTGAACGCGGCCGTATTGAACCACTCTTCGGGCGAGCGCTGGCCCGCGGGAAGCGTCGGATCGCCGACCTGGTTTGGCCTCTGGGCGGGACCGGATCCAATGTTCGCCACGTCTTGTCCCAGGTTGACGGTAAACGGCGCCCCAGATTGCAGGGTGGCCACCACATTGACCCGCCACCCGGCGCCCAACATCTCCGCCGTGCCGCCGACACCGTCAAAGAACGGCAGCCGGTAGCTGCCGCTGGCCACGAACTGATGTCGATGGTGGAAGCTGGACAACGCCTCTTCGCCCGGAAAAATGTTCCTCACGTCCTGCGGCACGTTCGCCTCGAAGGCGGTGGCGCCAGGGCTCGACGCATCGTCACGCGACTGCGACAACGTGTACGAGGTATTGAAGGAGAAGCGTCCGTTAAACCGTCGTTCGGCCTTGAACGTCACGGCGTGGTAGATCGACGTGCCATCGAACCGTATGGCGCGCACGGCGCTCAGCGCCGGAATCGGCCGACGAGCGTCTATCGGACCAGGCCCTGGCACCGGCACATTGCGAAGCGTCGAGTTGTCGGCACCAATCGTGTACGACCCCATGTACGCGACCTCGAACATCGTCCGCGGCAGCGCTTCGATCTGTAATCCCCCGCTCCAGGTCTGCGTGTACTCCACCTGATAGTTGTTATCCATGATCGTGCCACCGACACTTCCGCTCGCATCGCTGATCAGGATGTCGTTCGTTCTGAGCGTGGGCACCAACTGGTCCGACGGCGCGTCGACCTGCTTGAGTGCGAAGAACGGCAAGTTTCGGGTGAACGCGGTCTGCACGCTATAGGCCCATTGGTTCAGGAACACGCCGTAGCCACCGCGGACGACGGCGGGCCGTTCGTCGCCCAGCGACAGGGCAAAACCGAATCGCGGCGCCAGCCGCAACTTACTCGGTCGCAGCAGACTCCGGTCCCAACCGGCTTCGGCCGACGTCACCCAGGGAATCGGTATCAGCGGCAGCAGCGCCTCCGCCTCGGGCGAAATGTTGCCGGCGTCGTCACTCGCAATGACGTAGCGGCCACCCGGCACCGAGAAGTCGATCGTCGACAGCCGGTTGTCGACATCCTTCATGTGCGAGTTGTATTCGTAGCGCAGCCCGTAGTTGATCGTCAGATTGTCCCGCACGCGCCAGTCATCCTGTGCGTACAGGTGCAGCCAGGTCGTACGCGCATCCTCGTCGCCCCCCCCAATGCCGGCCCTGGCCGACGTCGGAAAACCGAGCAGGAAATCGGCCAACGCATTGCCACTCCATTGACCGGTGTAGCTGAAGGCGCCGCGCGCCGTGTCGGCGTTGACCGGCCGGAATCGCAGATGAAACAGATACGCACCGAACTTCAGACGATGTGCACCCCGGTCAACCAAGAAGTTGTCATAGACCTCGAAGTGCTCGTTGGCCCGCGACACGAATGTCGTGGGGTCGCCCATCGTGCTGAACAACCCTGCGGTTGACACCTGTGGAAATCCAGCGTCGCGCGGAACTGAGGTGACCCCGAGCAGACCGACCTGACCGGCGAAGCCCACCCCGGCGTTGACGCTCCGCTGCCCACCGTCCACTCTCAGGTAGCCAAACCGCAGCTCGTTCAGCATGTCGGCGCCGAAGGTGCGAGTGTGGCTGACCCCCAGGTTCCGCGAAGTGGTGTCGAGCGTGCGGCCAAATCCTGGCACCAGGGCCTCTTGCTGAACGCTTGTTCCAAACGGCTGCAATTCGTCCGCGTCAAAGCTGCTGAAACGCACGAACAGCTGATCTCGGGCCGTCAGACGGTGGTCCACCCGGAGGCTGAGCTGATGCACATCCTTGTCCTGCGCTTCGACTGCGGTGAGATTCTGGAACGGACCGGAACGGTTGGGCAGTGGTACGTTCCCGAGAAACGCTTGCGCGATAGGATCCAGCTGGTTGGCCGGAATCTGGTTCCCCGGAAACAGCGTACACGCGCCGGTCACCGCGTTGATGGTGGTCGGATCGCATATCGGGTCCCAGGCCGAAAAATCGCCGCCACGCGCGGCGGCATCCGGCACCGAAAATGTCTTGGTCAGCGAGCGCCGCGTGTCCTGGCGCTCGTAGCTAAAGAAGAAAAACGTGCGGTCTTTCACGATCGGCCCGCCCAGAGATCCGCCGTACTGCTGCTGATCGAGAGGTGGCACCTGTTGGGTACGGTCGTCAAAGAAGTTGTGTGCGTCGAATCGATCGTCACGAATGAATTCGAACAGACTCCCGTGAAAACGATTCGTTCCCGTCTTCGTTGCAACGTTGATGAGCGCTGACGCCTTGCCACCAAATTCTGGTGGATACTGCGACTTTTGAATCTTGAACTCCTGGATGGAATCGACCGAGGGGTTGATGACCAGATTGTTGAACAGCTCGTCCGTCACCTTGAAGCCGTCAAGCAGGTAGATGTTGTGACCGGCGCGTTGCCCACCGACATTGGGGAGCGGCCCGGCCTGCTGCAGCGCTCCGCCGCGGGTCCCGCCAGGCGGGATGACCACCGCGTCGCTGAGCTGTGCCAACTGGAGAAACTGACGACCGTTCAATGGGATCTGCTCGACCTCGCGTGTCTCGATGACGTCGCTGATCTCGGCAGTGGTCGTCTGCAGCAGCGGGATCACCACCTCGACGGTCACCTCTTCGCTCAGCGTGTCGAGCGACAGGCCGAATTCCAACTGGATCGTCCGACCGAGCTCCAGGACGACGCCGGTCAGGGTGGCGGGCCGGAAACCGGGCAGCTCGGCGGTGAGGTCCCACGTACCCGTCGGAAGCGCTGGCAGAAAAAAGCGCCCCTGCGCGTCGGTCACGCGGTCCATCGTGAACCCAGTGTCGGGATGCCGCGCCCCAACCGTCGCACCGGGCAGCACACCGCCGCTGCTGTCGACGACCAGACCGCTAATCTCACCCGTGTTGGTTTGCGCGGACACTCCGGCCGTCATCAGCCAGATCACGCAGACTACGGCCCCGACGTCTCGCGTCATTCCCCCCCGCACACCTGCGCTCCACGACGGAGCATGTCCACGCTCGAACATCACAGCGGTCAGTAGGAGCCCAGGCCGCGCCGACGCAACTCCAGGCTGACGGGAGGCGGCCGCCTCCCGTCGTGTGTTCTCTCGATTCTAACGACAATTCCAACCGTGACCAAACGACCATCGCGCTCGCCGGCGGAGGACAGGCGCGGGGGGCAGGACACGGGGGCAGGCGCGGGCGTGGGCACGCGGTCGACTAAATCCGTTATTCCGGATCTCGAGTGACGGATTTCGGATCGCCGCTGCTACCGGTGTCCGACGCCAGGCGACGCCACCACGATCGGGTGCGCTTGACCGCCTCCGGTCCAGCGAGGAACGCCCCACCCCAGAATGCCACCTCAGCCAAGACGACGAGCCCGGTGGCCACCACCCCACGCGAGGCGACCGTCAACGGCAGAAACGGCACCCCCAGCAACCCCAGCCAGAGAGGGAGCGACCCCATCATGAGCACCCAGCCGACACGCGTCCATCGACCGCCAGCGGTCCGGGCGTCACGAGGCGGGAGATGCTGGGTCATTCGTGTAACCGCGGCTCAACCCGCGGCATCCTATCGTGTATGAAGCTCCCAAGTGTGAATCCAGTCGGTCTGGTCGAGCACCCCGACGACTACACCCGAACAGTCCGCGTCTACTCTCCAGGGGTGCGTATGGGCGCCGTCGTGGTGTTGGCAGCGTTCGTCACCGTCAGCCTGGCCACGACCGCCTTCAGCCTCGGTACGTACTGCCTCACCTCAGGTACGGGTCCGGTTGGACTACTGTTCTAGCAGGTCTTGCGCAGACGCGGCTCCGCCAGAGGTCCCGCGCTTCCCCGTCGCCACGGCGAGCACCTCCTCGGCGGCGCGCCGGCTCGCGCCGGGTCCACCGAGCTGCTCACGCACCTGTCGGAGATCCGCACGGGTATCCGCCGCCCGCACCTCATCGGTGAGAAACCGCACCGCCTCGGCCGCAACCGCGGCTGGCGTAAAGCGCTCCTGCAGAAACTCGGGAACAATCATACGTTCGGCCACTAGATTGACCATCCCAAACGCATCCACCTCGACGAACCGTCGCCCCAGCAGATACGTCAGGGACGACAGCCGATAGACCACCACCATCGGCCGTTCATGTATGGCGGCTTGCACTGTCGCAGTGCCAGACGCCGTGAGCACGACGTCCGCTGCCGCCAACACGTCATTCGTCCGTCCCTCGACGACACAGACCGGCCTCGACGTGGTGGTCGTCAGGCCGGCGAGCGGCTCCAGCAAGCGGTCCGGCAGGTGCGGGGCGCGAGCCACCACAAACTGCGCCGTCGGCACAGCGCGCACGATGCGCTCCGCCGCGCGCACCAGGTCCGGCAGTATCAACCGGACTTCGTTTGATCGGCTGCCGGGGAGTATCGCGATCGTCGGTGCGGTCCCGCCCAGCCCATGCTCCTGTCGAAACGCGTCGCGGCCGACACTGGGCGCCGTCAGGTCGACCAACGGATGCCCGACGAAGGTGACCGGAATGCCCTGCTTCCGATACAGCCGCTCCTCGAACGGAAAAATCACCAGGGCGCGGGTGACGAATCGAGCCATGGCCCGAAGACGGCCAGAGCGCCATGCCCAGACCTGCGGGCTGATGTAGTAGACCACCGGGATGCCCAGCGCCGCGATGGCGCGGCACAGGTGGAAGTTGAACCCCGAGTAGTCGATCGCCACGAACACGGCGGGGCGCTCCTCCCGTGCCACCCGCACCAAGCGACGATACGTTGCCCACAGCCGTGGCAGCGCCGGCAGCACCTCGGTGAGACCGGTGACCGCCAGTCCCCGGTAGTCGGCCACCAGCCGCCCCCCGGCGGCCGCGACACACTCGCCACCGAGGCCAAACACGTCAGCGGTCGGATCGAGCCTCAGAATTTGGGTGGTGAGTGCGCCCGCGTACAGATCGCCAGACGGTTCGCCGCACGACAGCATCACCTTCATGCCAGGTGTCCTAGTGCCCTACCCGTCATTCGCCACGTACGCCCACACGCGGTCGTGGCCGCCATCGTGCCCTGTGCGCACGCCGGTGAAACGACCCCTCTGAGTATCAGGGAGCCAGCAGGGGGGAGTCGAGGGTGGCCTGGGCCGTGCCTTGGCGGAGAAATAGATCGAGTTCAGAGACCGAGAGCACTTCCACGCCGTCGAACCCGACACCGGCCAGGTCCTCGAGGAAGGTCGCCGCCTCTCCAACAAGCACGACTGAGAGCTGCTGCGGCTGCAGATACTCGCGCGACACGCGCTGAATCTCGTCAACCGTGACGGCATTGATCCGTTCCGGGTACTTCGGCAAATCGCCGAGGTCGAGGCCATAGAGGAGTGACTCGAGCACCTGCGCCGCAATCGCGTTCGGTGTCTCGATGGTCAGTGGGAACGAACCTGACAGATACGCCTGTGCATTCTCCAATTCACGACGCCCGACCCTCTCGCGTTTCAGACGCGCGATCTCCTCGACGATGAGCCGCAGCACTTCGGCCGTCGCATCGGAACGGGTGTCCGTCTTGGCCATGAAGTCACCACCGAACCGGCGGCTCGCCACGTCAGCGGAGGCGGCATAGGTCAACGAGCGTTCGGTACGGAGGACGCTTCCAAGACGATTGCCCCCCTCTCCGCCCAGAATCTTCAGGGCGACGTCGAACGCCAGATGATCCGGACTGGCTCTGGGCAACGCGACGTGCCCGACCCGAATCGCCGTCTGCACAGAACCGGGCTTGTCGACGACCACGATCCGTCGGGCCGGGGCGGGCAGCTGGGTGCTGGGTGTCGGCGGCAGCGGCCGGCGCTCCCAGTCGCCGAAGACCCGTTCCACCGAGGCAAACGCTTCCTCGGCATCGACGTCACCCACAATCGCGAGGAGCGCGTTGTTGGGAGCATAGTGCGTCTGGTGGAAGGCTCGAAGATCGTCCCGAGAGATACTCAGCACAGTCTGCGGCGTCCCGTTGTGCGGCATCCCGTATGGATGATCCCCGTAGACCAACCGACTGAACACCACACCAGCCAGATACGCCGGGTCATCCATGCTGACTTGGATACCGGACAGCACCTGCTGGCGTTGCCGATCGATTTCGGCTTGTTCAAATGAAGGCGTTCGCGTGATCTCGGCCAACAGGTCGACGGCAAAGTCGAAACTGTCGCGCATGACGAGGACGTTGGCGAAACTCAGGTCCGTGCCCGCACCCACGCTCAGCACCCCGCCGACGTAGTCAATCGCTGCGGCGACCTCGGTCGCCGACCGATTCGCCGTTCCCTGGTCGAGCAACTGCCCCGCCAGCGCCGCCACGCCCTTCTTGCCCACGGGGTCTGACGCGGCTCCGGCACCGATCATGAGGCGCAAATTCACGGCCGGCTGCTCGTGGTGCATCACCACGACAACCTGCAGACCGTTCGGCAACGTGCGGAGCTCGTACGGCGGAAACGTTACCTGGCGGGCCGGTAACGGCGGTGGCGGGCTCTCACGCGGCCAGTCAAGCGGCTGCTGCGCGGACGCGGTGACGCACCCCAGCGCCAGGACGACGGCGGCCCCGGCGGCCCACCGGCCCGTCATTCCTCGTCTCCTGGTTGCAAGAACGACCGCCCGGCGGCGGCCGGGGGCGCGATCGTAAGCACCAACCGATTCTCCTTCGTGAAGTAGGTTTGAGCGACCCGCTGGACGTCCTCTTTCGTAATATTCATGAAGATATCGAACTCGGCATCCGCCGTCGTAATGTCGTCGTGAATCACGGCCGCGTGCGACAGGTGGCTGGCTTTCTGCTCAACCGTCGCCCGCGTGAACACGTAGTCCCTCGCGAACTGATTCTTGGCCTGCTGCAGCTCGGTATCGCTGACGAAATCAGTCTTCAATCGGTCCAGCTCCTCTATGAGCGCCTTCTCAGACTCCTCCGCGGTGCGCCCCGGTTGCACGACCGACACCGCATAGAACAGATTCGGGTCGTCGATGATGGTGCCCTGCCCAAACGCCGAGACCGCGAGCTGGTCGTCATAGATCAGTCGACGGAAAATTCGCGAACTCTGTCCGTCCGAGAGCACCTTGACCGCGATGTGCAGCGGGTAGGCGTCTGGGTGGCCGTCGTAGGTGATGTGATAGGCCACGATCACGGCGGGAAGCGGCCAGTTCTGGGACTGGGTGAGGTTAATGCGCCGCTCGCCGGTCTGCAATGGCTCGCGCGGGATAGCGCGAGGCACCGGCTTGGCCGCCTTGGGCACACGATCAAAGTACTGCTTCACGAGCGCGAGCGCGTCCCTCGAGTCGAAGTCGCCCACCAGCACAAGGGTGGCGTTCTCCGGCACGTAGTAGGTGTCGAAGAACTCCTGCACATCGTCGACCGACGCAGCCTCCAGATCCGCCATGGTCCCGATCGGTGTGTGCTTGTAGGGGTGCACCGAGTACGCCTGGTCGTACATGATCTCGGAGAGCAGGCCGAACGGCGTGTCCTCATACCGCCAGCGGCGCTCTTCCTTGACCACCAGACGCTCCGACTCGAACGTCTCCTTGTCAATGCGCAGCGTAGCCATCCGGTCGGCCTCGAGCCAGAGAATCAACGGGAGATACTGCGCGGGGACCGTCTCGACATAGGTGGTGGAGTCCTCTGTCGTGTAGGCGTTCCCATCCCCACCCACCCGCGAAATCAGGGTCAGATGCGAGTCAGACAAGACATTGCGCGACCCCTTGAACATCAGATGCTCGAAGAGATGCGCGAACCCCGTTCGCCCCGGCGCCTCGTTCTTCGAGCCGACGTGATAGACCAGTTCAGACCGGACGATGGGTGTTGAGTGATCCTCAGCCAGCACCACTGTCAGCCCATTGTCGAGCGTGTGCAACTCGTAGTCGAATTTTGGCGGTCTGACCGCCGTCTCGACGGTCGTGGACAACAACACGAGGCCCGCCAGAGCCGAGACGGCAAAGACCCACTGGACCCGACCCGACGCCGGAGATGTCATGCGACGCATGGTCGGATTATCGCATAGCCACCCGTGACAACGCGCTCCGCTGCGGACGAGGCGAGCAGCCCGTGGTGAAAATCCCGCGTCGCACGGAGACCCTGAGTTGGCAATGCAGGGCCGGCCTGGTACAAGGCGAGAAGAGAGAAAATACGACGCAGCTCAGCTGGATTCGGCGTTGGTCGAATGCCGCGGGGCTCTCGCTACGGGCTTCTATTTGCTGAGGAACCGGAATCCCGCCATCGTAAACGTCGTGGGCTCCGCGTCGACTGGGTTGGCATCGATACGCCGTTCGCGAGAGAGGAAGATCTCGCCGAAGCCCGCTCGGCCAGGGAAACGGGCGCCAATCTCAATGCGGCTCCCGAATTGATTATCCCGACCCCGGTCCGCCGCGCTCACGGCCACGGCCGTCAGCTCTCCGCCGACGATGAGCGAGACGCGACGATGCATGGACCGGGAGGCCTGAATGCTTCCGCCCATTTCGCCGGTGTAGTCCACAAACGAGCGTTGGACGGTCTTGAGCAGGCGATACCCCACGTCGAGATCCCAGCCTGCAAGAGCCAGTGGCGAGGTGAACTGGAGCCCCACCATATTCCACGCGATGGCGAAATCCTTGTCGCGGTCGCTCAGGTGGCGTGACACATGATGAAATGTCGCGCCCAACTCCGCTCCCGACATACCGGTGCGCCACCATGTGGACAGGTCGACAGTGTAGTTACCCTGATTGGGATCGATCGCACGAATCTGCTGACCAACAATGCTCTCGAGGTTGACCAGTACATTCCCTCGAAAATAATGCAGGTCAAACACATCGAGATCACCCCCGAAATCGGTATCCCACACGAAGCTGTCGCTGTCTGATCCGAGGTGCAGCGCGTTTAGGTGAAAACGGTAGCTGGTCAGGAAGCCCGGCAGAGGAGGCGTCTGGGCCGCCGTCGACGCGGCACTACTCGTCTGGGCCGTGGCCGTCGTCGGGCTGGCCACGCCAGCACTGAGACACAGGACCGCGACAGCGACGAGACGAGACATACCTACTCGCCCGACGGCGATCCGGCCTCGAGCGCGGCCAGGCGGCGTTCGAGAGCAGCCACCTTCTTTCTGAGAGCCGGTAGCGTCTGGAAGGACGCAGCCGCCTTGCGCCATGCGCGGTTGTCAATGGCGGGCAAACCCGAGATGAACGACCCAGGTGCCACAGAGTTGGTAATCCCGGTCTGCCCCGTGGCTCGCGTCCCCTTGCCGATGGTGACATGACCGTTGACCCCGACCTGGCCAGCCAACACGACCGCGTCTTCGACGGTGGTGCTCCCGGCGATACCGACCTGCGCAGCGAGCAAGACATGCCGGCCGATATCGACGCCGTGCCCGATCTGCACGAGGTTGTCGATCTTCGCTCCTTCGCGGATCCGGGTTTCCCCGATCGCGGGACGATCGATGGCCACGTGCGCGCCAATCTCGACATCCGCCTCGAGCACGACAATCCCTAACTGGGGGATCTTCTCGTGCGTTCCGTCTGGCCGCTGGGCGAACCCATACCCGTCGCTCCCGACAACGGCGGCGTTCTGCAACACAACGCGGTCGCCGATCACCACCCGCTCCCGAACCGCAACATGCGAATGCAGGACACAGTCGGCCCCAATGACCGCTCCCGGTCCGATGTGCACGCCAGGGTGCACGACCGTGCGCGCGCCGATGGATGCACCCGACCCGATGGACACAAAAGGCCCAATCGACACACCGTCCCCAAGGCTGACATTGGGTGCGACGCTGGTCGACGGATCCACACCGGGACACGGCCTCACCGCGTCGCCAAACAGACCAACCGCACGCGCAAAAGCGAGGTACGGCGTCGGGGTACGCAGCATCGAGCACGGTGCGGCTTCTGCGTCATCAGCCAGGATCACCGCCGCTGCCTGGGTCGAACGCAAGGCGTTCGCGTATCGAGAATTGGCAAGGAAGGTGAGGTCGCCGGCCTGCGCGACGTCAATGCCCGTTACCCGGTTGACATCGACATCACCGTCGCCGTCGAGCCGACAAGCCAGACGCTCGGCCACTTCGCTGAGCTTCAAATCGGCGCAGTATAGCATGCGCTCCGCGCTGGGCCCGGGCACCGCAGTGCCTCGAGGGCCCGCTCACGCGGGCCCCCAGCAACGGCTGACAGGGCAACGGAGGCGCTAGCGGGACGTCCGCTCGACAAAAACGGCCGGGTGGTCGAGCTGCAGCTCGGTCGCAAGCTCGCCTAGTCGGTGGTGCCGCTCAGCCGGAGGGCGCGCCAGCGCATCGCGCACCGAGGCCAGGGCACCGGACTGACGCGCTGACCAGCGCACCTGGCCCACACCACGAGCCGCGCCCTGGTACGCCAGCCAGTGACCGACCGTCTTGGCGGCAAAATACCAGGAGACGAGATTGGGCCCGGGCACGAAGAAGAAGAGGGGGCCAAAGACGGCGGTCGCCAGACCGTCCACGACCATCCATACTCGGTGATGGTCGCGATCGCGCCGGAGCGTGACGCGGGCGATGGAAAGCGCACGCTCGGCGTCGATGTCATTCGGAAATACGAGCGTGACGGTGGACGGGTGCCGCAAGTGCCAGAGGAGGCGCTGTTCGGCCAGCCACTCGGACAGCCGGTGCCCCGCACCGCCTCGAACCCGGTCTGTCCAGCTCGATGCGGCACTCGTCGACCCGGATTCCGAGCGTCGAGGATCATCTCCGCCCCGGTCGGTCGAGAGCATCTCGCGGACCCGTCGGAACACGCGGCCGACCCGACTGGAACCCGGCGAATCGTCCTCGGTTGGCTCGCTGTACAGTTCGTAACTCGTCCCGCGCGACGGGACAAGAAACACCTCCGTGCCTTGTCCGCCATCACTCGCACGGGGGAAATCCAAGGGGTCGGGAGGCGTCACGAGTTGTTTATCGGCATGTAGGGGCCACAGGCCGATCTCCTGGTCCGGTTGGGCGCTCTCCTGTACCATGACGCATTCCTATGACGATTCGTTCTGCCGGCTGTGCGCTCGGTGTGTCTGTGCTGGCGGCGCTGCTGCTACCGCACCAGGCGTCGTCCCAGGAACCGGGCGTCGTCGAGCTGCTCGTCCGCGTATTCGACGGACTCGAGGAGGTGACCGAGGACTGTGAGATCGCAGTCTACGCGGTCGGTTCGCGCGACACGGCCCTTCGCGCGACGCTGAGCGATGACGGATGGACCCATGTCGACGTTCCCGCGGGCTTCTACGATGTCCAGGTCGCCCGCCGGGACGCCAGCGGCGTCATCGCGGTCACCTGGACCGAGCGTCTGTCGGTGCTGCGCTACGCGGATGAAGCGGAAGGCCATCGAGAGATCGTCAATCTGCAACCGGCCTTCGGCGCGCTCCTGGTCCACCCACACCAATCCTGGAGAGACAGCAATAGGGCCTGGCGTGCGGGCGTGTTCCTGCACGGTAGTGTGGGACGCGCAGGCTTCGCGCCGGTCAGCGAAGATGCCAGTCCTCGCGTGTTTGTGCTGCCTGCCGGTCGTTATGACCTCACGGCGAGCAGCCCCGGCCTGGAAGTATCGGTCTCCGACATCGAGGTCCCGGCCAGTCGCACTCGCATGACAGTCCTACCCGCGACTGACAAGAGCCGCCCGTAGCGCGTCTCGGCTGTGCAGCCGGCACGCGCAGCGAAAAAGCGAGGAGTGAAAGTCGCGGGGGCTCTCCATAAAAACAGGGCGCCGAGGACCAAGGTCCCCGACGCCCAAGACAGCACTGACGCTGGCGCGGTGCACTACCGAGCGAGCGGATCCGGACGCAGCTGGAAGTGGACGATCTTGCTCTTCGTGCCCTTCCCGCCTTCTGTGTGCCAAATGTAGTTCGATCCGTAGTTGGCCCACAGACCGCGTCCTTTCCAGCCGGCGGACGCATCGTCGATACGACCGTCGAGGCCGCGCGAGTAGAAGGCCTGCGGATACGGTACCCGCAGGACAACCCACTCATTGGTCTCCGGGTCGAGCGCGAGCAGGGAGTCTGAAGTCGAGCCGTTGGCGATGGGAATGTTGTCACCCATGCCGAGGGTGTTGTACTGGTCGACCCAGCTGTAGTAGTGAAAATCTGCGCCGACATCACCCTCGACCCCGGCCATCTTCGGCCCCGGCATCGGATACAGTGTCCACCCTTCTGGACAGTGCTGGCCGGTCGCCGTGGCGCCGCTCGTCACCGCGCACTTGGTGCGGTCGAAGCTAGCCATGTGACTGCTGCCGGAGAGCGCGGCCCAGATGACGCCGTTCCGGTCCACATCGATGCCGCGCGGCGAGAAACCGGTCTCTGCCGGGTCGAGGCCAGATCCGGCGATCGACGGAGGCTCGTACATCTCGGCAATGCAGGTCTCCGGTGGATTGTCCCCGCGATCAAGCCGAACGATGGACCCCGGGAACGGTCCGGTCCTGCTGATCCAGGCCGACCCGTCGGTGGGGTGCGCAATGATGCCGTACCCGAACCCGGCCACGCGTGTATCCAGCGACGCGTCCGTTTCCTCAGCTCGAGGCTCGTTCCACGGCTTTGTGATTTTGCCGTCGCCGTTGGTGTCAAGCACGGTCGGGCACCACCCCTGGGCGAACTGCTCGTCCCCGGTGCTGTCGTAGACGGCGGTGTTCAACCAGCCGACGACGTTCCCGTCACCGCTGAACCACAGGGTGTTGTCCTCGTCCTCGCCAAACTGCAGATGGTGCGTGCCGTAGCAGGTGTCGACGAGCACGAACTTCTCGCCGTCCGGATCATAGTACGAGGCGTGCCGGCCGGTCCGGCCTACCGAGTAGTAATCCGCGAACGAATTGTCCGAGCCCTCTTTGCACCAGTCCGGGTTCTGGAACTGGCGGACCGTCGAGGTCATCCAGACCCGGCCTTCGTGGTCCATCATCGGATTGTGCGGATCCGAACGCTCATTCGCGCCGACGCCCCACAACTCCTGGTCACCCCAATAGTAGGAAGCGGTCTGCACGTCCGGGAACCGGGTTGGCATGGTCTCGGGATCCGGTCGCACGGGAATGGTCAACTCAACGGCCGAGTTCGCGACCGGGTCCACCATGGTGATGCTGCCGTGGCCAGCTGACACACCGTAGACCGGCCCATTGCCGTTCAGCTGGGGGTTGCGTTTGTCAGTCACGATCTCGTCGTGGATGAAGGAGGTGTCCTTGCCCCAATCCCACAACGTGACCACGACGTTCTGCTCAAGCCCGTCAGGCCGAGGCGGCGCCTCCGGGATGGCGCCGGACGCGATACGGTCAGTCCAGTCCGCGAACATCTCGAGCGCGGGCTCCCGACCGAACCGGTTCATCGCACCGCTCATTTGGTTGCCGCGCTGCCCGGTCTGCACCCGGTGGTCCCAGGCCGCCACGGTCGAGTCAAACTCGTCACGATGCTGGACCTCACGCGTCGCGGTGTTGCCAAGCTGATGACACAACTGACAGCCCTGCTTCATGTTGTCCACCCAGTGCGACTGGGTCAGCATGGTGGGATTGATGCCGTTGCCATTGTTCCCGGTGCCAGGAAATTCGCTGGCGGGCGGCGGCTCAATCAGTGAATACCAGTAGTTGCCGGGATAGTATTGCGCGGCGTCGCGCGGCGTGGGTGCGACCATCGCCATCAGCGCAACGTCCTCTCGTCCCGTCGCCAGCTGCACCTTCTCTGAGTCAACGAGCCCGTAGCCTCGAACCCAGACGTCGTAAGTCGCCTCAGGCAACTGCGGCAGAACGAAACGGCCACTGTCGTCGGTCACGACGATCTTGGCGAACTTCGTCTCGAGTTCTTCCGTCTCGGCAATGACCCAGACGCCGGCCTCTGGACCATTGTCGCCGCTCACGGTGCCGGTAATGACACCGTCAGCCATGCCGCTTTGACGGGCGGTCGCGCCGACGCTCCAGATGGCTACGCCGGCCACCAACAACGCCGCGAGTGTGAGTGAAAAACGTGGGCGGAGTGCGATACGCATCTCTTCTCTGTCTCCCCGCCACACCCGGACCATGCGGACGTCCACCAGACCTTCGACGCGCTACGGATGCGGCTTGAGCGGACACTGTACCTGAGGGGTTACGAGGTGGTCAACGGCCCTTTCGGGAATCGGCAGAAAAAGTACACTTGGCGAGACCGGCCCGGTTCGGTATGATTCCGTGCTTGTCCGGACAGTGGCCCCGCCTCAGGCAGGGCACGTATTTCGACGCGGTAGATTGACCCAGACCTCGCGGGGCCCAACTGTAGAGGCACATTCGACTACGCTGACGGTCTCACTCACGCCCCCCCCCAATGATTGCGCGCCCCAAAAACGCCCGACCGGCCACGCTGGCGGTGACCTGCGCGCTCGGGGTGCTTCTTGTAACGGGGGCGTACACGCTGTTTGGCGCGCAGCCACCGGAGCCCGACCCGCTGGCCGACGCCACGTCGCCGGCATTGGATCAGGATGCTACGGGCACCGCCAGCCCAGTCGACCCGACCGCACAACCCATCGACTTCAGCCACGCGCACCACGTAGCCGAGATCGGAATCGATTGCCAGTTTTGCCACGCCTACGCACGCCGGGGACCGGTGGCGGGAATTCCGTCGGTGCAGCGGTGCGCCGGATGCCACCAAACGGTACTGAGCGAGCGGCCAGAAATCGTCAAGGTCTTGGAGTATTGGGACAACAAGGAACCGATTCCGTGGGTCCGAGTCCACGACCTGCCGGACTACGTACGGTTCTCGCATAAGCCGCATATCCGAGCCGGCGTCAACTGCGCCGATTGCCACGGCGACGTGGCCAGCATGGAAGCGGCCGTCCAGGTCGAGTCGCTCAGCATGGGCTGGTGTCTCGATTGCCATAAGGAACGCGAGGCGAGCCGCGATTGCCTCGTGTGCCACTACTGAGCCGGCGGCGCGGCGAGATCACCAGGCGGGTCACGTGTACACCGCCTGGTGTGTAAGAGCAGCAAGTGAGGGGGAAGGAACGCGTGAAGCAGAGCAGCTCATCGCTCATTGAGGTGGTGGAACGCCGGACGTTCCTGAAGGTCCTGGGCAGCGCCGGGCCGGCGGTGGCGCTTTCCGCCTGTTCGCCGATCACGCCCGAGCAGATCATTCCGTTCGTCATCCCGCCGGAGGACGTCATCCCCGGCGTCGCGACCTGGTATGCCAGCGTGTGCGGGGAATGCCCGGCCGGTTGCGGCACCCTGGTGCGCACACGCGAGGGTCGCGCGGTGAAAATCGAGGGCAACCCAGAGCACCCTATCAACCGGGGTGGACTGTGCGTTCGCGGACAGTCCTCGCTCCAAGGCCTCTACAATCCGGATCGGATTCCCGGCCCCCAGCGGCGCCGGGTCACCAACGCAGCCGCCGGACAGAGCGTGCTCGACGCGCTGCCATGGGACGACGCGCAGCAGGATCTGGTTGACCGGGTGCAGGCGCTCCGCGACGCAGGCCGGGGAGACAGGATCGCGGTGATCACGCCACCGCTCACCGGCACCATGGCGGCCCTCACAGCGACCTGGGTGGAGGCCTTGGGCGGCGCCCGCTGGGTCCGCTACGAACCGTTCGCCTACGAGGCAACCCGGGAGTCGAATCGACAGCTTTTCGGACGGGCCGAGGTGCCGCACTACGACTTTGCGAACGCGGACTATCTCATCTCGTTCGGCGCCGACTTCCTGGAGACGTTCAGTTCTCCGGTGGGCTACGCGCGCGACCACGCCGGCCAGCGACGGGTACGAAACGGCGAAAAGGCACGGTTTGTCCAAGTCGAGCCCCGGCTGTCGATGACCGGTGCCAGCGCCGACGAGTGGCATGCCGTGTCGCCTGAAACCGAGGGCCTGGTGGCGGCGGCCATGATACAGACCATCATCGCCGAGCAACGCGCACAAGGCGTACCTCCAGAGACCTTGGACGCGATCGCGGCGTTGGTCTCGTCCGTTTCGCCAGACACCGTGGCCTCAACAACCGGCCTGTCGGCCGACGGGATTCGAGACCTGGCCCGCGAGTTCTCGGATCCAGCTCGCGGTCCCGGGCGCAGCCTGGCGGTAGGGGGTGGGGTCGGCGTCTCCGGCGCGAACGCCACCGCGACGGCGTCCACGGTCGCCCTGCTCAACTACGTCGCCGGCAATGTCGGACGAACGGTGGACTTCGGCGCTGCCTCGACCCTGGACGCCTCCACCTACGCGGATATGCAGGCGCTGGGCGACTCGATGCGCGCCGGTGATATCGAGCTCGCCATCATCTACAACGTGAACCCGGTCTTTGCGATGCCGGGCGAGGCCGACTTCGCTGGCGCGCTGGCTGAGGTGCCGTTCGTCATCAGCCTGTCGAGCCTGCCGGACGAAACCACGGCGCACGCCGATCTCCTGCTCCCCACCCACACCCCGCTTGAATCGTGGGGCGACAGCAACCCGAGGCGGGGGGTCTACGGACTGCTGCAACCCACCATGCAGCCAGTCTTCGACACACGCCACGCCGGCGATGTGATGATCGCGGTGGGACGGGCCCTGGGAGGCGACACGGCGGCCAACTTCCCGCGTCGCGGCGGTTTCTACCGGTATCTGCGCAATACCTGGCAGGCCATGCAGCCCCTGCCCGAACCGGTGGCGGACGACACCGACGGCGCCGAGAGCGACGCAGCGGCCGAGGAGCCAGACTTCGAAGGCTACTGGGCCGACGCCCTCCGCCGTGGTGGAACCACGCTCGCGGTCGAACCGGTTGAGGTCAACCTACTTCCCGAGGTCTTCGACACCGACTTGACCGGGGCACTGTCACCGCCCGTGCCGTCGCGGTCATACGCGCTTATCGCCTATCCGTCGTTGCACTTCTTCGATGGCCGAGGCGCGAATCGGCCGTGGCTTCAGGAAATTCCGGACCCGATGCTCAAGACGACCTGGGGAACCGGGGTCGAAATGACGGCCGAGACGGCCGCCGCCATCGGCGCCGGAGAGGGTCAGATGGTCGCCGTGGAGTCGGACCACGGGCAGGTTGACGCGAGCGTCATCATCAACCCCCATCTTGCCGCCGGCGTCGTGGCGATCGCCATCGGGCAGGGCCACACCAACTTCGGACGCTACGCCGACAACCGAGGGGTCAATCCGGTCGCCCTACTCTCCGCTCAACCTGAGGCCGCCTCTGGGGGCGTGCGATGGACCGGCACCGGGGTCGACCTGACCGCCCGCCAGCTGGAGCGACCGATTCCACGCCTGCAGCACGGCTTCGACCAGGACGGCCGTGAGATGGCCCAGTCCGTGTCCCTGGCGGCACTCGTGGCCGGCGACGTCCATCCAGAAGAAGAGCCCTTCAGCCTGCATCCAGACCACGACCACCCCGTGCACCGCTGGGGGATGTCGATCGATCTCGACGCCTGCAATGGGTGCAATGCCTGCGTGGCCGCGTGTTACGCCGAGAACAACATCCCCGTGATGGGCGCCGACCGTATGCGCCGCGGCCGCACCATGTCGTGGCTCCGCATCGAGCGCTTTGACGAGCCAGCCCCCGGCAGTGACGGACCGGACAACCGGTTCCTCCCGATGCTGTGCCAGCACTGCGACCATGCCCCCTGTGAAACGGTGTGTCCTGTGTTCGCCACTTATCACACGGAAGAGGGCCTCAACGCCCAGGTCTACAACCGTTGCGTCGGCACCCGGTATTGCTCGAACAACTGCCCCTACAAGGTGCGCCGTTTCAATTGGTTCCTACCCGAATTTGAGTCGCCGCTCAATTTGCAGCTCAACCCCGACGTGACCGCTCGCAGCGACGGCGTCATGGAGAAGTGCACCTTCTGCGTGCAGCGCATCCAAGCCGGCAAGGAGACCGCGCGTGACGAAGACCGGCCGGTGCAGGACGGCGACGTGACCTCGGCCTGTGCCCAGAGTTGCCCGGCCCAGGCGATCGTGTTCGGAGACATGAACGACCCGGGGAGCCGCGTGTCACAGTTAGGCAACGACGCTCGCGCCTATCACGCACTCGCTGAGTTCAATACACGACCGGCGGTGACCTACTTGAAGAAGGTCACGCCGGACGCCTGACGAGCGCCAGCCGACACGTGGTCATGAGTTTCGCGAAGATCAACGACGACATCCTGCGCACGCTCCGCGCCCCCGGCCCCCTGTGGTACGGGGGCGTGGTGGTCGCGATCTCATTGGCCTTGGTGGGTCTGTACGCGTTTCTCTACCAGGCCCGTACCGGCCTCGGCGTCGCAGGCTACGAGCACCCGATCCTATGGGGCATCTACATCACGGACTTCGTGTTCTGGGTCGGAATTGCTCATTCCGGCACGCTGATTTCGGCTGTCCTCTTTCTCTTCCGCGCCCGCTGGCGGACCGCTGTCGCCCGCGCCGCCGAAGCGATGACCGTGTTCGCGGTCATGACGGCCGGACTATTCCCGATCATCCACATCGGACGGCCGTGGTTCTTCTACTGGCTCCTCCCGTATCCCAATGAGCGGCAACTCTGGGTTAATTTCAGGTCCCCGCTCGTCTGGGACGTGTTCGCCATCTCGACCTATTTGACCGTCAGTGCGATGTTCCTCTACCTCGGACTGATGCCGGATATCGCCGCGGCGAGGGACCGAATCAAAGACTGGCGCCAGCCCATCTATAAAGTCCTGGCGCTCGGCTGGCGCGGCACCAGCCGCCAGTGGCACCACCACGCGGCGCTCTACGGGTTCTTCGCGGCTCTGGCCACCCCGCTCGTCATTTCCGTGCACAGCGTCGTCTCCTGGGACTTCGCGATGGCGATCTTGCCAGGATGGCACAGCACGATTTTTGCGCCCTATTTTGTGGCCGGCGCGATTTTTTCCGGCATCGCGATGGTGATCACCCTGCTGCTGCCGATGCGGCGGGCCTTCAAGCTAGAGAGCTACATCACGGTGCATCACTTCGAGAACCTCGCGAAGTTGATGCTCACCACGTCGCTGATCGTCGGCTACGCCTATCTCACCGAGTTCTTCGTCGCCTGGTATAGCGGAAACGTCTTCGAGCAGGGGACGTTCTACGACCGCATGTTCGGACAGTACTGGGGTTACAGCTGGATGATGTTCACCTGCAACGTGATTCTGCCGTTGCTGCTGTTCATCAAGGCGTTTCGGACGAACCTGGCGGCGCTCTTCGTGCTGTCGATCTTTGTCAATATCGGGATGTGGCTCGAGCGCTACGTCATCATCGTGAGCTCCCTGTCACATGACTTCGACCCCGCCAATTGGGCCGGCGTCTACCAGCCGACCTGGGTAGAGGGGGCGATTACGGTAGGTTCATTCGGTTTGTTCTTCACGCTGTTCCTGCTGTTCATCAAGAACTTTCCGGCGGTGTCCATTACCGAGATGAAGGAATCGCTGGAGCAGCCAGCCGGGGCGGACCCGGCCAATTCCTGATCGAGCACGATGGCAGAAACCACTGAAATTCTCGGCATCTTCGATCACGGTGCCACGGCCGCGGCAGGAGCGCGGGCCGTGCTGGATGACGGCCTGGGCAAGGTCGTGGCCTATTCGCCGGTACCGGACCACGCACTCGACCAGGCGCTGCACAGCAAGATCAGCCCCATCCGGACCGTCGTCCTCATCGGCGGAATCCTGGGATGCGCGACGGGCTTTCTGTTTCCAATCTACACGGTGCTTGATTGGCCGATGATCACGGGCGGCAAACCGCTGATCTCCATCCCGCCGTTCGTGGTGATCGCGTTCGAGTTGACCATCCTGTTTGCGGCCGTCGGCGGTATGGCCTCGTTCCTGTGGTTGGCCGGGGTGCCTCGCATGACCGGCTCGGGGGCGCCTGACGAGCGCTTCACCAACGACAAGACCGGCATCAGCGTCACCTGCCGCCCGGCCGACGCTGACGCGGTGCGCGCCAGTCTGGAGCGCCATGGCGCCGAAGAGGTCAAGGGATGAGACCGACGTCTCGCATCGGACTGAGCGTGCTGGCTGCCGTGCTGACCATGGGCAGCACCGTGGCATTGGCGCAGCTGCCATTCATGCGCAACATGCATACGGGGCCAGTGGTGATGCCGCAGGTCGACACACGGGCGCCAGTGGACGACACGATTGCCGTGGATGGCGTGCGGCTACGCGATCGCATCGAGTCCCAGAACTTGCCCAACCCGGTGCCCAACACGTCGGAGTCCCGCGCCACGGGCGCACAGATGTATGACGTGTACTGTGCGGTGTGCCACGGGGCCTCCGGGCAGGGTGATGGTCAAATCGCCGAGCATTTTGCGCGGATGCCCAATTTGGCCCTGCCGTACGTCCAGGACTACACCGATGGATGGATCTACGCCATCATCCGAGAGGGTGGCCGCAGCATGCCGCCGTTCGCACACTCCATGAGCGTGACCGAGCGCTGGTCGCTCGTGCACTACGTAAAGACCTTCGAAGTCGCGAGTACCCAGTAGATGATTCCTGTCGGTACCCCAGTCGTCTCGGACCGCACCCGGAGCCTGTGCCTGGGCGCGGCTGTGGTGGGGGGGGGCGGCGTTTCTCTACGGCCTCATATTGGGAGACAGCATCCGGGCCTGGCAGTCGCTCCTGGTCAATTTTCTGTTTTTCGGAGGCCTGGCTCAGGCCGGCGTCGCGATCTCCGCCATCATGCAGGTAACCTCGTCACGATGGGGTCGGGCACTGAAGAGGACGTCAGAGGCCACCGCGGCGTTCCTCCCCATCTCGTTCGTACTGTTACTGGTGCTGCTGGCTGGCGTGCACAGCTGGATGCCATGGGTGCACGAACCAGTCGCCTCCAAACAAGCGTGGCTCAACATTCCCTTTCTGGTCACTCGCCAAATCCTGGGCGCGCTGCTGCTCGGCGGACTGAGCCTGTCATACGTGCGCCACTCCCTGCGTCCCGACATCGGCCAGCTCGACGAGTCGGGCGATCACCCGGCGTCTGGGCTCTCACGACGGCTGATCGCGGGGTGGCGGGGCCTGAAGCAGGAACAGGACGCCTCACAACGGGCACAGGGACGGCTCGCCCCGGCGATTCTGATCGCCTACGGGTGGGTATTCACCTTGGTTGCGTTCGACTTCTTCATGTCACTCGATCCGCACTGGTTCTCGACGCTGGCCGGCGGCTTCTACTTCATCGGCAATCTCTTCATCGGGTTCGCATTTCTCGCCATGATCACCGTCTGGTCACGTGAACGGCTGCATTTGACGGAGTACATCGGCCCACACCAGCTGCACGACGTTGGCAAATTGTTGTTCGGCTTCTCCATTCTCTGGGCCTACCTCTTTTGGTCCCAGTATCTGGTCATCTGGTACGGCGACCTGGCCGAGGAAACCGAGTTCATCTATCACCGGATGCACGGCGCGTGGGCGCCGGTGGCCTGGACTGTGTTTGCGATGGCCTTTGTCATTCCGTTCGTCGTCCTGCTGAGCCGCCGGGTCAAGACCACGCCCCGCGCGTTGGCCGCGATCGCAATCGTGTGTTTCGTCGGCATGTGGCTGGAGCGATTCATCCTGGTCTCGCCCTCGCTCTGGCACGGCGAGGGCCTGCCGCTGGGCCCCATCGAAATCCTCGTGACCCTCGGAACGGCGGGTCTCTTTGGGTGGAGCTACTCGACCTTCCTCACGGTATTCCCAGTGGTGCCGCTCTCCGACCCTCGACTGGGGCCCGCGTCCGCCCATCCGGCCGCGCACGACCCACACTAGTCGCCATGTTATCCTCGGCTGTTTCGATCGCATGAGTGTCTCGTGTCAGCTCGAACCCATCAGTTCATATCGGAACCGGACTCTGGTGCCGCCCCCTTTTCGAAGGAGTGGCGGGTACGCCGGCGGTTCGAACGACGCGTGCGATTGCTCGGCATCCCCGAGGACCTGACCGGATGGAGCGTGCTGGACATCGGCGCCTGGCACGGGTATTTCTCATTCGAGTGCGAGCGACGCGGCGCCGATCGAGTGCTCGCGGTTGACCGATTCGCGTGGGATAAGTTCGGCATGGACGAGTTTCTGGCGGCGCACGAGCGGCTCGGCTCACGGGTCGAGCATCAACATCTCGATATCCATGACCTTGACGCCACCACGCTGGGGCAATTCGATCTCGTGCTGTTTCTGGGCGTGTTCTACCATCTGCGGAACCCGATGGCCGCGTTGGAACGAATCGCCAAAGTGACGCGACGGCTACTGATCTGCGAGACGCACGTCCTGCTGCCGTTCATCCACGAGCGTTATCCGCTGGTGCCGTTCTTTCCCGGTGACGAGCGAGTTAGCGAGCAGACCTACGACCTCTGCGGTATTCCGACAATGACCGCGCTCACGGAGATGCTGCGGTTCTCGGGATACGGCAACGTGGATGTCAAATACCGACCATCATTTCGTCACTGGAAAAAGCTTCTCGCACTGGCGACCAACCGCCCACAGTCGGGCCGCGGCATTGTCCACGCCGTCCCGTAGCGCGTGATCTCAGAACGGCACCTCCCATGGGACCACGTCGCCATGCACATCGCGCGAAGTTGGGGAGACTACGCGTCCGCACACTGACGACCGTCGGTGTGTCAATCACGGCCGGCGGTCGGCCGCAGCACAGAAAGGTAGAACGATGAACATTGCCGTACTCGGAATGGGCACCATGGGTGCCCCGATGGCCAGGAACCTCCTGAAGGCGGGTCACACCGTGGTGGTACACAACCGCACCAGGTCGCAGGAAGAACCGCTGGCGGCGGAAGGTGCCGGTCGTGCCGACAACCCCGCAGATGCCGCGTCCGGGGTCGACATTGTCCTCTCGTGCGTGTCCGATACGCCCGATGTGCAGCGCGTGCTACTCGACCCGACGACCGGGGCCATCAACGGTCTGCGGGAGGGCGGCCTCGTCATCGACTGCTCATCGATTGCCCCTGCGGCGACCCGCGAGATCGCGGCAACCTTCGCTGATAAGGGAATCGGCTTTGTCGACGCACCGGTGTCAGGCGGCTCCGAAGGCGCCATCAAAGGCACCCTGGCCATTATGTGCGGGGGCAGCGAAGCGGACTTCGCACGAGCCCTGCCGGTGCTCGAAGTGCTCGGGGCCAAGATCACCCACATCGGCGACGTCGGAGCCGGCCAAATCGCCAAGGTCGCGAATCAGGTCGTCATCGCGGGCACCTTCCTGGCGCTCGCTGAGGCCCTGACCCTGGCGAGCAAGGCAGGCGCGGACCCGGAGAAGGTCGTCGAAGCGATCGGTGGCGGGGTCGCGGGCTCGTGGATCCTGCAGAATCGTTCGGCCAACATGCTGAATGACAGCTACCCGCTTGGATTTCGCACTCGCCTGCACCGCAAGGACCTCGGCATCGCGCTCGACACGGCGCGTGCGTTCGAGGTGCCGGTGCCCATCGCCAGTCTCGTCGCGACCATCGAAGATGGCTTGATTGCCCAGGGCTTTGGCGACGAGGACATGTCCAACCTCGCCCGACATATTCGCCGGGGCGCCGGTGTGCCGGACGGTCCCATGAAGGGCTGAACACGATGTCCAGGAAAATCTATCCAAATTCGGTCGCGGCGCTCGACGGGTTGCTGCGGGACGACATGACACTGATGGTGGGCGGGTTTGGTCTGTGCGGCGTGCCGCAAAACCTCGTGCTCGCGTTGCGAAACTCCGGCGTGACGGGGCTGACCTGCATCAGCAACAACGCGGGCGTTGACGGCGCCGGCCTCGGGCTGCTGCTGGAGAGCCGACAAATCGACAAGATGATCGCCAGCTACGTGGGCGAGAACAAGCTGTTCGAAAAGCAGTATCTCGACGGGACCATCGAGGTGGAGTTGAACCCGCAGGGCACCATGGCGGAGCGTATGCGAGCCGGCGGTGCCGGCATTGCCGCGTTCTTCACCCCCACCGGATACGGCACGCCGCTAACGGAAGGCAAAGAAGCCCGCCAGTTCGATGGGCGGTGGCATGTGCTGGAAACGGCTCTACACTCGGACGTCTCGCTGGTCAAAGCCTGGAAAGGTGACGCGGAGGGCAACCTCATCTACCGGATGACCGCCCGCAACTTCAACCCGCCGATGGCGGAGGCCGGCCGGGTCACTGTGGCCGAAGTCGAAGAAATTGTGCCAGTTGGCGCCATCGACCCCCACATGGTGCACACGCCAGGCATCTACGTGGACCGGGTCGTCGTCGGTGAAGACCAGGAAAAGACCATCGAACGTCGGAAGACTCGAGAAGGATAGCCCCCTGTCATGCCACTGAACCGCGAACAAATGGCCGCCCGTGCCGCCCGGGAAATCAAGGACGGCTACTACGTGAACCTCGGTATCGGCATCCCGACGTTGTGCGCCAACTTCATCCCGGATGGGGTCGACGTCAAGCTCCAGAGCGAGAACGGCCTGCTCGGAATCGGACCCTACCCGACCGACGCCGAAGTGGACGCTGACCTGATCAACGCCGGGAAGGAAACCGTCACTGCGGTGCCTGGCGCCAGCTACTTCAGCAGCGCCGAAAGCTTCGCGATGATACGCGGCGGTCACATCGACCTCGCGATTCTCGGTGCCATGCAGGTCTCGAAGACAGGCGACCTGGCCAACTGGATGATTCCCGGCACCATGGTCAAAGGCCCCGGTGGTGCGATGGACCTGGTGAGCGGCGCCAAGCAGGTGCTGATTGTCATGGACCACGTATCCAGGCGCGGCGACAAGAAGATTCTGAACGAGTGCAGCTTGCCACTGACTGGTCAGCAGGTGGTGAACAAGCTGGTCACTTCCCTGGCGGTGATCGACGTGACCCCTGACGGGCTCCGATTGCTGGAGCGCGCCCCGGGGGTCTCGGTCGAGGAGATACGGAACGCCACGGAGCCGGAATTGCTGACCGACGGCGACGTACCGGAAATCGCGGTGTCGTGATCAGTCGACAGGCGTCTCGACGCCTGCCGCCGCGAGCGACTCGAGAAACCGGCGGGATACTCGTCTTGGTGAGATAGAACCCTTTCAGACGGTGTGGTGCCGCCACCAAGGTCGGAATGGTGGGCACACCTTCGCGTCGCGCCCGGCCAAGGTTGGTCAGAAGTTCTTCTTTGTCGAGCCTCACGTGTGGACACGCTGGCTGCAACTGTTTCAGTGACAGGCCTGCCACCTGACAGCGCGGCCAGATCACCGAGTGAGAAAGGTGACGGTCGTCATCGTTTCGCGCCTTTCTGTACGATGCGGCTCGGCAGCGGAGTGCGGGCGCCGAATTTCAGCTCGACCCTGAAGGATTCGGCCAAACACAATAGCGCGTCCTCGAGCACTGACATCTGCAGCCGGTAGGTGGTGGTCGTGCCACGCCGTTCGGCGTCGACCAGACCCGCCTCACGCAGCACGTTGAAATTCCCAGACATGGTTGCCTTCGTGAGCGTGAATTCCGCAGCCAATTCCCCGGCGGTCATCGGGCGCTCGCGAAGGAGCTGCAAGACGCGACGGCGCGGGAGGTCAGGCAGGGCTTTGAATACGCGGTCCATGTTTTGCAATTTCGCAGAAGGCCAAAACATCATCACCAATGCTCGTCGGTTCCGGTGATGTCGACGGCGGCCACGCCGACGCCTTGGGATGAAGCAACAAGTCCTTTATGATCAGGGATGCTGCACGCCGTCCGTACCGGATGACATCTGGTGATCTGCCGACTTCCGCGTCCAGCAACGTCGTCGACCGCCAGCAATCGAGACATACCCGGCACGGACGTACCGCGTTGCCAGCCTGAACATGGCAAGCACGCAGGAGATCGAAGGCCCATGACAACAATGACCCGATGGGGAACCCGGCTTGCGGTGACCGCTGCACTGTTGAGCGCAGCGCCGGTTTTCGCCCAAGACGACCCGGAGCTGCCCGAGCAGTATCGCGACCCCATTCCCTTCTATCCCGAAGTACTGGGTCCATACACGTTCGAGATTTCGTCGGAGAACGCCGAGGCGCAGAAGTTCTTCAACCAGGGCATGCAACTGATGTACTCGTTCGCGAAAGTGGACGCGGTGCGCTCGTTTCGCGAGGCCTGGAAGCAGGACCCGAATTGTGCGATCTGCTTTTGGGGTGAGGCGTGGGCCTGGGGGTCATACCTGAATGGGCCGATGCGCCCACCCGAAGCCCCACACGCCTACGTCGCCGTCCGCAAGGCGATGAGCCTGTCGGAAGTGCATGCCAGCGAGCGAGAGCGGGCGTATATCGATGCGCTCTCGCACCGCTACGTCGAGCAGTTCGAGGTCGACAAGCGCCGGGATCAGGACGAAGCCTACGCCGAGGCGATGCGGCTGCTCGTCGAACAGTTCCCGGACGATCTCGATGCCGCCACCATGTACGGGGACGCCCTGTTCTTGCTGGAGCCGCGCCGGGGCACACGGGATCTCAACGACCCGCGAGTACAGCGACTACACGCGGCGCTCGAGAGCGTCCTCGCGCGAGACATCAAGCACCCCGGTGCGTGCCATCTCTATATTCACGCCACCGAGTCCACCACACGGCCGGACAAAGCCGAAGCGTGCGCGGAACATCTCGGGAGTTCGGTTCCCGGAGCCAGCCACATCAACCACATGCCGTCGCACACGTGGAATGAGGTCGGGCGCTGGTCCGATGGCGTGGAAGCCAACACCCGCGCCTGGCATTCCGACCAGCGGGACGCCTTCGGCACCGGCATCGCCATCTACCCCCAGCACAACCTGCACATGCTGCTGTTCGCAGCGTCGATGGACGGCCAGGGCGCGGTGGCCATCCAGGCCGGCAAGGATTACCACAAGCTCACTGGGAACAGTGTCCATCACGCATTGACCCTGCTGCGATTCGGTCGGTTCGATGAGGTGCTCGAGGTAACGGAACGGCCGGAGGGCGAGGTCGAGGGCGGCCTCTGGGACTTCGCGCAGGGCTATGCTCACCTGCGTGAAGGCGATGCCGATTTCGCCGAGGTCTATCTGAACCGGGTCAAGCACACCGCCGAGACCTCGGAGGCACAGATGCGGTTCCACACGGCCGAGGACCTGCTCGGCGTGGTGGCGGGCGTCCTCGAGGGCGCGCTGCATCGCGAACGGGGCGACGTGGACGCGGCGATCGCGGCATTCCAGCAAGCGGTGGAGCGGGAAGACGCCCTTGGATACGATGAGCCGGAGCCGCTTCCGTTCGCCGCCCGGCACTGGCTAGGGGCGGCGCTGCTGGAGCAGGAGCGATACGCGGAGGCGGAGCAGGTCTACCGGGCGGAACTCGAAGACCACGCGCACAACGGGTGGTCACTGTTTGGCCTCAAGACCGCGGTTGAAGCGCAGGGTCGCACCGACCCCGCCGTCGACGCCGACCTTGAGGCGAGTTGGGCCAGGTCCGACGTCTGGCTCAGAGCGTCGCGGTACTAGTGGGGTCTCGTTAGCCGGGGCGGCGCCCCGGCCCCCACGCGGCGGGCCTTCGCCGTGACGGCGCGGTCGAATCAGGAGGCGCCATCTCGCTCCTCCTCCCGAACACGGGACAGTGCCGATGCGAGCAGCCCGGTAGGGACCGCGACGATCCCGAGTCCCGCCATCAGCACCGCGAAGGTGAACGTCCGCCCGCCCAAGGTCACTGGAAACGCATCGCCATACCCCACTGTGGTGAGCGTGACCACGGCCCACCACAGGCTATGAAACACCGAGGCAAACAGGTCCGGCTGCGCCTCATGCTCGAAGTAGTAGATGCCGACTGCCGACAGGTAGATCAGCATCACGGCGATCCCGAGAAACACCACCAACTCCTCCCGCGCCAGAGCGACCGCCCGTTGAAACCGTCCGATGGCGCTGCTGTACCGAGCCAGCTTCAGAATACGCAGCAGCCGCAGTAGCCGCAGGGCCCGTACAGCGCGCAGATCGATGCCCAATGAGACGTAGAACGGAAGAATCGCCACGAGATCGACAAGGCCGGAGAAGCTCCGGACGAACCGCCACCTGTCGTCGGCCAGCGCCACGCGCAACCCGTACTCGATCGTAAACAACACGACCAGTACGACCTCGGCCAGCTCGAGCCCCGTGGTAACCGTCGGCGGTAGGTTCGGCAGGGTCTCGAAGGAAAAGGTCGCAATGGAGGTGAAGATGAGCAGCACCACGACCGAGTCGAACACCCGCCCGGCGGGAGTATCAGTTTCCTCGACGATGCGTTTGAGATTCATGATCCTCGTGAACCGTCAGCAGCCTCAACCGTTCTGCTCGTAGGCGACTCGTAGCAGTCGCTCGACGTCGGCCGTGATCTCGCCCAAGGCGGTCACCGACACCCGATGCGTCGCCTGGCCCGGCGCCCTCGAAGGCACCAGCCCCGGCGAGTCGGGCGGGTCGACGAAACGTACCCCGATATCGACCCGGGTGCGCGTCGCGGCCGCCACCGCGGCAAACTGCCGCCGTCGCACGAAGGGCGTGTATGTCGAGCGCCCCTCAATCATCACGTCGGCGCCGAACGCCTCCACGATCTCGCGAACGCGGTCGAACAGTGGCCGTAGCGTCTGCTTCGCGCCGACATACTGCTGGTCGACGTACTGCTCCACGCCAGGTCGCTGCCAGCCGGCGCCGCGGGCGGCCGCGTCGGCGATCGCCCATTTCGAATTCAGAGCCACGCCGTGCTCGGATTTCAGCCAGCGTCGCACGCCGTTCTGATCCAGGGGATCAAGCCCCGCGTCCGTCACGACGGCCACCCATTGTTCCAGAGTGCGGCCGGTCCGCTCCTTCATTGACTCCGCCACCGCCGCCATCATGTCGGTTGGACGTGTCAGTGTCATTTGGGCACCTCCTCAATCACGCTGTGTCAGTGGCGTAACTCGTCGCACCTCAAGGCTTCTCGCGATGGCCTGAGCGAGCTCCTTGATGGAGCTGACGCATTGGAGTGGAGCAATTTCGAAGTCAGTCCGGCCTGATTCAGCCAGTCCTCGAACACCGTCGAGGCCCGCCCGATCAATAAAACAGCATGGCCACGACGAACAGGAAGATGGCGAGCATGACCACCCACTGCCACACCTCCTGTTTGTCTTCGGACGGGATGAGCTGGAAGGAGATGCTGCGATGATTGTCCACGACGTTACCCAAGAACGTGGCGGAGGATAGCTGCGTACTGTCCAGGAGGAACGAGCGCCCACTCGTGCGCTGTTCCAGCATGTTGAGTCCGTCGACGCCCAAGCGAGTGCGCTGCCCTTCGAGGTCCGCCTCCAAGGTCTCGTCGTAGTCAACACCGCGGACGTAATCGAGCAACACCGAGTCGACATTCGCACCGGTGCGACTCCCGATCCCCACCGGGTAGATCACCAGACCACGCTGACGGAACTCAGCCAGCGCGACATCGAGACGACTGCGCTGTTCCGCATCGATGAGAAAATCGCCGTCGGTGAAGAGCAGCACCAAGCGATCGTTCCGCTCCTCCGGCAACCAGCCGTCATCACCTGATTCGAAACGGTCCTGATTGTCCAGCGACAAATAGATAGCTTCGAAGGCGGTCGCGATGTCGCTGTCCCAGGGAAACGCATCACCGGTCAGCGAGGGCGGTGGCCCGATGCGCCCGACCTCCTCGATGAAGCGCTCGGCATTGGCCGACAGGTGTACCCGACGCAGCGCGGTGGTGCCCCAGACAAACAGCGCCGTCCGGTCACCCGGTGTCAAGATGTCCTGGGTATACAGACCCAGCGCTTCCCGGACGCCGAGTTCGAGCCGTGAGGGCCCAAGGTCCTTGACCCACATGGACGCGGAGGCATCGATGGCGACGATCACGTCGACATCTCCCCGTTTAAAACTGGACCCGCCGTACACCCAGAAAGGCCTGGCGGCGGCGACGGCCACCAGCGTCAACGCGGCGAGCGCGAAGAACCAGAACTTGATGTGGCCGAAAATGGGATACCGCGACCCTTCGGTCCTGGCAGGTCGCAGGACCAACCGGAGGGCGAAGACGATCAGACCGAATACCAGAATCAATCCGGCAATCGGCACAATCGCCAGATACTCCGGGTTCGTGAACTCGACGCTGTCCCGGAAGAGGCTGGTGATGGCGTCCATGGCGCGTGTGATGGCGGGCGGCCGTCAGGCCCCCAATCGGCGGGTCCTAGCCGCGACGGCGACGAACGGGGGTCCCCTCGCCCTTCATTTGCTCCAGCTCCGGGGGCTCAATCTCGCGCGGCTCCTCGAGCGCGCGGCGAATCGCCTCCGGGTTGCTGGTCAAGTCGTAGTTCCACTTGTAGTCGAAGCGGTCAGTCACATCGCCACGCAGTGCACGCTCGTAGTCGGCGTTCACCGTCTCCATCACTTCGAGAATAATCGCCTCTTTCTCAATCTGCGCGTTGGCATTCTCAAGGTCAATCGCACGATACCGCGCCCGTGCGAGCATGAACTTCGCGCTCGCCAGAAGCTGCGAAGCGCGCGGGTCATCGATCTCATCCGCTAGGTCGTCGACCACGGTTTGATAGTCACCCGTGAGATAGCTGTAGGATGCCTGCTGCAGGAACGCGTCCTGGAACAGATAGGAGTCCACCAGTCCCTGCATGCCCCAGGCGCGGCTTCCCTCGTAAAACGACGAGACCTCGGCAAGCTGCTCTTCGGCTGTGGCGAAGTCAGAACGCTCAACGCTGTCACTCAGTCCCTCGAGGTTCGCGTAGAACCCGGCCAGGCTGTTGGAGGGCACCGAGACGCCAATAAAGAACAACAACGCCAGCACGAAACCGACGAGATACCGGAAGGAGTGCTCTTTATCGATCAGGTCTGTTAGTCGCATCGTCTTTCCTTGTGTCCTACGGACTCGTGCCCCACAGCAACTCGGAGACGAATCCCAGGGGAATGCCGATCATCAGCAACCCCATCGCCACCAAGAGAAACCGCGGAAAAATCGGAACCTTCAACGCGCGGTGCTTCAACTCGACGCGCACCGCCTCGCGTTCGTCGATCGCTTCGTACGCCCGCAACAGGCTGTCCTCACTGGTGACGTCGAAGTAGTCGCCACCATATTCCTGAATTTGCGCTACCAGCTGGGGTACCGTCGGGTGGAGAAAGCTCGCCGACCGCGCATCGCTGGTATTGATGTAGATGAGGTAGGGCACGATGTTCCGCCTGGCGAGTTCGGCGAACTCCGCATCCGGAAACTCGTCGACGGCGGCGTCGGTGATGATCAGGACCGCGCGGTTCTGGTTCGCCTCGCGCCCGACTGTCGCCTCGTCGCGGTCGAAGTGCTTCACGATGTCTTGCAATGGCCGAATAATGTTCGTATCGCCCTCGGCCGGAATAATCCGCACCTTGTCACGCGGTACCACCATCGCCTTGTCCAGCCGCTGGGTCATCACGTACGGCGCGTCCCAGACCTGGTAGTAGTACAGCTCGTCGTCCATGACGAAGTCGTCCACCATGTACGGATAGGTGGAAAACAGCCACAACGACACCCGGTCGTTCTTCTCCTTGCGCATCTCGAGGAACGCGAGATGCGCGTCGCGGGCCACCTCGGCCTTCGACTTATTGGTGTCCGGAAACTCCCATGCCATCGAGCCCGAGGTGTCGACCAGATCGATCCGGACCCGGGACTCGACGTAGCCGCTCACTTCCTCCGTCGCGGTGAGGAACGGATCGGCAATAGAGAAGATCAGCATCGCGACCGCGGCGACCAAAAACGCCTTGGGCGCCGTATGCAGCGCTCTGATCCAGAGGCGCTTACGATGCGCTGGCCGAATGATGTGCCCCGAGTGCTGCCGCGAATGACGCTTCCGCATCGCGGCCAGCCGCATCAGCGTCAGCGTCAGGATGACGCCGACCGCGATCGCCAACGCCACCGCCAAGCCGACGTCGCCATAGCGGATCTGCTGGAAGTCCGTGTCGATCAGCTCGCGGATCCCCGAGTCGAGGAATGCGACCAGCTGGTTCCAGGGCATCAACATCGTCGTGACCCGCTTCTTCGATCGAGCGCTACCGCCCGACCAGCGACTTGATATTGTTCAGGAGCCGCACATGCGGTCGCAGCTTCGCGAGCGCGCCGGCCAGGACGTCTGCCTCAAGCGGTGGACTGTCGATCGGCGCGGCCCCGTCTGTTTCGAGGCCCCGCTGATAGGCCACGAGACGCTCCGCAAGCACGCCGAGCACCTCCCGGCGGTGACTATCCTTCAACCCGCTGATGTGCCGCTGCATCTCCAGCGATGTATCGCCGGGAACCAGCTCTGGGATATCGGCAAGAAAATAGTCGCGCAACGCCAGGACCATACCGCGCTCGTAGCCGGCGAGCTGCTCGGGGTCCGCGCCGGACGGCAAATCTTGCAGCGTCTTCAGTTCTCGATTGATCGCGCGCCGCGCCTCCCAGATCGAGGGCTGTACCGGAACCTGTGCTTCCAGTCTCGCCAGTTCGTCGGCCTCTTGCTGTTTTTCGAGCGAAACGGCCTTTGGTTTGCGCGCGAATCGCAAGAGCATCACGAACCAGAGCAGCAGCGGAAGCGGAGCGACCGCCCAGCCCAGAGTCTGAAAGAACGTGGCGCGCCCGGCGAACGCGCCAAGCTCGATGGTGTCGCGAATATCCAACAGCGGCTCATCGGTGATCGACGTCACGTAGCGGACGAGCCCCTGTCCGCCGTCGACCTGCTGCACCTCGGCGTCTTCGATCTCCTCGCCCAGGTCACGCACCAGGTAGTAGAAGCTGAAGTTCGGCAACAGATAGGTCATCTTGTTCGGGTCGACCAGTCGAAACCCATACACGAAGTCCCAGATGTACTCGCCGTCGACCAGGTCCTTCTCGACGCTCAACGAGACCCCTTCGAAGGGGTGGACCGGCAGTGCCTCCGGCGCCACCCGGTCTTCGAGAATGATGATCTCCTGTCCACCCGCAACGAGGTCAGGAAATCGGAGCCGATAGCGCTGCGTTATGAGATCGCCGGTCTTGACGACCGTGGGTTCGAGCTCCAACGTCTCCACCCGCACCGGCCCCGTCGGGGCCTCCTCGACCGCTGGCGGCTGGGCCCGCGCGGCCGCCGAAACCAGAAACAGGACGCTGAGTGCGATCACGGATGTACGTGGCGTTCGGGTCGTACCTGGCATGCTTAGGGTGCGTATCATGTCCACCTGTTGTTCCCCTACCGTGCGGTGCGCGAAATCAGGAACTTGGGCAGCTCCTCAATGTGATTGTCCGGTGTCAGCACGCAGGCATCGATACCAGCCTTGCGCTTCAACCTGTACACCACGGTTGCGCGTACCTCTTCGATTCGACGACGAATGGCGGCGGCTTTGCGGGCTGAGATCACGGTCTGCTTGCCCGTCTCCATATCCGAGATGCGGATATAGCCGAAACGGCTCTTGACGCGAAATTCGTGTGGATCATCGAGAATGAGCACGATCATATCGTGCTTCGACCCGAGTGTCCTCAGTCGCTTGAAGTCGATGGAGTCCGGATCGTTCACGATGTCCACGAGGTCGGTCAACAACACGACCGAGTGCCGGTTCTTGAGCCGCGCCAGCATAAAATCGAGTGCCACCCGAAGGTCGGCAGACCGCTTTTTCGGAAACTGGCGCTCGAGATTCAACTTGTCGAAGACCTGATGGGCCATGTGGAAGATCTGCGACGATCCCAGCTTCGGCCGCATGAAGAGTTCGATGCGATCGGAGTACCCCAGCAACCCCACCGGATCCCTGACGTTGGACCGGGTCAGCCCGATGTTGCCGAGGAGATCCAGCATCAACAGCGCCTTGGTTGAGGCCTGCGACACCTGAAACAGCGTGGAATAGGACAGATCGCACACGATTAGCGTGCGGAGCTCCTTGGGCTCCATACGCTCGATGCGGTAGAGCTTCTCCGGATACGTACGCATGCTGATGTTCCATGCGACGTCCTTCAGCGGCTGTCCCGGTCTCCATTGCTCGACCCCAACGATATCGTAGCCAGCTCCTTTGTACCCGCTCTTGTGCTCGCCGAAGTGCATGCTCGTAGAGGACTTTCGCGCTCGGATCCCGTGCTTGATATCGCGGAATCGAGCGTAGAGTTCCTCTACTTCCACGGCGGAACCTCCATGTCCCGCAGGATTTGCTGCAACAGCTCTTCCTTGTCGACCGAGAACTCCATCCCCTCGCGCAGCACCAGCCGATGAGCCAACACGGGGCCAGCCACCGCCTTGATGTGGTCGGGCGTCACTTTCAAGTCGCCGTTGAAGAACGCGAAGGTGCGCGCCACTGCCTCGATGTGGAAATGCACACGCGGCGAGATCCCAACCCGAATGTACTCTTTGACTGTCCGGGCCGCTCGCCCCTGCACACGGTGCGGACGGGTGTTGCGAATGAGCCGCACCTTGTATTGCTGGCCGTACTCAGACATCTCGACGTTGTCGTAGATGTATTGCGCGATTTCGAGCACCTCATACAGGTTCGTCAGCTTCTCGACCTTCCGGCCGACCACGTTCCGCGCGCTGATGTTGTACTCGTCCTCCTCGTTCTCCGGGTCCATCATGTTGATGGACAACGTGGTGCGATCGAGCTGCGCCACCGGGTTCGCGAAGGTGCCTTCCTCTTCACCGAAGATGTTCTCGGTGCAGATGACCATGAAGAAGCGCGGGCCAGTGATGTCGGCGAAATCGCACGACAGCGGAAACAATGGCAATATCTTGCCCTCGGCAAGGTTGCCGTAGTCCGAGCTCAGCGTGGCCGAACTCTCCTCCATGCCTTCGAGCACCGCCGCCTTGGTCTTGCCAGACAACCGGTTGTCCTCGTCGATCAGCACGATGTGCGCCATCAACTTGCCCGGCTTGAACACCAGCTTCCGGCTGCCGTCGGTGCCCTCGACGATCGTCTCGTAGCCGAGGATGTCCTCGGGCATGTAGGTGGGCATCCCCTGGATGCGCTCGAACTTGGCGTCGATCGCCATTGCACAGGCGCTGACCAAGTCGGTCTTGCCGGTCCCGGTCGGCCCTCTGAACATCACGTGCGGCTGGCGCAGCAGTTTGCTCTGACTCAGCTTGTCGGTATACGGCAAGAGCGTAAAGAACGCCCAGGACAGCGTGCGAGCAGCCTCATCGAGACCGTAGAGCCACTTTGTGGACTCCTTCTGGAACCGCTGAACTACTTCGTTGGCGCGGTCGAAGCCCATCTCTTGAGCGGGTTGAACGGTCATGAATGCGCGTGCTCTCCCTTCCGTGAACTACTCGTCGAGCGGCGTGACGCCGCCCTGATTCCTAGCCGACCATAGCGTCAGGTCGCTCTCCGTGCCTGCCGGCCATGCCGAATGGCCGCCCGCCGCCCTCGCGGCGCATCCGTCGCGCGCGTTACCGTACGCCGGTCCCAATCGTCAGACCGACGTAGAACTCGCGGTCCGGCGACGGCTCGAAATATCGGCCGCCGAACGCGTTTGTGATAATCGACGAGTTGTACCGCTCATCGAACAGGTTGTCGATCCCGAGGAACGGTCGCACGTCAACCCCGCCCCAGTTCCCGTCATACCCGAATCGGAGGTCGACGACCGTGTAGGACCAGTTGTAAACCGTATTGGCGTTGTTCGCGGCAAAACTATCAACCCATCGCACATTCGCTGACGATCGCAGTCCGAAAGGGGCGGTGTAGTTTGCACCGAAGAACACGCGGTGCGGCGGAGCACCAGGCTCGAGGTTCCCGGCAAAATCATCACCGCCGGTCGTGAACTCTTCGAACTTGAAGTTCTGGTATGTGTAGGCTACCCGCGTGGAAAAGCTGGAGGTCGGCACCCAGTCGAGCGCCAACTCCAAGCCGTCGCGGGACGATTTTCCGGCATTGCGGAAGAAGGTCTGTTCATCCGGGTTCTGAAAGTTCACGAGGGCGCCGTCCACGGTCGACACGAACACGACCGCCTCGTAACGCAACCGAGCCGGACTGATCAAGCCACGCGCGCCGAACTCGACATTGGTCAAGTCCTGTGCGCCGAGCTCCTGATTGAACCCACCGGCACCGGTCGGGGTATTGGACAGCTCCACAGTGGTCGGGGTCTCGTAGGCGGTTGACACGTTACCGAACAGGTTGACGCCGTCTGCCGCCGCCACCGTCACCCCGACCGACGGGCTCACCTGACTCATGGTCCGGTCGCCAGACTGGTCACCATCATCGAGCCGTCGGTCGCCGGCCGTGAAGTTGTAGTGGTCCCACCGGACACCGGCGCTGAACCGGACGCGGTCGTTCGGCGAGATCCCGATCTGCGCAAACGGCCCCGCGGATAACACATCTTCCGTCTGGTCGACACGCAGGGCCCCGCTCGTCGCGCGTCCCCCGCTTACCGCCGGTTTCACCTGACCGAATTCCATCCGGTCGTCATTCTGCGAGGACACATCAAACCCCGCCGCCCAGTCGAGACCGACAGTGCCGGCCTGTGTCCCGCCGAGATACTCCGACCGAAATCCGAACCCGTTCCGACCGAGCTCAACGTTCCGAAACGCGCCGACTGCGTCAAGATCCCGCCACATGCCCCACCCGGTCACTCGGAGGCGATCCTGCTCGCTGAATCGGTGCTCGAGGGTCAGGCCACCCTGGCCCTGTCTCGCGGCCTCGCCCCAATTGCGTGAGAGGGCGATGCCCCGCGCCATACAGGCACCTGAGAGACACGCCCCGTTGCTGTCCCTGAGCGGCTCACCCCGCGCGTCCGCCTCGTTGAGAAAGCTCGGACTCTCCGCGTATGGCGTGTCGTTGAAATTGAAGACACCGCGCAGTTCAGTGTTCGGCCCCAATTCGCGGCGGACCATGAGGTTCGTCTGCATGATCTCGGCGTGGCCGTTCTCCCGGAATCCGTCGGTCTCGAAACGGCTCGCGCTGAACATGAACTGCGTCTTGGCGTCGCCTCCGTCGGCACGAATCTGTTGCCGGTTGAAGCCATAGCTCCCGAACTGAAAATCGGGACTAATCGTCAACTTGCGCGACCGGTTGAAGGTGGTGGTGAGGTTAATCACGCCGCCGGCCGAGTTGCCGTACAACACGGAACTTGGTCCGCGGATGACCTCGATGCGTCCGACGGAACCCAGATCGACGTTGCCCGGTTCCGTCGTGCCGTCAGCGGTGGTGATAGGAATCCCGTCCTGGATGATGGCGACCCCGCGCAGACCGAACCGCGGCTGTGGCGCCCGGATGCTGATCCCGATGCCACCCGACAAGCCGTAGTTTCGACGATTCTGGACGAACAACCCCGGGATACCACGGAGCGACTCGTCGAGTGATGTCCGGCGCTGGGCAAACTCAATCTGGTCCCGGTTCACGACAGTAATGGAACTCGGCACGACGGACAGCGGCTGGTCGGTGCGGGTCACGGTGACAGTCTCCGCCATGGCGGCGATCGCCAGCGTCAGGTTTGCCGAGGCCGCGGCGCCGCCTGTGACGGAGACCGAGACGCGGTCGCCACTGAATCCTTGCAGCAGTGCCTCAACCTCATACCGTCCAGTCGCGAGCGAGGAAATCTCGTACCGACCGTCCGTGTCACTCACTCCGAAGCGCGTGCCGTCGTCACCCGCCGCACTCACGGTGACACCCGGCATGACGCCGCCGCTCTCATCGGTCACCGTACCCCCGATGGACCCCGTCGAGTTCTGCCCCGCCCAGGTGAGGGGTGCAGTACAAAGCAGCAACGCGAGAGCCGCGCACAGGTTCGTCTTATTTGTCATTAATTTCAATCCATCCCCATTCGTACAAACCGCAGGTCGGGACGACGAGCTTCAAACCGGCATCCCATCAATTCGCCAGCGGATCTGGCCTCACCTGGAACTTCACGATGCCTGGCTTGACGCCCTGGCCACCTTCGATGTGCCAGGTGGCCGCTTCGCCGTAGGTGGCCCACACGCCTCGTCCCTTCCAGCCGCCCTGGGGATCGTCGATCCGCCCGTCGAGCCCGCGTGTAAAGAACCCGCGGGGATACGGCACGCGCAGCACCGTCCAGTCCCCGGTGTCGGGATCGAGGGCCAGCAGCGAATCCGAGTTCGACCCGGTGGCAATCGGCACGTCCTCGCCAAGCCCGAGGGTGTTCCACTGGTCGACCCAGTTGTAATAGTGGTAGTCGGCGCGGACGTCCGTGCCCTTCACGAGGGGGCCGGGCGTCGGATACAACGTCCAGCCGTCCACGCAATGCCGCCCTTCGAGCGTCGTCGGCCCGTTGTGCACATCACACGCCGTCCGGTCGAAGCTGGCAAAGTGACTGCTCCCCGACAGGGCCGTCCAGATGACGCCGTCCCGGTCGATGTCCAGTCCTCGCGAGCCGAATCCGGTCTTCTCCTTCGGGACCGTGTCGTCCAGCACCGACGGCACCTCGAACATCTCTGTCAGGCAGGTCTCGGGTGGATTGTCACCGACGTGCAGCCGCGCCAGCCGTCCAGGAAACCGGTTCGAGCTGATCCACACCGCCTTGTCGTCGGTGGGATCGCCGATGACGCCGTAACTGCCCACGACAACCCGCGTATCAAGGCTGGGGTCATTCGTCGCGGTTTCTCTGCCGCGAGCCGGCTCATTCCAGGGTTTGGTAATGACGCCGTCCCCGTTTGTATCAAGCACGGTGGGACACCAGCCCTGGGCGGCACGCTCGTCTCCGGTAGCGTCGTAGAGCTTTGTATCGAGCCAGCCGATCACCTGTCCGCCGCCGCTGAAATACAACGTGTCGTTGTCGTCTTCGGCGAACTGCAGATGATGGGTGCCGTAGCACGTGTCGATCATCACAAACTTCTGCGTCTCCGGCTCGAAGTAGACGACCGACCGGAATCCACTCTCCAGCGGGAAATACTGGGCGTACGAATTGTCCGAACCGGCCTTGCAGTAATCCGGGTTGGCGCGGTTCCGGATGGCAGAGGTCATCCAGACCCGGCCCTTCTGGTCCATCATCGGGTTGTGGGGATTGGCCGGGTCCTTCCAAATCAGTTCGTCGCCGAACAGGCGCGACGGAGCCGGCATCGACTGCGCAATCATCCCCGGCACCGTGTCCGGATCAACGCGAAGGGGAATGCTCAGATTCGTGGCCATGTGGGTGACCGGGTCGAGCATCGCCAAGCCGTCATTCGAGATATTGACCCCATACACAGGACCGTTGGCGTTCACCCGCGGGTTCCGCTTGTCCGTCGCAATCTCGTCGTGGATGTAGTCGATCTCCGTCCCCCACTCCCACATCGAGATGACCACGTTGCGCTCGGCGCCTTGCGGCCGCGGCGGCGCCGGCGGCACGGCGCCAGACGCGATGCGGTCGCTCCAGTCGGCGAACATCTGCAACCCTCGCTGACGCCCGAACCGGCTCATGACGTTCGTCATCTGCGAGCCGCGCTGCCCCATCTGCACGCGGTGATCCCAGGCGGCCAGGGTCGAGTCGAATTGTTCGAGGTTGTCGATCTCGCGAATGATGCGGTTGCCCAGCTGATGGCAGAGCATGCAGCCCTGCTTCTGGACATCCACCCACTGCTCCTGGTGTTGCAGCGTGGCGGCAATGCCGTTCCCGTCATCGCCCGTGCCCGGAAACTCGCCGGCCATGGGCGGCTCGATCAGCGAGTACCAGTAGTTGGCCGGATAGATCTGGGCGGCCTCGGCTGGGGTGGAGGCCACCGTGACATCGAGCGCCACGGTGTCGCCTGGCTGAGCGGTCACGCCCGCCGAGTCGAGCAGCCCATACCCGCGCACCCACACCTTATAGGACGCCTCGGGCAGGTCGGGGATGAGATAGCGCCCGCCGTCGGTGGTGACGACGGTCTTGATGAACTTGGTCGGCAAGTCCGTCGTTTCGGCGATGACCCAGACCCCAGCCTCCGGACCACCCGGGCTGGTCACGGTGCCGGTAATGGTCCCGTCGGCGGCGCGCCCGGGCGTCGTCAGCGAGATGACCAACGTGCCGACAAGCACCGCCGCCGCCAATGCCCCTGCGAAGCGCTTCCTCATCGTGTCCCCCTCGGGCCAACCCGCTGTCTCGTCTGCCTCATCAACGTGCGCGTGCGCCGAACGACGCAATCACGCCGTCGGCCCGCCACGGCCACGAGTGCAGCGCTACATGAACGGATCAAACGGCCAATCTTGGCAGATGCCGAAAAAGGGTGTCAAGCGGGCGGTGGTTCCGTGGGGCGAAGTCGTGGGGTCTCGACGGGGCAAGACGTGGATCGCTACTTGCGCATTGCGGTCCAGGCGCCGCGCCCATACCAGGAGAACTTGCCCTCTGCCCCGGTGATCGTGTCACCGTCCAGTTCCCCCTCGAAGTTGATCGGCTGGTCACCGTCGAGGTCCGGGACCGTGATGACGAATTTGAGCATGGCACCCTCGACAGTCCCAGTAACGGCGAGCACCTCGTTGTCGCCCAGGTCTATTTCACCGCCCAACTGATCCGCCTCTTGCTCGAACCGGGCCTGCCACGTCGTCACACCCGTCTGCGTGGTGAGCTTCATTTCCCACTCGCCGGCGGCACCAGTTTGGGCCTGCGCCGAGACCGGGACCAGGAATACCGCTGTCGCGAGCACGCCGGCCGCGACGGTGATTGCGCGTCTCCACATCATCGTTCTTGCTCCCCGTCGTGCGTCTGCCACATGATCGTCATCGTGATCGGCGGCGCGGTAACCTTCGAGCGCCAGCCGACAGCACGACCTCGTGATCTTACGGTTCGATTGGCGGACTCGTCAAGGTCACAAGCCTCTTGTGTTCAACGAATTACGGGCTCAAGAGGTCTGACCTCTGACGCCGTTCTCAGCCAGCGACCACGGGCTTGCCAGCACGCCGCATCCCGCGCGCAGGCTTGACGGGGAGGGTGCATCCGCAGCATCCTACGCGCCGCCACACGAGACGACTGGGAGCCGGAATGACCACAGGAACCGCGGTGTCGACGGTGCCGTTTTGGATTGACGGAAAGCGCCACTCCGCACAGGGGACACGGGAGGGCGTCGTCACCAATTCGGCGACGGGTCAGGTCGTGCGGACCGTGCCCTTCGCCAATGATGCCGACATCGATCTGGCCGTGGCCAGCGCGCGCGCGGCGTTCCCGGCGTGGCGAGCCACCACTCCGTTGCGCCGGGCCCGCATCCTGATGCGGTTCCGAGACCTGCTGGAGCGCCGCACGCCAGACCTCGCGGCGCTGATTACCGAGGAACACGGCAAGACGCTTCCGGATGCGGCAGGCTCCGTGCAACGCGGGCTGGAAGTCGTGGAGTTCGCCACCGGGATCCCGCACTTGCTGAAGGGTGAACACGCCGAAAATGTTGGCACTGGGGTCGACTCCCACAGCACGAGGCAACCTCTCGGCGTCTGCGCCGGCATCACGCCCTTCAATTTTCCGATCATGTGCCCACTCTGGATGGTCCCGGTGGCGCTGGCCTGTGGGAACACATTCATTCTGAAACCATCCGAAAAAGACCCGTCCGCCAGCATGCTGACGGCAGAGCTACTCAAGGAAGCCGGACTACCTGACGGCGTGTTCAACGTCGTGCATGGGGACAAGGAGGCGGTGAACGCGATCCTCCGCCACCCCGACGTGGCGGCAGTGTCCTTTGTCGGCTCCACGCCGGTGGCGCGCCACGTCTACGAAACGGCATGCGCTGCCGGCAAACGGGCGCAGGCGCTGGGCGGCGCCAAGAACCACGCGGTCGTGCTGCCAGATGCCGACCTGGACGCGGCCGCCGACGCGCTCATTGGCGCCGCGTATGGATCCGCCGGCGAGCGCTGCATGGCGATCTCGTCCGTGGTGGCCGTTGGCGACGCAGGTGACGCCATCGTGTCGCGGTTGGCCGCGCGCGCGCGAGCCCTCAGCATCGGTCCAGGGCATCAGGACGGCGTCGAGATGGGTCCCCTGATCACCGCGGACCATGCGGCGCGGGTCACCGGGTACATCGACGCCGGTGCGCGTGAGGGTGCGGTGACCGTCGTGGACGGCCGGGGCTTGCGGGTCGAGGGGCACGAAGGCGGCCATTTTGTCGGTCCGACGCTGTTCGACCACGTCGGCCGAGACATGTCCATCTACCGAGACGAGATATTCGGACCGGTGCTGGTGGTCGTCCGAGCAGACACCGAGCAAGAGGCGATTGACATCGTCAACGACAGCCCGTACGGCAATGGCACGGCCATCTTTACCCGGTCGGGCGCATCGGCGCGGCGCTTCGCGCACGAGATCCAGGTGGGCATGGTGGGCGTCAACGTGCCGATTCCAGTGCCGATGGCGTTTTTCTCGTTCGGGGGCTGGAAAGGCTCACTCTTCGGGGACCTGCATGTACATGGCACGGACGGCGTCCGTTTCTATACGCGTACAAAAGTAGTGACGTCCCGCTGGCCCGAACAACGAGACGCCGTGAGCCTCAGCATGCCGACGATGAAGTAGGCTAAATGGCTCCCCGGCACGCGCGACGGAAACGCGAAGACAGAGGACCCGATGGCTGAGACACGCGCAAACCGATGGAAGCCGCTGGTCGGCGGCACGTTGCTGAACGTCGTCCTGGGTACGTTTTATTCGTGGAGCGTGTTCGTCCTGCCGCTTGAGCAGGAGTTCGGTTGGGTCCGTCAGCAGACGTCCTGGGTCTTCAGCATCGGCATCTTGACGATGGCGGTCACGTTCGTCATCGCCGGGCGCCTCCACGCCACCGTTGGCTTCAGGACGCTGGCGGCCATCGGCGGCATCCTGTTCAGCCTGGGTTTCTTTCTCTCCAGCTACACGTCGTCGTTGACCGTGCTCTATCTCGCGTATGGCCTTCTGGCCGGGGCCGGCAACGGGATCGGGTACTCCATCGCGACACCGGTCGTGACGAAATGGTTCCCCGACAAACGCGGGCTGGCCATCGGCATTGCGGTCGGCGGCTACGGGGCCGGATCCGGCATCTTCGGACCCATCGCGGCCGAACTGCTGATCCCGAGTGTCGGTTGGCAGTCCACGTTCCGTATCTACGGCGTGATGTTCCTGGTGATCGCACTGATCGGCGCCTGGTTGCTCAAGCCGGCGCCGGACGGCTACGCCCCGGCGGGCTGGGATCAGACGCAGATCAAGGCGGCCGTCGCCCGAGTCGGCGCCGAGACCACACCGGCCGAGATGCTTCGAGGCAGCTCCTTCTACTTTCTGTTCCTGGCCTTCTTCTTTGGCGCGATCGCCGGACTCGGGCTCATCAGTCAGCTGGTACCGTTCGGCACCGAGGCCGGCATCGGCAGCGTGGCGTTGATCGGGCTGGTTGTCGGGGCTATTGGAAACACCACCGGTCGGGTGCTCTCTGGAGCCATGTCAGACAACCTCGGGCGTCTGAATGTGTTGCGACTGATGGTGGTGGTCTCGGCCGTGGCCATGCCAGCGCTGTATCTGCTTGGCTCGAACGTGCTCTTCTTCAGCGTGGGGGTGTTCGCCGTCTACTATTGCTACGGCACACTGCTCGCGGTATTCGCTGCGACCTCCGCCGACTTCTATGGCACCAAGCACTTCGGTGTGAACTACGGTCTGCTGTTCCTGGCCTGGGGCATCGCGGCCGTCGCCGGTTCCCAGCTTGCCGGGTTGGCCTACGACACCTTCGGCAACTACCAGTACGCGTTCTTCGGCGCGGCGGTCCTGTCCATCTTGTCCCTGCTTTGCCTGCTGGCCGCAAAGAACCCAACGGCCGAGACCGCCTAAGCCCATGTCTAGTCTCATCCGCCTCGTCGGGAGCCTCGGAGAAACCCTGTCGCGGTTCACCCAGCGGTGGATCCCTGATTCGTGGGTCGTCTGCATGATGCTGACGATCATGGCCATTCTGCTCGCGGTCGTCGGTGCCGGTGCCGGTCTGAATGAGACCGTACTCGCCTGGGGCGGCGGGATGTGGTCGCTGCTGGAACTGGCCATGCAGTTCACCATCGCCATGATTGCGGCGCACGCCTGCGTGTCGTCGAAACCGGCGTACAGGTTTCTCGACTGGCTGGCCAGCCGACCGAATGCCATGCGGCCGGTCCAGGCGGTGGTGCTCCTCGGCGCGTATTCGATGACCATCGCGTACTTCAACTGGGCCGCCAGCGTCGTGGCCTCCGCGTTGTTCGTGCCTTTTGTCGCGAGACGCAATCCCAAGGCGGACATACGCCTCCTCATCGCGGGTGCCTATCTCGGGATCGGCACTGTCTGGCACGGAGGCTTGTCGGGCTCGGCCCCGCTCATTCTCGCCACTCCGGGCAACCCCATTACGTCACCGCCCCCCGGCACCGAACCGCTCCTTGACCGCATCCTGCCGGTCACCGAAACGCTCTTCAATTCGTTCAACCTCATCTACCTCGCCGTGGTGGCCGCTGTGGCCCTTGTCATGGTCGCCATCCTCCATCCGCGTGAAAACGCGCGGACCCTGACCGAGGATGAGTTGAACGCGATCATGCCAAGACTGGCAGACGACCAGGAACCGACGACCCCGGCCGCCCAGATGGAATCGTACCGAGGGTGGATCTGGTTGGCGGCCCTTCTGATCGGCTATCCGCTGGGGCACTCCATCGTGACCCAGGGCTTCGGAGCGAGTTGGACAATCAACGCGTACAACGCGGTGTTTCTCATTGCCGCCATGCTGCTGCAGGGCACGCCGGCGAATCTCGTCAAGGCCTTCAGTAACGGCGCTCGTACCGCGTCAGGCGTCATTCTGCAGTTCCCTCTTTATGCCGGCATCTTCGGGGTGATCAACGGCACGGGGCTCGGCGACTGGTTGGGCGCATTGTTCGTCCAGGTCGCCACCACGGACACATTCCCGGTGATTGTCTATCTCTACTCGGGCATGGTGAATGTGTTCGTTCCGTCGGGCGGCTCGAAGTGGCTTATCGAAGCGCCCTATCTCCTCCCGGCCGCCAGAGAGCTCGGCGTCTCGGCGACAACCACCGTGCTCGCCTACGCGTACGGCGACTCCACCAGCAATCTCATCCAGCCCTTCTGGGCGATCCCGATCCTGACGGTCACCCGCATGAAGTTCGGCGACGTGCTCGGCTATACGGGCATCATCGCGTTTGTGCTGTTTATCGTGACTGTCATAGCCCTGTTCATGATTCCACCGATGCTCTAGCAGCAGACGGGCATGGCCGACTGCGAGTGTCGGCGATACTACCGCTCCAGTAGCCGCACCATCCCCATTTCCCGCATGCGGTCGGCTTCGTCGAGTCCACGGCCGGTCTCGGCCAACCAGTCGCGGTCCGCGGCCAGGCGCACCGTCTCCGCGGCCAGCATCCGAACGACTTCTGCTCTCTGGGGGCCCCCAATCGGCTTGGCAGAATCCACCATGTTCTCGCCAGAGAGCGCGCGACGAAACTGCGGTTCGGCCAATGGCAACCGCGCGTTCGTCGTGCCGAAGGCCTCCCACGCCTCGCCGAACAGCACCTGAGCCACATCGTAGGGAATCTGAGCCGGTGTCAGGTTTCGACTGCGACCGTACGAGACGATCTCAGAGGCAAAGTGGTGTCCGACACGGAACGGCACGTCAGCATCGCGCTGGAGTATGTCGGCCAGTTCCGTGGTCATCGAGTAGTCGTTGTTGACTTCCTGCAGCGCCCGCTCCGGGTCGAACACGAGTGCCGCGAGCATGTCGCTCAAGTCCTCGTACATGGTGCCCAGCAATCGCACCACCTGGAGCGGGTGGCTCCCCTTGTAGTCGCCCATGCCAGACATGACGTTGTTCGCCTGAATCAGGTAGGTCACGGCCTGGCCCGTCACCGTGCTCGTCGCGAGGTGCAGCCGCTCGAGGCCGATCGGGTTGCGCTTCTGCGGCATGATGCTGCTGACGCCCGTCTGCGACCCTTCCTGCAGCCGGAACCAGGGATGCGGGTCGGCGTACTGCACGGTGAGGTCGGCCGCCAGCATGCTGACCGTCAACGCGCCCGACGCCGCGACGGTGGTCAACTCGACGCCGTTGTCCTGGTTGGCGATTTGACCGGCGTCGAACGAGTTCACGACGAGACCATCGAACCCCAGCAACTCCGCGAGCCGTGCACGGTTGACCGGAAAGCTGGAGGTGCCACCCGCCGCCCCACCCAGAGGCGACAGGTTCAACCGCGCCCATGCCTGCTGGTAGCGGTCCGAACTACGGCTCATGGCCTGCAGGTAGCCGCCAAGGTAGTGCCCCAGTGCGGTCGGCTGCGCCTGAACCCCGTGGGTGTAGAAGGGGAGGATGGCATGCGGGTTCCGCTCAGCCATCTCGAGGAGGGTCGCGCGCGCGTCGATGAACTGACCGTACGTCGTCAGGAAAGCATCGCGCAGCAGCAGCCGCGTCGACGTCTGGCCCAGGTCCTGCCGCGAACGCCCGGAATGGAGACGCGACACATCGGGTCCACCGATGTCGATCATGTCGGCCTCCACGACAAGATAGTCGCGCGATCGGGCGGCACCGGGCTTGGCGCCCTCCGCGATGACCTGAGTCAGGGAACTGGCAATATTCGTCCCCAGCTCGTCCGTGATGATGCCTTCCTCGGCCAGCATGATCAGTGAGGCTTTGTTCTGTTCGTTCAGCCAGTAGAAACGCGTCGTTGTTGGCAATTGCACCTTGACCGGCCGGCTGGGCCTGCGCGACGACACCGAAGGCCAGGGCTCCTGCCGACATGACAACGAGATGGGCGACACCCTTGCCTCTGGGGCGGGGATTCCCCTCGCGAACACGCTTCATGTGAACCTTCCTCTTCCTGCGACTGAGGCCACACCCGAGTGGCCCGGATTCAGCGCCTGTCGACTGCAGCGCTACTTTCACCACGGGCTGCTAGCGGACGGAACCGTCGCATGACTGACCCAGGCGGGTGATCGACGTGAGATTGAGGAGAGGAACCGGCTCGCCCGGGTTGAGCAACCCCTTCGCCCAGACCTTATGACCCACGTGGGCCGCAACCCCGAACTCGTCAAGCGTCCCTACGAGCCTGAGTGTCTGATCGCCCAGCGGGACATCGGCAGCCGGTTGTGCCGGTACGCGCTCTTGAATCGCGGCGGGCTCGGTGGCTCGGGTGAGCGTAAAGCCGTCACGACCGTCTGTCTCCACACACCCCACCGTCATCATGAGCGGTATCGGTGGTGTCACTTGTATCAGCGGAATCGCGCCGAGCGACAAGGCAAGGGTGTATGTCTGCGCGCGTGTCATTTTGGAGCTCTAGTTCGGCGAAGCCAGGTCCGCTAGGTTCTTCGTCCACCAGGCCGTGCCAAAGTTGGTGAAGGGTCCTCCGTCGACCGCAATGCGTGACTCGACGCGGAAGTTCACCGGCGACACCAGGCGCGTTGTCATCCGCAGTTGCACCTGCTGCCCGTCCACGTCGAAGGGCGGGGTCTCATAGTGCACGGTATAGAATCCGCCGAGGTCACCACCGATGCGCCCGACTCTGAACAGGTCGAAACCGCGGCTATCGACCTCGTAGCGGCTGAATGTTTTCTGCTCGGCGAGATAGACGATGCGCGAGTCCGTGGTGAAGTCGCCGTCCGGCCCCCGGGCGACGATGCGACTGCTGTAGTAGCGCCCGTCGACGCCGGGCACGAACACCTCGGTCCCTTCGATCAGACCGCCGGAGCCCAGCGGGCTCTCGGGGACCCGCCACTCGAACTCCCAGGTGCCCGGGAAATACGCGTCGTAGTCAAAGAGGGGAATCTCGTCGCCACGTTCAGTCGGGCGACCGCGGTCGGGGATCTGCCCGGTGGGACGCTGCGACTCGGGTTGGGCAGAAGATGGCGCGGCGACACAGATGACCCCCATCGTCACGACCCCTGCCACGACACGCCACGTTTTACCAGGTATCACACCGCTCTCCCGGTGGGACGGACAGAGCTGCCCGGCCACAGCGCACCTCTGATGGAGGCTATTCGTCGTTGGTGCTCGGCTGCTTGGTCAGGTCCTGGCTGTTCACCGTGTAGACGGTGAACGCCTGATACATCTCGTCCCAGCTCTGCTGACCCCAGTACACCTCCAGGTGTGGCCCCGGATTCCAGCGGTTGCCGAGTGAGTTGTCGTAGACCCCGATGCCGGTGATCTTGCTGCCGGCCGGCAGATGGAGCGGCTCTTCGAGCTCATAGTGGATCTGCCAGTTGAAGTCGAACTTCGGCACGTCGAGAATCGTCTCCTCGACGCCATCCGGATACGTGACCACCCATCGCAGGCTCTTCCCCCGCAGATGCATGTGCGGCGAGAGTCCGTAGAGCGTAATGGGCTCCGTGATCGGCGTAATGCCAGTGATCTTCCAATCGTCCTCGTACGGCGGAATGTTCGGAATCAGGCCACGTCGAACCCGACCGGTCTCGGGATCCGTCGTCGGCTTCACTTCTGCCCCTTGCACGAGATAGATGTCGTTGCCGAACGGGTCAGTCGGGAACGCGTTCCCAGCCTGCCGGGTGAGCACTTCATGCGTCACCGGTTTCGTATTGAACCAGATGCCCAGCTTGCTGCGCTCGGTCGCCTCGACGCCGATCGGGTTGTAGTGCATGGTCCAGCGAACCCACTTGTCGGCGGCCAGCCGCTTCCCCGTGCCCGGACGGTGCCGTTCGACGCCTCGACCCGGCACATAGGACAGCAGTTTGCTCGCACCTGGCAGGTTCACCTCGTTGAAGACGCGCTGCGCCACACGGCCTGTCTCAGCCGCGTCCTCAGTCTCCGTATCGGCTGGCTTCGTTGGCAGGGGGGCGCGAAGAAGCGAGTTGCCGTCGAGGTCGTGCAACACGCCGTCGATGACCTGGGTGCCCCACGGCAGATCGACGGTGTAGGCGCCGGAGTGGTGCACGACCCGGAAGTCGCTGGGACGCAGCTCGAGCACCTCGGCGAAGCGGTCCTCGTCCCACGGCATCGCTGAATAGAAGTCGATGTAGTCCTCTTCCCCTTCGGCCGCAATCGTGTACTCGACCGGCAGATCGAAGACGTAGTCCGGTTCCCCTCCCTCGTATGTCCAGCCGTCGGGAAAATGAGGTCTCGAGGGCATGTCGGCGTCGTTGCCCCTTGGAGCCCCCGCGTCCACCCATGCCGCGATCGTGTCGATGTCCGCTTGCGCCAGGTAGCGCTCGTTTCGGAACTTGAGACTGTTCTTGGGATCCGCGGGCCACGGGGGCATGACCCGAGCCACGACCATATCCTTGATGGACCGGGCCCAGGGACGTGCGTCGGAGTACTCGAACAGGGACATGGGCGCGATGTTGTCCGGCCGATGGCACGTGACGCAGTTCTCGTAGAGAATCGGCGCGACGTCTTTCGCGAAGGTTGGGGGCGCTGCCTCTTGGCCCGCGAAGGCCGGTCCGCCGGAGAGCACCAACGTCGCCGCCAACACGGAGAGTGACATCTTCATCGCTGGCTCCTCATCGAAACTGGACTCCGCCCCGACTCGCAGATGCGCTCGCGGGGCCCATGAGTCCCGCTCCACACGCGCCTCGGCGTGGCCTGGGAAGGTACATCGTCGCCGGTTGGCCCACTCTATGGTGGGGTCGACGCGGTGTCAATCCGCGTCGCGGGCGCCAGACGCTAGTTGCCTTGGCGGTCGAGGATGGCCTCGATTTGGTCCATGACGCGGTCCATGCGCGCAATCAGCGCATCGTACGGGGCGTCGGTGGCGAGGTCGATGCCATATTCCTGGAGGAGCTCGTAGGCGTATCGTGACCCGCCGGCGGACAGCACCGCGAGATAGTCGTCCCGCGCCTGCTCGTCGCCCGTCAGGAACCGCTCGGCGAACATCGTGCCGCCCGCAATCGAGGTCGCGTACTGAAAAACATAGAAGTTGCGGTAGAAGTGCGGGATGAAGGCCCATTCGACCGCGTAGGCCGGATCAATGGCGAGCACATTGTCATCGGCGCCGTGGTACTGCCGCAGCAGCCCTTCGTAGACCTGGCTCATCTTCTGGCCCGACAACGCTTCACCGGCCTCGACCATCTCGTGAATCTTCAACTCGAACTCGGCGAACATGACCTGCCTGAAGAAGGTGCCGCGCGCCGCCTCGAGGGCCGTCCCGAGATAGAACAAACGCTCATTGTCTGAGATGTCTTGCGCCAGCATGTGCTCCTGTAGCAAGACCTCGTTGGTGGTCGACGCGATCTCGGCCGTGAACGTCGCGTAACTCGACGTCTCGTACGGATTGTGCTCCGTGGACAGCATCGTGTGAATGGCGTGCCCCCACTCGTGCGTGAACGTCGACACATCGTTGAACTGCCCGTTGTGATTCAGCAGCAGGAACGGGTGCAGGTCATACACGCTCCCGTACATATAGGCCCCCGGCGCCTTGCCGGTCTGCGGGTAGACGTGCATCCAATTCCCCGAAAACCCGTCCCGGAGCAGGTCCAAATAGTGCGCCCCCAAGGGGGCAGCCGACGCGAGCGTCAGCGCTTTAGATTCATCGATGTCAAACGTTCGGTCAGACGCGACGAGTGACGGATAGATGTCGTAATAGTGCAAGTCGTCCAACCCGAGCATCCGTTGTCGGATTCTGAAATATCGGTGCAGCGACGGAAGGTGCCGATGCGCGGCCTCGACGAGCTTGTGATAGACCGCGGTCGGGATATTCGGACCAGACAACGCCGCGTCGAGCGCGCTGTCATAGTGGCGCACCTTGGCCTGAAACACGTGGGCCTTGACCTGCGTATCGAGCGTCTGCCCGATCGATGTCTCGTACCCCTTCCACGCGCCCCAAAACGTGTCGAATACAAGCTTACGATCCGCGCGATTGGAGGACGCCCGGTGTAGCGAATACGCGGCTTGATCAAGTGTGATCTCTTCGCCGGAAGACAGCGTCACCGTTGGAAACGGGAGGTCGGAGCTGGTCAGCATGGCGTAGATCCGCTCCGCCCCCTGCACCACCGGACCGGTCGCCGCGATGACCTGTTCCGCTTCGTCCGACAACGTGTGTGGCGCTTGCCGCAAGATGTTGCGAATGTTGAACGCGTGCCTGGCAAGACCCGGCTCCTCAGCGAGATACCGCTCGATGGTCGCCGACCCCACACTCAGCAGCTCCGGGGACAGAAAGGCCACCGCTTCGCCGAATTCAGACAGCAGTGCGGCAGCGAGCCCGCGGCGTTCCTGGTCCTCGGACACGCGACGGTCCTCATCAGCCTTGAGGAACGCGAAGACGTAGAGCCGCGAGAGTTCCTTCTCAGCCCCACTGATGGCGTCGAATGCCTCCCGCAAGGTGGCCGCGCTCTCGCCCAACCTTCCGCGGTAGACGGCGAGCGCATCGACCTGCGTCGCGAGCTGTCCCCTGGTGGTCTCCCAGACCTCGAAGCTTGAGTAAATCTCGCTGAGGTCCCACTCAATCTGGTCCGGAGCCGATCCGGCTTCCTGTGCGCTAGCGGTCACTGTGGTAGTCATCATGGTCGCAGTGGTCAAGATGGCCACGGCCACGAGGGCCACATACGTAGCGGACGCTCGGGTCCCGGCGGCCCCAGGCGTCACATGCAAAGCGTCGAACGCCATCTATCGACTCACGTCCCGCACGAGCTCCCTCAACACATAAGGCAGGATGCCGCCGTGTCGGTAGTAGGTGATTTCGTCCGGGGTATCGATGCGCACCTTGGCGGTGAATTCCGTCACGGTGCCATCCGGGGCGACGGCTCGCACTGACGCGTTCCCGCGTGGCACCAAGCCATCAGACACCCCCGTGATGTCGAATGTCTCACGACCGGTGAGGTGAAGCGATTCAGCGCTCTCACCGTCGGTGAACTCCAGCGGCAGCACCCCCATGAACACCAGGTTACTTCTGTGGATACGCTCGAAGCTCGCCGCGATCACCGCACGGACGCCGAGCAGCATGGTGCCCTTAGCCGCCCAATCACGGGAGGATCCGGATCCGTATTCCGTGCCAGCCAGAATGACCAACGGGACCCCAGCCGCCTTGTAGCGCATGGCGGCATCGTAGATGCTCATCTCCTCGTCATCTGGTTGATACCTGGTCCAGCCGCCCTTCAGTTCCTGGCGCGAGCTGATTCCGAAGCCGGATGTTCGCGAACGTGCCACGCATCATCACTTCGTGGTTACCCCTCCGACTCCCGAACGAATTGAAGTCCTTCGGGTCGACACCGCACGACACCAGATACGTACCGGCCGGGCCATCCGCTGGAATCGTGCCCGCCGGCGAGATGTGGTCCGTCGTCACGCTGTCGCCGAGCGTGGCTAGCACGCGCGCCCCCGCGACATCGGCCGGCGCTACCGGTTCTGGCGTCAGGTCCTCAAAGAACGGTGGATTCCGTACGTAGGTCGACGCGTCATCCCACTCGAACCGTTGCCCGGTCGGCGCAGCCAGCCCGCGCCACCGCTCATCACCGTCGAAGACGCCGGCATACTTCGATATGAACTGTTCGGTCCGTACCGCCGCGGCCATCGTGGTCTGCACCTCTTCGGCTGACGGCCACACGTCGCGGAGAAAAACATCCATGCCGTCGCGGTCCTGACCAAGGGGCTCCGTCGTCAGGTCCATCGTCATCCGCCCAGCCAGCGCATAGGCCACCACGAGTGGCGGCGACGCCAGGTAGTTGGCGCGTACCTGCGGTTGCACGCGCCCCTCGAAGTTCCGGTTCCCGCTTAGCACCGACGTGACAACCAGGTCTCGCGCCCGCACCTCAGCCGACACATCGTCCGGCAGCGGGCCGCTGTTCCCGATGCAGGTCGTGCACCCGTAGCCGACCAGCTTGAAACCGAGGTCGGCGAGCGGCGCCATCAAACCGGCCGCCTCGAGATACTCCGTCACCACCAGCGAACCGGGCGCCAACGTCGTCTTGACCCAGGGTTTCGGCGTCAATCCACGCGCCACGGCCTTCTGAGCCAGCAGCCCGGCGGCGATCATCACGCTCGGGTTCGAGGTGTTCGTGCAGCTGGTGATTGCCGCGATCACCACGGCGCCGTGGTCCAGACCGGCCCCGTTTCCGTTGGTAGAGCCGACCGGCCTCGGACGCCCGCCCAGCAGACCATCCAACGCGCCGTCAAACGCGGTCTTCGCCTCATCCAGCGACACACGGTCCTGCGGACGCTTGGGGCCCGCGATACTGGGCACGACCGACGCCAGATCAAACTCCACAACGGTGGCATAGACCGGCTCCTGCCCTGCCGTCCCGAACAGACCCTGCGCCTTGGCATAGGCGTCGACGAGCGCCACCTGCCGCGCGTCACGACCGGTCAACGTCAAGTAGTCGAGCGTCATCTGGTCAATCGGACAGATGGCGACGGTGGAGCCATACTCCGGCGACATGTTCCCTAGCGTCGCGCGGTCTGCCAGCGAGAGCGATGCCAACCCCGGCCCGAAGAACTCGACGAACTTGCCAACAACGCCGTGCTGGCGGAGTCGCTCGGTGATCGTCAGCACCAGGTCAGTGGCCGTGGTACCTTGCTGCAGTCGACCGCTCAATTTAAACCCGACGACCTCCGGGATAAGCATCGAAATCGGCTGGCCGAGCATGGCGGCCTCAGCCTCGATACCACCAACACCCCAGCCCACCACGCCAAGCCCGTTGACCATCGTGGTGTGGGAATCGGTCCCGACCAACGTGTCTGGGTACGCCATCGCGCCTTCGCCGGTACCGTCGAGGCACACGACGCGGGCCAGGTACTCGAGGTTCACCTGGTGCACGATGCCGGTGTCGGGTGGCACGACCCGGAAGTTGTCGAACGCCTGCTGCCCCCACTTCAGAAACGCGTACCGCTCTTTGTTCCGCGAGAACTCCAACTGCGCGTTCAGGTCGAACGCATTGGCCTCGCGAAAGTGATCCACCTGCACGGAGTGATCGATGACAAGCTCCGCCGGCTGCAAAGGGTTAATCTGGTCCGGACTGCCACCCAGTCTGACCACGCCGTCGCGCATGGCGGCCAGGTCCACAACGGCAGGGACGCCGGTGAAATCCTGCAGCAGCACCCGTGCGGGCATGAACGCGATTTCCTGCGTCTTGCCAGCCCTTGGGTCCCAGGAGGCCAGCGCCTGAATGTCCTCGGCGGTCACGCTCCGGCCATCCTCCCGGCGAAGCAGGTTCTCCAACAGGATCTTCAGTGAGTAGGGCAGACGGGCCACGGCAGGAAATCCGGCGCGCTCCAGCGTCTCCAGGCTGTGCAATGCGACGGCGGTGCCGCCAACCGACAGGGACGTGCGGGTGCCAAAACTGTTCTCAGTGCTCATGTACGATTTCCGTGATCATGCCGACTGGATGACGGCTGGGAGTCTGTTCGCTTGTAGGTAAATCTTGATTGTCCCCCACCGTTCAACCCTGGTGCAAGCGGGCTGGCGTGGCGGGTCTGCGCCATCCGGTCGGCGCCGGCCAGACCCCCTTGCCGGACCGTTCGGTTTGCTTCACGATCAGCCCGTGCCCAGACTCGGAGCTCACATGTCGATCGCCGGCGGCCTTCCCAAAGCGGTCGAACGTGCGCGGGCCGCTGGCTGCGACACGCTGCAGATCTTTACCAAATCGTCCGGGCAGTGGCGGGCTCGGCCTCTCCCGGACGCGGAAATCGCGGCGTTCCGCCAGGCGTGCGTCGAACTGAACGTGCGGCCGGTCCTGGCCCACGCCAGCTACCTGATCAACCTCGGTAGCTCGCAGGAGGCATTGCAAACGCGGTCTCGCGCAGCTCTCGGCGAAGAACTGGACCGAGCGGAAGCGTTGGGACTACTCGGCGTCGTGCTGCACCCAGGCTCTTACACGACCACGTCGGAGGCCGAAGGCTTGGCGCGAATCGCCGAAGGCATCGTCGCGGTGTTGAGCGATCGAACGGACCAGAGAACCAGGCTCTTGCTCGAACACACCGCCGGTCAAGGCACAAACCTGGGACACACATTTCAACAATTGGGCGCCATCATCGACACCGCCGAGACACGTGCCATACAGCCGATCGGGCTCTGTCTCGACACCTGTCACCTGGTGGCGGCGGGATACGACCTCGGCTCAGACAGCAGCTACGCCGACACCATGGCGCAGCTCGATCAGCACGTCGGGCTGGACCGCGTCCAGGCAATCCATCTGAACGACTCGAAGACCCCACTCGGCAGCCGCGTCGACCGTCATGCGCATATCGGCAGCGGCCACGTCGGGCTCGGCGCCTTCCGGCGTCTACTGACAGACCCGCGCATGCACATGCTACCGATGGTCCTGGAGACCCCGAAGGAAGGTTCGCGCGCCACCGCCGCGATCGAGCCAGACCCGATGGACCTTGAAAACCTCAGGATGATCCGGGAGCTGATGAACGGACCGACGCCCTGATCGCCGTTGGCTCGCCGAAACCAGCGTGTCGGACGCTGTCCCCCAAGCGGCCGTCTGGCCGAGTCGGACGCAGCGCTCCGCGGCGGCCCTCTGCCCGACCGGCCGGGATGCCGGACATCCGCGAGTCGGCGAGGCGCGCCCTAACGATCCGGGTCGTGAGTGGAGCCGGGTTCCGGGGGGCCCTGTTCATCCTGGCGGACCCACTCCGGATGCGCGTCCTCACGGGGCTCGCCAGCACCTTGCCCGGGGCCCATCGACTGTCGGCGCAGGCGTATGGACAACGCCACCCGGACCCCGATGAACACCACCAGCGTCAGGATGGCCGGACTCCCCATGACGAGCCAGAAGGGGTCGATCGTGAGCCCAATGAGGAGCGACATCACGCCGAGGATCAGCATGATGCCCACCATCCACGGAGGATGCTGAAATAGCGGGCGCTCGTCGTTCATTCTGTCGTCCTCTCGGGCGGCGCGGACCGTGATCCGGGCTGCAGAGAGCCTACCCCTCGCGTCCAGCACCGCGACCTCAGCGCCACGGCGGCGTGATGATTCTGGCATAACCTCCGGCGCGGCCCCACCGTTGACCACCGCCCCCGACTGTGGTTCGATACGGCCATGCTCATGCATATTCGCCGGCTCGCGGCCTTGGCCCTCGTTGCCAGCCTCGGCGTCACCACACTGGTGCGAGCGGTGAACGACTACGAAGCGGAGATCGCGGCGTGGCGGACCGAACGCGAAGCGGACCTGAAGGCAGACGACGGCTGGCTCACCGTCTCATCGCTGTTTTTCCTGCGCGAAGGCCAGACCAGCTTTGGATCCAGTCAGCGGAATGACTTCGTCGTGCCCCACGTCCCGTCAGTGGCGGGGGTCTTCGAGTTGCGTGACGGGCGCGTGACTGTGCAGGCCCCGGCCAACGCCCGGCTCACGGTCGATGGCGAGGCGGTGGAGGCGGCGCAACTCTACCCCGCCGAGAACCAGATGATCGTGGCGCTGGGCCCTGTCTCGCTCTGGGTGCACCTGAGCGGCGAGCGGCTGGCCATTCGGGTGCGGGATACCGACGCCGAGATTCGGAAGAACTTCACCGGTCTCGACTGGTTCCCCGTGGACGACACCTACCGGATGCGCGCCAAGTTCACGCCCCACGCTGAGCCGATGACAGTCAAGACCATGAACATCTTGGGCGACATCGAAACCTACACGAGCACCGGCTACGTCACGTTGACCATCAAGGGACGGGAGACCCAGATGCTGCCCGTCAACTCGGGCCAGCGGCTGTGGTTCATCATGCGGGACGGGACCAGCGGAGCAGACACGTACTCCGCGGCGCGGTTCCTGTATGCGGACGCCCCTGATGCGGAGGGCTGGACGACGCTCGATTTCAACCGAGCCTACAACCCACCGTGTGCATTCAATCCGCACACGACCTGCCCGTTACCACCGCCGGAGAATCGTCTTGAGGTCCGCATTGAAGCGGGAGAAAAATCCTACCGAGGGCCAGGCGCCCACTAGGCAACGGCAGCGCGGGCCTGCCGGCGCGGTGCGTCGGCGAAGCCCCCCAGTTCGGCCAAAATGCGGTGTGTCAGGCGAAGCCCACCAATTCGGCGAAAATGCGGTGTTCAGGCGAAGCCCACCAATTCGGCCGCAATGATGGTCGCGCATTCAGCACAGGAGATCACATGTCCTCGACGAGGCAACGTCGAGGTGAAATTAACTCTCGTCCGCAGCAGCCGCGCCACCCGCAGTGTCTCCAGTTCCGCCTTGCAGTGCGGGCAACGCGCGGGATACTCCAGCGTATATTCCGCCTCGGCGCGGGCCGACTCGTCATGTTCTTCGTTCTCAACCACGTTCACCCTCCAAGACGCACGACCGCGACTCGCGCCCAATAGGTCTGATACCAGTGTTTTCGGCCGGAAGACGGTCCGACTGCAGGGCAGGGCGCCTACAGCCGTCAGCAACGTCGCGCATAGAGATCCAGGAGGCTGCCCGCTCTCCCCGACTCAAGCACCGCCCGAAACAGACCGGTCAGCCACTCAGACCGGCCAGACCGGCCCATGACGGGTGTCTCCCAGCGAACGACCTCGAAGCCGGCCGCCTCGGCAACACGGCACAGTGTCGCCGGCGTAAAGAACCACAGGTGGTGCAGCGCCGCATAGTGACGCCATCGTTTGGTCTTCAGACCCAACCGACTCTGGCAGCTCTTGAGCCAGGGACTCAATCCAGCGAGATTGGGAACACCGACGAGCAGCACGCCGCCCGGTGCGACCAGGGCGTTGGCGCACCGCAGCTCGAGCACGGGATCTCGGGTGTGCTCCAGTACGTGGTTGAAGCGGACCACGTCGAATTGCGCGCCGCCGAAGTCGATCGTCGGGAGTTCACCCGCCCATATCCGCCCACCGGTGGTCCGGGCCGCGTCGGTCACGACCATGTCGGTTCCCTCCACGTGCCAACCGGCTCCCTCGGCGAAGCGCATGAATGCCCCTGCGCCGCACCCGACGTCCAGCACCCGGCGCCGGCTTGAATCGAGATATTCCGACAGACGTAGGAGCTGGTGCTCATAGTGGCGCTGATGCCGGGCGTCGGCCGTTGCCTCGTCTGGACGGTGGTAGTGCGCACCGTAGACCGCGGTGGCCAACTGCTCGAGCACCGGCCGCGGGCTGTGAAACTGCAATCGACAGCGGGGGCAGCGCGCCAGGTGCAACCCCTGAAAGTCGGTCGCCATTGCCACGGGTGGTTGACGACACAACGGGCAGGCGACTGGCTCACGATCAGGCAGCGCCGCCGCCACCTCGGCCAGGGGACGGCCGAACAGCGACTGAGACGGAGCCGCACCGGACGTGCCGCTCATGATGCGGTCTCGGCGGAGGTCATCTCTCTATCATGACGGAGCCCAGCCCCTCGAATCCACCGCCGCTGTCCGCCGAGGGACAGAGTGGGGGTTGCGGACGAAGGTGAGCCGAAACTACGATCTAGCCGTGCCTACAAGATTGACACCGGCCGAGGTCGAGCGGATCGCCGCGTTGGCGCATCTTGAGCTGACCGTACCTGAGACACAGCGCCTGACGCAGGAGCTTGGCGACATCCTCGCCTACTTCGATCAGCTCCAGCAAGTCGACACCACCGGCGTCCCGGCCACCACGAATCCGGTGACGTCGGTCCCGGTCATGCGCGAGGACCACCCCCGGCCGTCGATGTCGCAAACGGCCGCGTTGGCCGACGCGCCCGACCCGAGCGCCAATGGACTGTTCCGCGTGCCGAAGGTTCTCGGATAATGCCCTCGTCCGATCTGCAAACCACCGCCGATATCCGAGCGGCCATGTCCGACGGCGCGACCGCGGTAGACATCTGCACGGCGTATCTCGAGCGGATCGCAACCCAGGACGGCCCGATCCACGCGTTCACCCACGTAGCCGGCGAACGGGCCCTTCAAGACGCTGCGGAGATCGATGCCGACGGTCGTGGGCGGGACCCAGTCCTGCCGCTGGCCGGGGTGCCGATCGCGATCAAGGACAACATCTGCACGCAGGGCATGCCGACGACGGCGTCCTCTCGTATCTTGGCGGGGTTCGTCCCGCCCTACGACGCAACCGTGGTCGAGCGGCTGCGAGCGGCCGGGGCGGTCATTGTTGGGAAGACCAACTGCGACGAGTTCGCGATGGGCTCCACCACGGAACATTCCGCGTGCGAACCGACTCACAATCCGTGGGATCTGACCAGGGTGCCGGGAGGGTCGAGCGGAGGCTCGGCCGCCGCCGTGGCCGCCCGTCTCGCGCCAATCGCGCTGGGCTCAGACACGGGCGGTTCGATCAGACAGCCTGCCGCCTTTTGTGGCATCGTCGGACTGAAACCAACATACGGACGCGTGTCCCGATACGGTCTGTTGGCATTTGCGTCATCGCTCGATCAGATCGGACCATTCGCCCTGACTGTATCGGATGCGGCCGTGCTGTTGACAGTGATCGCCGGACACGATGCGGCTGACGCGACCTCGTCCGCCGAGGCCGTACCGGCGTTCGGGGCGCGTCTGGCGGAGCCAGTCGCGCACCCGACAATCGGCGTGCCCTGGCACCTACTCGAACACGGGGTGGACGCCGGCGTGAGGGCGGCCTTCGACGCGGCGCTCGACGTGCTACGTAGCCAGGGCGCGACGATCGTGGATATTCTGCTCCCGCACTCGGTCTACGCAGTGCCGACGTACTACGTCGTGGCGCCCGCGGAGGCCAGCTCGAACCTGTCCCGCTATGACGGCGTCCGCTTCGGATACCGTGCACCTGCGAACGGCGACCGGTCCGACCTCGGGGAGATGTACAACCGCACCCGCAGTGGTGGCTTCGGCGATGAAGTCAAGCGGCGCATCATGCTGGGCACCTACGCATTGAGCGCTGGGTACTACGACGCCTACTACGTAAAGGCGCAGCAGGTGCGCACACTGATTCGGCGGGACTACGACGCGGCGTTCGAGCGTGTCGATGCCGTCGCCATGCCTACGACGCCGACGGCGGCGTTCGCCCTGGGCGAGCGCTCCGAAGACCCGCTGCAGATGTATGCCGGGGATGTCTTTACGGCAAGTGCGAATCTCACGGGGCTGCCGGCGCTGAGCGTGCCCGGTGGTCACGACGCATCCGGACTGCCGGTCGGACTCCAGTTGGTGGGCCGGGCGTTCGACGAAGCGAACTTGCTTCGGTTGGGAGCCAGCTACGAACGAGATGCCGCGTGGTGGAGAGACCGCCCGCCGGTACACACGACCGTCTGATCTGGCGATCAGGCCCCGGGCAAGGCGGCGGGCGAGCGAGTGCCAGGGGCGCGACGGCTAAGCCCGATGACCGCCCACACCGCCACCCCAATCAACACCACCGGTACCAGCGGCAACGCGAAGAGGACAAACATCCCGCCCAGCCCCGCGATCACCAGCAGCGGCAGGAGCACCACACCGGCGAGCAGGCCGAGCACCGATTTGAGCAGGACGAGCGGAAGCACGACGAGCCAGGCCAGCAGGCGAACCGGCAGCAGCAACAGCCCGAACAGGAACTTCAGCGAAAGCAGCGCGACGCTGAACGCCAACACACAGAACCCCGCGACAGCGCCCAGCGCGAGCAACGCGAGCAGTTCACCCATCGTTCATTGCCTCATCTCGCCGCCGGGATGACACGCCCCCCCGTGCCGGCGGCAGGACAGCAGAGCGCGACATCCGTGCGCCGTTATGGGGCTTGACGACCGGCGTGTTCCAAAAGTTCCGGGGTCTTGAGCTGGTCGGCCGGACCGCGGGGTGCGGCGGGGGCGAGGAAACGTGCGCCGGGGCCGACGCGATCCTCGAGACTACGAACGACCAGACTCGACTTCCCGATCGCACGGTGCTTCGTGAACCCCGCAAGGACGCAGAACCCAACAAAGACGGTGACCAGAAAGGCAGAGGATGTGACCAGCGCCTGGACGAGACCAAACACCAGCGACTGAATCTCGACCGGTGTCACTGTTCGGTCTCCGGCGCTTTCTGCGGCGGCACGTCGTACTCAATCAAGCCACCCTCAACCTCTTCCATCGCAATCCGCTCCAACCGCATCGTCACCGGGGGACGCTCGCCGGTATTCGGATCCGGCCGTAGCTGCGCGAGCCGCGGCAACGCGCCACGGCGAAGCTGCTTGGCCCGCTGCGCAGCGACATCGACGAACAAGAAGCGATTGGTGATGCGTGGCGCTGGCTCCACCGGTGTCCGCGGCATCGCCACGGGAAGCACTGGGGAGTCGGAATCGGTGTCGCCGTCGAGGGCAACGTCTGAATCGTCGGTCATAACAGATGAGAATATCCGAAAAGGAGCTCTGCGTCGACCGGCCCATCGTCAACGCGAGGGTTACGCAGGCGATTCAGGCCTGCCCGCACGGTCCGGGTAGTTCTCCACGTGTCTCTCTCGCTGCGTGGTCAGCGCGTCGGAGTCGGGCCCCCGTCTCGGCGCCGCGGCGTACCATTCGCCGTCCAGAAGATAGTGCGTCGGGCGGCCATGCGCGTAGATGGTCAGGCCTCCATGCGGATCCTCGACGCGAACGATCGCCCTCGCGTCGATAGCGCCCAGATGGTGACCAGGCCAGATACTCGACGGTGGACCCATAGTCGCCTCCCATCTCGCAAGTACGTGTCGAAGCTGCGCGCGACCGCCACTGGCGGTCACGCGCAGCCGTTCCATTGATTACCCTGCTGTGATGGCGATGCGCTGCGGCTTCGCCTCCTCTTTCTGCGGCAGAGTCACGCGCAGGGTGCCATCCTTGTGCTCGGCCTTGATTGCCTCGCCGTTGACCGTTCGAGGCACGCTGAACGATCGACGGAAGTTGCCGTAGGCGCGTTCGGTCCGGTAGACGCGACCGTTGTCACCGGCTCCCTCGAACTGGCGCTCGCCGGCAATCGTCAACACCCCATCCTCCAGAGTTACATTCACGTCCTTCGCTTCAACTCCTGGCAACTCTGCGCTCACGACCAGCGCTCGGTCGTCGGTCTCGTAGACATCAACCGCTGGCGCCCAACTGGACTCAGAGCGGCTACTCTCCGCGAAGCCGGGTCCAGATCCGAGGGCCCAGCTACCCGGGGCACGAAAGGCGGAAAGCTCACGAAATGGATTCCACTGAACTTGCGACATTTAAGCCTCCTGCTAATGAACGGCCTGTTCCAATTCCCGGCGGTCCCCCGCCGATGACTAACCTGAGGACAATAATAGCCATAACATGAGTCTATGTCAATAAATTAATATGATCGCAATTAACTCATATTTATCAGGAACGAAAACGCGGGAGATCACATAGAACTTGATAGAACCTGCCGGACAGCGCGTCAAGCGGACGAAGCGACGGGGGCAGGCCACGGGACAGCGGCTCGAATCGCGTCACCTGGCCCGCTTGGGCGCGGGGTCTACATCGCAGGTCTCTCGGCCTGCGTCCCCCGTATGTGAGATCATGGACAGGGCAGTGGGCCTGATGCGAACGAAGACAATGCTGAGTACCTCAACGTGAAGATACTGTTCATCGGTGACATCGTCGGGAAACCAGGACGCGCGCTGATTCGAGACGGCGTGGCGAAGCTGGTCACAGCCCACGCGCTCGACCTGGTCGTGGCGAACGTGGAAAACGCCGCCGGCGGCAACGGCATCACTCGTGACATTGGCGATGCCATGCGCGACCACGGCGTGGACGTCATGACAACGGGCAACCACGTCTGGGCCAAGCGGGAGGCCCTGGAGTACATCGAACTCGAGCCGCGCCTGCTCAGGCCCGCCAATTTTCCACCCGGCGCCCCGGGCGCCGGACACGTGGTGGTCCAGACCCGCGCTGGTCACTCGGTCGCGGTCATCAACGCGATGGGTCGCGTGTTCATGGCGCCGCTGGACAACCCTTTCACGGTCATCCGCGATGAGATCGCCGCCGTGCGAGAGCAGGCCACGATCATTTTCGTGGACTTCCACGCCGAGGCGACGTCAGAGAAGATCGCGATGGGGTGGCACCTCGACGGCCAGGTGACCGCCGTGGTCGGCACGCACACGCATGTGCAGTCGGCAGACAACCGCGTGCTGCCCGGAGGCACCGCCTATATCACTGACGTCGGCATGACCGGACCGCACGACTCCGTCATCGGCGTTGACAAGCGCGTGGTGCTGAATCGTTTTCTCACCGGACTGCCGGGCCGATTCGATACCGCCAGCGGAGACCCGCGGCTACACGGCGTGATTGTGACGGCCGACCCCTCGACGGGGCATGCGACGGGCATTGAGCGGGTCAGTCTCACGCCATCCGATCTCGACGCAGCCGGAGCCGGAGCGGGCCCCCACGGCACACCGCGATGAACGAGCCCCCGCGTCTCCCGTTCGGCGCCGCCTCGCCGCCTCGGGCACCCTCTCGACAGGTCGTCACGGTCAGCGCGCTCACGACGCAGATCCGAACCGTCCTCGAGTCGACCTACGACGAGGTATGGGTCGAAGGCGAACTCTCCAACACCCGTCTCTGGAAGACCGGCCACCTCTACTTCAGCCTGCGAGACGACCAGGCACAGCTCAAGGCGGTGATGTTTCGCTCGGCCGTCCGCTACCTTCGATTCAAGCCGGAGGATGGACTCAAGGTGATCGCGCGGGGCCGAGTGACGGTCTACGAACCCAAGGGTGAGTATCAGATCGTGTGCGAGCATCTCCAGCCACACGGGCAGGGGGCTCTGCAGGTCGCATTCGATCAGCTCAAGCGCCAGCTGGAATCCGACGGTCTGTTCGCCGCTGACCGCAAACGACCACTCCCGCTTCTCCCCAGGCAGATCGGCGTGGTCACGTCGCTCGACGGGGCGGCCATCCGGGACATCCTCACGGTGCTGACGCGCCGGCATCCCACCGCGCACGTTCTGATCCACCCTGTGCGGGTGCAGGGCGAGGGCGCCGCGGCGCAGGTCGCACGCGGCATCAGCCTGCTGTCGCGGACACCGGGCGTCGACGTGATCATCGCCGGTCGTGGGGGCGGATCACTGGAAGACCTCTGGGCGTTCAACGAAGAATCGGTGGCACGCGCCATCGCCGACGCCACGGTCCCGGTGATCTCGGCCGTGGGTCACGAGACTGACGTGACCCTGAGCGACATGGTCGCTGATGTCCGAGCCCCCACCCCCTCCGCCGCGGCCGAGATTGTGGTCGCGGGCCGGGAGGAACTCGTGAACCGGATCGACCAGCTCAGCCGCGCGATGCGCGGGTCCGTCATCGATCGTCTTGGGCGGCGTCGTACTCGGCTTCTCGAACTCACCCGGCGGCCAGGGATGGCGGCGTGGCCGGCCCGCCTGGCTGGACGCGGTCGCCACACGGCCGAACTGACACACGCCCTCACGAATGCGGGCCGGGCGATCCCAAGCAGTCTGGAGCGCCGTCTGCATGCGGTGCGCTCCCGACTCGACGCGTGTGAACCCGGCCGCCGGCTCGAGGCGAGCAGAACTCGGGTGGTGACTGCCCACGAACGCCTGCGGGCCGCGACGGCGCAACGACGTCAAGCGCTGGCGAGTCGGGTGGGCGACGTCGCCGGTCGTCTCGACGCCCTCAGTCCCCTCGGGGTGCTCTCGCGGGGGTACTCCCTGTGCTGGAACGACGATCGGACCGCGATTCTACGAGATGCCGATCAGGTGTCGCTTGGCGACGGCGTGGCCGTCAAGCTCCGACGCGGCGAACTGACGTGCAGGGTAATTGGTAAAAAGTGACGACCGCCATGGAAGAGCACATCACAGATTTTGAATCGGCAATTGGCGAACTGGAGACCATTGTCAAGACCCTCGAAGGCGGGGACCTGTCCTTGGAGCAATCTCTGGCTCTCTACGAACGGGGGGTCCAGCTGTCTCGGTTCTGTCACACGCGGCTCGAGGACGCCGAACGACGCATCGAGTTGTTAAATGACCGGGGCGAACGGACGCCCGCCCCGGATGCGTTGACCCAGGCGCTCGACGATGGGGACAACGCGTGACAGATCCCCAGGGGTTCGAGTGCTACCTCCGCGATCGACGGACCGCGATTGACAGCGCGCTGAACACTGGGTTGCCCACGCCACCGGCATGCCCGCCACTCATCGCTGATGCGATGCGATACAGCCTGCTGGCCGGTGGCAAACGCCTACGCCCCATTTTGACGCTGGCCGCGGCCGAGGCTGTAACCGAACGGGACCGCCCCGCACGCATCGACCCCGTCGATACCGGATCGACCGCCGCGATGCCCGCCGCGTGCGCTGTTGAACTGATTCACACGTACTCGTTGATTCACGACGATCTGCCGGCCATGGACGACGATGCGGTCCGGCGCGGACGGCCCACCGCGCACGTCGTCTACGGCGACGCCGTTGCCATCCTGGCCGGCGATGCACTCCTCACGCATGCGTTCGGGGTGCTGGCTCGTCCCGAATCCACCGAGACGCCTGCGCGGCAGGCGCGACGACTTCGGGCCATGGCTCGGCTGGCCGACGCGGCCGGAGCGGCAGGGATGGTCGGCGGGCAGATCCTAGACATTGGTGCGACGGACGACAGGCGCGCCGGCCGAGCCGGACCGGACATCGGCCATGCGGCGCTCCGCGACATTCATGAGCGCAAGACCGGCGCGTTGATAGGGGCCGCAGCGGCGATGGGGGCCATCTTGGCCGGCGGGGACGAGGAGACGCTCGCCGCCGTCGATGCCTACTCGACCCAGTTGGGGCTCGCGTTCCAGATCGTCGATGACATCCTCGACGTCGAGGGGACTGAGACCACGCTCGGAAAGACCGTCGGCAAGGATGCCGTCGCTGGCAAACCAACCTACCCAGCTCTGCACGGGCTGACCCGCTCACGGGCGCTTGCCGCCGAGGCGGCGGCGGCGGCCGCAGACGCGTTGGCCGGTGCGAAATTGGGTGGCCGGCTGAGCGAGATCACGGATTGGGTCATCTCGCGACGCCATTGAGCCCCGCGCCGCCACTACAGCTCGCATGCCGTCCCTACCCCGTGTCCGGCTCGACACTCTGCTCGCGGAGCGCGGACTCGTTGACTCCCGTACGCGCGGCCGCGCGTTGATCATGGCCGGACAGGTACGCGTGAATGGCAAGCCCGCCACGAAAGCCGGCGCGCTTGTACGACCCGACATCGAGCTGACACTCATCACTCCGGACCACCCGTATGTGGGCCGCGGCGGCTTGAAGCTGGCCGACGCCCTGGATCGCTTCCACGTCGATCCCGGCGGGGCCGTCGCGCTGGATGTCGGTGCGTCCACGGGTGGGTTCACGGATGTCCTCCTGCGGCGAGGGGCGATCACAGTGGTCGCCCTCGACGTCGGACACGGCCAGCTTGACTGGCGTCTGCGGGACGACCGGCGGGTGGTCGTGCTCGAGCGGACCCATATCGCGACGGTCCCTCCCGAGGACTGGCCGACGGAACATCGCCAATTCGACATCATCACGGTCGACGTGTCGTTTATCTCGGTTCGATACTTTGTCGACCGGCTTCCCCGTTTGCTCAAGCCGGGCGGGGACCTCGTCATCCTGGTCAAACCGCAGTTCGAGGTTGGACGCGCAGACGTCGGCCGGGGCGGCGTGGTCAAAGACGCAGAGTTGCACAAGCGGGCCGTCGACGATGTGGCGGCGGCGGCCGCTGCGGTAGGATTGACCCGGGTTGCAACGGCGCCCTCTCCAATTACCGGCGCAGAAGGCAACCGGGAATTCTTTTTGCACCTCCGACACACTGCTGCCGCCCGATGAGCGCAGACGCACCGATGCCCCTTGCTCCTGCCTCGCGCACGCCGATCACACGCGTCGGCATCATGGCTCGGGCACGCGTACGGGAAGCCGCCCCCGTCGTTCGCGAGGTGGTGGCCTGGCTCGTCGAACGACAACTGTCTCCGGTCGTCGAGCAGGGCACCGCGGAGTTCGCCGGGCTCACGGCAGTGACGACGGTCGACTCGGCCACGTTGCCCGTGGCGTCGGACCTCATTCTGGTACTGGGCGGCGACGGCACCTTGCTCGGCATGGCGCGGCAGATTGCGGCCACGAGCGCCGACCCGCCGATTCTGGCCGTCAATTTCGGGAGCCTCGGGTTCTTGACCGAGATTACCTTGCCCGAGTTGTTCGACGCGCTGGCCTCTGCGGTCGACGGAACCGCCGGTATCGACGAGCGACGTATGCTGCGGTCACGCACACTGCGTCGGTCCGCCACTTTCGACGAACAGATCGTGCTCAACGACGTGGTCATCACGAAGAGCGCGCTCTCGGGCATCCTAGACCTGTCCGTCTCCGTCGGGGACCAGTTCGTCGCCCGATTCCGCGCGGACGGGCTGATCGTCGCCACGGCAACCGGATCGACGGCGTACAACCTGTCGGCGGGGGGCCCCATCGTGCACCCGGTCGTCAATGCCGTGGTGTTGACCCCCATCGCGCCGCATGCGCTGACCAACAGACCAATCGTGCTCCCCGACAGCGCGGCGATCCACATTCAACCGGAACTCGCGACCAGACCCACCGTCGCATTTGCTAGCTTCGACGGACAAACGGGATTCAAGCTGGAACAGGGAGACGAGGTCATCGTGGAATCTGCCAACCGCTCGCTACGCATGATTCGGGCCGAAGCGCGACCGTATTTCGCGGTGCTCCGCGAGAAACTCCGGTGGGCGGAACGATGACCTGAGACCCCGTGGCCATCTAGCGGTCGCCGCTGATCGGGGGGTGATACAGGATCTGGACGGCGTTGCCGTCTGGATCAGACAGGTACAGCGACCGGGCACCGTCCCGATGGGTGCGAGGTCGCGCCTTCAGCGGCACGTCGTGCGCATCAAGGTAGGCTGCCCACCGGTCGACATCAGCCGGATCGCGCACCAACAGTCCCATGTGATCCAGTGGCCCACCCGCCATGGGCCGATTGGAATCCGCGCGATGCAAGGCCAGGTTGTCGCGACCCGATGACAGATAGGTGTTGTCGTCGTCCGGCGCCCACTCCACCACGAATCCGAGCCGGTCAACGTAGAAACGTACCATTTCGTCGAACGCCGTGGTGAACAGCGCCAGATGACGCAGCCCCACGTGCGTCGGTCTTTCGGTCATGGCCACAGTCTAGCGCGCGGCGTGATCTATCCCACATGCGAGGTTCGACCCATTCACCCCTGGGGCCGCCAGCCTGCTAAGATCTGGACGATGGCTCCACGGTCGGCGGCCCAGCCGCGATGCGCGCTCTGTGGCGCGAAGGATGTCTCTGAACCCGGTGGCGACGCGAAATATTGTCCTGCGTGCTGGGATAAGAAGATCGCGGTCGAGGACATCGTCGCGCGTGAATTCGCGCTCAAACGCTATATTCGGGCTCACAGTGCCGAAAAATATCTCGTCTACCACTCGACCCTGAAACGCCCCTGTGGGCAGGTTATCGTGGTCGACGATGGGTATGACCTGTTCTTGACGCTGGTGCTGTACCCCAGCTTCGGGTGGGAGGAGCCCGCGTACCACCTGGAGGGCGACCCCGAAGGGCGCTCGTTCGCAGAACTCCTCGTTGACGTCGTCGCGGCCGAGATCATCGAGCCGTGGGGCGGCGGCAAATGGCACCTTGAGATTTTTCGAACGAACCACGCCGAGCCCGAGGACTGGAACGGCGAAATATAATGTTCGGAAGGCGGTTCTTGAGGTTTTTGGCCGCTCGCCATATAATCCGCGTTGACAGTTTGGTCATGAAGCAATCCGGAGGTCAGCAATGAGACGCCTGAATGTTGCGCTAATCGGTTTTCTTGCGGTCGGCGTGGCTGCGATGGGATGCGGCGGCGGAGCCGCGGAAGCGGAAGGCGAAGAAGGTGCGCCGGTGGTCGAAATGAGTGCCCCGACGACGCAGCTCCGTCCGCTCCTCGACCAGGTCGAGACCGACACGCGTCTCGTCGCCGTCCTGCGGGGGCCTGGACAGATCGGCTATCTGCCACCACGCTCGACGCGCCAGGGTGGCGACATCGTCACGACGTTCACGATCCAGAACACCTCGACCAGTCCGCTGGCCGGATTCAAGGTGAACGAATTCTGGTATGACGACAACGGCGACACGCTGACCGGCGGCCAGTATCGAATGAAGCGCCCGCTGTTCACAGACGAGGTCGTCCAGGTCACGCTCCGGGTACCACGCAACGCGCGCGCCACCCGGAGCAACTACGAGTTCAGCCATCAGGGCGGCGAAATAGCGGCCACCGAATTCGAGGAAATGGCCGAGCCGACCGCCATCGTCGAGGATGGGGTGCTGACCGAAGTGGTACCGGAAGAAGAAGAAGAAGAGGAAGAAGCACCCTAGCTGTCTCCCGACCGCGTTGTTCAATTTTCAACCGCGCCCGCGAACGCCCGTCGTTCGCGGGCGCGATGCGTGTACGCCTCGTGCACTCGCACGAGATGCTGTCGCGTGCCATCGGCGACCTGGCCCGAAAACGGGGCCGTCCGCAACATCGTACCGGCCGCCGCACGAGGCCGCGCGTCCTAATCATATAGAGGCCACTGCGGACCGACGACGCACCGCCTTGAGGCCGCGATACCCACTGCTATACTCGACGTTATGCCCTTCGATTTGATGGCTATGCAGGACGCGCTTCGGACGGAGGGCCTCGACGGCTGGCTCCTGTACGACTTTCACGGCAGCAACCCGATCGCGCGACGGATCGCCGGGTTGAGTGACGGGGCCAAGTTGACCACGCGGCGGTGGTATCTGCTCATTCCGGCCGACGGCGAACCACGCGCCCTGGTGCATGCCATCGAGCGGGACCGTCTCGACCACCTCCCAGGCGACAAACTGCGCTACGCAAGCCACGGGGAGTTGGACGCGGGGCTGGACACGCTCCTTGGCGGGTGCCGCACGGTGGCGATGGAGTATTCACCGGGCTGCGCCATCCCGTATGTGTCGCGCGTGGACGCCGGCACGGTCGACGCGGTGCGCGCACGTGATGTCGACGTGCGGTCATCGGGAGACCTGGTGCAGCGGTTCGAAGCCGTCTGGGACGACGCGGCCCTCGCCTCCCACCAGTCGGCGTCGGCGGCGTTGTACGACATCAAGGACCGGGCATTCAGGCTGGTCGCTGACCGGATGCGGACCGGGACCCCAGTCACGGAGTTCGAGATACAGAGCGCAATGGCCGGTTGGTTCGAAGACGCTGGACTGGTGAGCGACTCGCGACCCGTCGTCGCCGCGCAGGAGAACGCGGGCGACCCGCACTACCTTCCGACCAAAGCGCGGCATCGGACACTTGGACGCAACGAAATCTTGCTCCTCGATTTATGGGGCAAGTTGAGGCCGCCAGGTAGCGTCTACGCGGATATCACCTGGGGTCGGATTCACCGGGGCGGCGGTAGCCACCCGCTACGCCGACGCGTTCGCGGTCATTCGAGACGGCCGTGACGCGGCGGTAGAGTTCGTACGACACGCGGTGACGAACAGCCGCGCCCTCCAGGGCTGGGAGGTCGACCGGGTCGCCCGGGACCACATCGCCGCCGCCGGCTACGGCGACCAGTTCCTTCATCGGACCGGACACAGCCTCGGTGAGGAGGTGCACGGCAACGGCGTGCATCTGGATGACTTCGAGACCCATGACGTCCGCCGGCTGCTGCCCGGAACCGCGGTCACAGTGGAGCCGGGAGTCTATTTCGAGGACTTTGGCGTACGCACAGAGATCAACCTGCATGTCAGTGAACGCTCGGCGACCGTGACCGGGCCGATGCAGACGGAAATCCAATCGTTAGGATAAGGTAATGGTGTGGAGGGACAGGATGGCAACAGGTAGGCACACGCTGTTTTCAGGGGCCCTAATCGCGGTCACCTCATTGGCGGTCGGCGCGGTCATCACGGCAAGACTCGACCTCGTCCCGAGTTCCGAGGCGCAGACATCCGCGGCAACCCGGGCGATCAATACGTCGCTGCCGGCCATGAACAGCGAGCCGATCACGGGTCAGCTGACGGCGACGACGTTTCGCGACATTGCGAAGGCCCAGAGCCCCATGGTCGTGAACATCCGAACGGAGTCGAAGAGTCAGGGCAACGACCTGCTTCGACAGTTCCTGGGCGATCCCCCACAACCCGGAGGTCCATCGGCGCCTGGGAGTCCGTCACGGGAGCGCCCGACAGTCGCATCCGGCACCGGGTTCGTCATCGACCAGGCCGGCTTTATCGTCACCAATAATCATGTCGTCGAAAATGCCACCAAGATTGAGGTGTCCTTCCTGGACGACGACGAGACGTACGAGGCTCGAATCGTCGGACGCGACCGGCTGACGGACAGTGCGCTGATCGAGCTGACCGAGCTGCCGCCGTATCCACTGCCCGAGGCCGCGTTCGGCGACTCTACGCAAATGGAGGCCGGTGACTGGGTCATGGCCATCGGCAACCCGTTCGGGCTCGGCCACACGGTCACGGTCGGCGTGGTCAGCGCGGTCGGCCGGCCGTTCCAGCAAGTGCCGGGTCGGCCCCAGCAGGTCATTCAGACCGACGCGGCGATCAACCCGGGCAACTCGGGTGGTCCGCTGCTGAATCTGCGCGGTGAGGTGATCGGTATCAACACCGCGATTGTCAGCGACAGACCGGGCAACCTCGGCATCGGCTTCGCAGTGCCTATCAATACGGTGCGCAGCCTGCTTCCACAACTCCGTACCGGACGGGTCACGCGTGGCGTGATCGGCGTCGAACTCTACCCGCTTACCAACGACGACT
>CALLXD010000038.1 GCA_937766455.1 Vicinamibacterales bacterium | reverse complement strand
GTTCCCCGCCCCGAACGAACCGCCAAGCACGACCGTGAACTTCGGCACGACCGTGTTGGCCACCGCGTGCACCATCTTCGCGCCGTCCCTTCGCGATGCCGCCGCGCTCATAGTCGCGGCCGACCATGAAGCCCGTGATGTTCTGCAGGAAGATCAGAGGGATCCGTCGCTGCGTGCAGAGCTGGATGAAGTGCGTGGCCTTGAGCGCGGACTCCGAGAACAGCACACCGTTGTTCGCGATGATGCCGACGAGATAGCCGTGCAGTCTAGCGAACCCGGTCACGACCGTCGGGCCGTAGCGTGCCTTGAACTCGTCGAAGCGGGACCCATCGACCACACGCGCAATGACTTCGCGTGCGTCGTACTGTCGTCGGAGGTCAGTGCCCACGATGCCGCCGAGTTCCCGTGGGTTCGTACCGCGGGTCCTCCGGCGACGTGACGTCGAAGGCCGGCGGTTTCGTCGCATGCAGGGTCGACACGACTGTGCGTGCCGTGTACAACGCGTCGGCGTCGTCCGAGGCCAGGTAATCGGCGACCCCAGACAGGCGCGTGTGCACGTCGGCGCCGCCCAGTTCCTCCGCTGTCACGGTTTCTCCTGTGGCCGCCTTCACCAGTGGCGGCCCCGCCCAAGAAAATCGTGCCGGTGCCCTCGACGATGATCGTCTCGTCGGCCATCGCCGGCACATAGGCGCCCCCCGCCGTGCACGAGCCCATGACCACCGCGATTTGCGCGATACCCTCGGCGGAGAGCCGCGCCTGGTTGAAGAAAATGCGACCGAAATGCTCGCGGTCAGGAAACACGTCGGCCTGCATCGGCAGATAGGCGCCGCCGGAGTCGACGAGGTAGGACGCAGGGGAGCCGATTCTCCAGCGCAATCTGCTGTGCACGCAGATGCTTCTTGACGGTGATGGGGAAGTAGGTGCCGCCTTTGACGGTTGCGTCGTTGGCGACCACCATGACCTCGCGACCCGAGACACGCCCGATGCCGGTGACGAGTCCAGCGCCCGGAGCCGCGTCGTCGTACATGCCGTGCGCCGCCAGCGCTGACAATTCGAGAAACGGCGTGTGCGGGTCCAGCAGGTGGGTCAGCCGCTCGCGGACCGGTAGCTTGCCGCGGTCCCGGTGCCGGCGGTGGGCGGCGTCGTCACCGCCCTTCCGGGCCTGCGCGCGCCGCTCCTGTAGCTCGTCTTCGAGTTGGCGCATCGCGGCGTCGTTGGCGCGAAACTCGTCGCTGTTGGTGTCGAGGCTGGTCGGGAGCACACGCATGGCGACCTTACCAGCCGCAGCAGTCTGTCTTGTACCGGCACTTGGGACAGCGCCACACCGCGTGCATCCTAAACATCTCTTCGCCGCAGCGCTCGCAGAGCACCGCATCTGGATGCGGTCGCCTGTCGGGGGTGGGTTGGGCCTTGCTCAGCAGGGGGGGTGACCGGTGGGTTCGGCATGGCCGGATTATAGCGTCCGCCCGGGCCTGGCAGCCCGTGGTGAAAGTCCCGCTGCATTCGACCGGCGCCGAATCCGACCGAGCTGCGTTGTTCATCGGTCAAATACTGCCGGTATTTTCCCTCTTCTCGCCTTGCTCGGCCGGTCCGGCGCCGTTCTCGGTGCGACGCAGGACTTTCACCACGGGCTGCGGCGTCGCAGGCTTCCGGCCGCCGCATCTGATCCAGTATGCTGACGGCATGGATGAACGATCACGGGTACTGTTGACGTCATTGCTGGGCGCCGCGCTGGGCGGGGTCGTTGGCTTTCTCTATATGACCGAGAACGGTCAGCGCGTACGGGAACAAATCGAGCCGGCGCTGGATGCGATCGGGTCTGAGCTTCGGCGTGCCGCGATGCCGGAGAGAAGGTGAAAAACGTCGCCAAAGAGGGACAACAGACGCTGAACAGCATCGTCGGCGAGGGTCGAGCCCGGACCGCTTGGGACGCGTCCACTCTCCGCCAAGCCACCAAGTGAGCGCGGCCGGGCCGTCGCCCGGCGCGGCGTCCTATCGCGCTCGTCGGGGGCTGCAGCGTCTGGGGCGCGCGGTGCGTCGGCACGCGAGTCTCTCGGCCCGCGCCGCCTGGGTGGCGCTGCGCCGTCTGGGCCTGAGCGACGACCTCACCTTCGCCTCGTCGATCGCCTACTACGCCCTCCTCTCCATCTTCCCGCTGTTGCTGTTGCTTTTCTCGTTGCTGGGGCCCGCCTCACCGGTGACCCAGCGGACCCAGGCGGCACTGGTCGACCTGCTGCTGCGTTACTTTCCTCGACGCGTCGAGTTCATCACCACCCAGCTGAACGAGGTGCAGGGGGCTGGCATCGGCCTGAGCCTGGCGGGGACCGTCGTGCTCTGCTGGACCGCGATGGGGGTCTTTCGCGCGATCAGTTCGGCCGTCAACCACGCGTGGCACGTCGAGCGACGGCGCAGTTTTCTCCGTCACCAGGCATCAGCGTTTCTGATGCTGCTGACGGCGGGCGGCCTCCTGCTGGCTGCGTTGGTGCTGGCGAGCGTGACCGAGATGATGGCCACCAGCTGGTTCGGTCAGTTGCTCACTGACGTGCCCGGGTTGATGCCGGCGGTTGACCTGGCCCTGCGGTACCCGGCCACGCTCCTGCTCATCGTCGTGGTGGGTTGATCCTGTATTTCGTCCCAATACGGATGTGCACGTGGGTGATGTCTGGGTGGGTGCCGTGTTGACCGGCGTGTTGTGGCGCGGGGCGCTCGACGGCTTCTCCTGGTATCTCGGGCTGGGCGTCGTGAGCATTCGCGGCTCGGTGGCCGCCATCGTGGTGTTTCTGCTCTGGGTCTACGTCTCGGCGGTCATTCTGATCTACGGCGTCGAGTTCAGCGCTGCCTACGCGCGCCTTCGTCGGGACTAAGGTGGCGGCCGCCTGCGGCTGAGGGGTGCTGGTATCCTTACCTGATGCGTATCGCTTATCAGGGGGAACCGGGCGCCTATTCCGAGGCGGCCGCGTTGCGCTTCAGGCCGTCAGCGGAACCGCTGCCGCGAGCGACGTTCGAGGCGGTGTTTGCCGCCCGTCGAGGAGGGGGCGGCCACACACGGCATCCTCCCGATCGAAAACACCATCGGTGGCACGATTCACCAGAACTACGACCTGCTGTTGCGGCACGAATTGCCGATTGTGGGTGAGGTCACGCTGCCGGTCGTCCACAACTTGCTGGCGCTCGGCGGCACGACCCATGCGATGCTGACGCGGGTGTATTCCCACCCGCAGGGATTGGCCCAGTGTGAGCGGTTTCTGCGCACCCTGCAGGGCGTGGAGATCGTCGCGACCTACGATACCGCCGGCAGCGCGAAGATGATTCGAGACGGGCAGTTGCACGACACCGGTGCGATTGCCTCGCAGCGTGCCTCCGAGGTCTTCGGGTTGTCGGTGCTTGACGCCAGCGTTCAGGACTACCCCGACAACACGACGCGGTTCCTGATCGTTGGTCGCGAGCAGAACGCGGTCGAGTCGGCGGAAAAGACGACCATCGTGTTCACCGTGCCGAACGAGGCCGGCGCATTGTTCAAGGCGCTGAGTGTGTTCGCGCTGCGCGATATCGATCTGACGAAACTCGAGTCGCGGCCCATTCCAGACCAACCATTCCAGTATCTGTTCTACGCCGATCTGGCCGCCAGCCGCGAGGATCTGCCCTGCGCACGAGCCTTGGCGCATCTGGCGGAGTTCGCGCCGTTGCTGCGGACGCTTGGTTCGTATCCTCGCTGGCGGGAGCCGACCGCGGACGGCGCCGCTGGCTGACGCCGGGCCCACACGCCGCCACCACCAACGACCATGTCCAATCGCCTAGCGCAGGAGCCCAGCCCCTATCTGCTCCAACACGCCAATAACCCCGTGGACTGGTATCCCTGGGGTGACGAGGCGTTCGCGCTGGCCCGCGAGCGGGACCAACCGATCTTTCTGTCCATCGGCTATTCCACGTGCCACTGGTGTCACGTGATGGAACACGAGTCGTTCGAGAACGCCGAGATTGCGGAGCTGCTCAACGCCCAGTTCGTGCCGATCAAGGTGGACCGCGAGGAGCGCCCCGATGTCGACCGGGTCTACATGGCCTTCGTCCAGGCGACCACCGGGTCGGGTGGCTGGCCGATGAGCGTCTGGCTGACGCCGGACCTGAAACCGTTCTACGGCGGCACGTACTTCCCGCCCTCCGGTCGTTGGGGGCGCCCGGGGTTCACGGAGGTGCTTGGAGAGATCGCCACGCGGTGGCGCGAGTCGCGAACCCAGCTCGTGGAGTCGGCCGACAGCGTGATGGCACGCTTGCGCGAGGCGCAGGCCGGCAGAAACATCGACGGCGGGTTGCCCGACGCCGCCCTGCTGGCGGCCGGGGTCCGCGAATACAGCCAGACGTTCGACCATCGCCACGGTGGGTTCGGCGGGGCGCCCAAGTTCCCACGTCCCGGCGAACTGCTGTTTCTGCTGCGCGAACATGCGCGCACCGGCGACCGCGAGGCCCTGCAGGATGGTGCTGGAGACGCTGCGCGCCATGGCCATGGGGGGCATGCGGGGATCACATTGGCGGTGGCTTCCATCGCTACTCCGTCGATGCCGAGTGGCGGGTGCCGCACTTCGAGAAGATGCTCTACGACCAGGCCCAGCTTGTCGTGGCGTTGCTAGAGGCGTCGCAGGCGTCCGGTGACCCGACGTTCCGTCAGGTGGCCGAGGACACGTTGTCGTATGTGCGGCGCGAGCTGTCGCACGCGGATGGCGGGTTCTTTTCGGCCGAGGATGCCGACAGCATCGCTCCCGAACTGGCCGAGCAGGCCGGGGCCCCTCAAGACCGAGGGGGCGTTCTACATCTGGGGACAGTCGGAAATCGAACACGTGTTCGCGGCCGACAGCGATGTCGTGCGCTTACGATACGGCATTGAGCCCGGTGGGAACGCCCCACAGGATCCGCACAACGAATTCACGAAAAAGAACCTGCTGTATGTCGCTCGTAGCATCGACGATGTGGCGCGGTTGTCGGGTCGGGCGGAAGAGGACGTGAACTCGGTGCTGGACGGCGCACGCCTCCGTCTGTTCGAGGCCCGGTGCGCACGGCCACGGCCTCATCTGGACGACAAAGTGCTGGCCGGATGGAATGGATTGATGCTTGCCGGGTTCGCCCGCGCCGCACGCCTGATACCCGCCGACGAGGGGGCGGCCGCGACGTGGCTCGAGACCGCGGTGCGCGCGGCCGAATTCCTTTGGCACCGGTTATGGGACCCGGAGCGGGACCGTCTCCTGCGGCGTTTCCGCGACGGACGGTCAGACATCGATGGCTACTGCGAGGACTACGCGTGTGTGGTCTGGGGACTGCTCGAACTGTTTCAAGCCGGCGGCGACCCACGGTGGCTCGACTGGGCGCGACAACTGCAGACCATTCAGGATGTCCTCTTCTGGGATGACGAGGGTGGCGGCTGGTTCAGTACCACCGGCGACGACCCGACTGTCTTGCTACGTCTGAAAGAGGACTACGACGGGGCAGAGCCCCTCCGCTGGGTCGGTTGCGGCCGGGAATCTGCTGACGTTGGGTCACCTCTCGGGTGGGGAGGCCGCGGGCGGACCACGTGGCCCGCCTCGAGCGGGCGATTCGCCGCACCGTCACCACCCCACAGGCGGCGCGCGTGGTGCCGTTGATGTCCGCGGCGGCGTCCACGTTGCTGAGCGGCGCTCCCCAGGTCATCCTCGTCGGACCGCGTATGGCCGCCGCGACTATCGCGTTGCAGCGTGTCCCTCGTGCAACACTTCCTGCCAGGTGCCGTAAGTCTGGTGGTGGAGCCAGGTACGCACCAGCGCGCCGTCGCGGAACGCTTGCCGTGGATCGGCGCGATGACGACGGTCGACCAACAGCCCACGGCGTATCTCTGTCGCGACTTCGCCTGTCAGGCGCCGGTCACCGACCCCGACGCCTTCCAGCTGCAGCTCGATGCACTGACCCCGTAGACAACTGAGGAATACGACATGACGTTCGACGTAGAGGTGCTGCTCAAAGGGACCGACGCGGTAGTGACGGAAACCGTGACGCACGAGGCGGAGACGTCAGGCTGGGCGGACACGGACGTCCGCGAGGTGCTGCTCGCCACGTTGCGGGGTGTTCGCACGGGCAAGCGGCGACGACACCGCCGGGGATAACGTGACGCTCCGGGGCCTGAGCTGGATCGTGACCGAGACCGAGGGGGGTGTCGCCAATTGCCATCGAGATTCCCAGTGGGTGCCATTGCGGCCGGTCCGTTCGATATTTGCCGCCGACGAACTGGACCCAGATGGTGGCGCGGGTGATCTCCGCTGACCGTGCCGACCAGTACCGTCGTGCACTGATCTCACTCGCGCGCACTCGGACAGCCGGGCACCGACGGGTGCGACGATCGGGCGGCCAGACACACGGGGCGGAGGGGTGATGCGAACAACATGCGCGTGGACGCGAGTGGGTCTCATGGTCCTCCTGTGTGGTGGCGTCGCCCACCCGGCCGTGGGACAAACGTCGGTCGAGGCAGGTGCCTGGCCCAGTTATGGTGGGACGAACTGGAGCCAGAAGTACTCGCCGCTCAGCCAGATTGACGCCGACAACTTCGGCGACTTGACCGTGGCCTGGACCTGGGAGTCAGAGGACCTGGCCCTCATCGAAAGCCTGCAGCGTCGTTATCTGCCGCCGCTCGATGCCAACGGACTCAAGGCCACCCCTCTCGTCGTCAACGGGGTGATGTATCTCAGCACCGGGCTGGCCCAGGTCGTGGCGCTCGACCCGGTCACCGGGGAGACCTTGTGGATCCACAACCCGCAGGCCTACACCACGGGCGGGAACGCCAGCATCGTCGGTCCGTGGCAAACACGCGGTCTGGCCTACTGGACCGACGGGGACGCCGACGAACGGTTGTTGCTTGGCACGCACGATGGTTTCCTGATTGCCGTCAACGCCCGGACCGGTCGGCCGATCAACAGCTTCGGGGTGGACGGCAAGTCTGACCTGCATACGGCCGTGCCCCGGGCCACGCGCGGCAACCTCCCGCTGTTCAGCAACGAGGGACACACCGTGTCTCCCAATTCGCCACCGGTCGTCGTGCGCGACACCGTCATCTCCGGGGGCCGCGATGTCCGACCGACCCACCCTCAAAGAATGGCCGCCCGGGTCCATACAGGGGTTCGATGTGCGGACCGGCGACCTGAAGTGGGTGTTTCATACCATTCCTCAGGCGGGTCAGTTTGGCGAGGATACGTGGGAGAACGGGTCGAACCTGTATACCGGCAACGCCAACGTGTGGTCGACCCTGAGCGGCGACGACGCGTTGGGCCACGTCTACCTGGCCACGACAGCGCCCACCAACGACTACTGGGGCGGCGAGCGGCTGGGTGACAACCTGTTCTCGCAGTCGATCATCGCGGTGGATGTGGAGACCGGCGAGCGGGTCTGGCACTTCCAGGCGATTCATCACGGTGTCTGGGATTGGGATTTTCCAACCGCGCCCACGTTGATGGATATCACCGTGGACGGACGCGAGGTCCAGGCCCTCGCGCAGGTCAGCAAGCAGGGGTTCACGTATGTGTTCGACCGCGCCACCGGCGAGCCGGTCTGGCCGATCGAGGAGCGCCCGGTGCCTCCGTCGGATGTGCCGGGGGAAGTGCTCGCGCCGACGCAGCCGCACCCGACCAAGCCACCCCCGTTCGAGTACCAGGGCGTGACCGAGGACCTGCTGATTGACTTCACGCCCGAACTGCGTGCCGAGGCGGTCGAGATTCTGCAGCAGTACGCCCACGGCGGGATGTTCACACCTCAGACGTTGTACGACGCCGATGGAACGCACGGCACGTTGCAGGTGCCCGGGTCAGGGGGCGGCGCCAACTGGAGCGGCTCTGGCGCCGACCCGGAGACCGGATTTCTCTACGTCCCGTCGCGCAGCGGGTTGACCCGTATGGTGCTCGTGGAAGGCAAGCCGAGCTATACCAATCTCCGGTATGTGCCGAACGGCAAGCTTGGGCCGGAGAGCCTTCACCCCGACCGGCCACCCGCCGTGACGGGGCCACAGGGACTGCCGCTTATCAAGCCGCCCTACAGTCGACTGACCGCCTACGACATGCACCGTGGCGAGATTGCGTGGCAGACGCCCACGGGCGCCGGGAGCGATCGCATCCGGAATCACCCGGCACTGGCCGGTCTTGACCTTCCGCCTCTTGGCGGACAGATGACGACCAGTGGCCCCCTCATCACCAAGACCCTTGTCATGCTCGGACTGGGACCGGCGGGGTCGGGTGACAGCGCCCAGCTCGTGGCCTACGACAAGGCGACCGGCGCGCCGCTCGCTCAGGTGGCCCTGCCGTCCAGACCGCTCGGCACGCCGATGACTTACGCGATCGATGGCCGCCAGTTCATCGTCTTGACGCTGCAGGGCGCGCAGATGGTGGCCCTGGCGCTGCCGCTCGCACCCTAAGTGCTAGGCACGAGATACGACAAACCGGGGCGGCCCGGTCGAGGCAACGCGATGTTGTTCGCCTGCGCACGGCCCCTTCTTTCGGTCAGCCTCGCCGCGGCGCTCGTGGCCGCAGCCACCCTGCTGGCCGAGGCTCAGCCCGTGGCCACCGTCGACGACGGGGCCTACCGGGGCTATCTGGCGGTGCGTGTGCTGCGTGGCGGCGAGTTCGAGGTTGTCGACGCACTCAACGCAGACCGGCTGTTCGTGCCAGCGTCGGTGCTCAAGGTGGTGACCGTCGCGGCCGCGCTCGATCGCCTGGGGGCTGACTACCGCTGGCTCACACGACTGACCGCAGACGGCGCCCTCAACGCCGGTGTGCTTGCGGGGGATCTGGTCATCGAACCAGGCGGTGACCCGACGTGGTCGAAGGCGTTCTTTGACGACGGAGCCGCCGAGCCGCTCGCCGCGTTGGCTCAACAGCTTCGCGCTCGCGGGCTGAGGGAGGTCACCGGCGACCTGGTGGTCGACACGAGTCGGTTTCCCGGCCGGCCACATTCGACAGATCGCGGGTTCACGGATCTTCCGTACGAATACGGCACGCCAACCGCCGGCCTGGCCGTCGATGACGCCACCATCAGGGTGCGGGTCGCGCCGGGGGCGGTGGTCGGCGACCCAGCGCGTGTGACGGCCCCTGCGGGTGTGGACCTGCTCAACCACACCGTGACCGTCGGTCGAGAACGCGGGGGCGCCGGCACGCTCGATTTCATACCGGTGTGGGGCACCGACACCCTCCTGCTGCGCGGTGAATATCCGATCAACGAACCGCCCTTCGTCGTCTCCGCCAGTGACCCGGCGCCTGAACTGCGTGCGGCGCGTCGCATACGGGACGCGCTGGGCGTGGTCGGGGTGACCATAGCTGGTGATGTCCGGGTCCGGAGAAGAACCGCGGCCGTCGGAGACCAGGGCCAGATGACGGTGCTGGCTGAACTTCGATCGCCCCCGCTCGAAAACCTCCTCAGCCGGGTCCTGACGCGCAGCCACAACTGGTCCGCCGACATGCTGACGCTGACGCTGGCGAGAGAGGTGACCGGAAGCGGTCGCTTCGACGACGGTGTCGACGTTATCGCCGACTTCGTGCGTGGACTCAGTGCCGACGCGGACGGCGACGCACGTGGGACGCCGCAGCTGTCGATCGTGGACGGATCCGGTCTCTCGACGTCAAACCTGGTGAGCCCCGCCACTCTCGTGCAGGTGCTCGCCCATGTGGTCGAGCAGCGGTGGGGCCAGACTCTGCTGGATGCGCTCGCTGGGCCCGGTGAGGGGACCCTGGCGGCGTGGCCTGGCCTGCCACCCGTGGCCGCCAAGACCGGCACGCTGCGTCACACCGTCGCGCTCGCCGGCGTGCTCGAGGCGGACTCGGCCACGCCTGTCCTGTTTTGCTATTTCGTCAACCACCATCTGGAGCGTCCCGCGCAGGCCCGACGGGAGATCACGGCGGCGGTCGCACGATGGCGGGCGGCCGTTGCTCCCTGACACAGGGACATCGTGTCCGCGCCTCGCGGCCAGCGTCGCTTCGCGGCTGAATGTCCGACGGCCCGGCTGAGGCCAGTGAGGACATCACTTTCACGGTCCGCTAGGGGGACCGCAGGGCGGACGCGCCGCTCCTCTTGCGTTCGAGCGTTGGGCCGTCTACTGTGTTGATGTCAGGCGCTACGGCCGACGGTCGTGGCTGGCAACCAGGGAGATTACAGATGTTCAAGACATGCGTCACGGTGTTCGTTGCTCTCGCGGTCATGCTTACGCTGACCCCCGTGTCGGTCAGCGCCCAGTCCGGCGAGAGCACGACGCCGATGCTTACACCTGACGGCCAGCCGCATATCTCGGGCACCTTTACCTTCCGCACGCTGACACCACTTCAGCGCCCACTACAGTTCGAGGGACGTGAGAGTCTGTCGCCCGAAGAGGCCGCAGCGTTCGAGGCGTCAGAGCGGACGCGTCAGAACCGCGACCTCTTCGACCCAGAGAGTGGCGCGCCGACCGCGGGGTATCAACCCCGCGAGGAGGGCGGCGTGCTGTCGTACAACGAGTTCTGGTATGAGCGGGGTATCGAGCTGACCGCCGACAAGCGGACGTCGCTGATCATCGACCCCCCCAACGGACGGCGGCCGCCGCAAACCGAGGCCGCCCGTCTGGCGTCGCAAGCAGAGCGGGCCTACACCGAGGAGCACCGCTACGACTCGTATGAGAACCGGACGATGACCGACCGCTGCCTCGGCACGTCAACGGGAGGCCCGCCGCTGCGGTCAGGCGCCTATAACAACAACCTGATGATCTTCCAGACCGCCACTCATGTCGTGATTCAGAACGAGATGGCGTATCAAGTGCGGGTGATCCCGCTCGACGACACGGCGAAGCCCCCGTTCGCCCAACTGAAGGGTGTGTCACGCGGACATTGGGAGGGCGACACGCTGGTCATCGACACCACCAACTTCCGCGCTGACAGTTCGCTGACCGGCCCGAACCTGCACCTCGTCGAACGCCTGACCCGATTGGATCCCGACACCGTCGCCTATGAGTACACCGTCATGGATCCGACCGAGTACACGGCACCCTTCACCGCGCTGATACCGCTCCGACGCACCGACGGCCCCATCTTTGAGTATGCCTGCCACGAAGGCAATATAGGGCTGAACGGCATCCTGGCCGGCGCACGGAATCTCGAGCGTCTGGGACGTGACCTGCGTCGCTGACCCGACCTGCGTCGGTTCAGACAGTCACCGAGGATCTGCTCGAGCGGGTTCCCGCCGAATAACATGCCTCTCCCGCTCGGTTCCTGCGAGATCCAGGCCTCCCTCGGCGCCCCATCCGCTTGTTCAGTTCGAGGGTGTCGTGACGATCAGCGCCGTGTCAGGACCGTTGTAAGATGAGGTGAGATGCGCAGGAGCCGACCGAAACCGATTTCTGAACAAAGTCAACGCTCGCTCAACGACTGGCCGACCTTGTCCGAGCCCTCAGCGTCGCGTACGCGTGGCGGCGTGAAGCTCCCGCTGCTCGGGCTGCTCCTGCGGCAGCTGTCCGGGGTGGGGACGCCGCGGAGCCTCCAGGGCCGCACGGGGGCGGCGTTCGCCGCCGTGATCGCCACGCTCAGCCGCCTCTGGACCCGGGTCTGGCCCGCCGGGCCGCTTGAGACGCCAGATCCGCCGACTTCCTTCGCTATCGACCTGATGACTGGGTGTCACGAACACCTATCTCTCGATTTACGAAGCGGTGCTTCTACCACGGGCTGCTAGAGAGCCAGGAACCATCATAGCAAAGCCAGCCGAGATCAACGTTCCCACAGGGGCACCGGGAGGACCACGCCGGCGCAGGAGGCGCTGGATTTTGTGGCGAGTCACATATTCATACGCGAACCTTTGTCGTGCGACTCCCGGTCGTGGCGGCTCGGCGGCCCTCTGTGCCAATAATCGTGAGACATCTTCCTGACCATTAATTAGTGAGGAGGGCGGGAAGGACGATAACCTGTGAAAGTGATTGCTCAAGAAGATGAACGAATTGAATCGGGCGCAACGGAAGGAGCCCGTAGGGCGAGTGGAGTTGGGCCCGATTCGGCAGCGGATGGGGTCGGCCCGAATCCTGAGGTTGCCGACAAGGCGACGCGTCGGCGATTCAGCGCAGAGTATAAACGTCGAATTGTCCGGGCGGCCGACCGCTGCAGGAAGCCGGGTGAACTGGGATCGTTGTTACGGCGTGAAGGCGTGTATTCGTCGAGCCTGAGTAAGTGGCGCCGGCAACTGGATTCCGGGGAGTTGGCGGGAGTCGGGACGGTAAAGCGGGGGCCGAAGGCGAAGCCGACCGATCCACGAGATAAGCGGATAGCCGAATTGGAGCGGGAGACGCGGCGTCTGGAGGCGAGGCTGGAAAAAGCCGAGACGATCATCGCCATCCAAAAAAAAGTTGCGACCCTGCTGGGGATTCCCCTCAACAGCGCCGACAACACCGAGAACGGCTGATGGAAGCCGCCCAAATCCACTGTTCTGAGTTGGGCACGGCATCAGCCTGCCAGGCTTTTGGGGTGCCCCGTGCATCGATCTATCGTCACCGGAAACGCGGAGTCGAACCTTCAGCGAGCCCATTGCCTCGGCGGTCGCATCGCGCCTTGAACGAGGCGGAGCGCCAGGAAATACTCGGGCCGGCTGCATGGCGACCGGTTCGTGGACCAGGCGCCCGCCCAGGTCGCCGCCGCGTTGCTGGACCAGGGTCGCTATCTGTGCTCCCCACGCACGATGTATCGGATCCTGGATGCAAATCAGGAAGTGCGCGAACGTCGCAACCAACGACGCCATCCCACGTATACGAAACCGGAACTGCTGGCCACGGGCCCGAATCAAGTGTGGAGTTGGGACATCACGAAGCTGAAGGGGCCGCAAACATGGACGTCCTTCTACCTATACGTGATTCTCGACATCTTCAGCCGCCAGGTCGTGGGCTGGATGGTCGCCGACTGCGAGTCGGCGACTCTGGCGAAGAAGCTGATCCGTGAATCCTGTGACAAACAACAGATCGATCCCGATCAACTCGTTCTCCACGCCGATCGCGGGTCGTCGATGAAGTCTAAGGCCGTTGCCTTGCTATTAGCGGATCTGGGTGTGACAAAATCCCACTCCCGGCCGTATGTGTCGGACGACAATCCATTCTCGGAAGCGCACTTCAAGACGCTCAAGTACCGTCCCGGCTTCCCGGACCGTTTCGGTTCCATCCAGGATGCGAAAGCGTTTTGCCGGACCTTCTTCGACTGGTACAACAACGTCCACTATCATTCCGGCCTGAGCTGGTTGACGCCGTCCACGGTTCACCATGGCCGGACTGGCCTCGTCCTGAAACACCGACAACAGGCTTTGGATCGTGCTCGACAACGCCACCCCGAACGGTTCGTCAACGCTCCAAGAACGATCGCCGGACCGCCCGAGAAGGTGTGGATTAACCCGCCCGTCGAGTCGCGGGCGGTAGCTTAAACTCTGAACCCAGGTGTCTCAAAATTATTGACACTCACCGAACACCGGGAGAGGCGTGAGGGGGGCACACGTAACCGTCCCCGTGGAGTCGTCCAGATCGTTGCAGAACGCACTACCGGAGACGATAACCTCCCCCGCGACGACAATGCTGTCGGCGCTGATGCCCACCACCTGGGCCTTCTTCCGGACGTTCAACTCGACGCCAGAAACCAGAGTGGGGCCCGCGCTCGCGTCGTTAACCACCACGTCGCCGGACAAGATTTTGGACTCGTCTTTGATGTCGATGCTGTTGGTCGCGAGAATCGAGACGTCAGCAACGTCGCTCGGTTGCGCCGCCGCCGGCAGGGTGGCCGACAGGCTGAAGAGGAGCGCTGAAAATGCAAGAGCTGAGGGTCGAGAAATCATACTCGTGTCCTTTCCGTACGTAAGGCCACGCTTCGACGTAAAGTGAAGTTCTGGCCGCGAGAGGACATCGATTTATATCACAGAACTCTATGGAGAAAATGGCCCCCTAATCGTCGTCGACGAGACTTGGTGACAGCCCTCGGCGTCGACCTGCACTTGCCGACGAGCGCATCGTGGTCACGACCGGCCCAGACGGCTGTCTGGGAGCGTCTCACGTCGAGTCGGTAGCACCGTTCCCATGAGATCTTGCGTTCGGCCCTGACCGTAGATCGACAGAAATTTGGAACTCATCCAGAATAGGGGACATGCCGAGGTGGCGAAACTGGCAGACGCACAGGACTTAAAATCCTGTGGAGCTTAGCTCCGTGCGGGTTCGATCCCCGCCCTCGGCACTTTATTTACAATGGGTTACGGCTCTTGTCGACTGACCTAGACTCGCCCTATTCTGTCGCGCAGCTCCCCGGCGCCGGGCCGATCGACGCCGACCAGGGGTTGCTGCTCCATCCCACGTGTCGTCTCCTTCCGGGGACTTGTGGTGCGCATCCTCGGCGTTGGGTGTCGTCGGGTGTCCGGCTCCCTGTGTGGAGCCAGGTCAGTCACCCTCAGGAAGAGTGGCCGTAAACCTCTCATGTCCACCCTTGACCTGGGCTGTCAGGAGAGGCATTCTCGGCCCGACGTGTTCGGCACGGTGCGGACGGTCTTACAAACGGAGAAAGCAGCCAATGAAACAAGCACTAGTCAAGACGCTAGCCTGTGTAGCCGTCGCTGCGCTGTGTGGCACGTCCCAAGTCGCTCTGGCCCAGGAGGGGACCCGACTCAACAAGCTAATCGAGCTGTTTGAGAACGACCAGTCCGCATTCGGCGTGTTGTCGTTCGACTACTCCTTGAACAATGCCCGCGCCATGGCGACCTCCGGTCTCGATTTTGTCTTTATCGACATGGAGCACGCGCCGTTCGATGTCGAGCGGTTGCGACTGTTCTTGCTCGGCATGACCAACAAGCGAGCCATCAACGAGAGCGGCAGTCTGCAACCTGACGTGGTGCCATTCGTGCGCATTCCTGCCGCGGGTGGGGCGGAGGAGTTGATTGCACAAGCTAAGCAGGTATTGGACGTCGGCGTCTTCGGCATCTTCTTTCCGGCTATTCACACCCGGGAAGACGCCGAGTTGGCGGTGAGAGCGACGCGCTACCCGCAACTAACCGGCGCGCCGGACTATGCACCTCAAGGCCTGCGCGGCCGCAATCCATCCAACGCGCAGTGGTACTGGGGCATTCGTGACTATCACGCGAAGGCGGATGTCTGGCCACTCGACCCGCAGGGCGAACTGCTGTCCATGATGTTCATCGAATCGGCCGAAGGCGTGCAGAACATCGACGACATCATCACGGTCCCTGGATTGGGTGCGATCTTCATTGGCCCGTCCGACCTGAGCACGTCGATGGGTTACGCGAGTCCGGCCGCTCCCGCAGTCGAAGCGGCTATCCAGACGGTGTTGCGGGCCTGTCTCGAGAATGATGTCCCCTGCGCCATCACCACCGGCGCGGGATCTGTCCAGCAGCGGATCAGTGAAGGCTTCCGCTTTGTTACGGTCGGTGCCGACGGAGGGCTCAATGCCGGTGCGAGCAACGCACTGCGACTGGGCCGCGAGGCGGCCGGTCGCGACTAGCGGTTTCCTGCTCCCTCGTCGCGCCTTGCTAGCCGAACACCTCGACAGGAAACCACCCTATCGGTGACCTCGCGTCGGTCGGAATCGAACGGGAACCGTCCAGAGGGCGTTGTCGAACGCACACGTGATGTGTCACGTTGACACGTACCGCGGGCGAGTTCCCGCAGTGGGGGGCTTGGGTGCACCAGCGTTGGCGAGTCCTTGGAACCAGGACGGCGGCGGGATCGCGCGGTCCCGCAACATCTACGTCTACAACGCGCTCGGGATATGACAGAGGTTGGTATGACGCAGCGAATTCGCGACATCGTGGTCGGCGGCGGCGGGCGGCTCCTCCTGTTGCTCGCCATAGGGGTGTTTGTCTCTTTGAACGCCGGGACAGTACTGGCTCAATCGGTGGCCGGGTCGGTCGACCTTGGCCCACGTCCCGTCGAACGCGAGCTTCGTGGCCTATGCCAATGTCCGAGAGGTGATGCTCTCGGATGTGTGGGCGCGCGTCCGCCAGATGGCGGGGGACGAATGGGAGCAGCTGCGGCTGGAGGAACTTGGGCTCGACCTCGAGCGCGACATCGATGAGGTGTTCGGATTTGTCGCGCCGGGGGACACGCCGGGACGACCGGCCGGATTGGCGTTGTTGCGGGGGCGGTTTGACATGACGCGACTCGAAGCGGTGGCCCGCGAGGGCGGGGCGACCGTCAGCGACTATGAAGGCACACGGGTCGTCGGCGTCGGAGCGGACGAGGCCGGGGTGCTCGCGATGGCCGCTCTGGAGCCTGGGGTTGTCGCGGTCGGCACCCTGGTGAACGTGCACCAGGCCCTCGACCATTTGTCGGCCGGGTCAGACGTCACGGCGAACGAAGAGATCATGGCGCTGCTCGACCGGGTTGAGAGTGGCAGCCATGCCTGGGCCGTGGGACGGCTCAGCGACCTGGGTGCGTTGGGGATTGTCCCCGATGATGTGCCGATTCAGATACCCGCCGTGGCGGAATTCACGCTCAGCGGACGCATCGACAGCGGGGTCAGTGGGGCCGTGTCGGTCGAAGGACGTGACGACGAGACAGGTCAGCATTTGCGCGACCTGCTGCGCGGCGTCCTGGCGCTCGCACAGTCGCAGACCACTGACCGCCCCGAGCTGCAGACCTTGATCGATTCGGTTGAGCTGGGTGGCGTCGGGACGACCGCTACCGTGTCGTTCAGCCTGCCATCGGAGTCACTGGATCTGATCTTCTCGGCCGCAGCGCCCTGAGGCGGAGGCGACGCTCCACGGCTCTCAGCCGGCACCGCAAGATCCGCGGTATCCATGTAGGCACGTGCGTGGCACTCACCGAGCGCAACTGGTCTTGCGTTTCGACCAGGTCACACCCGCCGCGCTGACCCGGATGACATCGATGGGCGGACCGACGACAGCGGGCGTCTCGCGGACCTGGAAGGCCACGAGGTCGTGGGCGAGCATGGCCAGGTCTGCGGGATAGCGTGGCAGTTGGTCGACGTGGCGCATCATCGTCTCGGTCTCACCGACACCGAACACGTTGATAGCGCCGGCGCAATCTGCGGGGCATGACACCCGGCGGACCTGGAGCTGCACCGCGCCGCCGACCCCGACCTCGACAAAAAACTCCCGCGTTTCCAGGCGAGCCGAGCCCTCGCGGAATGCCGCGACGCTCACGTGCAGCGCGAAGCCACCTCCCACCAGCCCACGGAACTCGTCGGGGAGCTCCCGCTGCATCCGGCGTAGCGTGCGGAGCAGCGGCTCCTGCAGCCGTTGCTCGATGGTCCGCACGTGGTCGGTCCAGGACACGTCGCGTCGCAACACCTGGGTTATGACGGCGTGCACGTCGAGTGCGCCTACGGAGCTCTCGACCAGCCCGGCGGTGGCGAACACAATGTCGCCCTGTCGACCGATCTTGCACGCCTGCTGGGGTCGCTGACCGTAGAGCGACAGGAGGCTGTCGGCGCCAATGACGATCTCAGTCCGGGTGCGGAGGATGGCGAGCGTCGTCGCGTCGAGTGTTGTCGCTGCCGCGCAGGCAAGGGTGACCGCGATGACGCCGCGCCGCGCCAGCCGACTGGTCAGTGTGAACGATTGCCGCATCTCGGGCAGACCCATCCCTTGTCGTCGTTGCGCAGACGGATCCCGTCGATGTGGTTCACGACGAAATCCTGAATGAAGGCGTAGCGCTCGCGCCCGCTGTTGACATCGATCTGGCGGTCTCGGGCGACCTTCCGAATTTCGCCGTCGTACTCGTAGTGACCCCAGCAGTTGGGACAGGCGCCCGCGGGTACCTCGGCGGTCGTTTCCTCGGCCGGGCGGGAGAAGAACGCTGACAACGTGTCTAGTAGGCTCATCAGGACCTCGGGAGATGCGGCATGCCAAGTCGGACGGAAATCACTGCTGCCATGTCAGACGGTGGCGCCGCCAGTTACTGCCTGGTGCACGTGAGTGTCCTACTCTGAATCGGCGTCCCACTCGGAGTCCCACGGTGTGCGTGACTCCGTGTAGATGAGCAATTTCTCGCGCATTGTAATATGACGAGTCCGCTCGTCGTCTTCAGGTTGAGACTTCAGCGCGTAGGCTGCAAGTTTCGCGCATCAGCATAACGTTCGCGCGTGCGTGGACGGTCCAGAGGTGGAGGTACACGTGATACCCAGGTCCAGATTCGTCGCACTCGCCATGACGTCGACGGCGCTGATGGCCACCGCCATCTCGGCCACAGCCCAACATGGCGCCACCAATGGCGAGTGGCGCAGCTATGCCGGCGACAACGGCGGCACGAAGTACTCGTCGCTGGACCAAATAGACGCCGACAACTTCTCTCGCCTCGAGATCGCCTGGCGGGCGCTGACTCCGGATGCGGGTCTCGACTTCGACGCAATCAGGGAGGAGCTCACGCGTCGGGGACGCACGGGTCAGATGCCCGGCGAGAGCACCAATCCCGACTACGGCCTGTCGCTCCGGCAGTTCAAGGCGACCCCGCTCATGGTCGACGGGCGGCTGTTTGTGTCGACGCCCCTGAGTCTGGGCGGCGCCTACGACGCCGGCACCGGGGAGAACATCTGGGTGCATGACCCGGAAAGCCATCTCGACGGTCCACCCGCCAGCCGGGCAAACATGCGCGGGGCGGCCTACTGGACCGACGGCGAGATCGAGCGAGTCTACTGGGGCACCACCGACGGGTATCTAGTCAGTGTCGACGCGCGGACGGGCGAACCTGCGGCCGAGTTCGGCGACAACGGTCGGGTCGACCTGTTCGCTGGTGTGCCCCGCGCCGAGCGGGGCACCTACGACCGCCGCGGTCGCCACTGGATCTCGGTCACGTCCCCGCCGATCGTCTCCAACGGGGTAGTCGTCACACCGGTCACGATCTCCGACTACGTGGTCGCCAAGGAGGCGCCCCCGGGGTGGGTGAAAGGCATCGATGCGATCACCGGTGAGCTCAGATGGGTCTTTCGGACCGTGCCGCGCGGCGACGACTTCGGAGCCGAGACCTGGGGGAACGAATCGTGGCGGTACACGGGCAACACCAACGTGTGGGCCGCGATGAGCGCCGACGACGAGCTGGGCTACTTGTATCTGCCCATTAGCACCGCGACCAGTGACTACTACGGCGGTCACCGGCCGGGCGACAATCTCTTCGCCGAGAGTATCGTCGCCGTCGACATCAGGACCGGCGAGCGCAAGTGGCACTTCCAGGCGGTGCACCACGGCGTTTGGGACTACGACTTTCCGACCCACTCCAACCTGGTCGACGTGACCGTCGACGGCCGCGAGGTCAAGGCACTTGCGCAGGTGAGCAAGCAGGGATTCACCTATGTCTTCGATCGGGTGACGGGGGAGCCGGTCTGGCCGATCGAGGAACGTTCCGTCGAGACCGATACGAACCTGGAGGGCGAGGTGCTGTCGGCGACTCAACCGTTTCCCACCAAACCGCCGCCCTTCGAGTATCAGGGCATCTCGATCGACGACCTGGTTGATTTCACCCCTGAGATCCGGGCGATGGCGGTCGAGGCGGTCAAAGACTTTCGCCTGGGGCCGCTCTACACGCCGCCGATGAACACCATCGAGGGCGGCATCCAGGGCACCATTCAGCGACCGGCGATCGACGGCGGCGCCAATCTCCAAGGTTCGGGGGTCGACCCCGAGACCGGCCTGCTCTACGTCCCCTCCAATAACTCGTTCTCGGTGCTGAAGTACTTCACGCCGGATCCGGCCGAGGGTGGCAACTTGCGATACACCCAGAGTGGGTTCGGGAGTGGCCGCCAGCCGCGGCTGCCCCAGGGACTTCCGCTCTTCAAGCCGCCCTACTCGCGCATGACCGCGATCGACCTGAACGCGGGCGAGACGGCGTGGATGCAGCCCAACGGCGACGGGGATCGGTATCGCAACCACCCGCGGCTGCGCGACCTGAATCTGCCACCGCTCGGCGGTGACGGGCGTGGCGGTCCGGTGATCACCAAGACGCTGCTGATCAGCGCGTTGACGGCCGGCGCCAGCGACGGCGGCCCGCGCCTGATCGCGCGCGACAAGGCCACCGGCGAGATCGTCGGCTCGGTCGACCTGCCGGCTGGCGCGCTCGGGACGCCGATGACCTATGAGTACGAGGGCACGCAGTTCATCGCGTTGACCATCGGGGGTGAGACGCCTGAGCTCATCGCCCTGGCCCTGCCGGAACGACGCGAAGGACGCTGACGATGTCGCACCTGTTTGATCCACTGGCTCTCGGACCGGTCACCATAGACAACCGGATCATGCTGTCTCCGATGTGCCAGTACAGCAGCGACGACGGCGTGGCCAACGACTGGCATCTGGCGCATTTGTCGCAACTGGCCATGGGCGGTATGGGATTGGTCATGACCGAGGCCACGCATGTGTCCGCTCAGGGACGCATCTCGCCGCACTGCCTGGGACTCTATTCAGATGCCTGCGAGACCGGTCTCGCCCGGGTGGTCCGAGCTATTCGGGCACATCGCGCGTGTCCGATCGGCGTGCAGCTGGCCCACGCGGGCCGCAAGGGCGCCAACCAACGCCCATGGGACGGCGGGGGTGCGCTGCCGGTCGATCAGACCTGGCCCATTGTGGCTCCTTCGGCCCTTGCGCACGCCGAGGGGTGGCAGACGCCGGAGGCATTGGATGAGGCGGGCCTCGCCCGAATCAAAGAGGAGTTCGTCGAGTCCGCTCGGCGGGCGGCGCGTGTCGGCTTCGATGTGGTCGAGGTGCACGCGGCGCACGGCTATCTGTTGCACGAGTTCCTGTCGCCGCACGCCAACCGGCGCCAGGACCACTATGGGGGCAGCGCCGAGGCCCGGCGGAGGTATCCGCTCGAGGTCTTCGAGGCCGTGCGCGCGGTGTGGCCCGCGGACAAGGCGTTGGGTCTGCGCGTCAGCGCCACTGACTACATTCCCGACGGGCTGTCGGTCGAGGACGTGTGCGACTTTGTGGCGGCAGCCCGCGATCTCGGGTGCGACTTCGTCGACGTGTCCGGCGGTGGTGTCGCGGCGGCCCAGCAAATCAACCTCGCCCCGGGCTACCAGGTCGACTACGCGACTACGATCAAGAAGGCCGTTGGGCTCCCAACCTTCACCGTGGGCCTAATCACGAACCCCACGCAGGCCAATGAGATCATCACGAGCGGACGTGCCGATGGCATTGCCATGGCGCGGGCCTTCCTGCGCAATCCGCGCTGGGTGTGGGATGCCGCTGACGAACTCGGAGCCGAGGTGTTCTGCCCGCCGCAGTACGTCCGGGGGCGGCATCCCCGGCACATCGCCGGCCTCGCGCGTCCGCCTCTCGACACCGAGTGATCCCCGGCGGCCTCGGGTCGCCGTCTGCATCGCGATGAACTCGATTCCAGCTCGAGCCGGGCGTGAACCCACGCGACGGAGGGACAGGCTTGACACGGTCCGCGATGCTGAAGGTCGCTTCGTGGGCGGGACGGTCAGAACACACCGGGCACGACCCGCCACCGCACCCGGGTTGCATACCGCGCATAGACGGGGTCCTGTCGCAGCGTCTCCTCCTCGTAGGCAGACCTGACGAGAAGTGCGACATCCGCGGTCGCCAACGCCGCAAGGTTCCACCAACTTGGGTTCGCGACGAGGAAGGCGCCGTGGGTAAACAGATAGCCGAGGTAGATCGGGTGGCGCACCAAGCGGTAGAGCCCAGACGACACAATCCCACGGTTGGCGGGCAGCAGGAAGGGGCCGATAATGGAGACCCCTGCGATGAGTCGGGTCCGCCAGCGGCGGTCGATCGTACCGGCTTTCCGGCGCGCCAGCGTCAGCACGACCACGAGTAATTCGCTCGCCAAGAGCAGCAGGCCGGTGGGTCGACCGCTGGTCAGCGCATCTTGGCCAATGCGAAACGCCAGACCCAGGAACAACCCGACAATGAGGGCGCGGGCGACGAGGTCGGGCAGGTCTATCCGGCGACTCCGCTGACCTCGTTCACCCGCACGGACACGGCCCGCATGCCCGCCGGAATACTCGGCGGCAGCCCGGCTCCCGCTCCCACCGCGGCCAGTTTGGACGGCAAGAGCGGCTCATGCATCAACACTGACCTGACGAGGCCCCTGCCGGTGAGTTGTGACGTGTCCTTGAACGCACCGTCGGGAATAGAACTGAGGGGCCAGTCGACGACGCGAAGGTCCGTGGGCTTCAGCTCTGCGCCAAGCTGCAAGTTAGCTTGGGCAACCACCACGGGGCGCGTGGGTACCTCTACGGTCCGTACCGGTACGCTATCGAGGTAGTTGTAGGTGGCATAAGCTAGCCCGCCTCCGACCAGTAGCGCCACCAGTAGCACCTTGAGCATCTGCGTGCGATTCATGCCGCTCTCCTCGTTACCTTCCTTAGGAGACAGTCGCGTGACGGTCCGGTGCGTCGGTCTCGCATTCTATTGCGCCTCATTTCTCATCAGGGCGCTTGCGCGCATAGTTAGTGAGCTGCCGGCTTGGGTCGCCGGCGCGACCAGCCGTGCCACCGGTTGCAGCACGATGAAGTCGAACGGGTAGTCGATCGTGATCTGAGACGCAGACTGCGCCGCGCCATTGACTGTGATGCTGGCGGCGCGGTCGACTGTCACGCCCGCCGTCGCGAATTCCGGCAATTGACCATCCTGCATGTACTGGCGCACACGGGTTTCTACCGAGGTCGATACCCCGGTGGGCAGTGCCGACGTGCGTGCGCCCTCCCTTGCCGCATTCGTCAACACCTGCCAGGTCTGATACGCCCGGCCGAACTCAAAAATGCCGACCGAGATCAGTAACAGGATGGGCATGACCATCGCGGCTTCGACCAGCGCCATCCCCCGTTCATTACGCCACCGTCGCATCGGTCACCCCTTATCACCACCGAGAGCACGCTCCCAATCGCAATCGCTGGTCCGTACGGAAACGTGTTGGCTGCTCCAGTGGACACGATCGTCGCTCTGGTCTGCCTGGGCCGACAGAGTGTGTCGACCACCCGACGAAGGGTCAGGGTTAGCCGGCCCTGATAGAACGCCCACAAGATGGCGACCACCCCACCGGCTATCGCGGTATAGCAAAATGCCCATAAGACTCCTTCCACACCGACCACCGCGCCTACGGCACCGAACAGCTTCACGTCGCCGGCTCCGGTGCCTCCGAACAGATGGCCTGGCAGCATCATCCCGATGCCCAGACCGAATCCCAGGAGCGACGCGCCGACTGAGATGTTGCTAGCTCCGCCCGCGGCGGCGGCGAGGCCGACGAGGGCGGTCGTAACCACCACGCCGTTGGGAATGCGCCGCGTGGCCAGGTCGATGGCCGCTCCGATTCCCGTTCCCGCGACCAGAATCGCGAGGACGACGCTGCTAGAGGCTAGCGGCAACGTTCTGCCAGAACACTTGGTCCACGAGCTGCCCGAGGAGGGTGACGGCGCCCACGGCGAAGACACTGATGAGCGAGGCCAGGAACGCGTATTCCAGCAAGTCCTGCCCGTGGCCGGAGTCTCGAAATTGCCTCAGCGGACGTCAAGACCCGATGCGCTATCTGTTCGACACCCATGTGCATACCCCCACGCTCCTCGGGCGGCGCCTCGCGCGAGGCGCCCAAGGGTTAGATTGCCGCGGCGATATTGTTGAAGACAGTGGCGACGTTCGTGCCAGCGAGCGTGACGCCGCCGATGGCCACGATCGCGATCAGCGTGATCAGCAATGCGTATTCGAGCAGGTCCTGGCCTTCGTCCTGGCGCCAGAGTGAGCGGGCAATCTGTGTGAGACGTGTCATGGTGTTCCTCCCTTTACGGAACTAGATGGCTGTCGCGATGTTGTTGAAGACCGCGGCGACGTTCGTGCCCGCAAGGGTGACGCCACCGATGGCCACGATCGCGATGAGCGTGATCAGCAGGGCGTACTCGAGCAGGTCCTGGCCTTCGTCCTGACGCCAGAGTGTTCGGGCAATTTGTGTGAGACGGGTCATAGTGTTCCTCCCTCTAAGGAAACGGTGGTTATCGTCGCTGGGGAGGCGCCAATGACACTTTCG
>CALLXD010000037.1 GCA_937766455.1 Vicinamibacterales bacterium | reverse complement strand
CCGGCTTCCGGGACCGATAGCCAAGCGCGAATTCGGCCACGGTGGGGTGACCCAGCCCCATGTGGACCAACCTTCTTCCGGGGCTCAGCGTCTGAGGTTCTTGAGGTAGCGACTGCAACGCCCGTAAAATGTAGGCTCGGCCAACCGGATTCGCCGACGCAAGTGCCCCGGAGCGAAAGGACACATACTCAACACCATGCCCATGCATCACGACATCGAAGCGATTCAGCAGCGCATCCACACTGAAAGCGCCTTTGTCAGCCGGCTGCTCGACGAGGTGGGCAAGGTCATTGTCGGCCAGGACTACATGATCGAGCGCCTGCTGATCGGTCATGCTCGCGGACGGACACGTGCTTGATGGAGGGCGTGCCCGGTCTGGCGAAGACGCTGACCGTGCAGACGCTGGCGGAGCGCGGTCGACACGACGTTCCGGCGTCTCCAGTTCACGCCTGACCTGCTCCCGGCCGACCTGATCGGGACGCTGATCTACGACCCGACAGCACTCAGGAGTTCAAGACCCGCAGAAGGGCCCGATCTTCGCGAACATCATCCTGGCCGACGAGATCAACCGCTCACCGGCCAAGGCGCAGGCCGCGTTGCTCGAGGCGATGCAGGAGCGACAGGTGACCGTCGGCCGCGATCGCCACGATCCGCTCGGACCCGTTCTTCGTGCTCGCCACGCAGAACCCGATCGAGCAGGAGGGGACGTACCCGCTGCCCGAGGCCCAGCAGCGACCGGTTCATGCTCAAACTCTGGCGGTCGAGTTACCCAGACCGGTGCATGAAGAGCTGGAGATCATGCGGCGCATGGCGGCCGGTCCGGGCCCGGCAAGGTCAATGCCGGTGGTCGAAGCCGGACGAAATCCTTCGCGCGCGTGCTGCGAAGCGGTCCAGATGATCTACATGGATCCGCAGGTCGAGCGTTACATCGTCGATCTCGTGTTGGCGACACGGGAGCCCTGCGGCGCACGGCCTGGGCGACCTGACGGAGCTTGATCGCGTTCGGGGCGTCGCCGCAGCGCGACGATCTGTCTGGCGAAGGCGGCGCGGGCCCACGCGTTCCTGCAGCGGCGCGGGCTTCGTGACGCCGGATGATGTGCGCGTTCCATGGGCCTGGATGTGCTCCGGCACCGGGTTCTCGTGACGTACGAGGCGGAGGCGGAGGAGATGACCGCCGACGACGTCGCGAACCGTGTCCTCAACAGCATCGAAGTGCCATGACACACACAACCCACGACAGGTTCGAGGCAGGCTCCAGACCAGGTATGGGGACGAGACCTGGGGCGCGCGACAATGCGCGCCCCGCGGTCGCGGAGTGGGGCACCTGGGGGTCCCCGCGCAGCGTCCGCGAGGGGTGCGGGGCAGCGCCCCGACTGAGCAATGCGCGCGCGACAATGCGCGCCCCCGCGGTCGCGGAGTGGGGCACTTGGGGCCCCCCGCGCAGCGACCGCGCGGGGTTCGGGGCATCGCCCCGACGAAAGCAATGATTCCGCGCGAGATTCTCAAGCAGGTGCGGCGGGTCGAGATTGCGACCCGCGGACTTGGTGAACGAGGTGTTCTCCCGGCGAGTTACCACTCGGTGTTCAAGGGGCGCGGGATGAACTTCGCCGAGGTGCGGGAGTACCCAGCACGGCGACGACATTCGCGGCCATCGACTGGAACGTGACGGCGCGTGACGGGCGCGCCTTTCGTGAAGGTGTTCGACGAGGAGCGCGAGCTGACGGTGATGCTGGTGGTGGACGTGAGCGCGTCCGGTGAGTTCGGTTCAGCCGCGGTCGCGTGGAAGGGAGAGGTCGCGGTCGAGATCTGCGCCGTTGCTCGCGTTCCGCCGCGACCAGGAACAACGACAAGGTGGGGCTCATCATTGCTTCCGACCGTATCGAAAAATTCGTGCCGCCCCGAAAAGGCAGGAAACACGTGCTCCGGGTACTGCGCGAACTGCTCTATCACGAACCCGAGGGGCGCGGCACAGACATCACGGGTGCGTTGCAATATCTGGCCCGCGTGGTGCGACGGCGTGCCGTCGTGTTCGTCGTCTCCGACTTTCTCGGTGACGGTTACGAGAAGGCATTGGCCGTGGCTGGTCGTCGCCATGACACCGTGGCGATCCGGATGAGTGACCCGCGGGAACGCCAACTCCCCACCTGTCGGGTATCTCGAACTCGAGGATGCCGAAACGGGAGAACACGTGACGGTCGATGTCTCCGATCCCGGCCTTCCCGCGCTGCGTTTAAAAAAGCCGACGTCGCCGAGAAGCTGACCGCTCGCGAGCGGCAGTTCCGCAAGAGTCGGGTCGACGTCGTCGAGGATTACGACCGACCACCCGTATGCGGATCGGCTCATGCGGTTCTTTCGACAGCGAGCCAAGCGCGTTCGATGATCAGCATACGACCGGGGGGGGTGCGGGCCATGGTGCTCGCGACGGGCGCTGGCGTTGCCGGTTGTCGTGACGGCACAACCACGCGAGCCGGACATCACCACCACGATCGACACGACCACGATCAACGTGGGCGACCCGGTCACCGTCACGGTGCGCGTGCGGCACGCCCCGGACGCGACGGTCGAATGGCCGGAGAGCCTGGCGCTTGGATCATTCGAGCTGCTGGACCAGCGCGACGTTGAGCCCATACTGGACGACGCCGGGGAGATGACCCAGACGGAGGTCGAGCTGAGGGTGACCGCGTTCGAGCTTGGTGACCTGGCGCTGCCCTCCTTCGAGGTCGACGTGGTCGCCGCGACTGGGGAGCGGGTCACCTTGGCGACCGAGGGGCGCAGCGGTCGCGGTGCTCAGCGTCGGACGAGACGACGAGGGCGCGCTGCGCGACATCAAGGCCCCGCTGGAAATCCCCTTCGGTATCTTCACGCTGCTTCCGTGGTTGCTCGGGCTGCTGGCCCTGGCCGCCGCCGGCTATTGGCTGTACCGCCGGTATCGCCGACGCGCCCGGCCCGAGGTGATTGCCCCGGTTGCACCGCCCCGCCCCGCGCACGAAGTGGCCCTTGAGTCGCTGGCCGCCCTCGAAGCCTCCGGGCTCCTCGAGTTGGGTGAAATCAAGACGTACCACATTCGGGTGTCGGACATCGTGCGCGTCTACGCGGAGGATCGGTTCGGCATCGACGCGATGGAGATGACCACCGGCGAGGTGCTGGGCTGTCTCCGCGAGCATGGTGTCGGTAGCGCCGTCGTGGCCGACGTTCGCCAGGTGCTCGACCGATGTGACCTGGTCAAGTTCGCAAAATTCCGGCCGGTGGCCGCAAGCTGTCATGACCTGATCCCCGTGAGTCGGCACCTCGTCGAGCTGACCACGCCGACCGAGCCCGCCCCGGCTGAGGCATCGGAGGCCCACGCGGCATGACGACGCTGCTTCGGTTCGCCGACCCGATGTACTTGCTGCTGCTGCTGCTCGTGCCAGCCCTGGCCTATTGGTATGTCACGCGAGGACGACAGGTGGGGGCGCTGCGTTACTCGTCAATCGCCCCCATCAAGCGCGCTGACCGCCGGCGTCGGGGACGATTCCGTCACGCGCTGTTCGGTCTCCGGATCGTTGCGCTCACGGCGTTCATCGTGGCGTTTGCCAGACCGCAGACCGGGGTCACGGCCGAGAACGTCACGACGCAAGGGATCGACATCGTGCTGGCTCTCGACCTGTCCAGTTCGATGCTGGCGGAAGACCTGCAGCCGAATCGAATCGAGGCCGCCAAACAGGTCGCGGCTGACTTCGTCAGCGGACGACGAAATGACCGGATCGGGCTCGTCGTCTTCGCGGGCGATGCCTTTACACAGGCCCCGTTGACGCTCGACTACGATGTGGTGACGACCCTGCTCGGAGAGTTGGAGGTCGGCATCATTGAGGACGGCACGGCCATCGGGATGGGGTTGGCGACGGCGGTCAAGCGGCTGCAGGGCTCTGACGCAGACTCCAAGGTCATCATCCTCGTGACCGATGGGCGCAACAATCGCGGCGAGATTGACCCGGTGACGGCGGCTCAACTCGCGCTGGCCCTCGATGTGCGGATCTACGCCATCGGGGCGGGCACGCAGGGCGTGGCCCGGGTTCCCGTCGACGATCCCCTGTTTGGGCGGCGCTACGCGCAGATGGAGGTCGACATCGATGAACCGACGTTGCAGGAAACGGCGTCGCTGACCGGGGGCCGGTACTTCCGCGCCACGGACCGTGAGAGCCTGCAACAGATCTACGAAGAAATCGACGCGCTGGAAACGACCGAGATCGAGGTTGAGCAATTCACTCGCTACGGCGAGCTCTTTCACCTGCCACTGCTGTTCGGGCTCGGGGTGCTGCTGCTGGAAGTCGGGCTTGGCCGAACGCTCCTGAGAAAGATTCCATAGCCACCATGTTTCGATTCGCTGCGAGTGAGATGTTGTTCGCGTATCTGCTGGTGCCAGCGCTGGTCGCGCTGGTCTGGTGGGCTCGTGCGCGGAAGCAGCGGGATATGGAGCGGCTGGCCGACCGCGATTTGCTGGACCGGCTGACCGCGAGCGTGAGCCGGCGAGGTCAGCTGGCAAAGACCATCTTGGTGGTGGCCGCCGTCGGTCTGCTCGTGACCGCCCTGGCCCGTCCGCAGTTCGGGAGCCGGGTCGAGACGGTCCGACGCGAAGGGCGTGACGTGCTGATTGCACTGGACCTCTCGGCCTCCATGGTGGCCGAAGACATGGCGCCGAACCGACTCGAGAAGGCCAAGTTCGCCATCGCCGACCTCATTGACCAGCTCGATGGAGACCGGGTCGGGCTTGTGGCATTCGCCGGTGAGGCGTTCGTGCAAAGTCCCTTGACGCTCGACTACGGGGCGGCTCGTCTGTTTCTGAATGCGATGGAACCGGACATGATGTCGGTGCAGGGCACCAACCTCGGGCAGGCGATCGCGGTCGCCCTGGACGCGTTCGCCGCCACCGAGCGGCGCCACCGTGTACTCGTGGTCATCACCGATGGCGAAGATCATGAAGGGGAGGTGGACGACGCCATCACCCGCGCCACCGACGAGGGTGTGGTCATTTATACGGTGGGTATCGGTTCGACGGACGGGGTCCCGATTCCCGATTTCGATGCGGCCGGCCAGGCCCAAGGTTTCAAGCGGGACGGTGACGGCGCCGTGGTCACCACGCGACTGGACGAAGCCACGCTGATGACGCTGGCGGAACGCACCGGCGGGACTTACTACCGCGCGTCGCCAGGCGGCACCGAACTGGCGGTGCTGGCAGAGGAACTGGCTGGAGGCGAGGGTCGGGAGTTCGAGAGCGAACAGGTCACGCTGTTCGATGAGCAGTACCAGCTCTTTCTCGGCCTCGCGCTGGTATTGCTCATCAGTGACGTGCTGGTGTCTGACCGACGGCGGGTCCACGTAGGGTGGACTGGGAGGTTCAAGTGAGTCGTCTCGGCCGGCGGGTCTGTGTTGCGTTGCTCACCGGTCTCGCCCTGCCATGTGCAGCGTGGGCGCAGCCGGGGCGCGCGGCCGTCTCGTCCGGTAATCGTCTGTATGAGGAAGGTCGTTTCGACGAAGCGCACGAGCAATATCTCGAAGCGCTGCGACAGGCCCCAGACTCGGCGGTCGCGCCGTTCAATGACGGCAACGCGCTGTACCGAACCGAGGAGTTTCAACGGGCGATGGAGGCGTACCAACAGGCGACCGAAAGCGGCGATCCCGCCGTGGATGCGCAGGCTTGGTACAACCTTGGAAACGCGCTCTACAACCAGCAGCAACTGGAGCCGGCCCTTGATGCCTATAAGGAGGCGCTGCGCCGAAACCCCGCAGACGCCGATGCCAAACACAACCTTGAGGTAACGCTCGAACAGCTGCAGCAACAGGAACAAGAGCAGGAACAGGAGCAGGACGACAATCAGGACCAAAACGAAGACCAAGAGCAGGAGAACCAGCCACAGAACGAAGAGAACGAGAACCAGGACGACCAGGAACCTGGCGACGGGCAGGAGAACGAACCCCCTGAAGAGAGCGAGCCCGGAGACCAGGACCCGCCTGAGGACGAATCGCCATCCGACGACGGCGAGCCGCCGCAGGACCAGTCAGACCAGCCCGAGCAGGATGGCGAGCCGCAACCGCAGCCCGGTGAGCTAAGCCGCGACGAGGCCGAACGACTCCTCCAGGCCATCAATGAGGACCCTGGCGAAATTCGACGCCAGCGCCGGTCGACGACGCCGGTACGACCGCCCCGGAGGCCGTGGTGACCCTCGGACGCCGCCTCGCGTCGGTACTGGCGACGGCGATGATCGGACTGCTTTGTTTTCCGGTGTCCGGTCTGGCTCAGACGGTGCGAGCCTACCTGAGTCAGAACGAGGTGGGGCTCAACCAACAGTTCGTGCTGAACGTGGAGGTCGCCGGCACTCAGCAGCTTGACGGCGACCCGACCGTGCCTGACTTGTCCGCGTTCGCGGCGTACCTGGGGTCTGGGACCTCGACGTCGATGCAGATGGCGAGCGGGCGTACTTCGGTGGTGCTCACGATCCAGTACCAATTTCAGGCTACGGCGGAAGGCCAGTTCGATATTGGTCCCATAACGGTGCGGGCGGCGGGGCAAACGTTGACCACCGATCCGCTCAGGATTCGGGTCACTAGTGCCCCCACCGGTCGTGGAGGGAGCGGCGCCGACGGCGTGGATCCAGACGATCTGTTCATCATCGCGACACCGAGCAAAGAGGCGGTCTACGTCAACGAGCCGGTCACGGTTGAGTATCGGATCTTCACCCGGGTCAACGTCGACGGCTACAACTTAACAGAGCAGCCGAGCACCGCCGGCTTTTGGGCCGAGGAGCTGCCTGACCCGGTCGGCGGAGTCGAGCAGGTGGTGCGGAACGGTGTGCAGTACGCCAGTTCTGTCATCCGACGCGTTGCTCTCTTTCCTACCAGTGCGGGTCGCAAGACCCTTGATCCGCTGACGATCGAGGCCCAGGTGCGTGTGCAGCGGCGTTCGCGCGGGTTCTTCGACGACCCGTTCTTTGGCCGGAGTCGCGATCGTCCGGTCGTCATCGCGTCCGACCCAGTCGAGCTGGACGTCAGTGCGCTGCCCACCGGGGAGCCCCCATCGTTCACCGGTCTGGTGGGGCAGTTCGAAGTGGCCACCTCCTTTGACCGCACTGACCTCAACACCAACGACGCACTCACGTTTCGTCTGGAAGTGACCGGCACCGGCAACATCAGGACGGTGGTCGCGCCGGAGCTGGGGTTTCCCACGGACTTCGAGGTCTATCCGCCGGATGTGACCGAACAGGTCGAACCGTTCGGCGACGGGGTACGCGGGCGGAAGGTCTTCGAATATGTGGTGGTCCCGCGCGCCCCGGGCGACGTCGCGCTGCCGCCCGTGGAGCTGGCCTATTTCAACAGCGACACCGATGCGTACGCGGTGGCGACATCGGCACCCATTACCTTACGCATCGCCGGTGACGCGATCGACGCCCCGGCCGGCGCGGGTGGTCGCCGACGCACCGGTATCGCGGCGCAGCAGGATATCCGTTTCATCCGCATTGCCATGCCGACGTTTCGCCCGATCGGGGCCTCGCTGTTCCGCAGCGTCGGATTCTGGGTCGTCATGTTGGCGCCGCTGCTCGCCGTCGCCGGTGCGGTCGCGATGCAACGCCATCAGGACCGGTTGCGCGGAGACGTCGCCTACGCCCGAGGTCGCCGCGCGTCTCGCCTGGCCAAGCAACGTCTGGCCAAAGCCGAGTCGCTGCGCTCGCCAGACACACACCGCGAGTTTCACGCTGAAGTCGGGCGAGCCTTGCAGGGCTTCCTCGGAGACAAGCTGAACCTCGCGGAAGCCGGTTTGGTGCGGGACCAGATGCGTTCACACCTGATCGCCCGCGGCGTGTCGGACGACGTGGTCGGCGCGTATCTGGCCTGTCTCGAAGATTCCGACCGTCAACGATTCGCCCCTACCGAACCCGATCCGGTGGCCATGCAGGAGATGCTTGCGCGCGCCGGGCAAGCCATGACCGACCTCGACCAGGCATTGTCATGACCCTACGACCACTTCGCACGCTGATGACCACCCTGTGGCTGGGGCTGCTGACTGCCGGGGTGTGCGCCGGCCAAGAGGCGTTCTTCGACGAGGGGAACCAGCGGTATCAGGACGGTGACTTCGACGGCGCGGTCGCCAGCTACGCTCGGATTCTCGAGGCAGGACTCGAGAGCGGGGACCTGTACTACAACCTCGGGAACACCTACTTCAAGCGCGGTGAGATCGGGCCGGCGATTCTGTACTACGAGCGTGCACGCCGGTTAATGCCGGCCGATGAGGACCTGTTGGCGAATCTGGCCCTGGCCCGCCAGTTGACTGCCGACGACATCACACCACTTCCCCAGTTCTGGCTGTTCCGGGCCGTTCGCTGGTGGGTAGATCTGGTGCCGCGGTCGGCGCTGGCCTGGTTGGTGGGTCTGGCGTATCTCGTCGCGGCGGGCGGCGGCATCGTGTGGATTCTGAGACCTGGAACGCCGATGGCCGTGTGGGCGCGCCGCGGGGCCACGGCCGCGGCCGGGGTGGCGTTTCTGTTCGGCATCAACCTGGCGGTCCGGGAACTGGGCATCGGCGCGCCGCAGAAAGCGGTGGTGATGACCACCGAGGCCGATGTGCAGAGCGCGCCCTCCGGAGACAGCGCGCTCCGGATTTTTGCCGTCCACGAGGGTGCCACCGTGCGCATGGGCCGTCGGTCTGACGACTGGGTGGAGATCGTGCTCGAAGACGGCACGGTCGGCTGGGTGGAAGCGGCTCAGCTGGAGCCGATTTAGCACCCAGGTGGCGTCGTGTCCTGGTCGTAGCCACGGTATCCTGACCCACGGCATGGCTTACAACGAGCAGCTCGCCACGCGCATCCGTCGGCTGCTTGCGGGCCGAGACGGTGTGTCCGAGCGGAAGATGTTCGGTGGCCTGGCGTTCATGGTCCACGGGAACATGTGCGTCGGCGTCAACGCCGACGAGCTGATGGTGCGGGTCGGGCCAGATGCCTACGACAAGGCGTTGCGACGCAAGCACGCTCGGGAAATGGACTTCACCGGGCGTGCTCTGACCGGCTACGTGTATGTCTCGGCCGACGGCGTTCGGACGCGCGCCGCTCTCATGTCCTGGCTCGACCGGTGCGTTGCGTTCGCCGACAGCCTTCCGCCGAAGTGATGGTGCACGCGCGGCCTCACATCCTCGGTATCGCTGGCGGATCAGGTTCGGGGAAGACAACGCTCGCGGAGGCGCTGGGTGTCGCAGTCCCCGACGACGATGTGGTGATCCTCCCGCTGGACGCCTACTATCGCGACCTGTCGCATCTCAGCCCGGAGACCCGGCGCCAGCAGAACTTCGACGCGCCGGGGGCCATCGACTGGGTCTTGTTCGCCGCGCACCTCACGTCACTCAGCCGCGCCTGCCAGATTGATCGACCGGTCTACGACTTCACGAGCCATACCCGCCAACCGGATACGATGACCCTCGAACCCCGACCACTGATCATCGTGGAAGGCGTCCTGCTGCTCTGTCGAGAAGACATCCGGGCCCTCATCGATACGTCGGTATTTCTGGACGTGGACGACCACACGGCCCACGCGCGGCGATTGGCTCGGGACCGTCGCGAGCGAGGTCGTCGCGCGGATGACATCCGGACGCAGTTTGCCCGTGACGTGCAGCCCATGTTCGAGCAACACGTGCGGCCGACGCGACGATGGGCCACGTTGACCTTGTCCGGCACCGCACAGGTCGCGGTGAACGTCGATTGTGTGTTGAAGGCGCTGGGACGCGAAGGCGTGCCGGATGCCGACCGGGTCTGATCTCGCTCGGAGGTAACGCGATGGATGAAATTGTGAATCTCGTGGCGCAGAAGGTTGGCTTGCCTGCGGACAAAGAGCAGATGGCCGTGAGCGTGATCTTGAATCACCTGAAATCGAAAGCGCCGGCGTTGTCTGGCCCGCTGGACCAGCTCCTGTCCGGTGGCGACGGCGGCGGTGCGGGAGGCCTGGCAGATGTGGCCGGCAGCCTTGGTGGACTTGGCGACATGTTCAAGAAGTAGCGCCTGCTAGCCGACGTCGTACGGGGTGTCCAGGCGGAAGTCCGGGTGCGTGTCGAGGTAGGATGCGATTCGGTCCCGTCTGGTCACCGCATCGGCGAGGAACGAGACCGCCGCCTTCAGTCGGTCATCCGGCTGCGCACAACTCAGTCGGAGAAAGCCGCTCCCCGCGGCCCCGAAACACTCGCCCCCCAGGCAGGCGACGCCGAGCTTGTCATCCGCGCCCTCCAACAGATACAGCGCGAGCCCGTGCGACGTGATTCCCTCGCGGTTGCAGATAGCTGCCACAGACGGAAACACGTAGAAGGTCCCCCCAGGGGTCAAACAGCTGACGCCCTCCACGTCGTTCAGCCCGGCTACCAACAACATGACCTTGCGATGGAACTCCTGCATCCGGCCGTCACGTTCGGTTCGACCGCGCTGAAGCGCGGCGGCCCCGGCTAGCTGTGTGAACGGTGGCACGCACGACAGCGCGGTATTGGTCAGCAGGTCAAAGACCCTCACCGTGTCCGGGTTCGACACGGCGTAACCGAGGCGCCAACCGCTCATGCTGAACGACTTGCTGAAGGTATACGCGGCGACAACCTGATCGAGCATGCCCGGTTGCGCCACGAGGGAGTGGTGCCGCCCGTCCCACACCATGCAGTCGTATGGTTCGTCGCTGAAGACAGCGATATCGCGGCCCCGGATGAGTGCGGCGAGTCCCCGGAGGTCCTCCTCGGTGGTCACACCCCCGGTTGGGTTGTGCGGACTGTTCAAGAAGATGGCTTTGGGGCTCGCGTCCTCGTCGAGAAAACGACGCACATCGTCGAGATCCGGCCGGAAGGCTCGTGATGCCCGCAGGCTCGAGAGCACCATCCGAGCTCCGCGCCGGGCGATATTCGCCGGATACGTGGGGAAATGTGGACTGAACACCAGCACCCCATCACCAGGCTCCAAGAACGCTTCACAAAAGAGCTGCTCGAAGGTCTTGGCACCCGGTCCCGCCACGACGTTGTCGGCCGACACCGCCAGCCCGTGTTCCTCGTTGACGTAGGCGGCTGCCGCCGCACGAAACTCCGGAAGCCCAACCGATGGCCCATATGTGGTGCGGCCGGCCCGAATCGCTTCGATTCCAGCCTCGATCGCGGACTCTGGGGAAGGGAACGGGCTGTCGCCGATCTCCAGTTCGATGACGTCTTTTCCGGCTGCTTGCAGGCGCCGCGCGACCGCGAGCACCGCGAACGCGCCTTCGGGCTGAACGGTGGCGGAAAACCGGGTGAAGGAGGGTGGCATCGCGTTGATTCCTTAAAAAAGTCGACTCAGCGTGCAAGAACGTGGCGACGGTACGTTCTCAGAGTGAGGAAGGCATCAAATGACTCGCACTCAGGACCCGCGACTCTATCAGATCGGCGTACTCTTCGCCCTCCTGGTGTACGGGGTCTCGTCGCTCGACTTCGATGTGTCTCCCGGCCGAATCGGGCTGACGCTTGGCGTCTGCCTCGCCACCCAGTACGCGTGCTCGCGTCTCTGGGCCTTGCCACGGTTCGATCCTCTCAGTGCCCTGATTTCAGGGCTTTCGCTCTGTCTACTGCTACGGACTGACCGCCCTGGGCTGGTCGTGATCGCCGCCGTGGTCACGATTGCCAGCAAGTTCCTGTGCCGCGTCGATGGCCGACATCTGTTCAACCCGACGAATCTGGGCCTGGTGGTCATGCTGCTCGTGAGCGGACATGTCTGGGTCTCGCCGGGCCAGTGGGGCAGCGTGGCATTCGGAGTAGGCCTGATGGCTGGGCTTGGAGGACTCGTCGTGCACCGAGCCGAGCGTGGCGACGTGACGTACGCGTTTCTCGCGTCGTATGGCCTGCTGGTCGTGGGCCGCGCCGTGTGGCTCGGAGACCCGTTGACGATCCCGTTGTTGCATCTGCAAAGCGGGGCGCTGCTGCTGTTCGCCTTCCTCATGATTTCGGACCCGAAGACGACGCCCGACTCGCGCCGTGGCCGCATCTGCTTCGCGGTGCTGGTCGCCAGTGGCGGCGCGTTCGTCGAGTTCGGTCTCCATCGACCCAACGGCTTGCTCTGGGCGCTTGCCGCGGCGGCCCCGTTGACGCTCGCCATCAATCGGATCTTCCCGGGCCCACGGTTCAACTGGTCGTCTCGCGTCGCCACGGACGATGGGTCTCTCGGCACCTCCTCGTCGCGGTCCCGCCACGATGCCGGGTGGCGGACACCTGTCGCTGCGGACGACTGGTCTCTCGGCACCTCCCCGCATACACAGAAAGGACACGTCATGACGCTCACTCGCGCTACCAGGATCGTTCGGATCGGACTGCTCACGTTGGTCGCTTGGATTGGAGTGACCCCAGCCGCACTCGCGTTTTGTGGCTTCTACGTCTCAAAGGCGGATACGACACTGTTCAACCGCGCGTCCAAGGTCGTCCTTGTGCGGGACGGCGACCGCACCGTGGTGACCATGTCCAACGATTTCCATGGAGACCCTCAGGAGTTCGCGATGGTCATACCCGTGCCCACCACGCTCACCCGCGACCAGATACACGTTGGGGAGCAGGCGGTGCTCGACCACCTTGACGCCTACACCGCGCCCCGGCTGGTGGAGTATCACGACCCGGATCCCTGCTATCCGGTGGTCATGGAGATGGCCCGGGCGAGCGCCGTGCAGAGGCCGACCCGGCCCGTCGCACAGGACCGTCTCGAGTCACTGGGCGTCACCATCGAGGCCACCTATGCGGTGGGCGAGTACGACATCGTCATCCTCTCCGCCGAGCAGAGCGGGGGGCTCCAGACCTGGCTCCACGAGGAGGGCTATCAGATACCGACCGGCGCGACGGAGGTGCTCGGCAGCTATATCAAGCAGGGCATGCGATTCTTCGTGGCCCGCGTCAATCTGGAAGAACAGGCCGCGCTCGGCTACACCTACCTGCGCCCGCTGCAGATCGCGTACGAGTCACCGAAGTTCATGCTGCCAATCCGGCTCGGCACCCTGAATGCGGACGGACCACAAGACCTGTTCGTCTTCGCACTGACGCGGACCGGGAGGGTCGAGACGCGCAACTATCGAACCGTGGCCGTCCCGACGGACATGGAACTCCCGGTCTATCTGAAGCAGCCGGACGAATTTGCCGCGTTCTATCAGGCGATGTTCAGCCGGCAGGTCGACGAGGCGCAACGGCGTGGCGTGTTCCTCGAATACGCGTGGGACATGTCTTGGTGCGACCCGTGCGCCGCTGACCCGCTGAGCCGAACGGAACTGCAGGATCTTGGGGTCTTCTGGCTGGACGACGCACCTCGATCCGATCGGCGCGGTGCGGCGCAAGACGTCTTCGTGACGCGTCTGCATGTGCGGTACGACGCGAAACACTTCCCGGACGATCTGCGTTTTCAGGAAACTGCGGACCGGAGCAACGTCCAGGGTCGCTACGTATTGCGTCAGCCGTGGCAGGGTGCCGGGAGCTGTGAGGAGGTCATGCAGTATCGCCAGACCGTGGCGGTTCGCCAAGAGCGCGAGGCGCAGACCCTGGCGTCGCTCACCGGCTGGGACCTCGAGACCATCCGCACCAAGATGGGGCTCGATTCGGTGCCCGCGGCGGCCGTAGAGGCTAACTGGTGGGACCGGCTCTGGAGACAATAGCGGTCGGTCCGGCCACCCCGTTGCATCGCGCGCGCGTGTGCTAGTCATCCAACGCGCGGTTCACCATGGCTCGCGCATCGACACGCGGTTCGAGACCGCGCCGTGCCAGCCGCGACATGACGTCGCCTACGCCGACACCCTCGTCGGTCGCGATGTAGCGGGCTGCTTCCAGGACGTCGTCGTGGACCCGCAGGGTCGTACGCACCAGTCGAGCGTAGCGGCGGGTGGCAGTGAGGTCTGGTTGTGTCGATGTCATCGCGTCTCTCCTTCATGTGAGCCATGACATCCTTGTGCAGAGGTCGTGCCAGCGTCGGACGCGCGGCGGAACGAGGGCGAGCGCTGGTCGCGACGGTTGAGGGTCTCGGTTTCTGCCATCCCGCCGGTCAGCGGACGGTTACTTTTCGACCTACTTCGGAGCCCCGTACAGAAAACGGGCCGGGTTCACACTGGAACCCGGCCCGCCACATTGCACCGCAAGAACGCCGACGTCAGTCGCCGACGATCGCCTGATACACCAGGCTGCGTGACAGCTGCTGCACCTCGTTAATAGCGCGGCCGCTGTGTTGGATCATGCCGACGAAGATGAGATCTTCCTCCGGGTCGACCCAGAACCAGGTGCCAGCAATGCCGACCCAATAGTAGGAGCCGGTGGACCACGATTCGCCGGACGCCGCGCCGTTGGTCACCACCGAGAAGTTGAGTCCCCAGCCCTGACCCGGCCGGCGGTAGGTGGCCTGCTCGCCGTCGGTCAAGTGATTCGAGCGCATCATCTCGATCGTGCGAGGCGACAGCAGCCGCACGCCGTTCAACTCACCGTCATTCAGCAGCATCTGCGCGAATCGGATGTAGTCGGGAGCCGTCCCATACAGTCCGCCGCCACCCGATGGCCCGGCCGGTGGTGTGGTCCGCAATGCCCCCCGACCTGTCGAGGCGGAGGCCAGCTGGCCGTCCGCCTCTGGCGAGTGCAGCGCGGCTACGCGATGCGCCTTGTCTGGCGGCACGTAGAATCCGGTGTCGACCATACCCAGCGGCTCGAAAATCCGCTCCTGCAGGAACTCTGCAAGTGGCTGTCCGGAGATCTGCTCAACCAGGTAACCTTGCACGTCCACTCCGGAGCTGTAGGCCCACATGGTCTGCGGCTGCGCAATCAACGGCACCTGCACCATCTTGTCGATCATCGTCTGGAGTGAGGCGTCCGCATCGAGCACCTGGTTGGCCTGAAACGCCTTGGTCACCGGGTGCCGCGGGTTCAGCACGTAGCCCAAACCGGCGGTGTGTTTCATGAGATCGCGGACGGTGATCCGCTTGCCACGTTCGATGTCCTCGACCTGCATCGTCCCGTCGGCGTTCTCCCCGGTGTAGACCTTGAGGTCGGCAAAGCCCGGAATGTACTTCGCTACCGGATCATTGAGCTGCCACTTCCCCTCCTCGTGCAGCATCATCATCGCCACCCCGACCACCGGTTTGGTCATCGAGAAGATGCGGAAGATGGAGTCCAGTTCGGCGGCATTCCCCTGGCCGACATCAAGGGCACCCACGACGTCGGTGTGCACGACCTTGCCGTGCCGCGCGAGCATCGTGACCACTCCGGCCAGCTTGCCGTCGTCGACCATGGCCTGCATGCCGTCGTCCAGCCTGCGGAGGCGTTCGGACGAAATGCCGACATCCTCGGGCGACGTGGTCTCGAGGTCTCGCGCCAGCTCCGCTTCAGCCGCAGCCGCGGCCGGGAAGCTCTGGAACGTGGTTGTGCCGACGGCCACCGCCATCAACAGCGCGAGCGCGAAAAACCCCACCCGCCAACGCGTCAGACTCGATTGCACAGACACACCTCCTGAGATTGTCGAATGAACGCCTAGCCTACCCCAAACTCCCCGTCTCAGCGCTCGGGCTGGTCCGTTTCGATGGTCTCCAGCTGCTCCACCGGCACATAGTAGGTGGTGTAGCGCTGACCATCTGAGAACCGGCTTCCGCGGGCGTCTACGACCAGCACACTGGCCTGACGAGTGACCCGGTTGACGAATCCGACGCGGCGAACGCCGTCCAGGACGAATCTGACGCGGACGCCCGGTTGGATGCCGAACCTGACCGCCGCATGTTCGCGGGGGGTGATCAGGGCGTGGGTATTCCCGCGATGACCAAAGAACCGTGATGCGATCGACTGGAACCGGGTCGCCGAGCAGTTCGAGCGTTCCCAGAGCATGCCCTCGATCACATGGACCAGCTCATGCTCCACGATGCGCTGGAGCGCCTCCAGCCGGTTGCTACAGCTGACGCCTGACACGAAGATCGGCCGATGGTCGTCACCGTTGAAGCACTGAAAAAGGAGTGTCGCCGACACGCTGATCTCATAGCGGGTGTGATCCGGGCGACCTCGCGTCACGAACCGGACCGTCTTGCCGCCTGCGCTGGTCATGCGCTTCGACACCCGGAAGTTCAGCGCGGCCCCGTCGAGGTTCGCCCCAATCGCGCCATCGAAGAAGAGGCGGTCGTACTGGTCGAAGAGACAGCGGAGATCCGCGGACCCGATGGTCGTGAAATTGGCCGTGCCTAGATTAGGCGAGGTAGCCAGGAGTTGGCCGTGAATCTGGTGATTCAGCGCTGCGATGGCCTCGGCGTCGAGGGCCCGTGTCTCGACGATACGAGACAGGTCTGACGTGGCGCGCGCGGTCACAGGAACTAGAAGACCACCACAAACGAGCCGTCTGTCCGAACCGCGATGGTTGGGACGCTCCGGGCCGGGATCGGACTCGACCCAACCCCTTCGTCTCCTCGAGGACGCCCCGCGCGGTCGAACAATTGCCAGTGGAGGGTGCCCCCGGACTGCCAGCCGGGGCCGTCGCCCCAGGCCAGCAAGATATCGCCTCGGTCGTTGGCGGCCACGGTGGCGTTCTTGCGTCGAAATTCCGCCTCGCCAGGCGGTGATACCGGCTCGTCGAGGCGTTCAACATCGGCGAAATAGACTTGACCGTCGGTCTCCCACGCGACCAGTGTGCCGTCCGGACCCGCGGCGAGCGTGGTGGTGGCGATGGGGCACGCGTTGAGCTCCCATGGCTGGATCAGCTGGTCGGTAAAGGTGCGGCCCTGGTCGCCGCTGGTCAGGAGCCGCATCCCGCGACGCACATTCTCGCCGGCGCCGCGGTAGGAGACGTGCACGACCCCCGTGTCGTCGGTGACCGCCCGTAGGCCACAGCACCCACACGCACCCTCGGCGGCGGGGCTGATGGCTCGAGGTAGGTCGAACAGCGCACCGTTCTCACGCGACACCGCCATGTATACCCGGCGTTGCGCGTCTTCCACCGGGTCGGCATGCCAGAACGCGTAGACGTTCCCGGCATCGTCGACGGTCAGCGTGGGTGCCGACTCCACCCCACCCTCGTCCTTCATCGACAAGGTCTGCTGTGGGGTGAATGTGCCGGTGTGGTCGGACCGCGTGTAGTGGAAACGCGTGGGGTCCTTGTGGAACCACGCGACATGCAGCAATCCGTCGGGACCAATGGCGATCTGTCCGCCATCGATCGGCCCCAGCCCACTGACGGAATGTGGATCACTGTTGACCGACTGGGGCGCTGACCACTCGGTCGCCTCCGCCGGCCGCGATACATGCCAGAGGTCGCCGCTGGTCATCGAGCCGGTGTAGTAGATGAGATGCAACGTCCCGGCGTCGTCAATCACGACCTGCGGAATGGAGCCTCCCTCCGGCGCCCGCAGCACGTCCACCGCGGGCATCGGTCCGGCGCACCCGGCCAGCAGTGTGAGCGTGGCCAGCCAGACAAAACGGTTGGGGATCACAGGCATCTCTCCGAAGGATAGTCCAAGAAGCGAGGCTCCATATCTTGCGACGCCCTGTCCAGGCGGATACGCTCGTGGCTGCGGCCGATGGCGTCTTGCCAGCGCCGCGCCCGGAGGATGCAACCGTGATGAGTGTGAGCGCCGCCCGCCAGTTGACTGGAGTATGGATCACCTGTGCGCTGGTGACGGCCTGCGCCGCCGAGCAGACACCGATCATCCCGCGGCCGACGACCGACTTCTCGATCCCGTTCGAGCAGTTCACCCTCGAGAATGGCCTCGACGTCGTGCTCCACGCGGATCACTCTGATCCGATCGTGGCCGTGGCGACCATCATGCACGTCGGGTCCAGCCGCGAGCGTCCGGGCCGCACCGGGTTTGCCCACTTTTTCGAGCACGTGTCATTCAATGACTCAGAGAATGTGCCGGTCGGCGCGAACCGCAAGCTCATCCCTGAGCTGGGTGGCACGCGAAACGGTGGCACCAGCTCGGACATGACCGTCTACTTCGAGGTCGTGCCGAAGGACGCCTTCGAGAAAATTCTCTGGATCGACTCCGACCGGCTCGGTTACATGATCAACACGGTCACCGACGCGGCGCTTGAGCGAGAGAAGCAGGTCGTCAAGAACGAGAAACGCCAGCGGGTAGACAACGCGCCCTACGGGCATACCCAGATGGTGCAGCGGGCGGCGTTGTATCCGGAAGACCATCCCTACCACTCGACCGTCCTCGGCGCCCTGGAGGACCTGCAAAACGCGAGGCTCGAAGACGTCGAGTCGTTCTACAACCGCTTTTATGGCGCCAACAACGCCACGCTGGTCATCGCCGGCGATATCGACATCGAGGCCACGAAGGCCAGGGTCCAGTACTGGTTTGGCGAGATCCGCCGCGGGCCGGAGGTCAGAGCCCCGTATCCGCGGCCCGTCTATCTCGACGCCTCCCGCTCGCTGATGTACGAAGACCAGTTCGCCACGCTCCCCGAACTGCAGATCGTCTTTCCGACCGTGGAGCAGTATCACGAGGACGCCTACGCGCTCGACATCCTGGCGGACCTGCTGGCTGACGGAAAGCAGGCGCCGCTCTACGAGGTCATCGTTGCCGAACGCCAGCTCGCGCCGAACGTGACGGTACGCCACCCGGTGGCCGAAATCGCCGGAGAGCTGGTCGTCCGGGTGCGCGCCAACGCCGGAACCGACCTGGACGAGGTGCAGGCGGCCGTCGAGGAAGGTCTGGCGCGCTTCGAGACCGAGGGCGTGCGCCCCATCGCGCTCGAGCGCGCCAAGGTACGGGCCGAACGGGCTCTGCACGACGGCAAGGGAAGCGTGCTCGACAAGGCGTTGCTGCTCGCCGAGTTCAACGAGTTTACCGGTGACCCTGGCTACATCGCGACCGCCGCCGAGCGCACCCTGGCGGTCACCGCCGACGACGTGATGGCGGCGTACGAGCGATACGTCAAGGGACACGCCTCGGTGACGACGAGCTTCGTGCCGCGTGGTGACCCGGACCTCGGCGTCGAAGGCGCCGAGCTGGCCCTGGTCGTCGAGGAGGAGGTCGTCCAGGGGGCAGAAGCCGAAGTGTCGCAGGGCGAGGAGGCCGACTACTACCGCACGATAACCGAGGCCGATCGGTCGGAGCCGCCCCTGGGCGACGCGCCGCTCGCCACCTCCCCGCAGGTCTGGCAGGCGACTGAGGCGAACGGACTGGCCCTGTACGGCATCGAGGTGCAGGAGGAAGCACTGGTCGCCTTTGACCTGACGCTTCCCGGCGGCCAGCTCGTCGACCCGCCCGGCAAAACTGGGGTCGCGGGGTTACTGGCATCGCTGATGATGGAGGGCACCGCTCGGAAGACGCCGGCCCAACTTGAAGAGGCGATCGACCTACTCGGCGCGCGCATCACCGTCACCGGCGGACGTGAGGCGATTCGCCTGTCGGGCAGCACCCTAGCCCGCACCTTCGAGCCGACCATCGCGCTCGTCGAAGAACTGCTGCTCGAACCGCGCTGGGACGAAACGGAGTTCGCACGGTTGGAACGCGAGCTGGCTACAAGACTCGAGGACCAAGCTGCCCGTCCAACCACGATTGCCAACAACGTCTTCAGTCGCGTGCTCTACGGCGAGAACCACGCTTTTTCGAGCCCACCCGCCGGCACACCAGAGACGGTGGCTGACATCGAGCTGGACGACCTCAAGAGCTACGCCGCGGACTATGTCTCGCCGAGCCAGGCCAGCTTTCACGTAGTCGGCGCCGTGTCTCAGGCCCAGGTCGAGGACGCACTCGCGAGTTTGCTTGAGCGGTGGCCGGCGCACCCGATCGACATCCCGGACCAGCCGGAACCGCCCGAAGCGCCCGGCCAGACGGTCTATTTCGTCGACGTTCCGGGCGCGAAACAATCGGTGCTGCAGGTCGGGCGACTGGCGCTGTCGGCCGCGGATCCGGACCATACCCGTCTCGACTTCGCCAATGAGCGTCTCGGCGGTAACTCGAGTGGGCGCCTGTTCCAGCTCTTGCGGATCGAGAAGGGCTACACCTACGGCGCGACCTCAGGTCTCGTCGACACGGCCGAGATCGGCCCCTGGTTGGCGCGTACCAGCGTCCGCGCCAACATCACCCTTGAATCACTTGAGCTATTGCGGGATCAGATCCGGGACTATGCCGCCACCTTCACCGAGGAAGACGTGGAGGTGACGAAGAACCAGATTATCAAGAGCAATACCCGCGCCTTTGAGTCACTCGGCGCCAAGCTGGGCCGGCTACGCCGCATGAGCCGTTTCGGGCTACTGGCCGATTTCTTGGAACGCGATCAGCGAACATTGCTAGCGATGACGCTCGCAGATTTCCGCGAGGTCATCGAGACGCACCTGAATGAAAGCGACATGATTTATGTCGTGGTGGGTGACGCCGCAGCCCAGCTCGGCCGGATGGCCGAACTCGGCTACGGTCAGCCGATCTCGCTGGATATCACTGGCCGCTAGAACGGTTGAAAGGTCTCTTTATGAGAAGACTTCCCGTCTTTCCGGCCGCCGTTGCACTGTGGGGGCTGTGCGCGTGTGCCGGGCTTGCGACCGCGCAGGCCGCTCCTGACACCGGCGGCTTTGAATACACGTTTGGCAATCTGCGGGCCAGCGGAATCGATCTAGGAGTGTTGACCGAATACGCGTTCGACGAACGCGACGCTTTGGCCCTGACCCCGCTGGAGGACGACGTCTTTGTCGGCGCACGCCTCGCGCTCAACGACGTCCAGAGCACCGCAATTCTCGGTGGTGCGGCGATTGACCGGGAGAGCGGCGCCAGTTTCATCAACGTCGAAGCAAGTCGCCGCGTCGGCGACCACTCCACACTCGACCTCGAGTTCCGCGGTTTCGTGCACGTGCCGGTGGACGACCTGTTCTTGTACGGGATCCGGCAGGACGATTACCTCCAGGCCACCTGGACCTGGCACTGGTGAGTCCCCGCTCGTCCTGGGCGTGGTGACAAGTGGCCTCGTGAAGCCCGAATCTGTGGCATGCAGCCCACGCGGGGGATATGATGCGGCATCCCGTGTGGGGATTCCCCCTTCGAGGCCATCTTCATGACAACACCCGCTATCGGTCGCCAGAGCGTCACGCTGCATACCGTCACCTCGAAGGACACCCTCGAGGCGCACGCCATCGACCTTCCTGACTATGGGCGCGAGCGCTTCGATGACATCGCCTTCCTGACGGCGATGAACCTGTGTCTGATGGGCAACTATGCCCAGACGGGGCACTTCGGGGGGCCACTGGCATACACGCCGTACAACGTCGCGTGCCACCTGGCTGGTCCTGAACTGGGCGGATTACGGTACGACCTCCGTGACCCGAAGTTTCCCTATTCAGACAAGTTCATGCTCTCCGGCGGTCACAACGTTCCGACCTGCTACGCCCTGTGGATGATTCTCTACGAGGCGCTCCGTAGACAGCACGTCGCGACCGGCGATGACCGCTTCGCCGTCGACCCGAACGTCGCGATCCTGCCCATCGACGCGTTGGGATTCCGTCGCGGCGCCGACGCGCTGAAGACGCTCCTCGCCACGAACGGACTCAGCGACCATCCCCTGTTCGCGGACGCGAAAATTCGCGGTATCCGCTCATTGGCCGGTCACGCTGAAACCACCGACGTGACGAACGACGTGAATGGCGGTCCTTCGGGCATCGGTATTGCGACGGCGGCCGGCAAAGCCGTGTTCTGGGACTACATCGGGGCTTCGTCGGATCTGAAGATCATGGCCCTCGAGGGGGAGTTCGCGCTGACCGAAGGTCATGCCCAGGAGCTCAAGAGCATCGCCCTCGCCCAGCAGGTTGGGAAGCGGTTGCGCGTGCTGCTGTCGATGAACAACGCGGGGATCGATGACACCTTGATCGGCGGCGTGATCAAGTCCCGCTATACCGACTACGACATCGCCCAGCAGTGGGTGTCGTGGGGGTGGAACGTGTTTCAGGTCGATGACGGGAATGACTTCGACCAGGTCATCGCCGCGCTGAAGGCCATGGAAGACTGGCCCGCCGACGATCGCCGCCCGATGTTGCTCGTCGGCGCGACCACAAAAGGCTGGTGGCCGGCGGCTCAGAACGGCAAGGTCAGCGGACAGGACCAGGTGGTGAGCTATCCATCCCATCCCTATGGGATGAAGATGAACAGCGGCTATTTCCTGGCGCTGGCCGAGTCATTCGAGAGCAAATACGGCATCGCCTTCACTGGCATTCGTGACGGGGTGCCGGCCACCGACGCGGAACGACTGATTCAGTTCAAGACCAACGTCGACCTCCTGATGTCGGTGCTGGATCAGCGTGACGGACTGCGGGAATGGGTGGCCGGTCGCGTGGTCGACATCGCCGGGCGCGTCGACCGCACACCCTCGCTACGTATTGACCCGACGGTCAATCCGTTTCTCGATGATCGCCTGAAGGTCGAGAACCTGCCGACGGCGCCCCAGGACATCGTCGTCAGGAACCCACACACCGGTGACGACGTTGAGCGGCGGATCACGCTGTTCCACGACGCTGGTGCGAAGAAGGGACCCCGTCGAGCCATCAGCGAGATCGGCGCGTGGCTCAACTACGTGACTGACGGACGGTTCATGACGATGGCGGCGGACCTGTCAGGCTCTATCAACATCGAGAACGCCAATTTGCTCGGTCACTACGACCCGGTCGACAACCCGTATGGCACGCGGCTCAAAGCGGCGATTCAGGAAGCGGGCAACGCGTCGACGATGGTGGGACTGGTGAGCCAGAACGCGTCACCGGACCCGAACACCTACGCCGGCGTCTGGGGTATTTCCGGGACATACGGGGCCTTCACTCCGCTCATGTACACCCCGGCCCGTGTGTTCTCGCAGATGAACCAGGATAGCCCGTTCGAACTCGGGGTCCTGCATGTGCTCGCCGGTCACTCGGGTCCGGAGACCGCGGCGGATGCCCGGACACACTTTGGGATTTTCGCGCCACAAACGTGGACGCTGCTGCCGCGCGGTCACGTGATCAATCTTTATTTTTGGGACTACAACGATGTCGCGCCAGGCTACTTCGCTGCCGCGCAGAAGGCGATCGAAGTCAAAGAGATCGGCATCATCGTCATTCATGTCGCACGGCCGGACTTCCCGGTCGCGGATCGTTCGACGTTCGCCGACACCGACCTCAACGCTGCGTCAAAAGGGCTCTACCTGATCCGCGACTACGATTCCGCCGCCGCACCAATGGGGACGGTGTTTGTCCAGGGGTCCAGTTCGACGACCAATTTGGTGGAGGTGCTTCCGCGACTCGACGAGGCAGGCATCAACGTGCGGGTCGTGTCCGTCATCAGCACCGAGTTGTTCGGTTTCCAGCCAGAGTCCTATCAGGACCATGTACTCCCGACGTCGTCACGCTATGACTGTATGGTCATCAGCACCATGACCAAGCGCGTGCCGCCCATCCCCAATCTCGGCCCGCTCACCGAGGACTACTCGCTGTATGCGGATTTTGACGATCGCTGGAGGAGTGGGGGCACAGAAACGGACGTGATTGCCGAATCGCATCTCGACCAGGAGTCGATCTATGAGGGTATCGTCCGGTTCGCCGAAGCCCGTGCATCGCGCCTGAAGCGGCAGAAAGACTCGCTGGAGGCGCTCTGAGTCTTGCCCAGACGCGTCAGCCCGCGTCTGCCGCCCGCCTCTTGCGAAGCCACCGAAACCCGACATACGCGATGACGGCCAACGCAAGGACCCCGCCAATCGTCGGGTAGTGGCTCTGGAGGGTCGCGAGCGCCTGATCGCCGAGTCGCACGGCAAGGTAGGCTTCGCCACCGTATCGAACCAGTCGCCCGCCAAACACGGCCAGCGCAAAGCGTGGCCACGGCATCCGGACACACCCGGCCACCAGCATGAACACCTTCGTCGGCAGCGGCGGAGGCGCGAGCACGGCCACCAGCATCGCCAAGACGTCGTTTTCCCGGACCTTGGCCGTGACCCACTCCCGCTTTGACGGGTCAAGCCGGCGCATCGCGACCTCGCCGCCCTTGAGCCCGACCCGATAGAGGACCAGGCATCCCAAGGTCGATCCGACCGCGGCGACCAACGCAATCAAGAACGCCCGCGACGGCTGCTGCCAGGCAAGCAGCATCAGGACGATATCGACCCCCCCCGGCAACGGCACGCCGGCGGAATCGAGCAGTGCGATGAGAAACAGGCCCGGGAGGCCGAGCGCCAGAAGTGTGTCGCGGAGTCCGTCCATGGTCAGCAGCGCCTGATTATAGTGGCTGTCGTGCTCTTCCCCCGGGCGACCCCGTATCCGCTGAATTTTTGCCTTTCAAACAGTGCGCTGGTATCCTTATAGCTGGATTTCATTTCGGTCTTGTGGTGGGTGCGCCCATCAAGCCTTAAGAGCCCAGGGGTCTTCCAGCCGCTGCCCCACAGCGCGTCGTTCTCGACCGATCCGCGTCTGCTCAGGCTGGGCCGCACCCCGCTCATGGAGGTCATATTTTGGCAACACGTGGACGCCCAACCCAGCAGAAACGGCAACGTGAACGCGCTCGGCAAGAACAGCGGAAAATGAAGGACGTCCGACGGCAGGACGCGAAAGAACGCAAAGAAGCGGCGCCGGCCCCCATCAGTGGCGGTGATCCCGACCTTGAGGGCATGATCGCCGGCCCCCAGCCGCTGAATGAGTGGCAGGTGGAAGGACTGGCCGCGATCGCAGCCGAGGAAGCGGAAGAGGAAGAGGGCGAGGGCACGGCCGCGGCCGATCCATCAACCCTCCCTAGCTCCGCGCCATCGACAAGCGGATAGTCGCCGCGCCTTACCGTCCCAATACGGCGTCGATCGACGAGACGGCAATGGGGTGGTAACCGGGCCTGGCGCGCTCGTAGATCGCGTCGGCCCGCGCCCGTCCATCTTCAGTCAGCGCGAGTTCGTCGTACAGCGGCTTGATGAGCTTGCGGCGGCCGATTTCTACCAGATAGGACTCCAGGCGCGGGTACGCGGGGACGTACTGGTTCCTGATGGCGGTCAACAGCCACAAGTGGGCCACCTCCGAGTTCCCGATGTTGGTGAAGCCGAAGGCCGCATCCAGTTCCGCCAGCTGTTCCGCCGTCAAGCGGTCTGGCACCGACGCGAGGAAGTGCAGCCATTCCTGCGTCGTCCAGGCAGCGGTCTCCAGGGTCGAGGCCGGCACGTCGCCGCTGGCCCAGCGCTCCGCCTGTGCTGCCACCAGGGTCAGCGCGTCAGACTCAGACCGGGGCGCGTTCGCCGGCAAGCCTGGATCTTCGAGCCAGGTGTCCAGCCGTAGCGCATTGACCACGCCGGTTTCGACGCCCGTCAACAGCTCCTCCTGGAGATAGGCGACGAAGTCGCCGGTCGTGATACTGCGAAACGCGAAGTGGTCGAAATATCCACGCAGGAAGCGGTCGAACCGCGCACGCCCGACCGTGTCCTCAAGGAGCCGTAACAGCAGCTCGCCCTTGAGATACGGCACCTGTGTCATGCCCTCGTCCGGATCGCGGCCACTCAGGTCGACATGCAAGATCTGGTCAGGGGCCTCCAGCCGCGCTAGTTCGTCGTCCAGGGTGGCCCGGTCCAGCGTGGCTTCCATATCGACTCTGGCCCGTCCGAACACCGCCTCGAGGATGCGGCGTTCGAGGTAGACGGTGAAGCCCTCGTTCAACCAGAAGTCGCGCCAGGTGGCATTCGTCACCAAGTTGCCAGACCACGAATGCGCCAGCTCGTGCGCCACCAACACCACGAGGCTTTTGTCGCCCGCGATGATGGTGGGCGTCGCGAACGTCAGTCGCGGGTTTTCCATGCCACCGAACGGAAAGCTCGGAGGCAACACCAGCAGGTCGTAGCGTTCCCAGCGGTACGGCCCATACAGCCGCTCGGTGGCGGCCATCATCGCTTCGGTATCTTCGAATTCAGCCGCAGCCGCGTCGACGACCGACGGCTCGCCGTACACGCCGGTGCGTGCACTCATGGCGCGAAAGTCGAGATGACCCACGGCGAGCGCGATGAGATACGACGGAATCGGTTGCCGCATCTCGAACGTGAACTGTCCGTCGAGCGGGGTCTCAGGCTCGTTGGCGGCGCTCATCACCGCGCGCAACGCTGACGGCGTACGCACGGTCGCGCGGTAGGTCACCCGGACGCCGGGCGAGTCCTGCAGCGGGATCCAGCTGCGGGCGTGAATGGCCTGCGACTGCGTGAACATGAACGGGTGCTGCTTGCCAGCGGTCTGACTGGGCTCCAGCCATTGCACCCCGGACGCGTCTGGGCTCGTGGAATAGGTCACGCGGACCGACGTCGCGCTCGGCGACAGGGTCACTTCGAGGGGGGCGCCCAGCACGGGATCGGCCTCACCGAGCACGAAGGTCGCTGGCGACCACTGCGTTCCATCGTCGGTCAACTCCACGGCGGCGATCGAGAGGTCCCGCGTGTCGAGGCGCAGGGTGTCGGCCGAGTCCGACACTCGCTCGATCTGCAAGCGTGGCGGTGCCGTCCAGCGTCCGCTGGTCGAACCGCACATCCCAGTCGAGATCGAGATGACGCACCACGACCTCGCGTGGATTGCCATACGAGTGCTCGTCATGAGCGACGGGTGTTGGCGCCTGGGGTGCGGCGTCGGGGGGCGGTCGCAGCCGCCGGCGGATCAGAAGAGGGAGGATCACAAGCCATGGTTGAGAAAATGAGACTGGAAACGAGGAAGGTATGACGCACCCCACATGTCACGACGCGGTGGGGTCGGGCGCCCATGGGCTGGTTCAGGGTTGATGAAGCACTGGTGTGCTTGGAGTCAGGAGATCAGAGGGCAAACGGGGTACACTGAACGGTCCGCGACCGTGCGGTGCGAAACCGTCACAGTCGTTGGCGCATCTAAGTAGACAGTAGCGTACGAGACGGCGCAGTGAGTGGAAGGAGAACCAAACGATGGCCTCGGAACACACGCAGACATTCACCGATGGCGAATTTGAAAAGACGGTCCTGAAGTCCGATACTCCGGTCCTGGTCGATTTTTGGGCTGAGTGGTGCGGTCCCTGCCGCATGATCGCGCCGGCCGTTGACGGGCTGGCGGAGGACTACAAGGGGCGCGTCGCCGTGGGCAAGTTGAATATCGACGACAACCCCGACACCCCGTCGAAGTACGGCGTCCGGTCGATTCCAATGCTGTTGCTCTTCAAGGGCGGCGAAGTGGTCGAATCGTCGGTCGGCGTCACGAGCAAGGACCAGCTGGCCGAACTGCTGAACAAGCATGTCGCGCCAGCCACTACCTGACCGTGCTTGTAGTGGAACGCCGCCCGGGCCCGTTCTCCTACCGGACAGCGGGCCCGGTCTGCGTACGGGGCGCCGAGGCGCCGTTAGCCGGGGACTAGAACACGTCGAGGTCGTGTCCGTACGCCACCTCGCCGTCGAAGCTCAGACGCACCTGGTCTACGAGGGCCTCTTCCGTCTCACCGCCCAGATGCAACTGGTGGTGGAGAATCACCGTTCCGACCCCGGCCTGGGCCGCGATCTGGCCCACCTTGACGGCCGAGGTGTGCACCGACGCGTGATATTGCTGGATGTCCGCATCGCGCTCCCGGAGTCCCTCGGCCCCATAGGCCTCATGAATCAACACGTCCGCTCCGGCGGCGATCTCCGCCAGACCGTCGAACGGCCCGGTGTCACCGGAGATGACGACGGTACGGTCCGCCGTCGTCAGCTTGAATCCGTAGGCGTGCTCCCACGTACCGTGCGGCACGGCGAACGCTTCCACCTGCAGGACGCCGTCGTCAAAAATCAACCCCGGCTCCACCTCGTGCGTCTGTACCTCGAGCTGATCCCGACGTAGCTGTTCTGGACCCTCCACCCGGGCGCGGATATCTTCCTGATAGGCCTGGAGCAGCGCTGTCGTCATGGCGTCGAGGCCCGGGGGGCCATACACACGTAGTGGTTCCGACCGTCCCAGCACCCATGGCGAGAGGATGAGATCCGGATAGCCGAGCGTGTGATCCGAGTGGAGGTGCGTGAAGAATGCGACACGTAGATTTGCCGGATACAGTGCGGTCAGCCCGCTGACAATCGCGCCCGCCGCAGCGCGCCGCACCACACCCGGCCCGGCGTCGATGAGATACGCGTTGCCGCCAGCCACGATGGCTGTCGACGGGCCCGAACGGTCGGGCTCGGATCCCGGGGTGCCGGTCCCGAGCAAGACCACCCAGGTGCGCGACGGGTCACGGGGTTCGACCGAGTCTGGATCCGTGGGCCGCACCGACGGCGGGGGGGCCTCCCTCGTTGGTACTGACGCCCGGGTCTCGGCGCTCTCGTCCGATGGTGCCGCGCCGCAACCGGTAGCGACGAGTAGGGCAAGCAGGAGTGATGGCGTGGGGCGGTCGCGGCGCATGAGCACTCGGAATTATAGAGCCGCGGCTAGGATGTGCGGTGACCGTGCGCGCGCAAAAGCAGTTGGGGTATTCTGGGATCGTCTGATGCGTGCGATCTCATGCCACGCCAAGCTCTGAGGACAACCGACATGCCGGACGCTACCACCAGTGATACTTCCGCGCCTCGTACCGCGCGGCGACATGCACTCGTGGGGATCGCTATTCGCGCTCGGCGCCGCCGCGTGCACGGTCGATGTGCAGCCGGCCGAGACCGCCCTCCTTGACACGCTCCGGTCCCCACCCACGCCGTTGCGGACGTCCAGGAATCGTCAGTCCCCGAGCGTCCGACCTTCGCTCCGATGAGCAGGCGGTCGTCGACCTCTTCGAGAACACGAGCCCGTCCGTTGTCTATATCAGCACGCTCACGCGACGTACTGACGTGTTCGGCCGCGGCGAAATTGCGCCAGGTGGCTCGGGCACCGGCTTTGTCTGGGACGAGGAGGGACACATCGTCACCAACTACCACGTGATTGAGGGTGCGGACCAGGCACGGGTGGTCATGTTCGACCAGACAGGGTATCTGGCGACCTGGGTGGGTGGCTCATCGCGGCACGACCTGGCGGTGTTGCGAATCGACGCCCCCCGGGACAGTTTGAAGCGCGTGGCCGTCGGTGACAGTGACCGACTCCGAGTCGGCCAGAACGTGTTCGCGATCGGCAACCCGTTCGGATTGAGCGCGACCCTGACGACTGGCATCATCTCGGCGCTCAACCGGCAGATCGAGGGAGTGACGGGCGACCTCATCGAAGACGTCATACAGATCGACGCCGCGATCAACCCGGGGAACTCGGGTGGGCCGCTCCTCGATAGCCAGGGGCGGGTCATCGGGGTCAACTCTCAGATCCTGACCCTGTCCGGCACGTCGTCCGGGCTAGGCTTTGCCGTCCCGATGAACATCGTGCAGCGTGTGGTCCCGCAGCTGATCGCGACCGGCGAGTACACGCCAGCGCGCCCCGGGGTCACGCTGTTCAGCAGCCGCGTCAATCGGAACGTGTCGCGACGAGGTGAGGGTACCCGGCGTGTTGATCAATCAGGTCACCCCCGGCTTCGGGGCCGCGGAGGCCGGGCTCCGGGGCACCAACCCGAGGGCCAGCCTGCTAGGGGACATCATCACGACGCTCGACGGCGAAGCGGTACAGAACGACAACGGACTACAGGCGCGTGCTGGACCGGTATCAGTCAGGAGACGAGGTGGAACTCGCCGTCTGGCGCGACGGTGAGCTGCGCACCGTGGTCGCGACGCTTCGGTAATCCGCAGTCTGGATGCCAGACCGCCGACACTACGGTTGACCCCCGTTGCTCGGGTTGGCCACCCGCACCGCGCGCAGCCGCAGGTAGGCGCCCGGTTCGTACTCGTACGCCACGGGAAGGTGGGGCGGCGGGAACGGGTTGCCCGGGCGACGTGGCCTCAGCTCGACCCAGAGCTTGAATCGGTCAATTTCCTTGTCCCGCGCGTCGCGCAGCCGGTACTCGATGCGTCGGAGTGTGGTCGGGTCCTCGAGCCATCCCGTCTCGGCATACTCCTCAGCCCGATCGCGGTCGCGCTCAACGCTGCGTACCTCGAACCGGAACAGACGACCGTTGTGCACATACGGTCGATGCCGGCGCGTACGTCGAGGGTCCTCTCCGGCCGCGACCGCGTCAGCCACATCCTGAAGACTCTGCTGGAGGCCGCCCAGAAAGGCCAGCGGGGCGTCATACCCGCCCTCGCCCCGATTCTCCAGATGCCGAGTGTCGGACGGGTCCTCGCCGTCCCACATGGGCCGCACGTCGTTGTGCAAGCTCGTGGCGCTATCCCAGCTGCCCGCCAAGGTGAGGTGCAGTACGCGACTATCGGCCGACCTTGGTCGGACCCGGCTGTCGATGACGGAGTAGGGGAGCAGCTCGGCGTCGTTGTCGAGCACCTGGTCCGCTTTGGCCATCGTGTCTTCGCGCTCTGACGAGATGACCCCGAACTGGGCCGTCTCGCTCACGCGGCCGCGAGTGACCGTCAGCGCCTCCCGCAGGAAACCGAGTCGGTTCAGCCCCCTGGCCCGCTCCGGAAAGGACGCGGCATAGAACTCGTAGGCTCGGAGTCCGCTGCGGCGGTCAGTGGTGAAGTCACGCGCGGTGAAGCTCGTCACGCCGACCCGCTCCCGGGAGACGATCGGGATCCTGGCGAAGAACAATGGCAGCCGGATGGTCGCATCGACGCGGTAGGTGACGTCCCATCGCTCGGAGACGTTGCGCGGGAACGGCTCGAACGCGCCGGGCGCGCTGGTCTCGACCCAGGGGGTGACTGGACGTGATTCTTGGCTCGACACGGTGACCACCACGAGGGGCAGTAGTATGAACAGCCAGACCCACGGTTGAGACCAGCCCGCGCGTCCCGCCCGGCCGGCCATTCTACGCAGCCGCGTGTCTGTCTGCATGTGCCAGTGGCGACCCATCCGCCCTCGTATGTTCTCTCGCGCTGGATATTTCTGCGACTGCTCGGACTGATTTACCTGATCGCATTCGGCTCGCTGGCCACCCAGGTCATCGGGCTCATTGGCGCTCATGGCATCTTACCCGCCGCTGACTATTTCGACCGCCTGTTCGAAACCGTCGGAACGGCAGCCTACCGCGACTATCCCAGTCTGCTCTGGCTTTCGTCGAGCGACCTAACGCTCAGGGTACTCTGCACGGCCGGAATAGCGCTTTCGGGATTGCTGGTGGCCGGAGTTGCCCCGGCCGTGGTGCTGCCGTTGCTGTGGGTCAGCTATCTGTCTCTCACCATCGGGGGCCAGACGTTTCTCGCGTTCCAGTGGGACACCCTCCTGCTCGAGATCGGGTTACTGGCGTGTTTCTACGCCCCGTCCGGTTGGCGGCCCACGCTGGCGACCGAGACACCACCGTCGCCGGCGGCCCGATGGTTGATCTGGTGGCTGCTCTTCCGCCTGATGTTTCTGTCCGGCATCACCAAAGTGGCGAGTGGCGACCCGGCGTGGGCCAATCTGACCGCCCTCACCTACCACTATCAGACGCAGCCGTTGCCACTCTGGACGGGCTGGTATACGCACCACCTGCCGGTCTGGGCGCATCGGGCCTCTGCGGCGTGCATGTTCGTCGTAAGGCTACTGCTGCCGTGGGCCATTCTTGCGCCAACCCGGTATCGCCGATGGCGGCTGGGCGCGTGCGCCGGGTTCGTGTTGGTGCAGGTAGCGGTTGCGGATGGGTATTCACTCGGTCGGCGCCAAGGTCGCCTGGTGCGATGAGACCATCGCGCTCCTTGACGCTCGCTTGGCCACCACCACGGGGGGAGAGACGCTATGACGCTGATTCTCAACATTATCGTCGGCGCGCACGTCATTGCCGGGTTTGTCGGGCTGGCGGCGTTTTGGATTCCTGTGTTCGCTCGCAAGGGCGGGGTCTCGCACAAACGTTTCGGCGCGGTGTATGCCAACTGCGCGTATCTCGTGACCGGGTCCGCCGTCATTGCCTCCACGGGGCGCGTCGTCACCTATCAGTCACAGGGCATCGCGGTTGCTGAGGCCCCGGAGCTCTACGGGTTCGCCCTGTTTCTGGGGTGTCTGGGCATCGCGACGTTCGCCGCCGTGCGGCAATCCATGCGCGCGGTCCAGACCCGCGCTCGCCCGGACACGCTCCGCACGCCGATGCACCTCGGGCTGGCCTGGCTCTCGATCGCGGGGAGCGTGTTGGTGATCCTGTTCGCGCTCACATACTGGTCAGACGCATCGACCATCCTCCTCGCGCTGAGTCCCGTGGGCATCTTTACGGGGGCCCGCATGCTGAATCTCATGTGGAACCCGGGCGTTGAACATATGGGCTGGTTCTACAGCCACATGGGATCCATGTTGGGCGGCGGCATCGCCTTCCACACAGCGTTCGCCGTCTTCGGGCTGCAGCGAATTTGGGACTATTCGTTCGCGGGCGCGCTTGGAGTGCTGCCCTGGATCCTGCCAACCCTCGTTGGGGTACCCGGCATCGTGCTGAGCACCCGCTACTACCGTCGGAAGTTTGGCCCCGGCCCGGTGAGCGCCGGCGGGGTGGGCGCCGGCGGAGGAGCGTCCCCACGCGTCGCGGCGGCGCCTCCTGCGGTCCGCTGATGCGTCACCGTTGAATCTGGCCTGTCGTCTTCATCTGGTACCAGGCGGTGAGTCCGGGGTCACGAAGGCCGCCAAAGATCCGCTCCCGATCGCGCCACATCTGGGTGCCGGTGACGTCTATTCCGGCGCGGTCGCAGTAGACGAGGGCGAAGGCCAGCGCATATTGGCCCGGCATCCGCTGCTCGTCCACCGCCGCAAAAAGCTCATCGTAGGTGGCGTCCTCTTGCGCGACCCAGACCGCCGCCTGCTCTACCCCGTGGAGCCGCGGGATGTACAGCGCCGGCGAATCGGCGACCGTGTAGGTGCCTGCCTGCATCTGGTGCATCAACGCCTCGAGTGCCGGCACACTCGATGGCGCCGCCATGCCCAGCTGGTCCTCGCCGCCGGGGGCCCGACGCGTCCGCTGGCGTCCGACGGACCGCACCGCCCACTCGTGGGGGGCGTCATCGAACAGCCGAATGACCGCGTCCCGACGTGACACCATGTCACGTGTGTCCCCGTCCCCCTCGGCTCCGTGAAACGACATTCCCGCCGGCATCGTCACGAGCAGTCGGTCGCTGGTCAGGTTGCGTACGCGCACGGTGACGCCGGTTTCCCCGTCGCCGACCGCGCTGGCCTCGACCAGTCCGCGGTCCACCGCGTCGAGCAACTCCACGTTGATGATGGGGGCGCCCGGCACGGTGGTGTCGCCCGCCACCTTCAAGATGAAGAGATGTTGACCCGGCAAGAACTCCAGCAGATCGACCAACGCGAATCCGGCCGGGAGCCACTCGGACAGTACCTGGCGCGCCGACATAGCGTGATCTGCCTTGAGGTGGTCGCCTGTCCCATCTTCGACGCGGTACTCCAGCAACGCCACTTGCCCGCCCGGCGCCAGTGAACGGCGCATGCCGGCCAGCATCGCTTCGAAGTCAGACATCTCGTGGTACACGTCCGCCAGGATGAGCCAGTCGACCTCGCCTTCGGGCAGCTTCGGATCATCAGTCTCGCTGAGTACCGGGACGATGTCGGTGACGCCTTCGCGCGCGGCGTGCTCGGCCATGATCTCCAGCATCTCCGGCTGGATATCGACGCAGTACACGCGGCCCGTGTCGCCAACCCGCCGCGCCATTCGACGCGCGTAGTACCCCGAGCCGCAGCCGATGTCGGCGACGATATCGCCCGGCTCCAGGGCCATGGCGTCAAGCACCGCGTCCGGCTGCTCTTCCTCCACCCGCTCGTCTCGCTCGAGCCATGGCGCGCCCTGGAAGCTCATGAAGTCGGCCGGCACCCGGTGGCGCTCCATCCTGCTCGGCTCCTGGGCCTGTGCCGGCGTCACCGTGCCAAGCGCGCAACACAGCGCCGCCAGCGCCCATGTCATCGTCTGTTGTGCCGTGCGCCGTGCTCGCGCGCGAAGGCCGATCTCGACTGTCCCCATGTGGTCCAGCATAGGTCGAGGCTGAAGCTGAATCAAACGGGTGATAGGCTGGCCGGAGGATGTCCACCTCGTCGCAGTCACCGACGTCGCTCGACCCAGCGCTCGAGCGCGACGCCTACGACGCGTTTCTCGAGGCCTACCCGACCTACACGACGACTGCCGCGATCGACGAGGTCCGCGCCACAGAGTTTCAGCGCCTGGAGGACCAGCACCTCGTCTATCTCGACTACACCGGGGGCGGCCTGTACCCGGCGTCGCTCATTACCGATCATGCGGCGTTCCTGACGACGCACGTCCTGGGGAACCCCCACTCGGTGAACCCGGCGTCGGCGCTGTCCGGTTCGCTGATTGAGCGGTGTCGGGCCCACATCCTGACCTTCTTCAATGCCTCGCCGGACGAATACGCGGTGGTCTTCACCGCCAACGCCAGTCACGCGCTCAAGCTGGTCGGTGAGGCCTACCCGTTCGAGCCGGGCGACCAGCTGCTGCTGACCTTTGACAACCACAACTCGGTGAACGGTATCCGGGAGTTCGACCGTGCCCATGGCGCTCGGACGACCTATGTTCCGGTGACGCCACCTGATCTGCGCGTGGACGGGGCGCGACTCGAGCGGCTGCTCGACGAGTTACCTGACCGGGAAACCGCCGGTGGACACCACCTGTTTGCCTACCCCGCCCAGTCGAACTTTTCCGGCGTGCAGCACCCGCTTGAGTGGATCGCGTTGGCTCAGGCTCGCGGATGGGATGTGTTGTTGGACGCGGCCGCGTTTGTCCCGACGAACCGGCTCGACCTGAGCCGCGTGCATCCGGACTATGTTGCGTTGTCGTTCTACAAGATGTTCGGGCACCCCACGGGCGTTGGTTGCCTAATCGCCAAACGGGAGGCGCTCGAGAAACTGCACCGCCCCTGGTTCTCTGGCGGCACCATCACGGTGGCGTCCGTGCAGGGCGACCGGCATTTTCTGGCTGACGGCGCGGCGGCCTTTGAGGACGGCACGCTGGACTACTCCAATATTCCCGCCGTGGACGCGGGTCTGAGCTTCCTCGAAACCGTCGGATTGGATCTGATTCACGAGCGGGTTCGGTGCCTGACCGGGTGGTTGCTGGACACCCTGGAATCACTGCGGCACGGAGATGGCGCACCGCTCGTCACGGTCTTTGGCCCGCTGACTACTGAGCGTCGCGGAGCCACGATCGCCTTCAGCATGCATGACGCGGCCGGGTCCGTCTTGAGCCACACGGCGCTGGAGACCAGCGCGGCCGAATCCGGCATTGCACTTCGCACCGGTTGTTTCTGTAATCCGGGCGCGGGGGAGGTGGCGCTGGGATTGTCGCCGGGTGAACTCGACCGCTGTCTGGCGGCCAGCGGCGCCCGGATGACCAAAGATGATTTCGGGCAGTGTCTCGATGGCGGTGAGAGTCCGGGTGCCGTCCGCGTGTCACTCGGGTTGGCATCGACGTTTGCTGACGTCCATACGTTCGTCCTGTTCCTCCGGCGGTTCCTGCGCTGATGGTATTCTGCGGTTCTACACGCGGGTACGACATCGCGGGTGACCAGCGCGCCGCCGCTAGCGCGTGCACACACCGGGAGAACAGACGTTTGCGCAATCACAATAGCCATTCCCTACGCTCGATCCTCGCTCGTGTGGCGGTGCTGTGCGCGTGGTTGAGCGTCGCGACACCTGCTGCCGGACAGGAGATTCCTCACCCGACGGAATTCTTCGGTTTCGAAATCGGGACCGACGGCGAGATGGCGCGGTACCCGCGGATTCTCGACTATTTCCAGTTGCTGGCGAACCAGTCAGATCGTATCGAGTACGAACGTCGGGGGACGACCACGCTTGGCAACCCCTACGTGCTCGCGACGATCAGTTCGCCCGCCAACCTCGCGCGGATGGACCGGCTGGTCGAGATTAACCACCGTTTGAACGATCCCCGCGGTCTGTCCGAGGCCGACGCCCTGGCCCTGGCCCAGGAAGGGGTGCCGTTCTATTTTCTCTACGCGACGATTCACTCGACCGAGGTCGGCAACACCCAGACGCTCATCAAGATTGCCCACCGTTTTGCCACCGACGCGTCTCCCGAGATTGCCGAAATGCTCGACAACGTCGTGTTGCTGGTCGTGCCGTCGCAAAACCCAGACGGTCAGGTGCTCGTCATTGACCACTGGTACGACACGAAGGACACGGGGTATAGCCGCACCTACCCGGACCTGTATCACCACTACACGGGTCACGACGACAACCGCGATTGGTTCATGTTTACCCAGGCCGAAACCCGCCTGGCGCTGGATATTCACCGCGAACTGAAGCCGCAGGTGACCCACGACATGCACCAGATGGGACCCAGCGGCGCCCGCATCTTTGTGCCCCCGTACAAGGACCCGCACGACCCGAACATCCATCCGCTGTTGCTCGAGGGGCAGGCCCAGGTCGGCGCGGCGATGGCCTCGGCCCTGGTCTCGGAGGGCCAGGGCGGGGTGGTGTACGGCGAGCAATACGACCTGTGGGCCCCGGCCCGGCAATACATGCTCTACCACGGGCAACCGCGGATCTTGACCGAGATCGCCAGCGCCCGGCTCGCCGACCCGTTCGTGAACCCGGCCGGTATCGAGGTGCCCCTGGGACCGCAAAATGCGCGAGTGAACTTCCCGGTACCGTACGACAAGGGCGTCTGGCGGCTGGGCGACATCGTCGACTACGGGTACACGGCGGTGTTTGCCGCGCTGGAGCAGGTCTCGAAGAACCGCACCGCGTGGATGGAGAACTACTACAAGGTCCACCGTGACTGGGTGACGCGGGACGAGGCACCGTATGCCTTCGTGATCAGCGCTGACCAGCGTGACCCCTTCGAGACCTATGAACTGCTCGAACTGCTCCACACCGCAGAGGTTGATATCGAGCAGGCGCGCAGTCCATTCGCCCTGGGGGATCGCCGATATCCCGCCGGCTCCTGGGTGGTGCAGCTCGCCCAGCCAGCTGGTGCGTTTGCCAAGACGATGCTCGAGACTCAGGTGTATCCGGATCTCCGATACTACCCGGGTGGCCCGCCCATCGCCCCGTACGACGTCACCGCGCAAACGCTGGGCTTGCTGATGGGGGTCGACGTCGACCAGATCGACCAACCGGTGGAGGCGGACCTCGTGCAGGCCGATCTGGTGCAGCTCGCCGAGATTGCCCCGCGGCGCACCTTGATGCCTGCCGTACCGCGCTGGGCGTATGTGATCGGGCCTGAATCAAACGCCAGTTTTCTGGCGGTCGCGAGGCTGCAACAGGCGGGGGTCACACTCTCCCGCGTGGCGGATGGATTCAGGAGTGACGGGCGCGAGCACGCGCCGGGCACCTGGGTCGTGCCGCCAACGGAAGACGCCACCCGAATTCTCCAGGCCGTCGCCCAGGAGACTGGCCTTGTCGTCGCGGCAGTGGATGTGCCGCCCGACGTCAACGGGTTTCGGTGGGACAGCCCGACGCGGGTAGGGTTGTGGCGCGCCGCCAACAACATGCCGGGCGGTTGGATGCGGTGGTTGTTCGAACAATACGAGTTCGGACATACCGAAGTGTCGTCGCTCGACTTTCGCGGTGACCTCTCAGACAAGTACGACGTGATCGTCCTGCCTTCCGGCACCACCCGCAGCCGGATCGTCTCGGGCCTGGATTCACGGCGGCACGATGATTCGTGGCGCTGGGCGTTTGGCGTCGGTGATGCCGGATGGCGCAAGCTTGCCGCGTGGGTGCGGGATGGCGGGACGCTCGTGGCGCTGGGGAGCGCCGTCGGCGCCGCCCGCGTGTTGCTGGATCTCCCGATTGAACCGGTACTGCCGCTGTCCGGGCGCCGCCTGTTGCCCCCACCGCGCCGACGAGGCGGTGACGGAACCGAGGCGCTCCGTGACGCGTTTCAGAGTCCGGCACAACTGCTGGGCGCCCTGCGTGACCGGGTGGTGGAGCCAACCTCGGTGTTCTACTGTCCCGGGTCGCTCTTGAAGCAGGAATTCAATCCCACACATCCCGTTGCATTCGGCATGCCCGAACGGTGGCCGGTCTTCTTCCGCTTCGACCAAGCCTACCGACTGACGCCCAGCTTCGATATCGTGGCCGACACCGTGTCACGGTATCCCGACGAGGAAGACATGGTGGCGAGTGGCTGGCTGCTGGGAGACGAGTTGCTGCGGAACCAGGCCAACGTCGTGGCGTTCACCGTCGGCGAGGGATCGGTCGTGACGCTCGGGAGCCAGATTGCCTTCCGCACGCAGACCCGAAGCACATTCAAGCTGCTGTTCAACGCAATCTTTCAAGGCCCCGCCGACGCGATCGGACCGGCCGAACTCGCTCTCCTGAACTGAGCCGGCCCCCACAGATCACCAGGCAGGAACAGACGGTGCCCACACCATCGACACCGCGAGGCACGTACGAACGGCTACGGGCCGAACGACAACGCGACGCGGCCGCGTTCGAGCAACGCGCCGACCGCATCAGCCACGCCCGCCTTGCGACGTTTCTGTCCGGAGCCGTGCTCGCGTGGGGTGTGGTGTACGGCGGATGGATGTCGGTCTGGTGGCTCGCGGCGCCGGTAGCCGTCTTCATCGGATTGGTTGTGGCGCACGACCGGGTGCTGTTCGCCCGCGACCGGGTCCACCGGGCGGTCGCGTGGTACGAGCACGGCCTGGCGCGGCTCGACGACCGATGGTCCGGCATGGGCGCGAGCGGCGACCAGTTCGCCGACCCCGATCATCTGTTCAGTCAGGATCTCGACCTGTTCGGAACCGGGTCCCTGTTTCAACTGTTGAACACAGCGCAAACCCGAACCGGCGAGACCACCCTCGCCACGTGGTTGTTGACACCGGGTGACCGGAAGACGGTGCAGGACCGCCAAGAGGCGGTTCGCGACCTGCGGCCCCGGGTTGATATGCGTGAGCAGTTGGCCGCCGCGGGTGCCGACATGCGGGCGGCGGTCGACCCCGGCATGCTCGTGCGGTGGGCGACGGCCACGCCCGCGCTCGTTGGGCGCTGGCCACAGGTGCTCGCGGCCGTGTTGACCGTCGTGACCCCGTTGACGTTTCTTGCGTGGAATCAGGGCGCGACCATCGCGTTGCCTACGGTCGCCCTGCTTGCCATCGCGCTCTGTATCCGTCAGTTCGCTGCCCGGGTGAACGGCGTGCTCCATGCTGCCGACGGGCCCGCTCGAGAACTGGTCATCCTGGGGGCCGTCTGCCGAATCGTGAGGGCCGAGTCGGTGACGTCGTCGCGATTGTCGGTGATCCGCGCCTCACTCAGCACGCCAGACGGAGAGATTCCGGAGGCGGTGCGGCAGCTGCAGCGGTTGCTCGAGCGGCACGATTGGGCCCACAACATCATCTTCACCCCGATCGCGCTGCTCCTGTTCTGGCAACTGCATCTCGCCTTTGCGGTCGAGCGCTGGCGAGCGCACCACGGTGCTGACATCGGACGATGGCTCGAGGGGATCGGCGAATTCGAAGCGCTGTCCGCGTTGAGCGTCTACGCCTACGAGCACCCCGCGGATCCGTTCCCCGACGTGGTTGACGCGGTGACGCCACCCATCTACGAAGCGGAGGCGCTGGCTCATCCGCTGATTCCGGTTAGCGAGGCTGTCGCCAATGACGTGACCTTGGGGGTCGAGCCACAGGTCCAAATCGTGAGCGGCTCGAATATGTCCGGCAAGACCACGTTGCTGCGTAGCCTCGGCGTCAGTGTCGTGATGGCCCTCATGGGCGCGCCGGTCCGGGCGCGTCAGTTGCGATTGTCGCCCGCGTCGCTGGGCGCGACGCTTCGTATCGAAGACTCGTTGCAGGCGGGTCGATCCCGTTTCTACGCCGAAGTGTTGCGATTGGGTCAGGTGGTGGCTATCGCCCGAACCGGGCCGACCCTGTTCTTGTTCGACGAGCTGTTCCACGGGACCAACTCGCACGACCGCACCGAGGGTGCGCGTGGCCTGCTCCGCTCACTGCTCTCGCTTCGAGCCGGTGGTCTTGTCACCACGCACGACCTCGCCCTGGCTGAGATCGCCGACGACATGGCGCCACAGACGTGTAACGTGCACTTTGACGACACGCTGGTCGAGGGCGAGATGCGTTTCGACTACCGCCTCAAGCCTGGGCCGGTGACGCGTAGCAACGCCTTGGCGATCATGCGCGCGGTCGGGCTCGACATTCCTGCCTCGTCCGCCGACGCGGGGTAGACGCGCGTCCGGCCGACTCCCGCGCTCGTTACCCGTTGGACGACGGGGACCTGACTACGCCTGGCCCTCTCTCGCGGTGTATTCCGAGGCGTATACTGCCCGACATGCGGGATGTTCAGCGCGCGGGTCTTCGTCTTGGCCGGTGTCGCCGCGGCCCGGCGATTCTGATGCTGGTCGGCGTGCTGGCCGCGCCGACGCACGCGGCGCGGCAGGAGTCCCTGACGGTCGACGAGGTGATCGCCCGCGCGTCCGCCTACGTCGAGCTGTACGTCACAGCCCTGTCGACGGTGGTCACGGAGGAGGATTATCGTCAGTCCGACTTTCGGCGGGGCCGTGCGAACCCCACCCGAACACGGTTGCGCTCAGAGTTCCTGCTGGTCCGACTCGGAGAGGATGCCGCGTGGACCGGTTTCCGCGATGTGTTCGAGGTCAATGGCCAACGGGTGCGGGACCGCCAGGACCGTCTGGCCTCGCTGTTTCTCGACGATACGACGACCGCCGTGGCGCGGGCTCGGCGCATCGTCGAAGAGAGCTCTCGGTACAATCTAGGAAACACCAGTCGTACCTTCAACATTCCAACCTACGCATTGTCGTACCTACTCCCCTCCAACACGGGCCGGTTTCGGTTCGACCACGACGGGGTCGGTTGTGACGACCACCCATCAGCCTGGAACATCCGCTACGTGGAAATCGAGACACCCACGCTCACGCGGGGGTACCAGAACATCAACCTGCCTTCAGAGGGACGGTTCTGCATCGATCCGGTGGAGGGCACGGTCTTCGAAACCGAGATCACGCTGAACCACCCAGCCTTCGGCCGAGAGGTGCCGGCGACGGAGGCGGTCGCCTCGGTCACCTTTGCGAGCAACCCCGACGTGGCGCTGTGGGTCCCGACCGAGATGCGGGAGCGCTATTCGCAGCGCGGAGGGAGCCGAACCAGCAGCACCGCGCGCTACGGCAACTATCGCCAGTTCAGCGTGTCTACGAGCGAGAACGCCGATCCGGCCCCCGATTCCACCGGCGACAGGTGAGACGAGCGCGAGGTTTCACGCCGCCGCTAGTGTCGGGCGGCCCGTGCCCGCACAATCGCCGGCACCACCAAGACCGCCACCGCGAGCGCGAGTATCGCGGCCGAGACGGGACGCGTGAAGAACACGGTTGGATCTCCACCGGAGATCGCCATGGCCCGGCGAAAGTGCTGCTCGAGCAACGGCCCCAGCACCACCCCGAGCACCGTCGGCGCCAGGGGAAGACCGTGACGCCGCATGAAGAAGGCCATCACGCCCAGCACATAGACCACCACCACATCGAACACACTGTTGTTCAGGGAATAGACCCCCAGGGTGGCAAATACCAGAACGGCAGCGAAGAGCAACGACCTTGGTACCTGCAGCAGACGCACCCACACGCGAATCAGTGGCAGGTTGAGGACCAGCAGCAACACGTTTGAGACGTACAGGCTGGCAATCAGCCCCCAGATCAGTCCCGATTGTTGGGTGAACAGCAACGGCCCGGGCTGTAGCCCGTACATCTGGAACGCGGCCAGCATGACGGCCGTGGTGCCGGAGCCGGGAATCCCCAAAGCAAGCAGGGGTACCAAGCTGCCACCGGCGCTGGCGTTGTTCGCCGCCTCCGGACCGGCAACACCCTCGATGGCCCCGCGCCCGAACTCCTCGGGGGTTCTCGATACTCGTTGTTCCGCGGCGTAGGAGAGGAAGCTCGCCACGGTGGCGCCCGCACCCGGCAGGACGCCGGTGAAGAACCCGATCACGGTCCCCCGGCACCAGGCGGGTACCGAGCGGCGCCAATCCTCTCGGGTGAGTCGGACGGGCCCACCCAGCTGAGCCGGCTCCTCGCCGGACGTCCGCGGCTGCGCCGCATGCCAGAACACTTCGCCCACCGCGAAGAGTCCGACGGTGACGATGACCACGTTCAGGCCGCCCAGTAGCCCCGGAACGCCGAACGTGAAGCGCGCCTGTCCCGTCTGGAGGTCGATCCCGATAGTTCCGATCGCCAACCCCAAGAACGTCGCGAACGCGCCCTTGGCGGGCGCGTGTCCGGCCATCCCACTCAACGCCGTGAGCGCCAGCATCATGAGCGCGAAGTACTCTGTCGGGCCAAACCCCAGCGCGACCTCAACCAGTGCCGGCGCCATGAGCATGAGCATCACGGTCGCGAACGTGCCGGCGACAAAGGACCCGATGGCGGCCGTGGCCAGCGCCGCGCCGCCACGGCCCTGGCGCGTCATTGCGTAGCCGTCAAGTGCCGTCATGACACTGGAGGCCTCCCCCGGCATGCGCACGAGAATCGAGGTGGTCGACCCGCCGTACATCGCGCCGTAGTAAATGCCGCCGAACAGAATGAACGCACCGACCGGGTCCATTCCGAAGGTCAGCGGTAACAGGAGAGAAATGGTGAGCGCCGGACCGATGCCTGGCAGGACGCCGATGGCGGTACCCATGATGACGCCCGCCAGGCCGAGCAGCAGGTTCAGCGGCGCGAGGGCCGCGCTGAAGCCCAGGGCCAGATTGTCGCCGAGCTGAGCCAGGGCCGACACGTTATCCGAGGAGGCCGGCTGGCAGCCTGAGTCCGAGAAGGAGTCGAAAGACGCCAAAGACCGCCGCCGTGATGGCCAGGCTGACGATTGCGTCGCGAGTCCAGGCACGACTGCCGAGTAGTCTGGACTCGACCACGATGAACACGGTCGTCGCCACGAGATATCCCACCACCTGCAGGGCTCCGATGTAGGCGAGAAAGACGAATGCGCTGGCCGCCGCCACCCGCCAGCGCACCGGTGGCAGCTGCGTGGGTACGGCGGTCGGCACAGCCATCCAGGCTGCGGTTCCGAGAAGGCCGACTCCGACGATCAGTGGGAATACCCGCGGGCCCACGGCTGCGTATTGCCCAGCGAGTGTGCCGATCTGGAACGCCCCAACCAGGTAGGCCGCGCCGCCGGCGATGAGGACGGCGGCCAGCCGCTGGTCCGGTGACATAGGTATGGCGTGCCCCTATCGGACCAGGCCGATCGAGCGCAGCACCTCGTCGGCGGTCGCTCGCTCCTCGGTCAGGAACCGATCGAGCGCGTCGCCAGTCAGGAAGCTGTCTTCCCACTCATTGGTGCGCAAGATCTCTTGCCACGCTTCGGAATCGCGCATGCGGGAGAGCGCCGCGACCAGCCAGTCCCGGGCTTCGTCATCGATTCCCGGTGGGGCGACGATACCGCGCCAGTTGGCGATCGCCACGTCGAGGCCGCCCTCTCGGATGGTTGGCGTATCGTCACCGTCGATCCGTTCGGCCGCCGACACGGCCAGTAGACGCATGCGGCCGGTGCCCACGTAGGACTTCCACTCGCCAAAGCCGGACACCCCCGCCGAGACATGGCTTCCCATGACGGCCACCGCCGCTTCACCGCCCCCGGCATGGGCAATGTAGTTCACGCGGCTCGGGTCGATCCCGGCGGCCAAGGCGAGCAGTCCGACAAGGACGTGGTCGATACCGCCAGCTGACCCACCAGCCCAGCTGATGCCCTCTGGGTTCCGTCGGAAGTCGTCAATCAGTTCTTCGAATGTCTGGTAGGGCGCGTCGGCCGGCACCGCCACGACTTCATACTCGTTGAGCAGCCGTGCCAGCGGTACGGTGTCCACGATCGATACCGGGCTGTTGTTCGTGCGGATGGCGCCCAGCATGACCTGTCCGAAGACCATCAGGGTATGGGGATTGTTGCGATGTCGAGTGACAAGGTCGGACAACCCGATGGTGCCGCCGGCGCCGCCCCGATTCACCACCTCAACGGGAACGCCCAGTACGCCAACCTCCGTCAGGACCTGCTGAATCTGCCGGGCCGTCTGATCCCATCCCCCGCCTGGGTTCGCTGGCGCGATGATGGTGATCGGGCCATTCGGATAGTCCGTGGAAGTCGCCTCCAAGGCGTCCGCCCCGCGCTCCGTCGTCGCGCTGCCCCCGCACCCGAGGGCCAGTGCCGCGGCGCCGAGCAGCGCGGTTGCCACCACGCAGGTCACCCGGTCGGTCCAGAGTGGACTCACCATGCGTGCCATTGTGACCCAGGTCCTGGGAAACCATGTCCCCGCTCTGTGATCAATGCCACCGGTCCCGACCGAACCTGGCCGGTTGGTCGCATTTGCGTAAGCGTTTCGACCGATCCCCGTCGTATTATTGACAGACCCGTTCAGGTCGGGTCAGTTCGTCCATATCGGTTTCAACAGAGGTAACCTCATGAAGCGCATCGTACTTCTTGTCGTTGGCATCGCGGCATTCGCGACCGGGGCCCACGCACAATCGAACGCGGAACTCATCGAGACGTCGTTGGCCGCGGCACCCCGACGCGGCCGTGACGACGCCAGTGTGGTGAAGTGGGCCGGTGATCACACGTATACGACGATCAAGGAAGGTACCAACAAGATCGTCTGCTACAGCCGGGCTGACCAGCGCGACCGGCCAGCGTTCGCGGTGCAGTGCACGAGCCTCGTGAATCTCGATCGCGTTGCCCAGAACAGACGTTTCCGTGCCGACAGCACCGACGCCGCCAGTGAGCGCGCGCTTGTGGCTGCCGCGGCCGCGGCAGGCACCCGCGAGGACGTGGAATACGGTTCCTGGTTTCGTTCGATGAACGGCGCCGATCAGATGAGCGCCGGTGTGCACACGACGATCGCCATGCCGGGCGGTACCGCGGCATCAGGCTTCCCCGACAACCGAGAGGCTGGCGGCGCGTTCATCATGGCGGCGGGTACGACCGAAGCTCACCTGATGGTTCCCTAGCGTCTGGAATCCTCCGCGCGTCGCGCGGTCGCCGGTGGATCGCGAGGCGGGTAGCACCAGGCGGCTGATCCCTTCTCCCTGCCTGGGGGAGGGGATCAGGCCCTCACGTACGGGGTGTCGTGCGCGCCGTCTTCAACATCGCCACGAGGACGGTTCGAACCTGCTCAGACGTCGTGACCGGCTCCGGGAACGCGACGCGAACCGGTCGCGGTCCCTCGCTCGTCACCACCGACATCTCGAAACCGTAGCGGTCGACGCCGGTCATGCTGGCCTCGGTGATGTTGGTCGCCCGTGAGAACGCCTGGCAGTAGAGCGGCAAGGCGTCGGCATGGTCGTCATTCATATGCGCAATGATGCCAGCGGCCGACTCGGCCAGCGGATCCGGCTCTGCGGCATGCCAGTCGATGGCCTCTACCCAGGACATGCGCCCGTACCCACCGATGTAGCGGATTGATTCGACGCTGAGCCGCCAGAACGCGAAGTCGCCGAAGTCAACGTAGTAGGCCGCGTTGGGATGGGTGGCGAGGAACGCGGTGCGGGCGCTGCCGCCATCGCCGTCCACCCGTGCACAGGGCCCGAGTAGGGTCACTCTGCCATTGGCCAGCGGGTCGCCAGAGCCGGTCTCGGCCACCAGCAACGACGCTCGTGGGTCTCCCTGCAGGTTGCGCGTGTGCTCGGCCATGGTGCTGACGAGGAACACCGGGTTGCCCGCGTCGAACGCCACCGTCACGAAGGAGCCGTAGGGATAACCCTCAGGCTCGCTCGCCAGGGTACACAGCGTCCCGGTCGTGATCCGCGAGACGAGCGTGCGCGCGAGCTCGGCGTGCGTCGGCGTCGGCGTGGCAATGTCGTAGAGCGGTTCCGGCGCATCGCCGGACGGTCGCGCGTGAGCGTCGTTTGACATGAGCGTGGAGTCCACCTGGCAAAAAAGAAGCGGCACGGCCATGAAGGATCACGGCCGTGCCGCTGACACGCATGGTGCGCCCGACGACTAGCGGGCGGTGAACGGGATGGTCGCAATCTGGTTGGAGAACCAGACGGTCAAGCTGCCACCCTGCTGGGTCATGTCGGTAAAGGCCACGACAAGCTGGTCCGCACTGACCGGATGCTCAGACACCATCATGGGGGCGCGCAGGACGTCGAGGTCGGTCGTGTAGCCGTAACCACCCCATACCGCGTTCTCCGTTTCTTCGCGGAAGCTCTGCTTGGCGCCCAGGGTCGAGAACACCAGTGTCCACGCCTTCGGGTCCGACAGGTCGGCAAAGACGCTGTACTCGCCAGCCGCCAGCGTCTTACCGTCGAAGACGAGGTCCGCTTCAGTGGTGATCCGGGTGGTGACATCCGCGCCAACTCGCCAGATCGGGGCACCCGCGTAAATCTTCGTGGCGTAGTCGGCACCCGTGCCGAACATGTCGGCCCGTCCCCGTAGAATCGGTCGACCATAGTCGATGTCGACCCATTTGCCGCCGGAGAACGCGCCCTCTGAGTCGTAGCTCCCTCCGACTTGCGTCGACGCCTGGCCACGCGGGCTCAATGGACGATCTTGGGCTGTTGCTACGCTGGCGCTCAGTGCCAGCGCCACGATTCCGATACCTACTTGTATTAGACGCATTGTGTATCTCTCTCCAAATAACGAGTGTTGACGTGTATTGCGTTGTTGACGAACTGTGAACATCGACCAGGTGCTGGTGACGCGGGTCCTACGTGGGGTTGCGTCGCCCTCCCGCCTGGGGTGTATCGGACGTGCCGCGTCATGAGACCACTATGACGACCGGATGAACGACACCGGTTTTGTCTGCATGAGTTCCGCGTAGAAATCATTCCCCTTGTCATCGACGATGATGAAGGCGGGAAAGTCTTCTACCTCTATCTTCCAGATCGCTTCCATACCCAGTTCCGGGTACTCGAGCACCTCGACGTGCCGGATGCTGTGCTCGGCCAGCCTGGCGGCGGGCCCGCCGATGGACCCCAGGTAGAACCCACCGTGCTTGTCGCAGGCCTCGGTGACCTGCCGTGACCGGTTGCCCTTGGCCAGCATTACCATGCTGCCGCCGTGACTCTGGAACAGGTCGACATACGAGTCCATGCGGCCGGCGGTGGTGGGCCCGAACGAGCCGGACGGAAGCCCCTCCGGTTTCTTGGCCGGGCCCGCGTAGTAGACCATGTGGTCTTTGACGTACTGGGGGAGCGTGCCGCCCCCATCAATCCGTTCCTTCAGTTTCGCGTGCGCAATGTCCCGCGCCACGATCATCGTTCCGGACAGCGAGAGACGGGTCGCGACCGGGTACTTGCTCAACTCGGCGAGAATCTCCGTCATGGGCCGGTTGAGGTCGATCCGCACGACGTCGTCGTCGAGCTGCTCGGTGGTGACATCTGGCAAATACTGCGCGGGGTTCTCCTCGAGTTGTTCGAGAAACACACCGTCGCGGGTAATCTTCGCCAACGCCTGCCTGTCGGCAGAGCACGAGACGCCCAGGCCCACCGGGCACGAGGCGCCATGTCTCGGGAGGCGGATCACGCGCACGTCGTGGGCGAAGTACTTGCCGCCGAACTGCGCTCCGATGCCGATGTTCCGACACAACTCGAAGATCTGCGCTTCCATGCCCAGATCGCGAAACGCGCGTCCGTGCTCGTTGCCGCTGGTGGGGAGCGTGTCCAGATAGTGGGTGCTGGCCAGCTTCACCGTCTTCATCGTGAATTCGGCTGAGGGACCGCCAATGACCAACGCCAGATGGTAGGGCGGGCAGGCGGAGGTGCCGATGGACCGCAGCTTCTCCTCGGCGAACGCGAGCAGGGACGCGGGGTTCAGCAGTGCTTTGGTTTCCTGATAGAGAAACGACTTGTTGGCCGACCCGCCGCCCTTGGCGATGAACAGCAGTTCATACTCGTCACCCGGCTCTGCGTAGATCTCGATCTGGGCTGGCAGGTTCGACCCAGTGTTCTTCTCGGTGAACATGTCGAGCGGTGCCATCTGCGAGTAGCGCAGGTTACGCTGATCGTAGGCATCGTAGATGCCGCGGGAGAGCGGCTCCCCGTCGTTGGTCCCGGTCAGGACGTTCTCGCCCTTATGACCCATGACGATGGCGGTGCCGGTGTCCTGGCATCCCGGCAGCACCCGCCCGGATGCGATGTTGGCGTTCCGCAGCAATTCGAGCGCCACGAACCGGTCGTTCTCAGACGCCTCCGAGTCGTCGAGAATCGAGCGCAACTGCACGAGGTGGGCGGGCCGCAGCAGGTGCGAAATATCGTCGAAGGCGGTCTGCGCCAGGAGGCGTAACGCCTCCGGCTCAACCTTGAGTAGTTCGCGGCCGTCGACCGTGACCGTGGACACGCCCTCGGAGGTCAGCTTGCGATAGGGCGTTTCGTCGGGGCCCCGTTCAAACAGGGGCTGGTAGTAAAAATCGGACATGAGTCGGAACCGTGACGGGAACAGCGGGGCAGCCAGGATCGGCCGGCAAACAGTTGATTGTACCCCGAGATAGGCGCCGGATGGTTGCCCTCGCCTGCGGGCACAACGCGCGAGCGCCCCGCGTGGGGCCGCCGCCGATCAGCCGTCGCCGGGTCTCGTCGTCGCCAGGAAACGAAGCGGCTCAGTATAATCGCCCACGCGTCGTGTCACCGGCCCCTCTATGAATGTTTACGCCTGGATCGTCCTGGTCGCGCTAATCGGGGAATTTGTCTTGTCTGTCGTGACGAGCGTGCTCAACGTGCGTGCGATGAGCCCCACGGTGCCGGACGAGTTTCGTTCGACATACGACGACGATGCCTACGCGCGGTCCCAGGCCTACACACGCACGCAGAGCTGGTTCGGGCTCGTGCAGGGCCTGGTCAGTCTCGCCACGTTGCTCGCGTTTTGGCGGTTCGGTGGATTCGGATGGCTGGATGCCAGTTGCCGAGCGTTCGGTTTCGGCCCGGTCCCGACCGGGCTACTCTTCGTGGGCGCGCTGCTGGCCAGCTCGACAGTAATCGGATTGCCCTTTCGTCTCTATGCGACGTTCGTCATCGAGGAACGATTTGGATTCAACCGCACCACCCCACGCACCTTCGCGCTGGACCTGGTGAAGGGATTGGCTCTCGGGGCGGTCCTCGGTGGGACACTGCTGGCACTGCTGCTCTTTCTCTTTGACTCCACCGGACCGGTCGCCTGGATCTGGTGCTGGGCTGTGACCACCGCGTTCACTGTGGCGGCACAATTCCTGGCTCCCACCTGGATCATGCCCCTCTTCAATACGTTCAGCCCATTGGAGAAGACCGAACTGAAGCAGGCGCTGGTGGACTACGCACGGTCGACCCACTTCCCACTGGACGACATCTTCGTGGTCGACGGGTCGCGTCGGTCGGCCAAAGCCAATGCGTTCTTCACGGGATTCGGCAGCCGCAAACGGATCGGACTGTTCGACACGCTGATCGCACGCCACACGACCCCCGAACTGGTGGCGGTGGTGGCGCACGAAGTGGGGCACTACAAGCGTGGGCACATGCTGAAGGGGCTGGCTCTGGGCGTGGCCCATACCGGGGCGCTCTTTTTTCTTCTCTCGCGGTTTCTTGAGCAGCCCGGCCTGTTCCGCGCGTTCGCGGTGTCCGAACCCTCCGTGTATGCCGGCATGGTCTTCTTCGGGCTACTGTTCACCCCGATAGACCTCGTCCTGTCGGTCGTGGTCAACCTGTTCTCACGCAAGCATGAGTTCGAGGCGGACGCGTTTGCGGCGGAGACGACCGGCACGGTGGAACCGATGGTGACCGCGCTGACGAAGCTCTCGGCCGACAGCCTGTCGAACCTCACCCCACACCCGTTGCAGGTGTTTCTGCACCATTCCCATCCGCCGGTCTTACGTCGGATCGCCGCACTCCGCGCGTTGGGCAGTGCCCCGAGTTCCTGAGCGGCTCCCACAGCGCCGTTCGCGTACCGTTCCCGACGAGGTTACCCGGCGAGGTAGCCAGCGAGGTGCTCGATCACGTCGCGCGCGTCATCCTCGGCGCCGTGAATGAAGGTCGACTTGCGGCGTCGGAGCACCGGGAGGCCGATCGCGTAGAGTCCCGGTGCGTCGACCACTCCGCCATCGTGGCGCAAGTATCCCTTGCGATCGAGCACTGGGACATCGAGCCAGCTGTAGTCGGGGCGAAATCCGGTGGCCCACACGATGGTGCTGAGCTCGCCGCTGGTCAGGTCGAGTCGGAGTCGAGACGACTCTGGAACGCGGGTCGCCTCAAACCGCTCTGGGGGGCCGGTCTCGGCATCTCCACCGTGGTCGCGAGCCCACTCGTCAAAGGTCTTGAGGAGTCGGTTCATCTTGAGGTCGGCCAGCGCAAACTGGTTGCGCAGTCCTCCCGAGAAGAGCGCTTGGTCGTCCCGAATCGCAGACCAGCGGCCCACCAACTCGACACCGGTCTCGGTCAGCGCGTTCAGGTCGAGGGTGGCGCGTTCGGGTGTGCCCACCAACTGTGGGGATGGCAGCCCTCGGGCGCGCGTGAGGTCGTCGATCTCGTCGTAGCGCTCGTCCCAAACGCCCGAGGCGTCCATCCACCAGAGTATGTCGCGGCCTCGATAGGTCCTCGGTAGTCGCACGTGCTCGCCCACCGAGAGCGTGACGGCTCGACCGGACCGCCGAATTTCGTCGGCCAGTTGCACACCCGTCGCCGAGGCGCCGACGACCAGGACCCCGCCATCTGCGAGCTGACTGGGCTCGCGGTATTCCATCGTCGTGAGGCAGGCGATCGATGTTGGCACCGCCTGACGAAGGGGTGGCACGTTGGGGAGGTTGCATGCGCCGCTCGCCAGGACGACGCTCCGGCAGCCCAGATCGCCCTTGTCGGTGGCGACGTGATAACCGTCGTCGGTCTGCCGAACGGCGGTGACCGTGGTGTTCGTCCGCACCGGTGCCTCGGCCGCGGCCGCGAACTCGGAGATGAACTCGGCCACCTCGCCCGCCGTCATGAAGCCGTTCGGATCGGTGCCGTCGTACCGATGGCCCGGCAGTCGGGTCTGCCAGTTCGGCGTCAGGAGTCGCAGCGAGTTCCAGCGCTCGCGGCGCCAGGAATTGGCAATCTCCCCGCGCTCCAACACGACGTGGTCAATCGCTCGTTCGGACAGGCATCGGCTGACCGCAAGCCCTGCGTGACCGGCCCCGATGACGACGGTGGTGACTTGTTCGATGACGCGCCTCCCGTCCGACGGTTACAGGGGACTAGCCAGCGCTGTTGGTGCTGTTGACCTGGACGGCCACGTTCGTGGGGTTGGTCACGGCGTCGTACACCGCCGAGCGCTTCTGTGACTGTGCGACGATCGCCTCGACTTCCTCCGGCGTCGCGTCCGCATCGATATCGAAGCTGACCTTGATGTCGTTGTAACCGTTGCGCACGTCGCTGTCGATGCCGAGGATGCCCTGGATGTCCATGTCTCCCTCGAGCTTGGCCTCGACCGACTTGAGCTGAATGCCCCGGTGCTGCGCCACTGCCGCCACACCCGCGGTCAGACAACTGGCGAGGCCAACGAGCACATACTCGATCGGCGTCGCGCCAAGGTCCTCCGAGGCGAACACCTCGGGATGATCGGCGTCGAACGAGAATTCAGTCTTGCGGGTCTGCTCGGCCCCCAGGCCATGGAAGCCTGCGACGGACGACGTGCTGTGCGTGCCGTTCCGCCACGTGCACGAGGCCCTCCACTTGAACTTGGCGGCTTCAGGCGCGTCGGTCAGCGCCGCACGCGCGGCCAGCAGTGCTTCGACGTTGACTCCATTGTTGACGGTAGACTCGCCCATGATTCTCTCCTTCGGAAGATACCGGTTGCTTTATGTCTTCACCGGGACCCAGGGCCCCGCGACCAAACAGCATACATCGGGATGAACGGCCGCCACAGCGATATGATCTGCCGATGACCGCGTCGCCTCCTGACATCGCCGCACACCCTATCGGTGCTGTCCGGCTCCAGTTTGTCGAGCTACCGAGACCGCTTGCGCTCGATTGTGGCCGTGTGCTGCCGCACGTCCGAGTGGCGTACGAGACATACGGCACCCTGTCGCCCGCTTGCGACAACGTGATTCTCGTGTGCCACGCATTGAGCGGTGACGCGCATGCGGCCGGATACACCGAGACCCCGAGTACGGCGAGGACCCGAGACGGTTTTCGCGCGGAAGAACGAGACGCTGAACGCGGTCGTGGCCTCGGGTGGTGGGACGGCATGATCGGGCCAGGGAAAGCGTTCGACACCGATCGGTTCTATATCGTCAGCTCGAACCTGCTCGGCGGCTGCGCGGGAACCACGGGGCCCTCGTCCCCCAATCCCGCCACCGGCCGTCCCTATGGGTCTGATTTTCCGGTCATCACCGTTGCGGACATGGTGCGGGCGCAGCGGGCGCTCCTGGAGGAGCTCGGTATCACGAGGCTGTTGGCCGTGGCCGGCGGCTCGTTGGGTGGAATGCAGGCGCTCGAGTGGGCCGTCCAGCATGCCGATTTCGTCGATACCGTCATCCCGATTGCCAGTACCCATGCTCTGCATCCCCAGGGGATCGCGTGGAACGCGATCGCGCGCGCGGCGATTACGGCGGATCCCGATTGGCAGGGCGGGGACTACCACGACACGGGGCGTGCGCCGACGGCGGGGATGGGGGTGGCCCGCATGGTGGGGCACATTACCTACCTGTCGGCGACCTCAGTCCGGGACAAGTTCGGCCGGCGGCTGCAGGGCGCAGAGGACATCGGCTACGACCTCACGACCCCCGAGTTCGAGGTCGAGAGCTACCTCCGACACCAGGCCGACACGTTTGTGAAGCGCTTTGACGCGAACACGTACCTCTACACGTCGCGGGCACTCACCTATTTCGATTTGGCCCGACAGTATGGGGAGGGCCAACTCGCGCGCGCCGTCCGCGACGTGTCGGCTCGCACGCTGTTGATCGCGTTCAGTTCGGATTGGCTCTATCCTCATGAGGGTTTCGAGGAGCTGACGGCCGCGTTGCGCGGCGCCGGTAAGGATGTCGAGTTCCACGTCATCGATGCGCCCTATGGGCACGACTGTTTTCTTCTGGAAGAGGCACGCCAGACACCGTTGATTCAGGCGTTCCTCGACAGATAGGGGAGTAGGACACCACGGGCAGGAGGCCCACATTCATGGAAGAGTCTCGCCGGTTCGGGTTCGAAACTCGACAGCTGCACGCGGGTCAGCGTCCTGACCCCAACACCGGTGCTCGAGCGGTTCCGATTTTCCAAACGACCAGCTACGTCTTCGAGGATCCGGAATCGGCCGCGGCCTATTTCAACCTCCAGGAGTACGGGAACACCTACTCCCGGATCATGAATCCGACCGTGGCGGTGTTCGAGGAGCGGGTCGCGAACCTGGAAGGTGGGTGCGGTGCCGTGGCCTTCGCCAGTGGGATCGCCGCACAGGCTGCCGCCTTGTTCACCCTGCTGTCGCCCGGGGACCATGTGGTCTCGTCATCAGCGCTCTACGGCGGCACCGTCAATCAGCTCAAGCACCTGCTCGGTAAGATGTCCGTCGAGCTGACCTGGGTCGACCCCGACGATCCGGACGCCTGGACCGCAGCCGTACGGGAGAACACGAAGGCGTTCTTTGGCGAGACGATCGGAAATCCGGGTGGCAACGTCCTGGACATCGAGACCGTCGCCGCCATCGCGCACGCACACGACCTGCCGCTGCTGGTGGACAACACCTTCGCGACGCCGTTCCTGTGTCGACCGATGGAGTGGGGGGCCGACATCGTGCTGCACTCAGCGACGAAGTTCATCGGCGGCCACGGCACAAGCATCGGCGGGGTTGTGGTCGAGTCTGGTGAGTTCAACTGGTCCAACGGCCGTTTTCCGGTCGTGGCCGATCCGTCCCCCGCGTATCACGGCCTCCAGTTCCATGGCACCTTCGGTTCCCACGGTTTCCTCATGAAGCTCCGGGCCGAGACGCTGCGTGACCTTGGCGCGGCCATGAGTCCGTTCAACGCATTCCTGTTCTTGCAGGGACTGGAGACCTTGTCGTTGCGGATGGCGCGCCACGTCGAGAACGCGACGGCGGTTGCCCAGTACCTTGAATCGCACGACCTGGTATCGAACGTGACCTACCCGGGCTTGTCGTCGAGCCGTTATCGCCCGCTGGTGGACAAGTATCTGCCGGGCGGCGCCAGCGCGGTGTTCTCGTTCGACTGCCTGGGGGGACGCCAGGCGGGACAGGATTTCATTCGGGGGGTCACGCTGTGGTCGCACCTGGCGAATGTCGGCGACGCCAAGAGCCTGATCATTCATCCGGCCAGTACCACCCATCGTCAATTGAGTGACGACGAGCTTGACGCCGCCGGAGTGCGGCCCGGGACTATCAGGTTGTCGGTCGGTATCGAAGAGCTTGACGACCTGATCTGGGACCTCGAGCAGGGCTTCGCCAAGGTGTCATCCACATGAACTCACCGTTTGACGTGACTCGCTATCAGGATCCGGCGACGATTCAGCGCGTGCTGCACACCGCCAAGACGATCGCCATCGTTGGGTTGTCGAAGAACCCGCTGCGCGCCAGCTACTTTGTCGGTTTCTACTGCAGTCGACATGGCTACCGCGTGATTCCGGTCAACCCACGAGAGTCAACCATCCTTGGGGCGCCGAGCTACGGGTCGCTGACGGAGGTGACCGAACCGATCGACCTCGTCGCCGTCTTTCGCGCGCCCGACGCCCTGCCTGATATCGCCAGGGAGGCGGTGGCGGTGGGAGCCAAGACCCTCTGGTGTCAGTTTGGGGTCGTCAATGAAGAGGGGGGCCGGATCGCGGAGGAAGGAGGCCTCTCGGTGGTCATGGACCGTTGCGTCAAGATCGAGCACGCCCGGTACGAGGGCCGTATGCACTGGCTCGGGTACAACACTCAGCGCATCACGTCGGTCCGCGGCGGCCTGCAATAGCGTAGCGGCGCTCTCCCGAGGCGGGGTCGTTCGCCTACCGGGCGGACGTCGTGGCCGGTGGCGCGAGCTCCAGCGGCGCGTAGTAGTCCTTGTCGCCCAGCCCGCCGCGCTTCTCGCGATACTTCGGGCCGCCCAGTCCTTCCGTCAGGTTCCAATCCTGCCGGTGGAAATTCCAGCTATCTGGGGACAGCGCCTGTGCGCGCTCCCAGTAGGATCGAGCCAGCGCTTCGTCGCGCTCGTAGAAGTAGACCCCCAATTTGAAGGTCGGCTCAGCCAACGCCTCATCGGACGTCCGGCGACGAATCTTGTCCACCACCTGATCCTGTGACCAGACATACGCACTATCAGCCCCGTTGATCGCCCAGTCGACGACGGCCGGTCGGTACTCGTCTGTGCCGAACGACGCCTGACCCAGCGACAAGACTTGAGAATACGTGCCCTCGTTGATCCGGACGACGCGGCCTTCCTCGTCAATCCATGCGGCGGAGGGCACGTTCACGAAGTTGTAGAGCGAACTGACGCGATGGGTCGTATCGATGAGTGCCGTGTAGGTCGGGTCCGCGTCGTCGTACCATTCTTCGACGGCAGCGGCCCCCAGCGTGTCCTGGGCGACCGCGATAATCTCGAAGTTCTGGTCCTGTAGTTCCTCGTACACCTCCTGCCACCCGGGCAGGTCATAGCGGCACCCTCACCAGGATGCCCATGTGACGAGCAGGACCTTCTTGCCGCGGAAGTCCGACAGTCGAACGAGTTGGCCTTCCCGGCTGGGCAATTCGAAATCCGGTGCCATCGCCGAGCGGAGAAACTGGGTCCGCGTCACTGGGATCTCCCCGAAGCTCCAGACGCGATGGTCATGGTCCGCGGTGTAGGCCTGTTCGAGCCGGCGGGCGAGAGCAGTGACGTTGAACCAGGCCTGATTCGACCGGGTCACGAACATCTCGCTGTCCCGGTCCTGGAGGACCGGGACGCAGAGTTCTGCGAGACAGGCGCCCTCTGGTTTGAGTTCGAAGCCGTTCACTCGCGGTAGGTCCGCCGGTACCACCCAGAGGTCGTTCGGATCAGCCAGCGTGCGCTCCACCGCGATAACCTGGTCGTTGTAGAGGACCGTCACGGGTTCGGCCGACGCGAGGGCTCCGAGCGAGCATGTCGCGAGCACCATCATTGAGAGACGACTCGTCACGGGTGTGTTCTTTCTCTCGGTTCTTGCGAGGTTCCGAGCGAGCTACGACGGCCCGCCGATGCGATACAGGTGGTCGTGGCTCCGAATAAACAATGACCCGTCGGCGACGGCCGGCGACGCCAAGGTCAAGCCGTCGAGTGCATTGGTCGCGAGGAGCTCGAATTCGATGCCCGGGGCGACCACGCTAGTCTCCCCCTCCTCGCTCTGGAAGTAAATACGACCATCGGCCCATACGGGCGAGGCCGAGAAGTTGCCACCCAGCCGGTGCTGCCAATGAATGGTGCCGGTGACCGCGTCCACGCAGGTGGCAACACCCAGGTCGGACACCAGATACAGCTCGTCCCCGACGAGGAGCGGCGACGGGGTTAGCGGCGCCCCTCGCCGAAGCGTCCACGCCATGTGGGTCCCGGTGACGTCTCCGTGGCCGTCGGCCCGCACCGCGATCAGGGACGGCACCTGGAACCCGGTCGCGATGTAGACCATGCCGTGCCCGTATGCGGGCGCGGGCACGTTGGAGAATCCATCGCCGTAGGAGACCTCCCACAACTCGTCGCCGGATGCCGGGTCGTACGCCGTTGCGCGGAACGCACCGATACTGAAGAGTTGGTCGCGGTCACCCACTGTGATCAGGAGCGGCGTCGAATAGGCCTGCGAAATTGGTTGCCGGCGCGGTGTGCGCCACCGTTCGTCGCCGGTTGCGGCATCGAGTGCCACGACGTACGCCGTGTCGTATCCATCCACGCTGAGGAATAGCTGGCCGTCGTGAAGGACCGGCGAGCCGCCGTTGCCGTGCTGCGTGACGTAGGGAAAACGCGTGGCCCAGACGATGTCGCCACCGGTGGTCAGCGCCGCCGTGCCGTCGGCGCCAAAGTGCACATAGACGCGGTTGGTGTCGGTGTCGATAATCGGCGTAGGAGACGCTTGACTGTTCTTGGGGTTGTCGGACGCGGTCTCGTCCACACGGAACACTTCAGTGTTTACGATCTCCCGCCCGGTGTCGGTCTCGTAGCCGAGCAGCCGCAGCGACCCGTTCCCGTCATCGGTCGCCGTGGTCAGCCAGACCCGGCCGTCGGCGACCACGGGAGATGACCAGCCCCGCCCGTCCACCGGAACCTTCCATCGCACATTGGACGTTTCGCTCCACTCGATGGGGAGTCCGCGCTCGGGCGAGTGGCCCTGGCCGGTCGGACCGCGGAACGCCGGCCAGTCGTTGGCACCGGCCGAGGCGCCGAATAGCGACGCGACCGCGAGCGCCAACCACACACGTGCCATGAGCGCTATTGTAGCGGGTGCCTGAACTTTTCGAGGCCCGGTGCGTTGATCAATGCACGGTGCAGACCTGGAGCAGCGCGGGTGACCTCGCCCTCCGGAGCGTGACCGGACGCGGTAAATGACGACCGACTTACTTGTACTCGTGGAACGCTGCCGCCAGGGAGACGACCTCGCCTGGGAACAGCTGGTTCGCCGCTGCCAGGGGAGGGTCTACGCGCTCGCGTACCACTACCTGGGGCGGTTCGAGGATGCGCGGGACGTGGCGCAGGAAGTTTTCGTGCGGGTCTATCAGCAGCTGGACAGTTGTCAAGGCGATGGATTCATGGCCTGGCTGCTTCGCATTACCCGCAACCATTGCATCGATCAGATTCGACGCCGCAAGGCGCGTCCTTCCGCGGAGGATCTGCGGGTCGATGACCAGTGGACCATGGCCGATGCCGCGCCAAACCCGGAACAGGCGTGGGTCGCAGACAGCCGGAAGCGGCTGGTCTACGACGCGCTCCGTCAGCTGAACGGGCAGAACCGGGAAATGATTCTCCTCAAGGACATTCAGGGGCTGGCGCTCCAGGAAATTGCCGACATGCTGGGCCTGCCACTTGGCACGGTCAAGTCGCGCTCCAACCGGGCCCGCGTGGAACTGGCGAAGCAGGTGGTTGCCCTCGACCCGTCGTTTGCCACCCCCACCGACCGCGCTGAGATGAACTAATGAATTGCGCTCTGTTCCACGACCGGCTCGATGCGCTACTGGACGGCGCGTTGGCGGCCCTCGACGAGGCCGAGGCCGAGGCTCACCGAACCACGTGTGTGCGTTGTGACGAGCTCTACCGTCTGATGCAGGCGGACGAGACGCCCGGATTGGTGGGCCCTGTCGCGGTCGGGGCGCCGAGCGGACTGACAGAGTCGATTCTCGCGAGCACCAGCGGCGTCCCGTGTGCCCTCGCCCACGCTCGGCTTGGCGATCTGGTCGACGAGGCCCGCCACGGCCTACCGGCGGTTTGGGTTCGGCCGACGAACCACGTGGCGGACCACGAGACGGGCCAGGAAACCGATGCGATTGGTCTGGCTTTGGTCCAGGCGCACGTGCGGAACTGCCGAGACTGCGCAGCACTCTCCCGCGTGCTGGTGCGCCTGCGCGACGACCTGCCCACGTTTGCCGAATTGGCTCCGGACGCGTCGCTCGTGCAGCACGTCCTGTCACGGACGATACCGACACCGGTGCGAGGAGCGAGTGTGTGGGAGCGGCTGCGAGACGCGGGTCGGCAGTGTCTCGCGCGTCCCCGTATCGCCTGGGAGGCGGGGTATGTGGCGACGCTCGTCGTGTGGCTGGTCTTTGGCGCGTCCTGGTCGCCGCTTCGAGCCACCCCGGCCTAAGCGCTCACTTTGATCCAGCAGGGTGCATCCGACACACAGTCGGCCGGTGTCGGCGCGATGGCCGCACTGAATCGCGGTGTCAGCCTCTTGAGTGAACGGGCACTCGGCGACGAGCGCGCACCTGACGACGCCCTCGGATTCCTTGACGGCCTCTCGGCCTATTCTCGCGAAACGGTGGCAGTCGCGCCCGACCTGGGCGAACACTGGCAGCGGTTTACGGCGGCGGTACTCGACCGGGATCTGTTCGGTGGGGTCGACGCGCTGCGCTCATTGAGCCGCGACGCCGGGGCCATGCTGCGTCGCCTGCTTTTCACGAACACCGACTCCGGGGCGCCCCCGGACCAAAGGAGCACATCATGACCGATTCTGAAGACCAGGCTTCACCTGCCGGAGAGGGTCAGAGCCAGCCGGCTGCCGCGTATGTGCCCCCAGAGGTGCCACCGCCACCGGCGCTTCCGCTGCCAGCGGCCGCGTACACCCCCGGTTCCGCGACATATGCGCGCGGCCTGCACCGCAAGTCGCCAATGCTCGCCTGTTTGCTGTCGCTGATGCCGGGTGTCGGCCAGATCTATGTGGGGTACTACAAACTGGGTTTCATCCATAACCTCATCTTCGGGGTGACCATCGCGCTTCTGACTGGCGCCAGAGGCCCGAACCCGCTGCTCCCGGTATTGGGCATATTTCTGGCGTTCTTCTTTGTCTACAACGTCGTCGATGCAGGCCGGCGAGCCAATCTGTATAACCTCGCTCTGGATGGCATGGAGGGAATCGAAATGCCCAGCATGAGCATGACGATGCCCAGCTTCGGGGGCTCGATCGGCGGTGGCGTGGCGTTGATTGTCGTGGGCGTTATTCTGCTCGCGAACACCCGTTTCGGAATCAGCCTTGAGTGGATCGAAGAGTGGTGGCCGCTGGCACCGATCGGCGTGGGAGCCTATCTGCTGGCGAAGGCGGTTCAGGAGCGTCGTGATGCCACGTCGAGCGCCGGACCGCTCGGGGACGTGGACCCTCCTACCGGGTCGTTCGGTTCCTGAACCGCTGTAAATGGGAAGTCGATAGAACACTTTCCCCACGGCGCGGAACGGTCGATGTCATACACTGGCAGTCGTGACTGGGCCCAGACGTTTCGTGTGCGCGATGGCTCTCGTCGGAGTGGCGCTGGCACTCTCGACCCAACTCTCGACCCACGTCCTGCTCGCGCATCCCATGGAGGGTACGAACGCGGGGTTCGTGCAATCGGTCGACGGGCCTGCGCCGGGACCCTTCCTGTATCTGGGCGCGAAACACATGGTGACCGGCTATGACCACCTGCTGTTTCTCGTGGGCGTGATTTTTTTCCTGTATCGACTGAAGGATGTCGTCCTCTACGTCAGCCTGTTCACACTGGGACACAGCGTCACGCTGCTGCTGGGAGTGCTGGCCGATGTGAGCGTCAACGCTTACGTCATAGACACGATTATCGGGCTGTCGGTTGTGTACAAGGGGTTCGAGAACATCAACGGGTTCGAACGCCTGTTCAACGTTAAACCGAATACGCGGATCGCGGTGCTGGTGTTCGGACTGTTCCATGGCCTGGGACTTGCCACCAAGCTTCAAGAGTTCATGGTGTCGAAGAACGGGTTGGTCGCCAACATTCTCAGCTTCAACGTCGGTGTCGAGATTGGCCAGATCCTCGCGTTGTTGGGCGTCGTCGCGCTTCTGAGCTACTGGCGCACCCGACCGAGCTTCTTGTCCTATAGTTTTGCGGCCAACACCGCGTTGATGGTCGGAGGGTTCCTCCTGGCCGGCATCCAGATCGTTGATTTCGTGCTGTTTTCGTAGAGTCTGTCCAGCCCGCACCTGGAATCGAGCACAATGGCCGAGCCTGCCGCACTACCATCCCTACGGAAGATTCTCCTGGCGACCGCCGGGGCCCTGGTGGCAGCGGCAGCACTGCTGTTCGGCGCCATTCTTCCCGCCGAGTACGGCATCGACCCGCTCGGCACCGGCCGCCTGTTGGGGCTGCTCGCGCTGGGACAGTCGCAGCCGCTCGCAACCGAAGAGGGCGAGTACCGCACAGACCGCGCGGAACTCACGCTCTATCCCGCCGAATGGGTGGAGTACTTCTACCGACTCGACCAGGGCAGCAACATGGTGTTCTCCTGGGAGGCGACGGGCCCGGTCACCTACAACTTCCACGCGTCCCCAGACGGTGCCCCGGCCGGCTACGCCGAGAGCTTCGATGCCCAAGATCGCGCGGACGGACACGGCACCTACACGGCGCCGTTTACCGGGATACACGGTTGGTACTGGGAAAACGTCGGGACGGAGAAGATTACGCTCACGCTGACCACGTCGGGGTTCTACACCAGCGCCCATGAAGGTAGAGCTCGCGCGTCGGGGTACAAGCCGCTCACCGACATCCGCGGTAACGCGGTGCCCAGCGTTCCCTAATCTCGTCCCACGAAAACAACCAACCGTCCTAGACCGTCCTGGCGCTAGGACGCGTCACGCCCGACCAGACGCCGTCGGAATTCTCGTTCGATAGTGCCTGCGTCGGGTGACTCTCCCTGTGACTCACGGAACGCGGCGACCAGCGTCGCAGTGTAGACCTCGCCCAGTGTTGTCGTGAGGGCGGCGGCGGTTGCCCCAGAAATCGCTCCGCCAACCAGGGTTCCCCCACCAGGGATCAACTTCAGGAGACCTCCGACGATCGCACGACCAGCCAAGGTCGTGCCGGTAGATCCGGTCGCGGCGGCGACGAGAACGCTCAAGAATGCGGCCGACTGAGCGAGCCCGAATGCCGACGAGATGCCCGCGAGCATACTGATCTGGATAGGCACGAGCAGGACCGCGTCGGAGAACGGAATCGGGGTGGCGCCGGCCGCCGCCGCCGCCGTAGCCGAGACGCCGACGATGCCGTGAGCGACCCGCCGTTTCTGGCCGACGGAGGCCTTTTGTGCCGCGGCCAATGCCCGATGGAGCCCCTCCGGAATCACTTCCGCCGTCAACTCGACCAGGTCGGTGAGCCCCATGGGCGACAGGACGTGGCCGCCGTCGAGCACCTCCTCGAGTGCTCGCACTCTCACGACGTTTCGAGCATCCGGCAGCAGTCGTTGGACTTCCGCCCGAAAGCCCTGGTCCGCCCGTGCCTTTGTGATGACGCCCACCACCGGCATGTATGCCGCCAGCGCATGGTGCAGGGCGATCTCGACGTCCTGGACCCGGCGACTATCTTCATTGAGACACAGCCACGCCACATGAATGTGCCGCCGTGCATCAGCCTCTTTGGCGCGGCCGGCGATGAGTTGGGTGAGTGCGTCGATGGTCTCCTGGAAGGCGCCCAGCTCCAGGCCTCGCGTGTCCCAGATGGCGAGTGGGAGACCGTCCTTGGTGATCTCGCGGGTCGTGGTCGTCACCGGTCGACCCTGTCCGGTCTCGGCCAGGCGACCTTGAAACACGGCGTTGACGAGCGTGCTCTTGCCAACACCGGTTCGTCCGGCAATGAGCACGTTCAGGCGTCCGCGGTCGCGCATCGCGTCCTCGAGCGCTTTCGTGACGATGGCGGCCACGTGGTCCGACGGTGTCATACAGATATCTGGCTCGCTCCTAGTCCCGCGGCCGAAACTGCCCCTCCCGAAGGAAATGGGCGGCTTCTTCAGCTACGTCCAGCCGGTTCATGATGAATGTGTGCGTCGCAGGAAGGACGAGGAAATCTGCCGCTCCGTCGAGCCGCGCCCGATCCACGCCCACCTTGCCGTCGTCCGGTCGAGGAATGAGCCACGAGGTCAGGGGATTCAGACTTCGGTCGCCGGTGATGATCCCCACGCTGAATCGGATGGGTGGCAACTGGCGTGCGATTCCAGCCGCATCCGTCCCAATTTTCGAACCCGCTGGGCCGAACAACGACTGGAGCAGTGGCGTGGCTCCGAAGGCGTCGACGATCTCGCTGCCCTGACTCGGCGGACTCAGCATCACGACCCGCCCTCGATGCATCCGCGGTTGTTCCGCCAGAAAGGCACGCACGAGCACGCCGCCCATCGAATGGGTGACGAAGTGTACCGTCTCGGCGTTGGCCCCACAGCATCGTTCGACCTCCGCCTGGAGGTCGGCCACCAGGGCGTCGAGTGGCTCGGTGGTCGAGGGGTACCCGAAACGCACCACGCGATAGCCCTCGCCCTCCAGGCGATTGCCAAGAATCGCCATCGACGCCGGAGACCGACCCAGGCCGTGAATCAGGATCACGGGATCGGCGCCGACGGGCGGCGAGGAGGAACACCCCGACACGACACCCAATCCACAGGTCGCGAGAACAAGAATGACCCGGTGCATACGCCTGCCACTCTCTCTGGAACGCGTCTTGACGGGCCTACTCGGGCGGGCGTTGTTGCTCGCGGATCGCGCGGAATTCGCTCGTGGCGCTCCACGCTGGCCAGGCGTCAGACACGGCCAGTCGCAGACCCATCTGATACATGAGCGTCAGATCATCGAGCGCGCCCGCCAGGTCCCAGTCCGGTTTTGCCTCGTCAGAGACGGCGTGGTAATCATTGTTGGTGTACTCGTCACGCTTCGCAATGCCGTAGCCAGCCGGCTTCTCAAGGTAGTCGACACCGGGGTCGGCGTAGAAGGCGGGGACGCCGACTCGCGCGAACGAGAAGTGGTCCGAACGGTAGTAGAAACCCTTCTCGGGTTCCGGGTCCGGGTTCAACACACGGCCCAGGCTACGGGCCACCTCAGTAGCCAGGTCGTCGAGATCAGACTGCCCCATCCCGACCACCGTCATGTCGCGGGTACGACCCCACTGATTGAGAACGTCCATGTTGAGGGCGGCTACGGTCTGAGCGGTTGGGTACAGCGGGTGCTCACCGTAGTACCGGGAACCGAGCAAACCCTGCTCTTCGGCCGTGACGGCGAGGAAGAGCACCGACCTCCGCGGCGGCTCACCTTGCGTGAACGCGCGCGCGAGCTCGATCAGGCCGGCGGTACCTGTGGCGTTGTCAGCGGCACCGTTATAGATCTGGTCTCCCGCCAGGCTGTCATCCTGTCCGAGGTGGTCCCAGTGCGCCATGTAGAGCACCACATCGTCGGGGGCTTCGGACCCTGGGAGGATGGCGGCCACATTTTGAGAATCGATGGTGCGAAGGGTGTTGCGGACCCGGGTGCGGCCTGTTACGCCAAGGGAAACCGGTTGGAAGTCGACTGACGCCGCCTTGGTCTTTTCAGCCTCGAAGTCGAGGCCGGCCATCTCGAACAGCGCGGCGGTGGCGTCGCGCTGGATCCAGCCTTCGATGGCCGCCCGGCCCATGTTGCGATCGTCGGCGACGAGGTCGAATGACTCGCCGTAGGGGCTGCTGCCGATCACCTCCCACGGATACCCGGCGGGGCCGGTCTCGTGAATGACCAGCGCGCCCGCCGCACCGTGCGCGGCGGCGATCTCGTGCTTGTACGTCCAGCGGCCGTAGTAGGTCATGGCGTCGCCACCGAACAGGGTGTCGCTTGGGGGGTCGTTGACAAGGAAGAGGAGGATCTTCCCGGCCACGTCGACGTCCTTGAAGTCGTTCCAGTTGTATTCGGGGGCGACCGCGCCGTAGCCAACAAAGACGAATTCGGCGTCAACCTCGACCTCGTCGATCACCCGCTTCGTGTAGGCGACATAGTCGACGCCAGGCTGATATTGGCGCGACTCCTCCGCCCCGGTGATGGTCATCGTGTCCCCATCGGCTGGGGTGATGCCGACCAGCGGGACGTTTTGCACCCAGGTGCCGTCAGGGTTCCCGGGCTCGAGACCCAGCGCCTGGAATTGCCCGGTCAGATACTCGACCGTGAGAACTTCACCGGGCGACCCAGGGGCACGGCCCCCAAACTCGTCAGACGCGAGTCGCTCGATTTCGGCCAGCAGCGTGTCGGCGCTGATTCCAGACGCGACGCTCGACGAGACAGTCGCGTCGCCGGACATGGCCGACGGGTCCTCGGTTTCGGACGATGACGGGCCCTGACAGCCCATCAACACGAGACAACTGAACGCAATGACTCCGCTACGCACCACTCACCTCCGCACGACCTGAGACTGCCATTCGCCTCTCGGCATGATACCCCCGACCCCAGTGTGGGCTACGACTCCCGAGCCCCGAGCCCCGTCCCGCCGAGAAGCGCATGGCGAATCAGTGACCAACCTGCCACAGGAGAAAACTGACCTTATCGACCATCTGTTCGATCTGTTGCGAGATAGGCTGACCGCCTGAGTGACCGGCCTCGGTGTGGTACCGCAGGAGCACCGGGGTCGTGTCGCCGTGCGTGGCCTGCATCAGCGCCGCCATCTTGCGTCCGTGCAAGGGTGCCACTCGGGTGTCTCCGTCGCCCGTGATGTACAACGTCGCCGGGTAATGGGCGGTCGGCTTGACGTTGTGATACGGCGAGTAGTCGTAGAGGTAGGCGAACTGCGCGGGGTCCTCGCTGGAACCGTATTCCGGCACCCAGAAGCTTGCCACCAGGAACTGGTGATACCGGACCATGTCGAGTAGCGGGTACGTGCAGACGACGGCGCCGAACAGATCGGGCCGCTGGTTCGAGACCGTCCCCACGAGAAGACCTCCGTTGCTCCCGCCCCGGATCGCAAGATGCGCGGCACTGGTATAGCCCTCGGCAATCAGGTGCTCAGCCGCTCCGATAAAGTCGTCGAAGACATGTTGCTTGCGGTCGAGCATGCCGTCGCGATGCCACGCCTCGCCGAACTCGCCACCGCCGCGCAGACTGGCCTCGGCGAACACGCCGCCGTGCTCCAGCCAGACGGCCGCGAGTGATGAGAAGCCTGGCGTCATGCTGAGGTTGAACCCGCCATATCCCGTCAGCAGGGTCGGATTGGTGCCGTCAAGCAGCACGTCGTCGCGATGGGTTACGAACATCGGCACGCGGGTGCCGTCCTTCGACGCGAACCAGGTCTGCGTGACGGTGTAGCGGTCTGTGTCAATCGGTACCTCCACCTGCGCCCACACGGTCTGGTCTCCCGTGGCGAGGTCGTACCGGTAGATGGTGTTGGGCCGGTGATAGGACTGGAAGGTGAAGAACGCCTCGTCGCTCGTCCACCGGCCAGCGCCGCCACCGACCGCTCCGATGGTGTCGAACGCGATGTCACGGACATGCGTACCGGACACCTGGTGGATGGCCATGCGTGGCTGGACGTCCTGGAGGAACGACACGACGAGACGACCGCCCAGCCCGGTGGCGCTTTGAATGACGACGTCATCACGTTCGGCGATGAGCTCGGTCCACTGATCCGCGGCGGGATTGGCCAGGTCAGCCACCACCACGCGTTTGTTCGGCGCGTCGAGGTTGGTGGTGATGACCAACTGGTCGCCAGCAAATTCAGCCCAGGACTCACTGGCTCCGTCCTGGATCACCGTCACAAATGGTGTGTCACCGGTCAGATCTTTGAGGTGGATCTCTGTCGGTCCGGATGACCCCTCGATGACGTGCACCAGGAGCCAGCGGCCGTCGTCCGACAGCAACGTTACCGGAATATGTTGCAACCCGTACCCGTAGCCGTCCCCGAACAATTGGACGTCCGCGTCCGGATCGGTCCCGATGGTGTGATACATCACCCGTGGCGTGACGTCGCCGAAGCGCTCGTAGTAGAACCCGCTGCTGTCGGGAGTGAGGTTGACCTGCCCGTAGCGGGCGGCCGGGAGTGCGTCGGGGAGATCCGCTCCGCTGTCGACATCACGCAGACGGACTGAGACCTCGTCGACGCCGCCCTCTCGTACCGCGTAGGCCACAAGCCGGCCATCCTGAGCAATGTCGAGAAGACTCACGCTCACGGTGTGGCCGGGGCTCATCGGATGCGGATCGATCAACACCCGATCTTCGGCGTCGAGTCCCTCACGGACGTAGATCACCGACAGATCCTGATCGGCCCGGCGTGTGGTGTGGAAGTAGCGACCGCCCCGCGCGTTGGGGGTCCCGATGCCGTCCACCTGTAAGACACGGGCGGCAACGGCTTCGAGCGCGTCGCGGCCGGGCAGCGGCGTGAGCACGCTGTCGGTGTATGCGTTCTGCTGGTCGATCCAGGCTCGGGTCTCCGGCGCGTGCTGATCTTCGAGCCATCGATAGGGGTCTGGCACGTCGACGCCATGGATGGTGTCGATGCGTGACTCGATTCGGGCGTTCGGCGGTGCTGGCACGGCTTCTCCTGGGGACTCGCCCGCGCACGCCACGCCAACGAGGACGACGGCGACCGGGGCGAGGAGGGCGAGGGGGAGGGCGGCCTGGCGCGATCGAGTGGCGGGGCGGCGGCGAGCATCTACTCGCTCGATTCTGATGCCCCTGCAGATGCCGACTGGGGCTGCCCGTCGACCGATGTCAGGACCTTCGTCAGAAAGCGGCCGATCTCCTGCACCTCTTCCAGGCAGACCTGATGGGCCATCTCGTATGTATGCCAGTCGACGTCATAGCCCGCGGCTTGCAAAATGTCGGCGGTGTGCTGGCCCAGGCGATACGGCACGACGTTGTCGTGGGCGCCATGCGCGAGCAGGAGGGCGGCCTGGTGGTTTGCGGCACTCGCTTCGGCCGGTAGGCTCTCGTGAAGCGGCAGATACCCGGACAGTGCCACGATACCGGCGAGTGGGGCCTCGTGTCGCAGCCCCGTGAACAGCGCCATCGCCGATCCTTGTGAAAATCCGGCGAGCACGATCCGAGACGACGGGATGCCGCGGTCAACCTCGCGCGCGATGAGCGCTTCGATTGCTGTCGCCGAGCGGCGGATACCGACCTCGTCCTGTCCGCGCGCGTCCATCGTGACGATGTCGTACCACGCATGCATACGGGTGCCCATGTTCACCGTGACCGGGATGATCGGCGCATGCGGAAAGACGTAGCGAATCGCGAGGTCCGGTGAGACGCCAAGCTGAGGTGGCAACGAGGCAAAATCGTGCCCGTCGGCGCCCAGCCCGTGGAGCCAGATGACGGTGGCGAGCGCCGGTCGGTCCGGCTCTTGTTCAACGGTGTCAAGAAGCGGTGTCGTGGAAGTCACGTGCGTCGTCCGTGTGGCTGGCGATGGGCTGGGGGGCCATGCCGCCTGAAAAAGAAAACGCGGCGGGGTCCCCCGCCGCGTCTCTCGTGCCGATAGACGGCCTCTGTCGTCCTGGCCGGTGTTTCCTACTGCTGGTCCGCCAACGATTTGAAGTACTCGTCGATGAGATCCCGGAATTCGGCCGGCGCCTCTTCGCTGCCGGCCAGATACAGGTCGTCGCTGTCGCCGTCGACTTCACGACGGAGCCGGTACTCGAACCGCTTCAGGCCTTCGAGAACGAATGACTGCAGCCGGGCGATCTCGTCCGCGTCCCGATAGATGCGGGAATCGTCGAGCTCTCGCATTGCTTGGATGACTTCATTCAGGTCGCCGACGTCGCCGAAATTTTCGGCATTCAACAGCCGCTGCAGCTCTTGTGCCTCTGAGCCGCGCTCGCGGAATTCTCGCTGCCACTGCCGCACGTCCTGCGGGTCGAAGGCGTCTCCCGGCCGTCGATTGCCGGTTCCGCCGCCGCGAGAAGGACCGCCGGAGGCGTTGCCGTCGCCTCCGTCTGCCCCTTGCCCCTGCTGCCCTTGTCCCTGCCCCTGCCCTTGCTGGCCTTCTCCCGGCTGTCCTTGGCCCTGCTGGCCCTGACCCTGGCCCTGGCCACCTTGCCCCTGCTGGCCCTCTTGACCGGCCTGGCCTTGCTGTCCCTCTTGACCTTGTCCGCCGGGCTGGCCCTCCTGGCCCTCCTGGTTGGACGCCTGCTGGCTGCCTTGCTCAATCCGCTGTTCGAGTGACTCGAGGCCCCGCATCAGGTCCCGGGTTTGGTCGAGCGCCTGTTCCAACCCGGACCCTTGTGCGTTCCCGACCTGGTCGGCCGCCTCGGCTAGCTGCCGCTCGAGATCCGCAATGTCGCCGCCAATTTCCTGTTCGAACTGCTGCGCGTACTCCGGCGAACGAGCCCGGACCAGGCCACGCGAGTAGCGGATCTTCTCTTTGAGCTTGCTCTCCCGGATGCCGTTCGCGGCCTCTTGTAGGGCGCGCGATGCATTTTGTTCGTCGCGGCGGAATTCGGCCGATGTGGAGTCCAGCTCACGCTCGAGGTCAGCGAGCTCCCCGAACATCTCGTCCTTCCGCTCCGACAGGCGGCTCGCGCGATCCTGCCGTTCCTCCTCGGAGAGGTTGCCCAAATTGTTGACCTGCTCGGCAATCTCCGACTCTTCCGCTGCGACGTCGGCCGCCCGTCGCTGCGCGTCTTCAATGTCGCGTGCCAGGCGGCTGCTCTGTTCGCCGGCCAGCTCGCGTTGCACGTCTCGTAGTCGGTCGAGCGCCGCACCTGCCTCCGCGAAGCCCTGGTTGTCCGCGTTCGCCGCCGCTTCACGCATGGCGTCCGCGGCCTCCTGCAGTTTCCGGGCCGCCTGCATCATCTGTGGCGACTGTTGCTCGCGGGCCAGACGCTCGAGGCGGCGGGCCGCCTCTTCTGCTTCTTCGGCCAGCGCGCGCTGAGACGCGCCGCCCCCGGCTTGCGCGGTTTGCCCACCACGGGCTCGACGACGCTGCCGCTCGGCCTCCTGTTCCTGCCGACGAGCCAGTTCCTTCAGGCGCTCCATCAACTCGTCGACCTGGTTGTCCGACGACTGCTGTTCGCCACGCTGGGTCGTCTCGTACTGGTTCTGCAGCTTGTCCAGCTCTAGCTCGAACAGGTCGGCCAGATCCTCGGCGGAGTTCTGACCGCCCCCGCCTCCGCCGCCGCCACCTTGCTGCTGTTGAACCCGAACCTCGTCGTAGGCTTCCTCCGCTCGTTGCAGCTGCTGTAGGGCGCGTTGCTCGGCCGGGAGGGCGGCGTCGACATCCTGCTCTTGCAGCGCGGTCTCTGCCGTTGCCATCTCTGCTTCTGCCTGCGGCAGTATTGCCAGGATGGAGCGAAATGCGGGGTCGGCGGGCATGACCCGGCTGTTCATCCGACGCAACAGCGTCTCGACCTGCTCCCGTAGGCGACCCTGGGAGAGCGTCAGAAAGACGAGATTCTCGCGGTACTCGTCTTCGGAAAGCGTGTCCCGATCGCGCACCAGATTGAAGGTGGCCGAAATAACCTGCCGTTGCGCTTCGGACAGGGCCCGAGCGTCGCCGCCTCCGCCTCCGCCACCCCCGCCGCCTCCACCTTGCGACTGCTCTGCTCGGAAGTCGCGCCGGAACGCGCGAATCTGCACGAAATACAGGTCGCTCTTGACCACCCGAGACGTGCCCGACTGATTGTCACCGGCGGTGCCGTAGTACGACACGAAGTCTCCCGGCTCGAGCTCGAATTCCTCGAGGAACAATGTGTGGCCAGCCGTCACTTCCTTCAGCCCGCCTTCATCAGAGTTGAACAGGCCGACGGTCTCTTCCGGGCCACCGTTGACCGAATACGTCAGGGTCAGCGACCGGACCCCAAAGTCGTCGTCCGCCCGAGCCTCCAGAAACACCTCTTCAATGGCGTTCGCGGTGGTGTCGCGGCCCGGCTTCACGAACATGACCGACGGCGGCTGGTCGGTAAGGACGTCGATGGTGTACTGCGGTGAGGCATCCACCGCTTCGCCGCTGGGCCCCTCGAGCTCGACTTGGTAGAACCCGTCTTCATCGACCACGAAACTGGCGGTCAGCACGCCGTCCGCTCGCGGGGTCAACGCGGTGGCATTCGACTCGTCGAACACCAGCCGACCGGCCGGTGTGGCCATGGTCGGGAACACCGCCACGCGCACTTCGGTGCCGCGCAGCACGGCGATATCGGCGCCGTCCTGAATCAGTCGCGGCTCGAGACCGGTGTAGTCGGGGAAGTGATATTCCAACTCGAGATGCTCGACATACGGCAGGTCGATAACCTCGAGCGTGAAGTTGTCCGACTGCACGCTGTCCGCTTCGATGAAGTAGTGGGTCTCGTCTCGTACATCAAACAAGACCGTCTCGAACCCGCCGACGACCGGTGCCTCGCCTTCCACGGTTTCTACCGGAATCAGCGGCACCCGCTCGTACGTATCGCTCGCACTGGTGCGCATGAACAGGTTCACGTCGTTCGTCTCGAACCCCACCAATTGCGCCGTGACCGACAGATCCGAGCCCCGCGCGATGGTGACATCGCCTGGCAAGACGTCAATGCTGTACGGGCTGGCCGCCTGCAAGCTGCCGGTTGGGGTCATCAACGCCGTCGCGCCGTACCGCAGGTACGACGGGCCGAAGATGAACAGCAGCAGCGCCACCACGGCAACTCCGGCCAGGTAGCTCGATGACTGACGAATCTTGTCCCGTTCGACCGCGGCCCCCATGTCGAGCCCGCGACATCGCTCGACCGCGGACTGGATCAATTTGTCTACCAGCGCTGGAGAGTAGTTCGCGCTGTCGGCCTGGGTCCCACGCTTCGCCTCTTCCAGCGCACTCAGCACGGCGGCCTGCAACGATGGATCGTGCTCCTCGAGATACAACGCGACCTGCTCGTCCGGTATCGGGCGAGCCAGAGGTCGAATCAGATACCAGTACGCCAACCCCAGCAGCGCACAGTAGGTAAGCACCCGGAACGCAATGACCGAGCCGCCCGAGAACTTGAAGACCTCAAGGCCGTAGGAGGAGATGAGAAAGGCCCCGAGGCCGGCAGCCGCTAGCACCGCGACGCCACGCAGGGCGATCCGCAACCGCCATCGGTTTCGTACGCGCCGAATGACGTCGACTAGATCGTGACGACCGCCTGAAGATGACGACCAAGAATCGCTCAACATGCTTGCCTCACTTATGGGGAATGCCCCATCTTATCTCACCGACGTCCGCCTCCGCTGCACCGCCCCCCTGTGGCCGTGCGACGGGGTCCCGTCGCTAATCGTCCAGGTCCAATTCGGCTTGCGACAGCCGGTTCGACATCACGGTTTCGGTGGCGAGGAACCCGAGGGCTCCGATCAAGAGATACCACCACAGGGTCTGACGACGTTCCAGATCTTCCGGCGCCAGCTCGCGCGCTTCGCCGAGAGACCGGTCACCGGCCGCCCGTCCGGTGACGATTGCGACCAGTTCCTGCGGATCGACCTGCTCCAGATTGGATTCAGTGAGGTCCACGTTCACGGCCACCAGCACCGGGTCGGCCTCTCCCGCGTCGCTGTCACGAATCTCGTAAAACCCCTGCTCGGTCAGGTCGATGAACCCCGGCCGGCCGTCGCTCCCGGCATCGATACGGTCTTCAGACGGATTCCGCACGACGAGACTGGGGCTCGATACATCGAGGTCCGCGGCGCCCGGATAGGCTGATAGATCAAGGACCTGGCCAGAGGTCAAGGCTGACGTTGGCGCCTCGTAGTCGGCCAGGTACTCCACGGCCTTGTGCACGAACGGCAGGTAAATCGAATTACGGGCGAAGTCATTCCAGAACGTGTCGAGCGTCGACGTCCAGATGAGCACTCGGCCCGCGCCGAGCCGGTGCTCCGCCATCGCGGTGTCACCGTTGTCGAATCGGGCGAGCACCGACGTCTCCGGACCGACCCTCAGGGGCCGATAGCGGAAGAACCGCGGAGCGGTCAGGTCCCCGCTGCGTGGCGTGCTGAACACGCTGAAGACCGGATGGCTGTAGTCGACGAATCCCAGCGAACCGCCGCGGCCGTCGCGGTCGGCCGGTCCTTCAATCGGTCCGGGCAACAGGTCGAGGTCGTCGCCAGGCCAGCGCGCATTTTCGCCCAGCGCCAGCCAGAGGCCTCCACCGTCCTCGACGAACCGCGTGATGGCGGCTCCGATTGCGCCCGCCGGGAGCCCGACATCGTTCAGCACCACGACCCCCGCCGCCTCGACGTCGGCGGCCGTGACCTGGTCCACCGACCGCTCAGTGACCGCGAACGCGGGGCTGCTACCGATCGCGAGTGCCTGTCTCAAGTACAGGTTGGCGGCCCGTCCTGTGTTACCCGGCCGGCCCACAATAAGGATCGGTACGACGTCCCCCGGGGCCACAGTGAAGTGGAACACATCGTCGTGCGGAAGCCGATCCGCGTCGGCCCGCACGGAGATCGGCATCGCCGAGTCCTCCAGGGTGAACGGAGCGAAGGTCACGGTGGCCGGTCCGTCCGCGTCCAACGAGACTGGCAACGATTCCAGCTCGCGACCGTTCAGTTCGAGCGCCACGCGCAAGTTGGCAACAGGTTCGCTCCCGCGGTTGGCCAAGCGTGCCGTCACGATCGCCCGCTCGCGGTCCGCAAACAGGTCCCGTTGCACCGAGACCCCGGCGACGCTGACGTTCTGGGTCGGGCTGTCGTCGGACACCGACACCGGCGTCAGAACCGTGCCCGGCGGCAGCAGCACGCTGCCCGCGCTGTCGAGACCGACGCGTTGGAAGTCGCTGATCAGCACCGCCTCGAGCAGCGGCTGGTCCGAGTCTTCGAGAATTCCCTGGGTCAGTTGCAGAGCGGGACCGTATCGGGTGGTGCCAGTGCTCAGTTCGGCGCTGTCGATTGCCGCAAGCAAGCTGGCGCGATCCGTGGTCGACCGTGTACTCGACTCGGCCCCGCTGTCGAAGAAGACGATGGTGGCCTCGTCGGCTGGTGCCAGATCACGCACCACCCCCCGGGCGATGTCTTTCGCCTGCTCCCATCGACCGCCGTAGCCCATGCTGTAGGACTGGTCGAGCAGCACCACGACCTCGCGTGAGCCCCCGGTCACGGCCGCGAGTGCGGTCGAGCGGAGAAAGGGCCGCGCGAACGCGGCGATGAGGAGCACCAGCGCGGCGCATCGCATCAACAACAGCAACCAATGGCGGACACGCTGACGCCGCAGGGAATGAAATGGGATTTTGCGGACGAACATCAGGGACGGAAATTCGACGAGATCCGTCCGCTGGCGCTGAATCATATGAATCAGCACCGGCACCCCGAGGGCCGCGATGGCTGCGAAGAACAGTGGGGCCAGAAAAGACATCAACGCACCTTCGTCATCTTGTGGCGCATCGCGAGGTATTTGAACAACGCATGATCGAGCGGAACCTTGGTGTTCACGAAGGCGTAGTCGATGCGGTTCTGACTACACAACTGACTGAGTGACCGGATATGGTCCTGCACGAGTTCGCGATACTCGTCGCGCAGCTTGTCCGGCACCACCGGGATCTTCTGGCCGGTTTCCATGTCCGCGAAACTGCTCGACTCGTCGTAGGGGAAGTCCACCTCGGCCGGGTCGAGGATGTGGAACACGATCACGTCATTGCCGGCAAAGCGGAGTGGCTTGATCGCGTCAAGGACCTTCTCGGGCTCTTCGTAAAAGTCGGAGATGACGACGAGAATGCTTCGGCGTTTGAAGAATTCGGTAGCCTTGTAGAGTGGCGGCCCCAGGGCGCCCGGGCGTCCGGCCACGATCTTGTCGAGCGTGTGAAGCGTCACGTCGAAGTGCTTCGCCGAGGGCGGCACGCGTTCGACGATGTCGTCATCAAACGTCACGATGCCGACCCGGTCGCGCTGCCGGCTGCTGAGATAGCTCAGGCAGGCCGCGAGATACCGGCCGTAGTCCAGCTTTGTGACGCCGCGGCTGCCAAAGCTCATGGACTTCGACACATCAAACAGAATTGAGAAGTTCGTGTTGGTGTCTGCCTCGAATTGTTTGACGTAGAACCGGTCGGTCCGCGCGAACAGCCGCCAATCGATACGCCGGATGTCGTCGCCCGGCATATATCCGCGGTGCTCGGCGAAGTCCACCGAGATACCGAGATACGGCGCCTTGTGGAGCCCGTTGATAAACCCCTCCACCACGAAGCGCGCCGCCAGCTCGAGGCTGCCGATACGCACCAGTACCTTCGGGTCGATGAAACGTGCGCCGGGCGATGCGGTGGCGGCGGTGGGCATGGTGGTAGACGAGATTGGAAACAGCGTTACATCTGGGAGGTCGGAACCGGCACGGCCTCGAGCAACTGGTCGACAATCTGATCGGAGGTAATGCCTTCCGATTCGGCGTGGAAATTGAGCAACACCCGGTGACGTAGCACGGGGTGGGCGAGCGCACGAATATCGTCAAAGCTGACGTGATAGCGCCCCTCGGTCAATGCGCGCGCCTTCCCTCCAAGAATCAAGTATTGGGCGGCGCGCACGCTGGCGCCATAGGAGACCCACTTGCTGAAGTCGGGGGCTCCGTCTCCCGTGAGCCGGCTGGTACGCACGATGCTCAGGGCGTAGCGCATGACCGCCTCAGAGACCGGCACTCGCCGAACGAGACGCTGGAACTCGACCAGGTCGGCTCCGGTCACGGCGCGGTTGAACTCAGGCGCGACGTTGCCGGTGGTAGCCCGCACCACCTCCAGTTCCTCATCTTCCGGTGGATGCTTGATAACGATGTGGAACATGAACCGGTCGAGCTGTGCCTCGGGCAACGGGTACGTGCCTTCGAGTTCGATGGGGTTCTGGGTGGCGAACACGAAGAAGGGCTCGTCGAGCGTGTAGGTGCGACCTTGCACGGTGACGCGATGCTCTTGCATCGCCTCAAGCAACGCCGACTGCGTCTTGGGTGGTGTCCGGTTGATTTCGTCCGCGAGCAGCACGTTGGTGAAGACGGGACCGGGCGCGAAGACCATCTTCCGCCCACCGCTCTCTGCATCTTCCTGAATGATGTCGGTGCCAGTGATGTCGGATGGCATGAGGTCCGGCGTGAACTGGATCCGGGAGAACTTCAGGTCGAGCACCTCCGCCATCGTCTGGATGAGCAGGGTCTTGGCCAAGCCGGGCACGCCGATGATGAGGCTGTTGCCGCCGACGAAGAGCGTCAGCAGGGTTTCATTGATGACCTCTTGCTGCCCGATGATTTGCTTGCGCAGCTCGATGAGAATCTGCTCGCGTCCCGCCTTCATGCGGTCGGCCAGGGCAATATCGTCCGGGTTGTTCAGGTCGGTCGGTTGTTCTGCGAATGAGTCCACGATTCCGCTCTCCTTGCCCGCAGCCAGGTCCATCAGGACCGGTTACCTACGTGGGGGGTGCCCCACACACTTCTCGGTCGCCCGCATCAATTCACGGGTCAATGTGTCATCGCGTACATGATGTAGTTCACGCCAAATTTGAATGACTCGTTCGAGATATCGATCGGGACCCATCCCGTCATCGAGAACTCCCACGATTCACCGATGTCATTGTTGTGGTTCGCCACGACGATCAACCGGCCATTCGGGTCGTTGTCTTCGAAGAGCCCGAAGAAGATCGGCGTCTCCGGATATTGCGGCGGATAGTCCAGGGAGTCGATGTCGAAAAACGAGTGATAGACCGGCATCGACGCATCGAGCTGGATCCAATTCAGGTCGGGGAGCACCTGCTTCATTCGCGTTTCCAGGTTGTACCAGTGATCGTCCGCGTGGAAATCGTCGAAAATGAGGAACCCGCCCTTGAGCAGGTAGTTCCGGAGGCCCTCCTCCTCGGCCTCCGAGAGGGTCCAGTATCCCGGCTCCGACATGTATGCGAACGGGTACTTGAACAAGTTCGGGTCGTCGAGCATCAGAATCGTCCCGCCGTCCGCCCCGAGATATGGATCGATAAGGGTGACCTCATCGAGAATGCGCATCAAGTTTTGCTCGGCACGCGGATAGTCGTGCGACCAGGGCAAGTCCTGTCGGCCGAAAAACCCGCCGCCCGCATACCCGTCGGCATATCGGATACGCGCGAACACGAAGCGGCCGTCAAAGGTGGCCGGACCGGACACCGGCGGGGTGTCCGCGCGCATGGCGACAGCTGCCGCGGCGCCACCTGCCAGCACCCCGGCAAGCCCCAGTGCCACCGTTAACCGTCGTGCGGTCGGTCCCATCTCGCTAGCGCGGCTCGGCCGCGTCTCCTTCCGCGCTGCGAATCTGGCGCGTCTTGAGCGCCAGCGCCACAAGCAGTTTCTCCATTTCGGCGTCATAGCCGGCTGTATCGGTTCCGCCGCGCGTGGCCCGAAGTCCCTCGACTTGCTCTTGCAGCGCGAGACGTTCTTCATACAACGCGCGTATCGCCGGGTCGTCCGGCAACCCCGCCAGCCCCGACCCGTCGCCGGTGGTCAGAAACGACACGCGTGCCATGGCGCCATCAGTGGTCAGCGGGTCCGGCTCGCGCGTGCCCTCCGCGTCACCATTGTCATCGAGCAGCGCATGCTCGGTCTGGAGACGTCCGTCCGCCTCGTAGGATCGGGCCACCTGCACCACGGCGTATTCAAACGCCTCGAGCATCGACACGCGTCCGTCCTTGTTCTGGTCGGATTCGTCCTCGCCATCAGCGAAGGCGGCCACGAAATATCCGCCAAACACCGTCTCGTTCCACTGGCCAGCGCTTCGGGTGGCGGTCATGACGGTGCGTCCCTCACCCGACAGCGCTTCTATGAACCCACCGCTCGAGGTGGCGGCGTTGACGAACGTGACCCGCTGCGTGGCCAGGGTGTCGAGGAGTACGGCGTAGTCCTGCGCCGTCAGATCGCGACCAGGAAGATTGAAACGCGACTCGCCGCTATTGTGGCTCCCGTGTCCAATCAGCAACACAAGGACATGATCGTTCGGCTCGGCCCGTTCTGCGATGTCGGCAAACGCCTGCTCGACGTTCTCCTGGGTTGACCGCCCGTTGATTCGCTCGGGATCAAGCTCCACCTTCTCCGCTAGGTAGACGACCTGCTGCGCCGGTACTTCGTAGCGGTCGATAGCGGTGTCAATGAGGGTGGTCGCCCACTCGGAGAACTGGTCGGCGTAGGCCGGATCACCGCTCAACCCGGTGAGGACGAGGATGTGAGTCTGCTGCGCCGCCACCTGGCTCGGGCTCGCCAGCAGCGCCGTGGCCGCGACGGCGACAGCGAAGCCCGTCGCCGTCCGACCCGTGGTCGCCGAATGCATCATGCCAACCCCCGCGACCGCCGGTAGCCCCACTCTCCGAGGACGAGCGTCAGAAACAGGAGCAAGAAGACGGGCATGTCCCAGAGGTCGCGCTCTTCGACGACCGTCACGCCACCGCCCACGGTCTGGATGTCGTCGACGAGGGAATCCACCGTGTCGGCGGTATAGAACCGACCGCCGGTCTCCTCCGCGACGCGCTCGAGGAGCGGCGCCTGCATCGTCGAATCGTAGTACTCGGAGTCGCTTGGGGCGACGCGTACGTAGGCGGTGTCGCTGCCCAACAGCTCGCCGTCACTCGTGGCCTCCATCCTTACCTCGTACAACCCTTCCTTGCGGGGCACAAAGCTGGAGGCGTACTCGCCGTCACGATCGGCGGTCCAGTCCATCGGAACTTCGATGAGCTCCTCGTCGGGATCGGTGATCCACGCCGACACCTGGCTGTTGTTGATTTCTTCGTAGTTGGCGTCGTCGACCTCGGCCCGTAGAGCCAGCGGCTCGTCGAGCTCGACCTGGTCCGTGGGTAAGTCAGCGACCACCTGATCCGGCACCCCGTCCACCATCCAGCGCATCAAGCGTCGCCACAGGGTCTCGTGCGTCTGGTCATCAACCGCGATGTCGGCGTGCATCTGCCACATCCAGGAATCCTGCACCGGGAAGGCCAGGGTCTTGCCGGCACCGTAACGCTGGAACGCGAGTACCACCAACGATCCATCGCCACTTTCCAGGAGCTTGGTCGCACCGGGCTTGATTTCACTGATCCGGTTCACCATCGTGATCGGAGGCAGTTCGAGCCACCGAGCCCCGGAGGCCTCCTCTGTGTCGGCGATCTGGGTGGTCGGGTGGGTTGCTCCGGCCCGGGTCGGACGTACACTGGTCTCAACGAAGAACCCGTCCTCGCCGTCACCCGCGGTGTCATTCAGCATCACCGGCAGCACGTCGGCCACCGGCGTCCCCGCATAGCCGCCCTCCGCGTAGGCCCGTTGCCCGCCGAGCATCAACAAGCTACCGCCGCGTTCGCTGACAAAGTCGGCAATCATCCGGAGCTGGTCGGGCGTGAAGTAGTTCGCCTCGATGCTGCCCAGGATGATGGCGCGGTATTTGAACAGTTCTTCACGGGTCCGGGGGAATCCACCGATCAGATCTTGCGCGTCCTCGACGCCCATCCGCATGAATTTGTTTTCGGCGGTGCGCTGCAGCGTGGCCACCTGCAGATTCTCGTCGTCCTCGACTGCGCGTCTGATGAACTTGAGTTCCCAGCGTGGCTCGCCCTCGAAGTAGAGGATCTTCTCGCGTGTGTCTTCGACGACGACCAGCGCGTTCCGCTCGTTGTTCTGGGTGACCATTTCGTCCGGGCGTGGGGCCACCCGGAAACTGAACAGACGCGCACCGGCGTCCGATGCCGTGAACCGGACTCGTACGGTGGCCGGCTCGCCGTCGGCGGGGAGTGTGACCTCCTGGTCGGCGACGATCCTGCCCTCGTCTTCCACCTGGACGCTCACGGTCTCGCCCGCATAGCCGTTCTGCGTCAGCAGGACGTCGACGACCAATGCGGCACCCTTCAAGATCGACCGCGGCGTATCCACTCGGCTGAGCTGAATGTCACGGCTGTAGTTCTCACGGCCCAAGCCGACTGTGAACACCGGAACACCGGCTGCCTCAAGCGGGACCAGCGCATCGGACAACTCGACACCGGCGTTGTCTGCGCCGTCCGTGACCACCACCATTCCCGAGAGCGGCACGCCAGCCAGCTCTTCGTGTGCACGGGTGAGTGCCTGTCCCAGGTGGGTTCGCGTGCCGTCGAACGTCAGGTCGTCGACGGACGTAATGCGGTTGGTCGAAGAGGAGAAGCTGAACAGTCGCAGCGCGAAGCGATCCGCCAGCGCAGTGAGCAGCGGGCTCTCTTCGCCGCCGAATTGCTGGGCCACGAAGTCGGCGCGGGACGCCCCGTCGCGGTCGGCGATCTCCATGCTGCGCGAGTCGTCGATCAAGACACCGAGGAAGTTCTGCTGGGCCACCACCTGTGACAGGACCAACACCGGCCGGAAGAGACAGAGCAGCAGCACCGCCAGGATGGTGAGGCGGAGGCCGGTCAGCACAGCGCGATCGATCGGCCGCGTGTTGGCTCGCACCCGTCGATACGTACGGAACGTCGCGACGCCGATCGCGACTACCGCCACCGCCGCGACGAACGTCGCCACGGTCGGGCGGAAGGCGAGCGTGCCCTCGCCGAAGACGATCGGACGGTACTTGAAGAAAAACTCGAACACCGATTCGAACATTGCGACAGACGCGAACGGGCCGTCTGGCATTCACCGCGCGTGGGTCGCGTGACCCGCGCGGCAGCGCCGCGGCCCGTCTCCTCTTCTAGTGACTCATCGCGTACACGATGATGTTGACGGTCATTTCTATAGCGTACGTCGAATACCTCAATGGATAGTATGGGCTTTCGGCCCACTCCCATGCATCCCCGATGTCCGTGTTCCAGTTGATGACGACCATCAACCGGCCGGTTGCGTCGAAAATCCCCTTGACCTGCGCATCGTACCCGTCCCGTTCCCACGTCGGTCCCCCCTGCGCGTTGTTGATAGAGGGAACTTGAACGATCTCCTTAATGTTATAGACGGTGTTGAAGAGCGGATGGTTGAGGGGAAGATCGACAATCTGGTATTCGGGCAACACGCGTTTGATTTCGGCCTCGAAGTTCTCCCACTCGTACGTGCCCCAGAAATCGTCGATCATCAGGAAGCCACCGGCCAGCAGATACTCGCGCAGACCCGTGACCTCAGCCTGCGTCATGTACATGTTTCCGACCTCGAGCGCGTAGAGGAACGGGAACCGGCGTATGGCGGGATCGTCGAGCTGGATCGCGTTCTCCATCTCGTAGGCGTCCATGTCGACGAGACGGTCGAGGATGGTCAGAAACTGGCGATCGGCTTTCGGGAAATCGGTGGCCCACGAGGCCCAGCGGCGGCCACCGCCGTTGTAGATGGCCCTCGTGAAGAAGAACTCGCGAGCGTTTGCGCTCGGTCTCTTGAGTGTCGGACGCAGGTCCTCGCGTCTGAAGAGGGGACGTCCCGGCTGGCCGGCGGCAGGAGCGGCGGCCCGCGAGACGAGCGGCGTGTGGACGGCCGGCGCGGTTGGCCATGGCGCGGCCCATCCGGCACCGATGAGTGCCGTCGCGATCACACCCGCGCGGACGAAGACACGTGGCCGCAAGCAACTGCTCCCAGGGACCTGGCCCGTCGGTGAACCGGAAGATCATCCGGTGCAGTCGAGGGCCGTTCTATTCCGCCTGCCGATGTTGCTTCGTGCTCGAAACTACCCGTATTTACTGGCCGACCCGCCGCAGCGGCGGTGGAGACGGTTCCGGCAGCATAGCACAGGGCTGAGCGTCGACTACCCCTTCGTGAAGACGGTCGACGACCGCGGATCCGGACCACCAGACCGCTGTTTTCGCACCGACGATCGGCACGCCGTGCAACGACGCTAGGGGAGAGCAAGCGCGATGAGTTCTGGGGCACCCTGGCCGCCGACAGTGAGCGCAAGGTACTGCACGTTGTCGAGCATGTACGTCATCGGGGTGCCGATGGCCCCGCCGGCCAGATCGACCGACCCCACCGGCTGCCCTGTCGCCTTGTCATAGGCGACCAGCCGGGGGCCGCCGTCGCTTCCGCCCGCGGTCAGCGCGTGGATGAGCAGGGTCTTGGTCAGGACTGGTCCGCTTCGACTGTCGTCGCCGCCGAGTGGTGGAAGGTTGAGATCGCGCAGCAGGGGATGACGCCGAATGCGGTCACCGTTGCCGAGCGGCGTCATCCAGGCATGCTCGCCTGTGTTCATATCGATGGCGGTCATGCGTGAGTAGGGCGGCTTCCAGAGCGGGAGCCCCTGCGGCATCTGGGGCCGCCGGTCTGGGTTGCCCGCTTCGATAAACGACGCGCCGCCTCGACTGAGGATGTAGTCGAGGGTCGAGGGTTCACCGGCTTCTGCGCGCCGGAATCGCATGACGGAATGCACATTGCGCGACGGCACGTAGAGCATGCCCGTCTCCGGGTCGACTGCCGCACCGGACCAATTGGCGCCGCCGCCAGCGCTCGGTCGGAAGATCGTGCCCTGGAGAGACAGCGGCGTGAAGAGCGGGCCCAGTCGAAACCCCTCGACCGCCTCGACAGCCATCTGGCGTATCTCCGGCGTAAAGTCGACCAGGTCATCGAGCGAGGTCCCCTGCGTATCAAACGGCGCCGGCCGGGTCGGGAAGGGCTGGGTCCGCGACAGCACTTCCCCCTCGAGGTCGGTTTCCGTGTTGACCTCGCGCTCTTCGATCGGCCAGATCGGTTCGCCGGTCACCCGGTCGAACGCGTAGACGAAACCCTGTTTGGTCACCTGCGCGACCGCTTTGACGTCGCGGCCATCGACCGTGATGTCGAGCAGGTTCGGCGCCGTCGGGTTGTCGTAGTCCCAGACGCCGTGATGCACCATCTGAAAGTGCCACACCCGCTGTCCGGTCTGCAGATCGACCGCGACGAGGCTTTCGGCAAACAGGTTGTCGCCGGGCCTGTGGCCGCCGTAGTAGTCCGAGGTCGGCGTGCTGGTCGGCAGGTAGACATAGCCGAGCTCCGGGTCCACGCTCATGTTCGACCAGCTGTTCGCGTTGCCCGAGTAGCGCCAGGACTCGTTGAGCCACGTCTCGCTACCGAACTCATCTGCGCTCTGGGGGATGTTGTGAAAATCCCACTGGTGACGCCCCGTTCGCGCATCGTAGGCGCGTGCGAACCCCGGCGGCATCTCCTTGGTAATGCTGAAATCGTTGATCGACGATCCAACGATGATCGTGTCACCCACCACGAGGGGGGCCGACTGTGACGAGACGGGAAGGAGGTTGAGGTTGTCGCGCTGTCCACGCGTGGCGCGGGGAAGATCCTCCGTCAGGTCGACCCGTCCCTGGTCGCCGAATTCGGTCGCCGGTAGTCCGGTCTTTGCGTCGACCGCCATCAGGAAGCCGTCGCCGGTGCCCCAGACGATCCGTGCGTCGTCCCCATTTTCCCAGTAGCCCACGCCTCGATGTGCCCAGGGGGCTGGGGCGGGTGTGCCCGCTTCGTAGATGCGTGGGTCATGCACCCAGAGGGTCGCTCCCGTCCGGGCGTCGATGGCCGCGGCCTGGTAGAGCGGCGTACTCAGATACAGCACCCCGCCGACCATGAGCGGCGTCGCCACCAGTCGACCGGGTCCCGGCCGGGTCACCCACAGGTCAGGTTCTTCCGCTTCAAGCAGGTCGAAGAGCGTCGTTGCGGCGACCACTGACGCGCCATCTGGTCCCTCAACCGTCAGATGTGTGTCCGCGGTGCGCCAGCGCCAGGCCACCTCAAGGTCGCCGAAGTTGTCGGCCGTGATCTGGGCCAGCGGCGAGTACTTCGAGCTGAACACGTCGGCGGCGTAGGACCGCCACTCGCCGTCGGTGGCGCCGGGTTGGGCCGCGGCCGTGGCAGCCAGGCACGCCATCCCGAGTAGTGCCAGCCACGACGGCGTCAGGGGCGGGCTGCGCATGTGGGTTCTATCCTTCTACCGGAACAAACTGGACTTCAAACATCTTCGGCCACCATTTGCCCGTGATGTAAAAGGTGTCGGCGTCCGGGTTGTACGCGATACCGTTGAGTACCTCGGATCCGACCAGGTCGTCACCCTGCAGCAACCCAGCGGCGTCGATGACGTCCGTCACACGTCCGCTCTCAGGGTCGATCCGAACGAGGAAATCGTCTTCCCAGATGTTGGCGTACACCGTGCCGTCGACGCACTCAAGCTCATTCAGTTTGGGAAGCGGCTGGCCGCGGAGCGTGACCCGCTGCTCGCCAATCGGTTCAAACGTGACCGGGTCCCGAAACGTCAGCCGGTCGGTGCCATCACTCATCACGAGGCGATCCCCGTCCAAGCAGAGACCCCAACCCTCTCCGCGATATCGGTAGGTGTCCAAGGCTTCGAAGGAACCACGGTCGAAGGTGAACGCACGCTCCGCACGCCAGGTCAGCATGATCAGGCGCTCGTCGACCAGCGCCAGTCCCTCGCCGAAGTACTGCTGAGCAATGTCGATGCGCTGGCGTACCTCGCCCGTCTGCGGATCCAGTCGACGCAGTGTCGAATCGCCGATACGGCCGGTACTCTCAAAAAGTTGGTCGTTCCACCACACGAGGCCCTGCGTATACGCGTCTCGCTCGTGCGAGAACTCGCGCAACACGTCGACCCGCAGGGTCCGTACGTCAGGTCCGGTCGGCGCCGTCGTGGCCGACGCCGGTAGGACGGTTGGCGCGGCTTCGGAGGGGGGAGCCGAGCGTGAGGCCTGAAACACCCCGACCAACGCGAGTGCGACGACGACAACCGCAACGATCCATCCGCGCGAGGTGCCTCGACCGGTCGAGGTCGGCGCGGTGCGTCCGGTCTGCTTCTTGCGCTTCTTGTGACCCACGGTGTGTTCTGCCTGCTCGATGCGTGCCAGTCTTGCGAAGTATACGCTTCGTACCTCGGCCTCAGATCCGCATCAAGACGGATCGGGTCGGCTCTCCGGTGGCGTGCGCGACCATCTGCGCGTAGAGCTGAACTTGACGCTGGTACACGCCCAACGTGCGGCTCAGCTCTCGATCGGTCTTGAAATCGACGATCACCCAGGTGCCCTCCTGCTTGAATGCCAGGTCGACGACGCCTTCGATCACCAGGCCATCATCTTGCCGCATCGTGGACCGGTGTCTCCCGACGGCAGTCACCCGCTTCAGCCGCCTGACGGGCCGCGGCGAACAGGGGATGCTTCAGGGCTGAGGCCACCAACCCGGCGGCTGCAGACACCTCGACGCCATCAGCACCGAGGAGACGTCCCTCGAGCACGGCGACCGCACGTACCTGGCCGGTGTCGGCGTCGAGAGGGGCAACAGCCAGCACGGCGTGGACCAGGGCGCCGAAACGACGTCCGGTTGGGCGCTCGGGGTCCACGGACGGTTCGGCGCCTGCGATCTGGCCGAGTTCCACCACATCCACCGCGGCCGCACCCGGCGGCGGTGGTTCGCCGTCAGCAACGAGACGCGTGGCCCACTCCGTGACCGTGCGAACCCGCAAACTGGGCACTTCGGCCTCGATGACGGTGCGGTCCCGCTGCTCACGCCACGCGCGGTAGCGGGTGAGGTCTTCCTCGACCACCGCGGGGGGAGTCTCTTTCGACAGGAGCTCTGCCTGGCGGATGCCAAATCTCGCTTCGACACCCAACCGCAGGGTCGGCGAATTGGGGGTCCCACCAGACGACCGTGTAGCCGTCGGGCGTTGCAGCAGGCGACTCGTGCGCCAACTCCGTTTCGTCCGCCTGGACAGCGGCATCTGCATCGGTGGGGGCAGGCGATCGGCCTTGAAAGGGCAGCACCTTTGCCCGGCCGGCCGCCTCGGGATTGAATGTGTAGAGGCCGGGTGCCACCGTGTCGGACCGCGCCGGCTCACCGTCAGGCCGGTCGACGACGCTGTCTCGCCCGAAGGCCGGGCAGCCGAACGCGGTTGCCGGTTCGCGCCGTACCGCGACCGGTGGATAGATTGCCTCATCGAGTGGGCCCAGCCAGCCGTTTTGGTAGGGACCGTCGCCGACGGCCGGGACCACCAGCAGGTCCCGGGCGCGGGTGGCCGCGACATACGCGAGGCGCACCCCCTCCTGGCGGTCGCGTTCGACCTCGATGTCTTCGTGATCCAGAAGGTCGAGCGGCGGCCAGCCGGCCAGCCGCAGCGCGCACAGGCGTCGGTCAGGATCGAGGAAGCGCCCGGCCGTCTTTCTGTGCAGTTTGCAGGTGGGGTCGGCCAGAATCACCACGGGAAACTCGAGTCCCTTGGCGCGGTGCACTGTCATGAGGCGCACCCCGTCGCTGCCTTCCTCGAGAATCGGCGCTTCCCCACCCTGGCGGGCGAGGGCGTCGTCCTCGAGCTGTTCGACGAAACCGCGAAACGACAGCCCTCCGCCGGCCTCATAGCGACGCGCCATTTCAGCGATTTGCATCACGTTGGCCAGCGCTTGCTCGCCGCCCGGTCGCATCACGAAACCGGCGTGGGCCCGGGTGGCTTCGAGCAGTCGGCCGATGGTCTCCGCCACCGGGACCTCATTGCGTTGGCTGTGCGCCCGTCGCAGGACCTCCAGGGCCTCGCGGATCGGACCCAAGCGGACGCGAGTCGCTTCCAGCTCGGCGTCCGCGGGTCCTGTCCCGTCGTGGCTTCGTCTGAGCACGTCGGGGATCCGGAACGGGTGGAGCCGCCGGAACCGGTGGTGGTACTCCAACAAGGCGGCGTCCTCGATAGAGAACAACGAGCCGCGCAGCGTGGCGAACACCGAGAGCTCATCGTCCGGGTACTCGACGGCCGAGAGGGCGGCCCGCATGGTGGTGACTTCCTCCCGATCGTGGAAGGTCCGGCCGCCAATAAGCAAATGCGGGACTTCCCGCGCCTCGAGCGCGGTCACGTAGCCACGGGTCACATCGGTGCCAAAGCTCTCGAAGCGGCGAAAGAGCAGGCAGACGTGACGGGCGGCGATCGGGACTTGCACCGATGCCGGTCCGGCTCCAGTATCTGCGTCCACCTGCTCGGTCGGCACTCGCTCCGACACCGTCCAGCCGCTCTCGTTGACGAGCCAGCTGACGAACGCGCCGACCGCATCGGGAAGGGACCGTTCGATGGCGGATGCGGCCAGGCGCCGCACGCCGTACGGATGAGGAACCGGAAGCACCACCACGCTCGGCTGTGCAGTCACCTCATGACGATGTGGCGACAACGGCACATAGGCCGTCTGGGGCGAGTCTGCCTGAGCCGATCGCCCGGACATCAATGGCGCAAAGGCATGATTGACCAGGCGCTGAATCGAGGGCACGGCCCGGAAACTGGTGGTCAACGCGAGCGATGCAATGCCACGCTCGGCAAGCTGTGTCTTGACCTGCTCGTAGACACCGACGTCTGCACGTCGGAATCGGTAGATTGACTGTTTCGGGTCGCCGACGATGAAGAGCTTTCCCGGGGTCGGCCGGACACGGCGCCAGTCCTGCTCAGCCGGATCGTCCGCCGCAAGCAACAGCAGAATCTCGGCCTGCAACGGGTCCGTGTCTTGGAACTCGTCGACAAAAATACGCGTGAAGCGACGCTGAAAGTCGGCCCGAACCGACTCATGATCGCGCACCAAGTCCCGCGCCCGCAGGAGCAGGTCCACAAAGTCCAGTCGCCCCGCCTCTCGTTTGAGGTCGGCATAGACGGCGATCGGGGCCCAGAGTTCTGTCTGT
>CALLXD010000036.1 GCA_937766455.1 Vicinamibacterales bacterium | reverse complement strand
GCGCGCATTATCGCGCGCCCGGGCTGGCGCCACGGCGCCGCACCCGTAGTTAGTCGCAGCGGTGCCCCGAACTCCACCGGGACGCTGCGCGGGGGCCCCGAGTGCCCCACTCCACGCCCGTGGGGCGCGCATTGTCGCGCGCCGCTGGCGCCACGCAGTGACGAATTTAGTCCGGGACCTGACCCGAGCCTCTTGTGGGCTGCTCCTGTCATGGCACTTCGATGCTGTTCAGGACACGGTTCACGACGTCGTCGGCGGTCATTTCCTCCGCTTCCGCCTCGTAGGTCAGGAGCACCCGGTGGCGAAGCACATCGAGGCCAATGGAACGGACATCTTCCGGCGTCACGTACCCGCGCCGCTTCAGGAACGCATGGGCCCGCGCCGCCTTGGCCAGACTGATGGTGGCGCGCGGCGACGCGCCGAAGGCGATCAAGTCCGCCAGGTCGCCCAGGTTGTGCGCTTTGGGCTCCCGTGTCGCGAACACGAGTTCGATGATGTATTGCTCGACCTGCGGATCCATGTAGATCATCTGGACCGCTTCGCGGGCTCGCAGAATTTCATCCGGTTCGACCACGGCATTCACCGCCGGGCCAGGACCGGCCGCCATGCGCCGCATGATCTCCAGCTCTTCTGCCTTGTCTGGGTAACCGACCGCCAGTTTGAGCATGAACCGATCGATCTGCGCTTCCGGTAGCGGGTAGGTCCCTTCCTGTTCGATCGGGTTCTGTGTCGCCAACACCAGAAACGGCGAATCGAGCGGATAGGTCGTGTCGCTGATGGTCACCGTACGTTCCTGCATCGCCTCGAGCAGCGCGGATTGCACCTTGGCCGGTGAGCGGTTGATCTCGTCGGCCAGGATGATGTTCGCGAAGATCGGTCCTTTGCGGGTCTTGAACTCCGAGTGCTGCGGGTCGTAAATCAGCGTCCCGATCAAGTCGGCCGGTAACAAGTCAGGGGTGAACTGAATACGCCGGAACGTGGTGTTGACCGCGCTCGCCAGCGTGTGGACGGTCAATGTCTTGGCCAGACCGGGTACGCCCTCCATCAAGACGTGTCCGTCAGCAAGCAGACCTATCAGCAGGCGCTCGATCATGTAGTGCTGGCCGACAATGACCTTGCCCACCTCGTCGAGCAGCCGGCTGACAAAGGCGCTTTCAGTGTGGATGCGCTGCTGAATCGCTTCGATGTCGTGATGCATGGGCATGGTGTTGAGTATGTGTCCTTTCGCTCCGGGGCACTTGCGTCGGCGAATCCGGTTGGCCGAGCCCTACATTTTACGGGCGTTGCAGTCGCTACCCCAAGAACCTCAGACGCTGAGCCCCGGAAGAAGGTTGGTCCACATGGGGCTGGGTCACCCCACCGTGGCCGAATTCGCGCTTGGCTATCGGTCCCGGAAGCCGGTGTTAGAGTGTGGCCATTCACGCACTCCGAATGGAGGTCACCGATGCCACCCAAATCCTCTCGCGCCCTCTTCCTCATCGCAACAGTCGTCGGGGTATGGGCCAGTATGAGGCGGTCTATCCGGTGACCAACCGGGGTGGTCGCGTGGGAATACAAGCCCGCTCCAGTTTCGCCCCCTAGGTTTCCGGGCGAGGCTTCGGGCTGGCGGCGTTGCTTCCTCCGTCACAGCCCACCAGGTTGCTCCCTCGTCGTGCCTCGCCAGCCCAAAGCCTCGCCCGGAAACCCACTGTTCGAGGGACCAGGGTCATGCGTCGGCAATCTGCTAGCATCCTTTCAGTAATGGGCATACTTCGAGACACTCGGCTTCGCCCGCCGGCGGGCTGGCTGATCCGAGGGGTTTGGTGCGCGCTGGCGATGGTGTTCGTGGCTGGGCCGGTTGGGGCGCAGACTGGCGGTGTGTTCACCGTACCGCAGGCGGAGGCGGGACGGGCTGTGTACGAGCAGACCTGCGCTCGGTGTCACATGGCCGACCTCAGCGGCGCCTTCGAGGCGCCGGAGCTGGCGGGCCCGAATTTCACGCGCGCATGGGGCACTCGGCCGGTCGACGAATTGATTGACCTGATCCGCGTCTCGATGCCGCCCGGACAAGGTGGGTCACTCCCGGACGACGCGTACGCAGGCTTGGCGGCCTACATCCTCCAAGCGAACGGGTCCGTGCTCGACGCCGGGGGTACGACGCAACCCAGAGCCGGCGCGAGCCCGCAACCCCCTACGTCGGCCGCGACCGCCACGTCCACCTTCACCGCGATCGAGACGTTCGTACCGGTCAGTGACGCAACGCTGCGGGATCCGGACCCAGGGGACTGGCTCATGTATCGCCGCACCTATGACGGCTGGGGGTACAGCCCGCTGAATCAAATCACCCGTGAGAACGTGCACCAGCTCTCTCTGGCCTGGGTCTGGGCCATGCCGGATGGCACCAACCAGCCGACCCCCCTGGTACACAACGGCGTGCTCTACCTGGCCAACCCTGGCAATGTGATCCAGGCACTGGAGGCGGAGACGGGGACGCTGCTGTGGGAGTATCGGCGCCCGTTGCCGGAGGAGCTGGAAACCGGGTCCGTCCGAAATCTGGCGATGTTCGAGGAGACGGTGTTCCTGGCGTCCCGAGACGCGTATCTCGTGGCGCTCGACGCCCGGACCGGATCGGTGGTGTGGGAAACCCGCCTGGCCGACTACCAGCAGGGCTACACGAACTCGGCCGGGCCCCTGGTCGTCGATGGCACCGTCATCAACGGCGTCAACGGGTGTACCCGGTTCCAACCGGACAGTTGCTTCATCACCGGCCACGACGCACGCAGTGGCGAGGAGTTGTGGCGAACCCTGACCATCGCCGAGCCGGGCACACCGGGAGGGGACACCTGGGGGGACCTGTCGTTGACTCTGCGCGGAGGCGGCGATTCCTGGATTACCGGAAGCTACGATCCCGAACTCGATCTGGTCTACTGGCCGGTGGCCCAGGCGAAACCGTGGGTACCGGCAAGTCGCGGGCTCACCGTCCACGACGCCGCGCTCTACACAAACGCCACGCTGGCGCTGGACCCTGACGACGGCTCCATCACCTGGTACTTCCAGCACGTCCCTGGCGAAGCGCTCGATCTGGATGAAGCGTTCGAGAAGGTGCTGGTCGACGACCGGGACGGCCGGCAGGCCCTGTTCACGATCGGCAAGAGCGGCGTGCTCTGGAAGCTCGACCGACAAACCGGCGCGTTTCTCGGTCATACCGAGACCGTGTATCAAAACGTGTTCGACAACATCGACCCGGACACCGGGGCGATCACCTACCGCCGGGACATTGCCGAGGCGGGCATCGGCGACTGGGTGTCGGTCTGCCCGAGCACGGCGGGCGGCCACAACTGGCAGGCCATGGCCTACAGCCCCGAGACTCGGCTGCTGGTGATCCCGCTCAGTCAGAGCTGCGATGAGATGGCCGGGCGCGCGGTGTCGTTGGTAGAAGGATCCGGCGGCACGCAGGCGGACCGCAAGTGGTTCGAAATGCCCGGCACAGACGGGAACCTGGGCAAACTGGCGGCCTATGACGTCGACACGCTTGAAGAGCGGTGGAGCATCGAACAGCGCGCCGCGCTGCTCACAGCGACCTTGACCACCGCCGGCGGTCTGGTCTTCACGGGCGATGTCGATCGATATTTTCGGGCCTTGGACGTGGAGACCGGGGACCTCCTCTGGGAGACGCGGCTTGGCACCTCCGCGCAGGGCTTCCCCGTCACCTTTCGAGCGGGGGGTGAGCAGTTCGTCGCCGTAACCGCTGGAGTCGGCGGCGGCAGTCCGCGCCGAATCCCTGCCCTGCTCAGTCCAGAGATTCACCATCCGGCGAATGGCAACGCCCTGTATGTGTTCAAGCTGTCGTCCCCCATCCCCTCTGACCGGTGACGAGCAATCCGGTCCCGCCATCGATGGGCGGCGGTCGGGTCACTGGTAGAATCGCTTCCGTGCACCGAACCACCGCAGCGGTCCAGCGGCTGCAGATGGCGCTCGACCTGTTTCGAGACGGCGAAGCGCTAATGCGACAGAACCTGCGCCGCCGGCGCCCGTCTGCATCGCACGCCGAGATCGAGCGCCAACTCGCCTCGTGGGTCCGCACGCGGCCCGGAGCCGTCGCGGGTGATTGCCCGGGCCGTCCACGCACTCTGGAGCAATGACGCCTCTGCAGGAGGTCCTCCGTCGGGCAGCGACCGACCTGGATGACATGGGCTACGGCTGGGCACTCATCGGAGGACTTGCCGTATCAGCTCGCTCCCAGCCGCGGTTCACGGCGGACGTGGATCTTGCCGTGGCGGTGTCCGATGACGCGGCGGCCGAGGCCTTGGCCCACGCACTGCGCCACAGGGGATGGAAGATCGACACCGCCGTCGAGCAGGACGCCGTGGGGCGTCTCGCCACGGTGCGTCTACTTGGCGACGAGAACGCCTCGCCGGTCGTCGACCTGTTGTTCGCAAGCTCTGGTCTCGAACGCGAGATCGTCGACGACGCGGAGGTCCTCGAGCTATTCCCAGACCAGCGCATTCCGGTGGCCCGGTTGGGCCACTTGATCGCGCTGAAATTATTGGCCCGCGGAGAAGACAGGCCACAGGACGACGTCGACCTCCGGGCGCTGGCCGCCGTCGCGGATCCCGACGATCTAGCGACCGCTCGCGTGGCAGTGGATTTAATCCAGCGGAGAGGATTCGCGCGTGGGCGCGACCTCCAGGGGGCGCTCGCCGGGCTCAGCGTTCGATAGAAGGAGAGTGGCAATGCGACATGGTCGATGGTGGCGATGCGTTGGTCTTGGCGTGTGGCTCATGGTGGCGGGCGCCGTCGGCACGGTTTCCGCTCAGCCACCAGTGGACGGCGAATGGCATCACTACGGTGCCGATGGCGCCAATACGAAATACTCGCCGCTCGACCAGATCACGGCTGAGAACTTCTCCGACCTGGAGATCGCGTGGCGCTGGACGTCGGTCTCCCACGAGGTCGCCACCGAGCGTGACGCTATCGATCCCGGACTCTTCAAGGCCACGCCGCTGATGATCGGCGGCGTGTTGTATGTCAGCACCCCGCTCGGCCAGGTCGCGGCACTTCATGCCGGCACGGGTGAGGCGGTGTGGATCTACGATCCTCACAGTTACGACCGCATCGAGCGCCCGGCCAACATCGGGTGGCAGCACCGTGGGGTGTCGTACTGGAAAGACTCAGAGAGTGACGACGCGCGCATCGTCATCGCGACGCACGATCTGCGGCTGATCGCGCTCAATGCTCGAACCGGCGGGTTGTATCCCAACTTTGGCGACAACGGGATGGTCGACCTCAGTCAGAGTCTCGAGCGTGAGATCGATCGGTCGCGCATCACGCACTCCACGCCGGTGGCCGTGGTCCGCAACACCCTCGTGGTCGGGAGCACGCTCACCGACCAGACCACCACCCGCGAGGCGCCGCCGGGACACGTCCGCGGATTTGACGCACGCACCGGCGCGATGAAGTGGATCTTTCACACCATTCCCCAAGGCGACGACTTTGGGGTCGACTCGTGGCAGAACGAGTCATGGCGTTACAGCGGCCACACCAACGTCTGGGGCAACATGCCGGTCGACGAGGAGCTCGGCTATGTCTACCTGCCGATCAGCACGCCGACCAACGACTGGTACGGCGGGATGCGCCACGGTGACAACCTCTTCGCCGAGAGTATCGTGGCCGTCGACGCCGAAACCGGCCAGCGGGTGTGGCACTTCCAGGCGGTGCACCACGGCCTCTGGGATTATGACTTTCCGACCGGCGGCAACCTGCTCGACATCACCGTAGACGGGCGCGACATCAAGGCGATTGCCCAGACAAGCAAGCAGGCGTTCACCTACGTGTTTGATCGAGCGACCGGCGATCCAGTCTGGCCGATCGAAGAACGACCGGTGGCGGCCGGCAACGCACCGGGCGAGTGGTATTCGCCAACGCAGCCCTTTCCCACCAAGCCACCGGCTTTCGACCTGCAAGGCATCACGGTCGACGACTTGATCGACTTCACCCCGGAACTGCGCGAGGAGGCGATCCGGATCGCCGAGCGGGGCCAGTTGAGTCCGATGTTCACGCCACCCAACGTGCGTGGTGACGGACGGCCGATGATCCAGGCGCCCGGAACGGGCGGCGGCGTGAACTGGCCCGGGTCCGCGGTCGACCCGGAGACTGGGCGTCTGTTCGTGCCCTCGCAGACACGACTCCGTGCCGTCGAGTTGATCGAGTACGCACCGCCGGCGACGGTGGGCTACTTCACCGAGACCTGGGCGGTGCCGGTGCCCGGACCGCGGGGGCTGCCATTGACCAAGCCGCCGTACAAACGGGTCACCGCCATCGACCTCAACACCGGTGACCACGCCTGGATGAGCCCCCATGGCGATGGCCCCAGGAATCACCCCGCGCTGAAGCCATTGAACCTGCCGGCGCTTGGGGGGCACAGCGGGGGCAATGCCGGTGGGCCGCTCGTGACCAAGACCCTGCTCATCGTCAACTCGGGCGGGCGCTACGTAGCGGACCAGGCGGAAGGTGCGCGCAGCATGACGGCGTATCACAAGGACAACGGTGAATACCTGGGGTCGGTGACCCTCCCGTCCGTACCCAACGGCAATCCGATGACGTACTTGCAAGACGGCACGCAGTACATCGTGGTGGCCGTCGGCGGTGGCGGTGGTTCCGCGACGCCGGAACTGATCGCGCTGGCGCTACCCTGATGCCGGGCGTGTAGCAACCGGGCCCACTCGACACATGGGATCTCCCTCGACAAGGATGTCTAATAGGCCCTGATTACCCACCGTCGTCCTCTCAGAGGAGAACCGCGAATGCGAGACCCACGACTCACCGTGAGCCGGCGAGAGTGCCTGACCGCGCTTGCCGCCACGGCCGTGTTTCCGACCCTCGGCGCCCGCGCGGCTGAGGCAAAGGCGATGCGGGGCGCGTTCATGATTCTGAGCACCCCATACGAGGCTGGCGGCGCGGTCGACTACGAAGGGCTGGCGAAGCAGGTGGTGTTCTGCGACCGATGCGGGATCGAGGGTCTGGTCTGGCCGCAGAACTCCAGCGAGCAGCGCCATCTCAGCCAGCAGGAACGGCTGCGCGGGTTCGAGGTGCTGGCGAACGCCGCCAAAGGCCGCGCGCCGGCGCTGGTCCTCGGCGTCCAGGCGGACGACACGGCCGGGATGCTCCAGTACGCCGAGCACGCGGAAGCGCTCGAGCCGGACGCCATGATCGCGATTCCGCCAACCACTGCGACGTCGCTGGATCAGTTCCGCAGCTACTACGCCGCGCTGTGCGACGTGACCGACCGGCCGATTTTCGTGCAAACCAGCGGGGGACCGGACATCGAGTTGACCATCGACTTTCTGGTGGCCCTGGCCCGGGAGTTTCCGCAGTGCGGTTACGTCAAGGAGGAGTACCCGCCGGTGCAGCAGCGGATGCTGGAACTGGCCAAACATCGACCTGATCCGATCAAGAGCATCCTGGGCGCCAACTTCGGGCGCGGCTGGGCCTATGAGATGCGACTTGGCACGGACGGCGTGATGACCGGAGGCGTGATGTACGCAGACATCTACGCCGGGCTCTGGGACCTCCACGAAGACGGCCGCCATGACGAGGTGCGCGATCTCTACGCGAAGCTCCTGCTGATGCTCAATCTCGACGGCCTGATACCGGGCGTGCGGCTGTACGTCCTGCGGAAGCGCGGGCTGTTCGAGACGGTGCTGTCACGGCGTGGCGAATATAGCTTCACGCAGCAGCAGATTGACGAAATCGAGCACCGGTTCGCCGCGCTCGAGCCGCATCTCCGCGCGTGAGCCCGGTAGGCTCACTCCAGGATGATCGGCACGGCCGCTCGCACACCGTTCTGTTCGACGATCAGCGAATAGGTCCCGTCCTCCCAGAGCCCGGTCGGCGCGGTGAAGAACAGGTCGCCGTGGACGACCCGGTCCTTGTCGACGACGAATTCGTCCTGCACCACCGGTCCAAACGGGACGGTGAAGAACCGCAAAGGCTCTGTGAAATTGCGTCGACGGATATACGGCGCCACGGCATGGCGTGTCGTGCGCGCGTTTTGCAACAACGGTCGGGTCCGGTTCGAGTCCCGCGCAAATTGCGCCTGCTCCGCCAGCACGATCTCTTCACCGTCAGGGGTGATCAACCGGAACGCCGCGCGGGACATGGACATCCGTTCTTCGGTGGACACCGCCGCTTCAATGAGGAGCCAGCGGGAGTCGTGACTTCTGCTGGGAGTAGTAGTACGCCGCGACCAGGTGGATGGTGTCGTCCCGGTACTCGACCGCCGCCCGACCAAGCGACTTCGTATTCGGAAAGCGCTCGTCCTGCGCGTCGGACACCGCGGCCACGGCAAGACAGGTGAGTACGGCTGACAGCACGCGTCGTCTACCCACAGCTCACGCCCCCTCCGGTTGCGTCTCCGGCATCGCACGGTCACGCCCGGCGCGCACAACACCGACGACGGGCGCCATCCGGCTGTCCGCATGATAGCCGAGCTGCGAGACCGTGGCGTCCGTCCGGCGCGGGTGAGCGGGAGCGGACTACAATGCCGGGAATCCCGCGCGTAGTGCCCGTCCCGGATACTGCCCATGGAACGTCGGCCCTACTTCCTGCTCGGCGACCTCATCAGCAACACCGGCGTCGGCGCGCTGGTCGCGGTCGTCGTAGCGTTCGTCGTCGGCGAGTCGTGGCCAGCCTGGTTGGCCATGGTGGCGGGGATGTTGATCGGCGATCTGGTGGCGCTCCCGGCCGCGGTGGGGCTCTCGGTCGTGTTCGGTGCCATGGAGCTGATGCTGCCGGTCATGGTGTCCGGCATGCTGTCTGGGATGGTCGTGGGCATGCGGGCCGCAAATGGCCCACCGTCGAATGGCACGGCCCTCACGTGGGGCGCCGCGCTGGGACTCGCGGCGCTCCTGGCGACCTACGGCCTCAACGCGTATGTCCAGGCGGCACATCGCCGGAGGGCCACGTGATGGCCGTCAGCCTCTGATGGATATCGCAACGCAGCGCAAATGGGACGGTGCGGTCCGCGGCTACGACCTGATGAACGGGTTCGGGCCAGAGCGCCGGTGGGAGCCGTGGAAGCGACGCCTGTTCTCAGAGATGCAGGGCGACGTGCTGTTTCTGGCCATCGGCACGGGACAGGACATCCAGTTCTTTCCACCCGGTCAGCACATCACCGCCATCGATATCAGCGAGCGGATGCTCGACCAGGCCAGACCGCGGGCTGAGGGCTACGACGGCGACCTCACGCTCCGGCATCTCGACGTGCATGATCATCGACTACCCGGACGCGACATTTGATCAGGTGTTCACCTCCTGCACGTTCTGTTCGGTACCAAATCCTGTGGGTGGTCTGCACGCCTTGACGCGCGTGCTCAAACCGGGCGGCACGATCGGGATGTTCGAACACACCGGCAGCCGGTTCTTCCCGTTTAGCCTGATGCTCGACCTGATGACGCCGCTGACCCGCCGTCTGGGGCCAGAGCTGAATCGGGATACGTCAGAGAACGTCCGACGAGCAGGGTTCGCGGACGTGGTGGCCGAGCCGGTCTTTCTCGACGTCGTGAAGATTATTCGTGCCCGCCGCCCCGCCTGAACGGTGCCGCGTCAGTCCGCGAGGTATCCGCCGATACGGCGGGCGCCGTTGGCAATGCGATCACGAACGGCGTTGAGCGCGTCCACGACCGGGGCCTCTTTTTCGTCCAGTGCTTTCAGCCCGTCCGCAGCCTCACGGGCGGTCGCGGCAATCTGGGCGGGCGCGTCCTGAAGGTCGACCTCGACCTCACCGCCGGCGACTGCGAAGCCGAGTCCGCCCGCGATAGTGGCGATACCAACGTATTTGATGAGTCGTACGATGCGCATGTCTCTTCCCCCTGGGTTGTCAGCTCATATATCGGTCGTTCGACCGCTGATCGTGAGGGGGCCCGACGAATGGCGCGGCTTCAGTCCGTCCGAAGTGCAATCATCGGATCGACCCGCATGGTCCGACGCGCCGGAATCAAGCACGCGAGCAACGCGGTGCACAGCAGCAAGAGGGACACCGCCAGGAACGTGCGCGGGTCGGTCGGGGCGGTCTCGTAGAGCAGGTTCGATAAGACGCGGCTGAGGGCGGTGGCACCGGCCAACCCGAGCAACAGGCCCAACACCACCATGGTCGCGCCCTGACGCACCACCATCGCCACAAGGCGTGAGGGCGGCGCGCCAAGCGCCAGACGCACACCGAACTCGCGGGTCCGCTGGCTCACGGCGGTGGCGATCACGCCGGCAATTCCGGTCACGGTAATCAGCAGCGCCAATCCGGCAAACAGCACCAGCAGCGTCATCGTCAACCGCCTTGTGGCCAAGGTGTCGTTGAGGGTTTGCGCCAACGTGGCAAAACGCTCGACCGGCTGCTCCGGGTCAATGGCGTGCACTGCCTCTCGCACCTCGGTGGCGAGCGACAGCGGATCCATCCGCGCGCGCACAAGGATCCGCGTGGCTCCCGATGCCTGGAGAAACGAGCGGTACAACGCATCGGGCGGAGCGCTCTCGAGCCCGTCGTGTCGCACGTCACCCACCACGCCGACAATGGTGAGCCACTCGTCGCCACCGTTGAGGGTCACGCGCTGCCCGATCGGGTCGGCGGCCGGCCAGTGTCGCCCCGCCAATGATCGGCTGATGATGGCCACGCCGAGGCCCTCGTGATCGTCCAACGTCGTGAACGTCCGGCCGGACAGCGTCGCCACCCCGATCGTTTCGAAGTACCTGGGACTTGCCACCCGCACATCGAGGCGCGGTCGCAGATCCGGATCCTCGTGTTGTCGTCCTTCGATCTCGAACGCCTGCTGTTGCGCCGGCTGGCCGTCGAGTGGGACATCGCTCGCCGCCGCCGCGGACAGGACGCCGGGGCGACGTTCAATCCGGTCCAGCACGCCCGTGAAGAGCTGGCGGCGGCTGTCAGGGGTCCGATACTTCGACCAATTGGGGAACACCTCCGCGGTGAGGACGTTCTCTGGGTTGAATCCGGGGTCGACCTGCTGCAGCTTGTAGAAGCTGGCCAACAGGAGGCCGGCGCCAATAAGCAAGGTGAACGACACCGCAACCTGCGACACGGTCAGAAGTTGGCGGAACCAGTGCTTGCCCGCCGTGTCGGTGCTCTGCCCACCCTCTTTCAATGCGTTGGAGACGCCGCGGCCGGCCGACCACGCTGGCACGAGTCCGAAGGCAAGTCCGGTGGCCACCGACACCGCCAGCGTGAAGGCCAACACCCACCCGTCAAGCGCAATCTGGCTGGTCCGTGGGGTCAGGAGCCCTGCGAATGAGACCAGCAGGTCGAGTCCGGCCCACGCGAAGGCGAGCCCCAGCGCCCCTCCTGCCAGCCCCAGCAACGTCGTCTCCGTCAGCAACTGCGTCAGGATGCGGCCTCGGCCTGCCCCAAGGGCAGAGCGCAGCGCCAACTCCCGCTCGCGCCCGGCCATCCGGGCCAGCGTGAGGTTCGCAACGTTCGCGCACGCGATGAGCAGTACGAGCGCCGTGGTTCCCAGCAAGATCAACAGCATGGGCCTGGCCGCGCCGGTCAATTCGTCCGTCAGTGGAGTCGTGACCGCGGTGTACCCGGACCCGGGCTCATAGACCTCTGGAAAATCCTGTTCGAGCCGCCCCGCGACGGTGGCCAGGTCAGACCCGAACTGCTGGGTCCCCACGCCGTCACGCAGGCGACCGAAGGCGACCATCCCCCGAAACGCCGTACGGTCCTCATGCATCCGCGCCTCGCCGCGCGCGCGGAACGGGCAGGCCGAGGTCGGCATGTAGACGTCGTTGTCACGCGGGTACTGAGGAATCGGTGGGAGCACGCCGACCACGGTGTGCGGCCGGTCGTTCATTTCGAAGACGGTGCCCACGATGTCGGGGTCGCCGCCGAAGCGTTGCTGCCAGTATGGGTAGCTGAGCAGCAGCACCGCTTCAGCCCCCAGGTCGTCGTCGGTGTCCACGAACGCACGACCGAAGAGCGGTTGCACCCCGAGCACATCGAAAAAGTTGGCGGACACGACGCCGGTGAGGACGCGGTCCGGTTCACCCCGGTTGAGCAGGGTGAATGACATCCCGTGGTACTCGACGAATCCGTCCAGGCTGTCGAGCTGATCCCGATAGTCGATGATCTCCTTGACCGAGAACGGAATGTTCTCCGCGCCAGCACCAAGCGCCTGCTGTCGGGCCAGCACTAATTCCTGTCCATCTTGGTACGGGAGCGGTTGCAGGAGCACCCCGTTGACCACGCTGAAAATCGCGGTATTGGCGCCAATACCCAGCGCCAGCGTCACCACGACGAGCAGGCTGTAGCCGGGATGGTGCCAGAGGCTGCGTGCCCCGTAGCGAATGTCTCGGATGATGGTGTCGACGAGCCGGGGCTGGTCGACGTGAGGCTGGTTGGTGCGGCCCATGCGTGATTATGGGCGCGTCGCCGACGAAGAACAACCACACCACGCGTCCCGCTGCATCGCTTTGGGTGGCTGAAAGGTGCGCAGGTTGGGACGGCGTCATGTAAGGATCACCAGATGTCGTTGAGAGCGCGGATGTTGATACAGGCGGGCGGCCTGCTGGTTGCGCTCGCGGTGCGCATTCCGTTCGCCGCGGCCCAACCGGTGGATCAGGCGACACTGTCCGCGATCCGAGCCGAAGGGCTGTCGCGATCGCAGGTAATGGATCACGTCGAGTGGCTGAGCGACGTCTATGGGCCGCGGGTCACCGGCACCCCGGCCATTGAAGACGCTCGCGTCTGGGCCACGGAGCGGTTGCACGCCTGGCGGTTGTCCGACGTGCACGAAGAACGCTTCGGCTTCGGCCAGGGCTGGTCGCTGAGACGCTTCCACGCGCACATGATCGCGCCCCAGGTCATGCCGTTGATCGGGTACCCCAAGTCCTGGTCCTCCAGTACCGAGGGCACGGTGACCGCCGAGGTCGTACGAATCGACGTCAGGACACCGGCTGACCTCAAGGCCTATCGAGGCACCTTGCGCGGCAAGATCGTGCTCCCGCAACCAGCCCGCGACGTCCCCTTGCTGGAGGGTGACGTGGTGTTGCGGATGACCGACGCGCAGCTCGAAGAGGCGGCGCGAACGCCGGTACCTCCGGTTGCAAACCCGCGGCGCGCTGGCGGCGGCCCCTCGATCGCGGCACAGGTGCAGCAGTTCTATGTCGACGAGGGCGTCGTCGCCGTCCTGGATCGTGGCAGCGACAACGTCAGTGTGGGCATCGGTTCCGGGTTGCCCTACGAGACCCAGCGGACTGATGGGGGCACCATTTTCGTCGGTCGCGGCGGTCCCCGACACGAGGACGCCGGCAGCCTGGTGCCCGCGGTCACCGTCGCCGTCGAACATTACAACCGGATGGTCCGCATTCTCGACAAAGGGCTTCCGGTGCGCGTGGAGCTGCACGTCGACGCGGTGTTTCACCCGGAAACGGCCGCCGTCGACGAGCTGAATGCGTTCAATCTGCTGGCTGACATTCCTGGCACCGATCTGGCTGACGAAGTCGTGATGATCGGCGCACACTTCGACACCACCCACGCGGGGACAGGTGCAACCGACAATGCGGCCGGAGTAGCGGCGATGATGGAGGCCATGCGTATCTTGCAGGCCGTCGGGGCCCGTCCGCGACGTACCATCCGGCTGGCGCTGTGGGGTGGAGAGGAGCAGGGCCTGCTCGGGTCACGCGAGTACGTCCGGCGCCATTTCGGCGACACCACCACGATGACACTCAGCCCAGCGCATGAGAACCTGTCCGGGTACTTCAATCTGGACAACGGGGCCGGCAAGCTGCGGGGCATCTGGTTGCAAGAAAACTACGCGGTGGCGCCGGTGTTTGACGCGTGGCTTGCCTCCCTCGGCGACCTCGGCGTCACGACGTTGGGGCCACGGCGAGTATCGGGCACGGACCACGTGTCTTTCGACGCCATCGGGCTACCCGCGTTCCAGTTCATGCAGGATCGGTTGGAGTACAACTCGCGGACCCATCACTCGAACATGGACGTCGTCGACAGGGTGCAACCGGACGACGTGATCCAGATGGCCGTGGTGGCGGCAACATTCGCGTATAACACCGCCATGCGCGACGAACGGCTGCCTCGCAAGCCATTGCCACAGGTCGAGCCCTAGCGCAGGCCGCCCGATTCCCTCACCACTCCGCCATGCGTCCTCGTCTCTTTTATGGGTGGGCCATCGTGCTCGTGGCCGGGCTCTGCTACGGGTGCGGCATGTCGCCGATGTACTACAGCTGGAGCATGTTCGCGCCCCGTCTAGTCGTCGACCTCGGTGTCGACCGTGGGGACGTTGGGGGAGTCTTCGGGCTGTTCAACGTGCTGTATCAGTTCGTCGGGGTGGGTGTGGGGGTCTCGATTGTGCGTCTCGGTCTGCGCCGAGTCATGGCCGCCGGCTTCTGCGTGACGGCGGCGGGTCTGCTCCTGGTCAGCCAGGCCGAGACCGTCCGCGACTGCTACCTGGGATTCTCGATCCTGGGTGGCATCGGGATCGGGTTCTCAACGATCGTGCCGGCCCAAACCTTGGGACAAAACTGGTTTCTCCGACGCCGGGCGCTGGTGATCGGCGTCATTTTCGCGTTCGGTGGCGTCGTCGGTCGGTTGGTCGCCCCGGCAGATACCTGGCTGCTCGAACATTACGACTGGAGGACCGGTTGGGTAGTCATCGCGGCGATCTCGGCGACGCTGGCCGTGGTGGCTGGCGTGTTCGTGCGCGAGACGCCAGAAACCGTTGGTCAGTCGCGAGATGGGCACGAACCGCGGGAGGGATCGGAGGGCAGCGCCAATGAGATGGCCGCGGTAGCCGACCAGTGGACGGCGGCCCAAGCCATTCGGACCCCGCAGTTTGCGCTCATGCTCGTCTGTGGCGTGGCCTACGCGGTACCGTTCAATACCGCGGTCGCGCACCTCACGCTCCACTTGACCGACCTCGGGCACGCGGAAACGGGTGCCATCGGCCTTGTCGGCACCATGGCGCTTGTGTCCATCGGGGGACGTCTGATGGGCGCGGTCGGTGACTGGATATCGCCACAATGGGCGCTGGCCGTGGCCCTGACCCTCGAAGGCCTTGGCGCGGGGGGACTGCTCCTGGCCGCCGACCCGGCGCTCGCCTTGGCGGCGGTCTCGTTGATCGGCCTTGGGTTCGGTCTGGCCTACATCAGCATTCCGGTCGTGTTCTCGCACTTCTTCGGTCGGCGCGCCTTCGCCGTCACGGCCGGCATCCGGATGACCATCACGGGAGTCTTTGCCGGCCTGGGCCCCTGGCTCGCCGGGCTCACGTTCGATGCGACCGGCAGCTACGCGATGCCGTTCATCGGCCTGATGCTCGTCGGTGGCGCCGGTGCCGTGTGCGCCGCCCTCATGCGACATCCCGGCGCTCCACCGATCGCCGCGGCTGAGGTAAGCTGACCCGAGCCCGCAACAAAGCACAGCCTCGAGGGAGAACAGATGACGACACGGACGTGGACCGGGTTGATGAACGTGGTGCCGATGCTGGCCGTCCTCTTGGTGGGGTGCGGCGGCGGAGCGTCCGGACCGGCGCCGTCGACCCAACCGATCGAAGCACGGGCGGGGGCCAGAGACGTGCAGGCCAGCGGGAACGACCTCCCGATCATCGCTCCCGATGACGTGCAAAAGAGCCAAAGTGCCGCGGTGTTCCAGCGGGTGGCCAACACCGACATCGAGGTGGTCTACGACCGCCCGGTGGCCCGAGGCCGCGAACTCTTCGGCGGCATCGTGGCATTGGACGAGGTGTGGAATCCTGGGGCCAACGACGCGACGGCCATCTCGTTCAGCCGCGACGTGACCGTCAACGGTGAACCGGTCGCTGCCGGCCGGTATTCGCTCTGGGCGAGCCCTGGCGCGTCGGACTGGACGGTCATTTTCAGCACGGCCGCTGATGTCTATCACACGCCATACCCGGGCGAGGAACTCGATGCCCTGAGGCTGCGGATCACGCCGCAACGCGGGAACCATGTCGAGAGCCTGGCGTACTACTTCCCGATGGTCGAGGGCAAAGAAACAGAGCTGCGTCTGCACTGGGGCGAGACCATTGTGCCGATGCTGATCACCGTCCCGTAGATTGCCGGACGAGGCGTCCGTCCGAAAGGCTGGGGCGTCACGAACAGAGGCAGAGCTGTGAGTTCCGATATTCGAAGGCCGCAGGACGTGGCCCGCCCAGGGGTGTCCCGCCGCACATTTCTCCGTTCTTCGGCGGTCGGGGGTGCCTTGGCGGCGGCCGGACCGATCGCGTGCGCCCCATCGCCAGCGACGGAAACCGAAGCCGAGCCGGCCGGCTCGGCCCCGATGGCCGCCCTGGGGACAGACGCGTTCGATCTCGAGGACACCACTATCGGCGCCCTACAGGAGGCGATGGAGAGCGGCGAACGGACCGCTCGCTCGATCACCGAGAGCTACCTCGCGCGCATCGAGCAGCTCAACCTCGAGGGACCAGCGCTCCGGGCGGTGATCGAAACCAATCCTGATGTGCTCGTGCTTGCCGCCGAGCTAGACCGCCAGCGGCAGGCCACAGGGCCACGAGGGCCGCTGCACGGTGTGCCGATCATTCTCAAGGACAACATCGGTACCGGCGACCGGATGACCACGACGGCCGGCTCCCACGCCCTCACGGGTTGGGTGCCGCCGGTGGACTCTGGCGTGGCCGCGCGGCTACGTCGTGCCGGCGCGGTGCTCCTGGCGAAGGCCAATCTGAGTGAGTGGGCGAACTTCCGCTCGACCCGGTCGTCGAGCGGCTGGAGTGGCCGGGGCGGCCAGTGTCGCAACCCCTATGTGCTCGACCGGAACCCGTGCGGGTCCAGTTCCGGCTCCGCGGTCGCGGTGTCGGCCAATCTGGCGACGGTGGCCATCGGCACCGAAACGGACGGCTCCATCGTGTGCCCGTCCTCGGCGAACGGCATTGTCGGCATCAAACCGACCGTCGGTCTCGTCAGCCGTATCGGCGTGATCCCGATCTCGCACACGCAGGACACCGCCGGCCCGATGGCGCGCACCGTACGAGATGCCGCGATTGTGCTTGGCGTGTTGGCCGGCACCGATCCGAATGACCCCGCCACGGCCGACAGCGACCGCCTCGGGCTGACCGACTACACGCCGTTTCTCGAAGTCGACGGACTGCGCGACATGCGTATCGGCGTCGCCCGTCGTTTTCTCGGATTCCACGACGCGGTTGATCAGGTCGTCGAATCCGCCATCACGGCGATGCGGTCGGCCGGCGCCGTGATCATCGATCCGGTGGACCTGCGACCGATCGGTCGGCCCTCGCCGGATGGATTTACCGACCTCGGGGCAGCCGAGACCCAGGTCCTCTTGTATGAGTTCAAGGCCGGCCTGAACGCCTACCTGGCTGCCCGTGGCCCGAGCGCGGAGGTCCGCTCGCTGGCGGACCTCATTGCCTTCAACGAGCGGAATGCCGAGACAGAGATGCCGTACTTCGGTCAGGAGCGACTACTCGAGGCCGAGTCCAAGGGACCACTCACGGACCAGAGGTATCTGGCGGCGCTGGCCGCGTCTGGCCGGCTGTCGCGTGCCGAGGGCATCGACCGCACGATGGACGAGCACCGTCTCGACGCCATCGTCGGCCCGACCGGAGGGCCCGCCTGGGTCACGGATCTGGTCAACGGGGACCACTTCGGCGGCAGCAGCTCCCAGTACCCGGCCGCGTCCGGCTACCCCAGCATCAGTGTTCCCGCGGGCCACGTCCACGGCCTGCCAGTCGGGCTCTCAATTTTTGGACGCGCCTGGAGCGAGCCCACCCTGATACGCATCGCGTACGCGTTTGAACAGACCGTGCAGGCCCGCCTGGTCCCACGCTTTCTGCCAACACTGGCGTAGCCAGCCGCACCGCCCTTCGGGCGCCCGTCAGGAGTCGAGTGCCTCGATCGCCTGCCTGACCTCGGCGTTGTCGGGCAAGGTCGGGATGTCGTACACCTTGGCGAAGACGACCGTCCCGGCCTTGTCGACAACGAAAATGGCGCGTTCCGAGATGCCGCCGTCCCGGAGGACGCCATAGGCGTCAGCGACCCCGCCATGGGGATGAAAGTCGCTCAACAGGTCGAAATTGATACCACCGAGCACCTTGGCCCACTCGATCTTGGCCGGCACGGCGTCGACGCTGAGACCCAGCAGCTGTGTCTCGTGCTCGTCAAACCACGACTTGTCCTTTTCGTAGTTCTGCATCTGCGTGGCGCACACGGGAGTGAATGCCAACGGGTGAAACGCAATGACAACGTTCTTCTGACCCACAAAACTCGACAATCTGACGTTGTCGCCGCGATGACTCGGCAACTCAAAATCGGGGGCGGTCTCTCCAACCTGCATGCTCATGTCGGTGTTCCTCCAGCGGCCCGGCAGGGCCGTGCTACGACGGTGACTGTCCGTGTCGGGCTCACGTGAACCTACATCCGCCAGATTGTCCATCATCCGCGAAACACGGTCGAGCCCGGGTCGGTCGGCGCGGGCGCCAGTTGCGTCGCGTCGGCCGCTCACGTACGCTGCTACCAACCGGTAACGCGTCTTCCGCCGGACGGTCCGAGGTCACACATGCCCGCCAGGTTTATTTTTCTACTCATTTTTCTCGTCCTCTTCATGGTGGTGCCCTCCACCGTGGAACTGCTGACCGAGTGGTTCTGGTTCGTCGAGGTCGACTACACAGACATCTTCATTCGAAGCTTGACCACGAAGGCGGCCGTGGGCGGGCTGGTGTTCCTGGTGGCGTTCGGCGTGCTGGCCGCCAACCTGCGGTTGGCGCTGGGCCGCATCACGCAACCCTATCTACTCTTCCCCGGAGGCGGCGACATCCAGCCGATCAGCCTTGACCGACCGCAACTGCAGATGCTGGGCACCGGAGTGGCGGCCCTCGCGGGGCTCTTCCTGGGGCTCTTCGCGTCGAATGAGTGGCTGACCTGGTTGCAGTTTCAACATGCAACGCCGTTTGGCCAGACCGATCCGCTGTTCGGACGGGATGTGGGCTTCTATGTGTTCACGTTGCCGTTTCTCGATCTGGCGCGCTACCTGACGCTGGCCGTCGTCGTGTTGTCCCTGCTCGGATCAACCGCGGCTTACGTCATCTCGGGCACACTCGCACTGGACCCCGCGAAGGGGCTGGTGGTCGGCGACAACGCACGGCGCCATCTCGGGTGCATCATCGCGGCGTTGTTCGTGTTGCTGGCCTGTGGTGCCTATCTCGATGTGCCACGCGTCTTGACCACCCCGGCCGGCATCATCGACGGTGCGTCGTACGTCGACGTTGCTTTGCGCATACCGGTGCTGCGGGTCTTGCTATTCGTCGCGCTCCTCGGCGCCGGGCTGAGTCTGGTCACCGCGATGACCTCTCGCAACACGCCACTCTTTGCCGCCATCGGCCTCTACGCGGTGGTCACGGTGGGCGGCAACCTGGGCTCTGTGGCCATGCAGCGGCTGATCGTCACCCCGGACGAACAGCAACGGGAAGCGCCCTACATCGTGCGGAACATCGAGGCGACCCGCCAGGCGTTCGGCCTCGAAATAGTGGACGCCCGAGAGTTGTCGGGGGACGCCACGCTCACGGCGGCCGACATCGCGAACAACACGGAGACCATCAATAACGTCCGGCTGTGGGACCACGGACCGCTGCTCGACACCTTCGGACAGCTGCAGGAGATTCGGACCTACTACGACTTTGTCTCGGTCGACAATGACCGCTATTTCATCGATGGCGAGTACCGGCAAATCATGCTGTCGAGTCGCGAGCTGAACTCAGACAGCCTGCCCAACCGGTCGTGGGTCAACGAGCGGCTGCAATACACCCACGGGTTCGGTGTCGCGCTAGGTCCGGTCAATCAGGTCACCGAGGAAGGGTTGCCGGTGCTGTTCATTCAGGACCTGCCGCCCACGTCGTCGGTGGACCTGCCGGTCGACCAGCCCAGTGTCTACTTCGGTGAGCTGACAAACGACTACGTCATCGTCAATACCGACACCGACGAATTTCACTATCCCGAGGGAGACGACAATGTGTCGACCCGATACGACGGGGACGGCGGGGTCGCCATGTCCTCGTTGGTGCGGCAGCTGCTGTACGCGATCCGCTTCCGGGCGTATGAAATCCTGGTCGCGAGCCAGCTCGGGAGCGACAGCCGCATCCTGTATCACCGGAACATCCTCGACCGCGTGACCACCATCGCGCCCTTTCTGCAGTATGACAACGACCCGTATCTCGTGATCTCCGAGGGGCGGCTGGTCTGGATGGTCGACGCCTACACACTCAGCGATCGCTATCCCTATGCCACACCGGCGGCGAACGGCGTCAACTACATTCGGAATTCCGTGAAAATCGTCATTGACGCCTACGACGGCACCACCACGTTTTATCTGGCGGACGCGACGGAGCCGATGGCCAGGACACTACAAGCCATCTTCCCTGAATTCCTCCGTCCGCTCGATGAGATGTCGGACGACCTGCGGGCCCACATCCGGTATCCCGAAGGACTGTTCTCCCTGCAGACCTCGATCTACTCGACGTACCACATGACCAATCCCGAGGTGTTCTACAACCGGGAAGACCAGTGGGAAGTCCCGGTCATCGACAACGAACAGATGCAGCCGTACTACACCATCATGCGGCTGCCAGGCGAATCGAGCGCCGAGTTCATCCAGATGCTGCCGTTCACCCCTCGCGGGAAGAACAACCTGGCGGCGTGGATGGTCGCCCGCAGCGACGGGGACCAGTACGGCAAATTGCTGGTGTTCCAATTCCCCAAGCAGAAGGTCATCTTCGGGCCCAGCCAGATTGTGGCCCGCATCAACCAGGACCAGGAAATCTCGCCGCAAATTACGCTGTGGAATCAGCAGGGCTCCGAGGTCATCCAGGGCACGCTGCTCGTGATCCCCATCGAGGAAGCGCTCCTGTATGTAAGGCCGCTGTATCTGCGTGCCGACGGCGGACGTATCCCTGAGCTGAAATTCGTCATCGTGGCGTATCAGAACCAGATCGTCATGGAAGCGACGCTCGACCTGGCGCTGAATCGGCTCTTCGGGTCAGAGGCGTCGCCCGGCTCACTACCCGCCGGCGCGATACTGGCCGCCGCCGAGTTGCCGACGGAGGTTGGGGTCGCCGCAGCGGTGCCCCCCGTGACGTCCACCAATCCCCTCGTCACGGAAGCCACCACGCACTATCGTCGCGCCTTGAACGCCCAGCGCCAAGGCAACTGGGCGGAGTATGGCGACGAGATCGAACAACTCGGCGATGTCCTCGACCGGTTGGGCGCGAGCCAAGAGTAAGGCCCGGACGGGCTCGCTGATGTTACGCTTAGCGTTTCTGATTTTGGGCTGACCGTCGGGACCGCGCGGAGCATTGCGCACCGAGGTCGACGTCGCGATCGAGGGAGACACGACCAATGCAGGTGAGACAATTCGCCGTTCTGTTCGGGCTGACCGCTATGGCTGTCGGGTGTGGTGGCGGCGAACCGGTCCCTGAACCGGTGGAGATGACCCCGGGACTCCAAGCCTTTGTGGGCGGGCGCATCATCGATGGCACCGGCGCGGCGGCCATCGAGGACGGGGTGCTCGTGGTGCGTGATGGCCGAATCGAGGCCGTGGGAACCAGCGACAGCGTGACCGTGCCCGCCGACGCTGAACAGATCGACGTCAGCGGGCGAACCCTCATGCCGGGCATGGTCAATGCCCACGGGCACGTCAACAACATCCAGGGGCTCGAACAGGTCGACTACACGGAAGCGCAAGTCGAGCGTCAGCTCGGACTCTACGCGCGGTACGGCGTCACGACGGTGTTCAGTCTGGGCGGCGACGGCCCAGAAAGCATGATGGTGCGAGACCGCCAGGACTCAGCAGACCTGGAGCATGCCCGCATTTATGTCGCCGGAAACATCGTGACCGGACCGTCGCCCGAGGAGGCGCGGGAACAAGTCGCCGAGGTCGCCGCGAGCGGAGCCGATGTAGTGAAAATCCGCATCGACGACAACTTGGGGTCGAGCACCAAGATGACCCAGGAGACCTACCAGGCGGTCATCGAGGCGGCGCACGAGCACGGGCTCAAACTCACGGCGCACATGTATTACCTGGAAGACGCGAAGGGATTGCTCGAAGCCGGCGCCGACCTGCTTGCGCATAGCGTGCGCGACGTCGAGGTCGACGACGAGTTGGTCACCCTGCTGCGCGACACGGGCGTGTGCTACTGCCCAACACTTATGCGCGAGGTGTCGACGTTCGCATACGAGTCACGCCCCGAATGGTTCGACGACGCGTTCTTCTCGAAAGAGGTAGACCCGTCGGTGATCGCCACGCTTGATTCGCCTGAATGGCGCGATCGGTCGAGCAGCCCGAGCGCTCAGACCTACAAGGCACAGCTCGAAGTGGCCAAGGCGAATCTGAAGACCTTGTCTGATGCCGGTATTCCGATCGCGATGGGCACCGACACAGGCCCCGCCGCACGGTTCCAGGGCTACTTCGAACACGGCGAGTTGGCACTGATGGTCGACGCGGGCCTGACGCCGATGCAGGCCATCGTGGCGTCGACCTCCAGCGCCGCCCGCTGCATGGAGGTCGACGCCGACCTCGGTTCGCTCCAGGCCGGTAAATGGGCCGACTTCCTGGTGCTTGGCGCCAATCCGCTGGACGACATCGCCAACACGCAGACGCTCGAAACCGTATACATCGCCGGCAACGTCGTGCCGGGTGCGTAGACAGACGCGAACGCGCAACGCGCGATGCCATGCGGGATGACGCCCGCTGGCGAAAGTGAGGACGCAGATGACCTTTCGACCCTACATTCCGCTTGTGGCGCTAGCGCTGCTGGTCGGTTCCCCAACGTTCGGATCTGCCCAGACCTGGGATCCTCCGCGTCTGGCCGACGGTCAGCCGGACATCAACGGCATGTGGAACAACGTCGGCTCCTCCCATGTGCCACTGGAATTGCCGGAAGAACTGGCGGGGAAGACCCTTACGGAGGCAGAGCGGCTCGAACTGTTCACGGCGCGGTCTGACCGCGCCAAGGCCCAGACCTGGGAAGGCCACGAGGCAAGCCGGGGGGTCGGAGCCTACGCGAACTACTGGTTCGACTGGTTCTGGGAAGAGCCAGTCGCCGGACAGGCACCGGCGCTGGTGGTAGACCCACCGGACGGCCAGGTGCCGAACATGACGGAACTCGCCCGCGACAGCGTGCGCTACTACCAGGACCATCTGCACGACGAGGCGGCGAACATGGAAGCGGGCGACCGCTGCCTCTCCCGGGGCGTCTTCGGGATGATGATGCCGACCGCCTACAACAACGGCAAACTGTTCGTGCAGTCTGAGGGTCACATCGTGATCCACAGCGAGATGATCCACAACGCGCGGATCATCCCCATAGACGCCGGCCCCCACCCGCATGCCAACGTCAGCCAGTGGGAGGGTGCGGCGCGCGGTCACTGGGAAGGCAACACCTTGATTGTCGAGTCGGCCAACTTCAAGGCGGTCGGCAACCTGCGCGCTCCAGGGTCACGGGCGCCGCAGCATGAAGGTCGCCGGATGGTGGAGCGGTTCACGTTCGCGGACGAGAACACGTTGAACTACTCGCTCACCGTTGACGACCCTGAGACCTACGCGGATCCGTGGACCGTCGCGTTCCCCTACAAGCGGGACAACAACTACCAGCAGTTCGAGTACGCGTGCCACGAAGGCAACTGGGCCGTCCCCAACTCGCTGAGCGGTGAGCGGGCCCTGGAGAGCGCCGGACAATGAGCCAGCAGCGAACAGGCCGTCGGCCGCTCGAAGCCCTCGTCATCACGGTCACGGCCTGTTCGCTGTTCGCTGGGCTGTCGACACCCGCGCTGGCCCAGTCCGGGTCAACGGACTGGAGCAGCCAGAACCTCAACCTCGATAACAACCGGTTCGCCTCACTTGATGAGATCAACACGGAGAACGTCAACCGGTTGACTCAGCGTTGGACCTACGAAACTGGGCCGGCCGACAACATCGCGCAGGCCACGCCGCTGGTGGTCGGTGGGGTGATGTATCTGCACTCGCGGTCGACGCTCTTCGCGCTGGACGCGGCGTCGGGTGACGAGTTGTGGACGGCAGTGCTGGACTCGGGCGCACCGGGCGGCAGCCCGGTGCGTGGACCCACGTTCGTCGACGGCAACGTCTATGCCTATCGTGGCGCCGATTTGTATGCGCTCAACGGCAGAACGGGAGAGCCGGTCGAATCGTTCGGGAACGACGGGGTGCTGGCGGTCGTCAGCAACGCGCTGCAAACAAAGTACCCGGACGACTACCCGCCGAACCTGGACCCGGTGAGCATCGGGTACCGGATTACCACGCCGCCGGCGCATCATGCCGGCACGATGTATGTCGCCGCGGCGTTGTCAGAAGGGCACATACCGGGTGGGCTCGTCATCGCCACCGACTCAGACACCGGGGCCATCAAGTGGGTGTTCAACACCATCCCGCAAGGTCCGCAGGACGAAGGCTGGGAGATTGCGCGGGACACCTGGGGCGACGGCGCTCGCGCCGGTGGCGGTATCTGGACGCAGCCGGCGATCGACGAAGAACTCGGGATGGTCTACATCAACGCCGGCAATCCGTCGCCGGATTACGACGGCTCGGCCCGAGTCGGCATCAATCTCTTTAGCAACAGCACCATCGCCCTCGACCTCGAAACGGGGGCCCTGCGCTGGTACTACCAGGCCGTGCACCACGACCTGTGGGACTGGGATCATGTCACCGGCCCGGTGTTGTTCGATGTGACCGACGACGACGGGCAGGTCATCAAAGGGGTCGCCGCCGCCGGCAAGAACTGTCTGTTCTACATGTGGAACCGTGAGACGGGCGAACCGCTCCACGCCATGGTCGAAACGCTGGTACCGACCGAGACCGATGTGCCAGGCGAGCAAGTCTGGCCGACCCAGCCGATTCCACACAACGCCGCGGGAGTCCCGATGACGCCGCTGTGCGCGACCTTCATCGAACTCGACGACCCGGAACTGGCGGCCCGTTCGAGCCAGCTCTACAGCCCCTACTGGGTCAGCAAGGAAGTCATCGTGCCGCATGGCGGCTCGAGCTTCGGGTCACCCTCATTCAGCCCGAACACCGGCTACGTCTATGTCACCGGTAAAAACGGCGCCATCTCGTTGGTGGTCGACCCGGTCGGCGACACCCTGGTGCCTGGGCCGGACTCGAGGGGGCACACCGAGAGCTTCTCGTCCATCGACCGCATCAGCGAGGCCTTTCCCCCAGAGGTCACGGTGTCGGCCTACGACCCGGTCACGGGCGAGCAGCCGTGGCAGGCGGTACTCCCGGCGCAGACCTCCATCGGCGCCAGCGGCAACATGGCAACCGCCGGGAACCTGGTGTTTCAGGGGGTGGAAGACGGCGGGTTCTATGCCCTCCACGCGGAAACGGGTGCAGAGTTGTTCCGATACGACGCCCCCCGACCGATCCGGGCCAGCCCGATGACCTACCAGGTCAACGGCAAACAGTATGTGACGGTGGTGGCAACCAACACGGTGGTCACGCTGGCGTTGCCGTAGCCGGCACCTCGTGGCGGTCGCGGCCCCGACCACCCATCGCGCGCGGAGGAACATGTGAGAACGCATCTGACACAGCTTTGTCTGATCGGCTTGGTGTCGATTCTGGGTGCCTGCGGCGCGTCGGCGCAGGAAACCACCTGGCAAGTCGACGGCGACACACGTGAAGCGATCGTCTACGCGCCGACCGCGACCCAAGATGGCGGGCCCGTGCCGCTGGTCCTGGCGTTCCACGGGTTCGGCGACAACATGCAGAACTTTCAGGGGGTGAATCTGCACGGGGCGTGGCCCGACGCCGTCGTGGTGTACTTCCAGGGACTGGAGCGGCGCCGCAGCATGCTCGGGTGGCAGGTCGAAGCCGGCGACGGCGTCGACCGCGACCTGAAGCTGGTCGACGTGGCGCTCGCGTCACTGCGCCAGAGGTACAACATCGACGACGATCGGATCTATGCCACCGGATTTTCGAATGGCGGGATGTTCACCTACCTGCTCTGGGCGGAACGCCCAGACGTCTTCGCCGCCTTCGCCCCGGTAGCGGGCCGTCTCCGTGAGTCGGCGCGACCCACGCAGCCCCGGCCTCTTTTTCACGTGGCCGGCGAGCAAGATCGAGTGGTCAGCTTCTCAGACCAGCAGGCTTCGATCGAGACCTCTGTCGCGGTGAACGGGGTGGGCGACACCACCACGCCGTGCGGAAACGGCTGCACCGTCCACGGTGCCACCACATCGGCGCCGGTCATGGCCTGGATCCACTCTGGCGGCCACAACTATCCGCGAGAGACCTCGGCTCGAATCGTCGCGTTCTTCCGCGAGCATACGCTCGCACCGGAGAGCGGCACCCGCGCGCACTAGTCGGAGTCCGAACAACAACCCGACGCGAACCCCGCCAACTTGCTTCGCGCCACGACGTACCGTACTCTTCGAGTTTGTCCAATCATGCGGGCCGATAGCCGGTCACGCTACCGCAGGAGCGATGTAACCCCATGTCAACGTATCTTCTCGAACTCTCGTACACAGCCGAGTCCATGGCCGCCCAGATCAAGAAGCCTCAGGATCGCCTGAAGACCGCCGGCATACCAGCTCTCGAAGCGGCCGGCTGCACGATGATCGGCGGAGGCTTCTCGTTCGGAGAGCGTGACGTCATCATCTTGTTCGAGGGCCCCAACGACCAGGCTGCAGCCGCGGTGGCGCAAGTGGTCGCAGCCGGTGGCTCCGTCAAGGCGTCCAAGACGACCAAGCTGCTCTCCGGCAGCCAGTGGACGTCGGCACTGCGCAAGGCAGGCAAGATCGCCGGCGCCTACCATCCGGCGAAGTAGGTCGGCGGGCGCGGTCGACTACACCCGCGGCAACCGATATACACGCATCGCGGTGTCGTGGAACATCGCCGCTCGCTCGTCGGCGGAGAACCCCGTGGTCAGTTTCTTGAACTGATTCCACAGCACCGTGTACGAGCACGACAGCTTGTCGACCGGAAAATTGCTCTCGAACATGCACCGGTCGGGCCCAAACTGCTCGATGGTGTGGCGATACCAATCCTCGTTGGCGGCGAGCAGGTCGTCCGACGTGGGCGGCTGATCGCGCTCGTGCCAGCCGTACCCGTTGACGACCATCTGGATACCGCCAACCTTCGCCACCACGTTGGGGCACTTCGCCAGCTCCGTCACCGCGGGCTTCCACGCCGCGAACACCTCGTCACGGCGCCCGGCCCACGACCCGATACCAATCGGCCCCCCCAGGTGATTAAAGATGATCGTGGTATCGGGAAACGTCTTCGCGAGGTCGGTTAGATCGGCAATGTGCGTGTGATAGAGCCAGCCCTCGAACGATAGGCCGTAGGTCCGGAGGTGGGCGTACCCTCGTCGAAACTCGGGATCCAGCAAGATGTGCTGGGGCGCATCTGCGGGCAGGTTGGGCACCACGGTCGCGTCGGCCCACGCCGCACGATGGCGGATGCCCCGAAACCGCTGTGGACTCGCCGCGATTTGTGCCTCGAGTACAGGCGCCACCCGGTCACCCAACCTGAGGTCCGCGGAGCCCACGATCCCTGTACACGCCCGCATATCTCCGTAGAGGCCGCTGGCGCTCATGGCAGCCACGCCCTGCACGAACTCCGTCTCACCGACCACGCTGAGCTCTTCCGGCCCGCCGGCCCGATACATCGATGTGCACTCGACGAACACGGTCTGGCGCACGTTGTGGGCCTGTGTGTCCTCGACCAGATCCTCGAGCATGTAGCGGTTGCCGGGTCTGTCCCACAAGTGGTGATGTGGGTCGATGATCGGCAGCTCCGGTTCGATCGCCGCCTCGTCCGTTCGTGACAGCCAGTCGAGCCGGGGCTGAACGGCGGCGCCAGCGGCCGGCCGCGCGAACGCCGCCCCGGGCGCGAGGCCGTGCAACGCACTGACACCGGCAAGCCCGCCGAGCCCGTAGGTCCCTGCACGATTAAAGAAACTCCGACGCGTGATGTCACCCATGCAACGTTCCCCTGACTGGATTTCCGAATGTGTCCTGTGTCTCACGTGGCACTGTATACCTGCGCGCGGCGGTGGAACAGACGAAACCTGTTTCGCGGGCCGTCCCGAGCGGCGGGTGTGTACACCAACAGACTCGCCGTAGAATGCGCCATGCGCCCATATCTCTTCGTCAGCACGCTGGCTCTGGTCGTGACCGTGGTCACGCCGGTGCACGCACAGCATCCCGACATCGACCGCGCCGTCGAGCGACTTACGCCGCAGATCACCGACATTCGCCACCAGATTCACGAACACCCGGAACTTGGCAACCGCGAAACGGAGACCGCCTCGCTGGTCGCCGACCATTTGCGTGCCCTCGGGTTCGACGACGTCCGGACGGAAGTGGCGCACACCGGTGTCATCGCCGTGCTGCGCGGCGGTAGACCGGGCCCCGTGGTGGCGGTCCGCGCCGACATGGACGCCCTGCCGGTGACCGAGGACACCGACCTGTCGTTCCAGTCCACGGTGCGGTCCACCTACTTGGGACAAGAGGTTGGGGTGATGCACGCGTGCGGGCACGATGTCCACACCGCGGTGCAACTCGGCGTAGCATCCATCCTGAAGTCTCTCCAGGACGACCTGCCGGGCACCGTCGTGTTTCTGTTTCAACCAGCCGAGGAAGGCCCGCCACCTGATGAGGAAGGCGGCGCCTCCTTGATGCTCGAAGAGGGCGCATTCGACGAACCCCGCCCGGAGGCCGTATTCGGCTTGCACGCCAGCGCGCAGCTACCGGTCGGCAAGGTCGCCTACACACCGGGTGGCGCGCTGGCTGCCGTGGACCACTTTCGCGTCACCATCCGAGGGCAGCAGTCCCACGGAGCGGCGCCCCATCTGGGCATCGACCCCGTCGTGATGGCGGCCCAGGTCGTCTCCACACTGCAAACCATCCGGTCGCGCAACCTGTCGCCGCTCGCGCCCAGTGTGGTGACGGTTGGCATGATTCGGGGGGGCACCCGGTTCAACATCATTCCGGACGCGGTGTATCTCGAGGGCACGGTGCGCACCTACGACGCCGCCGTGCAGGACACGGTTGAACGCCGGATGCGCGAAATCCTGGACGGTGTCACCCGAGCCGGCGGCGGATCGTTCGAGCTGGAGTACGACCGGATCACCCCGGTGACCATCAATGATCTGGAACTGACAACGCGGTCCGTCCCCAGTCTCGTGGCAGCGCTGGGCGCTGACAACGTACCGGTGGCCGACCCCTGGATGGCCGGAGAAGACTTCTCGCTGTTCGCAAACGAAGTGCCGGGGTTCTTCTACATGCTCGGGACGCTGGCACCGGGCACCACCTCCGGAGACCACCACTCCCCGACCTTCCGCGCTGACGACTCGGCCGTCCCGGTCGGCATGCGCACGATGGCCTACACGCTCTGGGACTATCTCAACGCGGCGGGCGCACGATAAAGAACGGCGGCTAGTCCTGGGCTCGTGCCTCGAGGGTGCGCGCACCGCTGAGGGTATTGATCATGGCGTGATTGCCCTCGTGACAGGCGTATTCCCAAATCTGTCCGGCGGTAACCCCACGGGAGGCGTGGTCGGTCGTCATCGGAGCGGACACGGTCCAGGGCTGGCTGAAGACTTCGGGGTCTTCCATGGTGAAGGTGTAATCGATCGATTCGGGGCCAACGCGGGTGAAACGCTCGACCAACCGGAGGGACGAGCGAGACTTGCGCCAGGGCGAGCTCCAGTAGGCGCCGGGTTTGTCGACGAAGTTGATCGTCTCGACAACCAGCGTGTCACCTTCCCAGTGCCCGCGCGCCTCGCCGGTCCATTGTGCGATGCCGTTCAACGGCCGATCCGTGATCGGAATCACGCGCAGCTCGTGATACATCTCGTGCAGCATGACGACTTCGCCGGGGGTCTGAAACACCAGCAAGTTCATGTTGTACGGCTGTAGCGGCACCATGTTGGGTAGGCCGTCGGTGAGGCAGCGCTCGCCGGTGTCCATGTCGGTCCAGGAATCGAAGGGACCGACGCCATATCGGGCCACCTCAGTGTCATAGACCGCTTCAGCCCCAGGCGCCCACGGAATCGTGCCGTCGGCCGGGTCGACGATCAACGAGGTCCGCCGACTATCGGTGATGACGCTGCCAGCGTCGAGCCAGACCTGGTTGTAGCCACCGACGCTCCCCGGAGGGGCCTTGCCGTCGTTGGCCACACGACTCTCGATGGTCTGTTGCTCCATCGCGGCGGCTTCTTCGTCGGTGAGTGAGGTCTTCTCCGCCATGCCTCCCGGTCGCTCGAGCGGGGTGAGCGTAGCCGACGTCCACAAACCCTGGAGATCGGGCTCGCCCCACGGGGTTCTCGCCGAAGGCGCACTTGAACCCGTGCCCTCTTGCCCCATCGCGCCCACCGGCGCCAGGGTGACGACGGCTACTGCCACCACGACCGATGCGAATAACCTATGACTCATAAGACATCTCCCTGCACAGGATACGACACTCGCGACGGTCAGGACACAAATCACTCGTTCGGCTTCGAGCCGTCCGGCGCATCCGGCGTGGCACCGCCGGCCGCGTCTTCGAGCACCGTAATCATGGCCGACAGATCATCGCGCCCGCGCCCGCGCCCCATAAGACCGTTGACGGACTGCATGGTGACCGCAGCGGCCGGCAGCACCGCACCCCGGTCGTGGGCCAGGCTCAGGGCGATGTCCATGTCCTTGTGATAGAGCCGCGACTCGATGCCCGCGCTGAAGTCGCGCGACGCCATGCGGGTTCCGAACAGCTCCAGGACCCGGCTGGACGCGACACCGCCCATCAGCACCGTCCGCACCTGTTCGACGTCGAGCCCACACCGTCCCGCCAGCGTCAGCGCCTCGGCGGCACCCTGGGCCGTCACCAACAGGGCGAGCTGATTGCACGCCTTCGTGGTGTGCCCGGCACCGGATGCGCCGAGGTGGGTGACCGTGGTCCCGAGCAGCTCGAACAGTGGCCGTGCTCGCTCGAACGCCGCCACCGGCCCACCCACCATGATCGTCAGCGACGCATCGGCCGCACCCTGGGGCCCACCCGAGACCGGCGCGTCAAGCATGTCGACGCCGCGGGCCGCCAGCATCTCGGCCATCGCGCGCGTCGCGGTCGGGTCAATGGTGCTCATGTCGATCACGAGCGAGCCGGGACGCGCGCCGTCCACGATTCCCGTGCCCGGCTCATCAGCATCACTGCCCAGCACGACCTGTTGCACGTCGCTCGTGCCGGTGACCATCGTGAAGATGACATCGCTTTGTTCCGCCACCGCCGCGGGGCTGGCGCAAGAGGTCGCCCCAGCGTCAACGAGCGGTTGCGCCGACGCCGCCCGACGCGCAAACACGGCCATCGCGTGGCCTCCCGCCATCAGGTTCCGGGCCATATGACGTCCCATGGTGCCGAGCCCGATAAAGCCGAGTCGCATAGGTCAGTCCTGGCCGGACGAGGGAAACCCGGGGGTCGAGGCGACCTCCGCGATCTGGTCGAGGTGCCGCTGGTGGTGCAGCGGAATATAGAGCAGCCACTGATACGCGTTCAGGGTGCCGTAAGCCGGCCGGTGGTGGTCTAGCGTATGGGCCTTGAGGGGCTGCTGGGTCGTTTCGGCAAAGGCGATGGTGTGGGCACGACGGTCCAGGAACAGCCCGATCGCCGCCTCGCGGTCCACTGCCCCCGTCGGGATCACCTGCTCTGGCGCGTCACGCCGTGCGTCGCGATTGCCGAGGATGCTCTCGATAACGGCCGTCTTTCCGCTCGTTGCGGTCTCCCACTCCGGATTGGCCGGGGTCTTCAGGGCCCGCTCTACTTGCCCGAACAGCCGCCCCTCAACCAGTCCGAGATGCTCAGCAATCAGCCCGATCGACCAGCGGTCTGGCCCGGACCGGAAGGTCCATTGGTCGGCGGTCAGCGGTTCAATCGCGGCGAGCAGACCGTCGCGTGTCCGGCACAGGAGATCGGTGACGTGGGTGCGTTCGGTGCCGGTCATGACCGTGGGGGTTGTGCCGTCGGTCATGCGCCGACTCCCTGTTTCTTCCAGTAGCGCTCCAGACCGAGCCAACACTGGTCCAGCGGTGCCGCCTTGTCATAGAGCGCGGCGGCGGTATCGGACATGTGCCGCTGGAGATAGCCACGAATGTCTGCGACAAAACGCGCCACGCGCTCGTCCGCCGTGGAGGCTCGCGCGTCTTCAACAATGGCCCGCGCGAGGTCCGCCACGCCGTCGAGATGCTCCAGGAGACTGGCCAAGTGGGCGGCCGGCTCGCCGTGCGGTCCGAAGTGGGTCAGAAACAACGTCTCGGCCTGCCAGTCTCCAATCAGCGCGGCGCTGGCTTTCCAGACCTGAATATCAATATCCGGCGGTGGCGTGGGCGGCATCGCGAACAGGTCGGGGCCGGTACGAATGCCAGCCGTATCGCCCACGAACGCCACGCCGCTTTCCCGGTCGAGATAACTCACGTGATGGGACGCGTGACCGGGGGTATAGGCCACCTCCAGATCGCGGTCGGCCGCACGCACGCGCTCCCCCCCGGCGAGCGGCTGGATGTTCTCCTGGGGCACCGGCAGGAACTCGCCCCACAGTCGATCCATGTCGTCACCGTAGAGCCGGGTGGCGCTGTTGATGAGCTTGGCCGGGTCTACCATGTGGCGCGCACCTCGTTCGTGCACGTAGACCTGGATCTCGGGATTCTCGCGCACGAGGGTGCCGGTGGCGCCGGCGTGGTCGAGATGAATGTGGGTGAGAAGAATCGCGCGGACGTCGGCGATGCCAATCCCCTGGTCGCCCAGGGCCGCCCGCAGGGTGTCGAGACAGGTGGACGGCCCAGGGTCCACGAGCGCCACCCCACCGGGACTCTGTATCGCGGCCGTGGCAATAATTCTGGACTTCCCGAGAAAATTCAGATCGGCATAGGTGATGCCACGCGCAATGGTCTGCATAGACGTGAAATCTTACTATGCTGGCGTCATCACCAGCTTGACCTCGTCGTGGGCTCCATAGTTTGATGAACAGAGAATGATGGCGGAGAGGAATACCAGCGACGGGGTGCTCGAAGAGACCCGTCAGAAGACCAAGAAGCCGACCCTCTACAAGGTGCTGCTTCTGAACGACGACTACACCACGATGGAGTTCGTCATTCAGATCCTGGAAGGCGTTTTCCACAAGACTCCGTCCGAAGCCCACCGCATCATGATGCAGGTCCATACCGAAGGGCGCGGCATCTGCGGGGCCTACAACTACGACGTCGCCGAGACCAAAGTCGCCACGACCCAGGACCTGGCCCAGCAAGCCGGATTCCCGCTGCAAGCGACCCTCGAAGAGGAGTGACCCGGACCCCATGTTCAGCGCCGCACTCGAGCTCATACTGAACGTCGCCTACCGCGAGGCTGCGGCTCGGCGTCATACCCATCTGACGCTCGAGCACCTGCTGTATGCCCTGGCGCACGACCCCGACGGCGAGAAGATTTTGACGGCCTGCGGTGGCGACCTCCCCGCGTTGCGTCACTCGCTGGACGAGTTTCTCGGTACCCTCGAGCAGTTCCCCCGCACGTCGCGTGGCCGGGAACCGGACCAGACGCTGGCGTTCCAACGTGTCCTGCAGAACGCCGTCTTGCACGTCCAAAGCGCCGGGAAAGACGAAGTCCGATTCGGCGATGTGCTGGCGGCGACCCTGCAGCAGCCCAACTCGTTTGCGGCCGAGTTGCTGCAATCGCAAGGCATTACGAGACTGGATGTCCTGAACTACATCTCACATGGCATCGCCAAGGTGCCGACCGCCAACGGTGCGGGCGAAACCCGGGAGGGGACCGAGTCGGGGGCTGGAAGCGAAGGCGGGACGACATCGCGCGACCCGCTCACGGCGTTTGCGCTCAGCCTCACCGACCGCGCCAGCCAGGGCACGTTGGACCCGCTGATCGGTCGTCGCGATGAGCTGCAACGCACCCTCGAAATTCTCTGTCGTCGGCGCAAGAACAATCCCGTCTTCGTGGGCGATGCGGGTGTGGGGAAGACGGCGCTGGCCGAAGGACTGGCCAGCCGGCTCCTTGACGATGACGTGCCGCCTCGGCTCCGCGGGGCAGAGGTGTTCTCGCTGGACACCGCGGCGCTGCTCGCCGGCACCCGGTTCCGGGGAGACTTCGAAGAGCGCTTCAAGGCGGTCATCGACGCGCTGACCGCCCGCCCGAACCCGATCCTCTTTATCGACGAGGTGCATTCGACGGTCGGGGCTGGGGCCACGACGGGCGGCACCATGGACCTGGCCACGTTGATTAAGCCGGTGCTGGTGGCGGGCGAACTCCGGGTCGTCGGGTCGACGACGTTCGACGAGTACAAGCAGATCGAGCGGGACCGTGGCCTGGCGCGGCGACTACAGCGGGTCGTGATTGAGGAGCCCAGTGTCGATGAGGCGGTCGAAATTCTGAAGGGGCTGCGGTCGCGCTACGAGGACCATCACAACGTCAGCTTCACCGACGGCGCGTTGAAGGCAGCCGCGAAACTGGCCGGACGGCACTTGCGTGACACCCGGCTCCCAGACAGCGCGATAGACGTGCTTGACGAAGCCGGCGCCAAGATCGCGGCCGCAGCGCCGGTGGTGGCGAGTCCCGTCGTCTCGGGCACCCCGACCCTGGCGGCCACCGCCGCAACCACGCTGGAGGCGGTGGCAGAGGTCGAACTCGCCGACCTCGGGGTCGACGAGACGGCAGAGACAACCCCGCCTGAGAGACACCGTGTCACGGCGTCGGATATCGAGCGGGTCATCGCCCGGATGGCCAGGATTCCCGCGAAACAGGCGTCGGTGACGGACAAGGAGCGGCTACGGTCGCTCGACGAAGCCCTGCGTCGCGTGGTGTTCGGCCAAGACGACGCCGTGTCCGAGGTGGTGACGGCCATCAAGCGGGCGCGGGCAGGACTCGGTCAGCCGGATCGCCCAGCGGGCTGTTTCCTGTTCACGGGTCCCACCGGCGTGGGCAAGACCGAACTGGCCAAACAGCTGGCCATTCATCTCGGGAACGAGTTCATCCGCTACGACATGAGCGAGTACATGGAAAAGCATGCCGTGGCGCGATTGATCGGGGCCCCACCCGGCTATGTGGGCTTCGAACAAGGGGGCCTGCTGGTCGACGCGGTTCGATCTCACCCCTACGCGGTGCTGCTCCTCGACGAAATCGAGAAGGCCCACCCTGACGTCTACAACATCTTGCTCCAGGTGATGGACCACGCCACCCTGACGGACAATAACGGACGCAAGGCGGACTTCCGGCAGGTGGTGGTCATCATGACCTCCAACGCGGGATCGCGCGAAATGAATGCCGCGCGGATCGGCTTCGGCGAGGACCAGGCCACCGGAGATCACGGCCGCACCAAGGCCGCCATCGAGCGGGTGTTCAGCCCGGAATTTCGGAACCGTCTCGATGCCACGGTCACCTTCGACAGTCTGCCGCCAGAGGTGGTAGAAACCATTGTCGAAAAGTTCGTGCTCCAGCTCGAGGCGCAACTTGCCGAGCGACATGTCGCCATCACGCTGGAACCGGAGGCTCGCGCCTGGCTCGCGCAGAAGGGCTACGAGCCGAAGTACGGGGCCAGACCGCTGGCTCGAGTCATCCAGACCGAGGTGCGCAATCCGCTGACCGACGAAATTTTATTCGGTGGACTCGAACACGGGGGCACCGTGCGCATCGCATTGGCCGATGACAAGCTGCGGTTCGACGTCGAACCGAGCCCGCCGGTCGAATCGACCGACGAGGACTAGGCCTCGTTCTGGTCCTGGTCCAGCGCTAGCACCACGTCTTGCAGTCGCTCGATCTCCGATTGCACGGCGTGCAGGATGGCCCGGCGCTCCTGGAGTGACGGCGTCGACCAGTCTTCGTCGTCCAGCCGCACGCGGCCGTCCGGCTCGAAGTCCACCAGAACCGCATCCATGGTGTCTATGTAGAGATGCATGTCGCCTCTTGACGGGCTTCCGTCGAACCCCACGCGTCCGCTCCGTGGGGACCCTGACTCCCCAAACTCCGTCGTTCCAGCGCGCGCCGAGGATCCTACATGCCGGCCGCGGTTGCGGCACGTTGGGCGTCGTCGACGCCAATGACAAGCGCCGTCATGTTCTGTTCGGTGATCGCCGAAGCGAACGCGTAGTTGATGTTGACACCGGCGTCGCGCAAGGCGCGGATCGTCGCGCTCATCGCGCCGGGACGGTTGGGCATCGTGACGAAGAGTACGTCGCACTCGTCAACCGCGTAGTCTTTGCTGCGCAGCAGACCCGCGGTATGGACGGGATTCTCGGTAACCAGGTGCAAGACCCCGGTACTCTCCAGATTGAGAGCCAGTAAATTGATCTTCTCGGCCGCCAAGGTCTGGCACAGCCGCGCCAATGCGCCAGGGGTGTTCTCCAGGCGGAGAGTCATTTCCGTTCGAATCGCCATGCCCGTGAGGATAACGCAGACGGCGCAGGGGAACTCAGGCACGCTGGGATAAGATGAACTTATGGTGACGCGCGTGCCCATTCCGATCGGTCTTGGAACCCGGTGGCGCCCGCTCTGCGTGTTGCTTTTGTGCGTGGTGTGCGGTGCTCCCGCCGCGGCGCAAACGCAGGATCCCCCCCTCTACCAACCACTACTCGACTCGCTGCAGCAGACGGTTGCGACCGGCGACCAGACGCGGTTTCTCACGCTCCTGACGCCCGGTGCCGACCAGGCCTCGGCCACCGCCTTCGCGCGCGACATGTTCCCGACGGCGGTCGATCGGGTCACCCTCAGACCCCGCTTCCAGCTGCCGCTCGACAAGGTGCCCGCGGACACCGGTTACGAAGTCACGGTCGAGCTGTTCTTCGAGGCGGATGCGCAGGGCCGACTCGAGACCTGGCAGCTCGAGATCGTGCGCCTGGACGAGGATGAGGGCGGATGGGGCGTCCAGGACCAGTCACGTGTGGACACGATAGACGGGCTGCACCGCCTGCAGTTGACCACCACCCGGCAATACGAGGCCGACAATCTGGTCATTCTCGGCGAGGATCTGTCGCTCACGCTGCGCAAGGGATCGGTGTTCGTGGCGGAAACGGACGCCGGGGTGACGGGACTGGTCCTCCTGGGCGACGGCGCGATGCACTTCACCCCACAGCCTGAGGCTGAACAGGGACAGCTCCGCATCTTCGACGGCGAGGACACCCTTGAGACGAAATTCGAGGCGGCGTTCATACGGCTGCACCCGGATGTGTTCACCTCGCGGGTGTCGACGAGTGCCCTGGTCGAACGGCCCGTGGACCAGGGCGACCTGGACGACGCGACCGAGATCTTCAACGAATTGATCGAGCTGTCCTTCATGCTCGACCTGTCACACATCAGCAACGACATCTGGTCGCTCATCCCGGGGGCCGGCGACTTCCTGGCGGAAGTGCAGACGGAGAAGCACGGCACGTTGACCTACGCGCAGGCGAGCGGGCAACCGGAGGACGTGTCGTTGTCGAACCGGACAACCGGACGAGTCATCTCGCTCTACCCGTCGGCCCGAAAACGGGCCACCCAAACCCGTTACTTCGGTGACGACGATCAGGCCGCGGTCGATATTCTCGACTACGACATCGACGCATCATTTGAGCCGCTGGGGGTCACACAGCAGGAACTGCGTGCGACCCCCGAACTCGTTGGGTGCCGCATCATCGGTACGACCCGGTTGGCCATGCGGGTGAAAGGCCCCCCGATCAAGACCTTCAACCTGCGGCTCGCGGAGGACCTGACGGTGTCGTCGGTCAGATCCAGCGAGTTCGGCCCGCTGCTCTTTTTCCGTGTGAACGGGCAGAACACCCTGGTCATCAACCTGCCAAACGAGGTGGCCGGCGGGACCGAATTCACCGTCGACATCCAATACGCGGGTGACTTGCGCGGGCAGGCGCTGGACGAAGACTGGATTGGCACCCAGTATTTCTGGTTTCAGGCGGCGGGGCTGACCGGGCTCGGAGAACCTCGCTATGTCTACAGCAACCGGAGCTACTGGTATCCGCAAGGCGCGGTCACTGACTACGCCACCGCCACCCTGCAGCTGTCGGTGCCGCCGAGTTGGGGCGTGGTGGCCAGCGGCTCCCCGCTCGAGACGAACCCACCCGTCGCCGGCTCCGGAGGCACCGAGCCGCAACGGTTCGAATTCGTGGCCGTCCAACCGGCGCGATATCTGTCGGCACTGATCTCACGTTTCGAAGACCATGCGGTCCCGGCTCGCACGGTCCGGCTCACAGATAGCGCACGACCCGGGGCGGAGCACCGCAGCCGCGGCGCGGTGTATTACGACACCCTCACGGTCACAGGTCTGGCGAGTCCGCGGAGTGTCGACGAGGTCGCGGTGGTCGTCGACCAGACGGCCGACATCGCGGCCTTTTACGGGACGCTGCTGGGCGACATCCCGTACCCGTCGATGACCGTCGCCACAACAGACAGCCGACAGCCGGGCGGACACAGCCCGGCCTACTTCGCAGTGATGAACCACGCGCTGCCGCAAGCACCGGGCGTGATCGTGTCGTGGCAAACCGATCCAGTCAGTTTCAGTGGGTATCCATCGTTCTTCCTGGCCCACGAGGTGGCGCACCAGTGGTGGGGACAGGCGGTTGGGTGGAAGAACTACCACGAGCAGTGGCTGAGCGAAGGACTGGCCCAGTACTTCGCCGCCCTGTATGCCGAGCAGAGCGCCGGGCCCGAGGTCTTTACCGACATCTTGAAGCAGATGCGGGAGTGGGCCATGCGTCAGTCGCGCGAAGGCCCCGTCTATCTGGGCTACCGACTCGGGCATCTCGACCGCGAACCACGTGTGTTCCGGGCGTTGGTCTACAACAAGGGGGCCATGGTGCTGCACATGTTGCGGGGCCTGCTCGGGGACGATGTCTTCTTCAACGGGCTTCGCCGGTTCTACCACGCGTCGCGCTTCGAGAAGGCTGGTACGGACGCACTGCAACTCGCCTTCGAACTCGAGTCGGGGGTGCCACTCGATCGTTTCTTCGAGCGCTGGATCCATGAAATGGGGCTGCCGGAGCTCGAGTTTTCGTCACGCGTAGAGACGACAGCGACGGGCGACGAGGTCGTCCTCCGGTTCGAGCAGCGCACCGAGCGGCTCTTCGATCTTCCGGTCACCGTGGATCTGGTCTACCGATCCGGCGAAGAGGAAACGGTGACCATGCCCGTCACAGATCGAGTCTCTGAAATGCGGGTCCCGGCAAAAGGCCGCCTCCGCCGCGCTCGGATCAGCCGCACGGATACGGCGCTGGCAGACATCGACGACTGACGCGCGGCTTGCGTGGTGTTCGGGGCGCCGCCCCTGCTAATACGCGAAAATGTCGGTGATGGTAGGGTCCTGCGGCGATTCAGACAGCGAGAACACGAGCAGGAAGCGGACTTCGCGGTGCTGGTAGAAGCGCACCAGGCGGTCGCCCTGGTCGGTCCGCTCAAGCTCGAATCGGCCGACTTCAGCCCCGCGACCCAGCAAGGTCGCGACCTGGCTGGCGGTATCGCCAATCCGCACGCGCATATCCCCCTCGAGTAGGAGCACCGGGATGCGGACCGCCCCCGGCGGCGCGGACGTGGGGGGCGCCGCATCGTCGGGGGATGTCGCGGACGCGTCCTGGGCAGCGGTACCGTCGCGCCACTCGCGGACGGCTTTGGTCCCGACCACACCGGCGGTGACAAGCAGGGCGACAGCCAATATCCACTGCACGCCCGGCAACGCGCGACCCACACGACTCATCGGTCTTCGGCCTCCTGGGTGAAGGGTGGCATCTTGGCCTGTGCGGACGCAAGCCTGCACCACCCCGAATCGTGGCAACCCTGGACGCCTGCACCACCCCGAATCGTGGCAACCCTGGACGCAACCTGCACCCGGGACAAGCCACGGGAGGGCTCGAGTTGATATGATCGGAGATTCGCAGCACCCGGGACGAAGCGCCCGGCGCCTGAGCGGCGTCTAACGGGTGAGGGATACGAGCGCTGGGCCCATATCTACAATTTTTTGAACGTGTCCGTGGAGGCCACAGTGATAGCGACCAGCCTGATTCGACGATGGTTGCCGGGAGTCTCGATCGCCGGCGGGTTGGTACTGGGGCTGACGCTCCCACTGACCGCGCAGCTACGCATGCCCGAGCTGCAGCTCGACTCCATCACGGAGACCGACGTCGCGCACGCGGGCACCCGCGCCAATGTGGCCCTCGAGGTGCGCCTCGACCCCGGCTTTCACCTTCAGTCCAACGCGCCGCTCGACGAGAGCCTGATTCCGACCGTCTTGACGCTGGACCCACCGGACGGATTCTCGGTGGAGAGCGTGGCGTTCCCGCAAGCGATCCTGCTCGATGTGGCCGGCGAGGCGCTGGCCGTCTTTGAAGAAGAATTCCGTATCGGCGCCCTCGTCGACGTCAGCGATTCCGTTGCGCCCGGGTCCTACACGGTGCCTGGGACGCTGCGCTGGCAGGCTTGCAACGAAACGATGTGTTTCCAGCCAAAGAACACGGACATCGCGTTCAACGTGACGGTGGCGCCGTCGACGCAGTCGCTCACGACGCTCCATCCGGACCTGCTCGCTGGCCTCACCCTGGTAAACGCCGACAGCGACGCACCGCCACCAGCGCCCGTGCCGGCTGCCCCCATGCTGGACGACCTGTCCGTGGTGGCCTCGCTTGACGGCTTCGACGTACTCGCGAGCACCGGCGGCTATCTGAACACCGAGGCGTTTCTCGACTTCATGGGCGCGGCTGAGTCGGGCGAAGGGGAGCGCGGCTGGTTCGAAGGACGGGGTCCGATCGCCATCCTGGCGCTGATCCTGGTGGGCGGCCTCGCACTGAACCTCACGCCGTGCGTCTTGCCGATGATTCCCATCAATCTCGCCATCATCGGGGCGGGAGCGAAGGCCGGATCCCGCACGCGTGGCTTCGCTCTCGGTGGGGCCTATGGGCTGGCGATGGCGCTGGTCTATGGCACGCTGGGACTGGTCGTGATTCTCACGGCGGGCACGTTCGGCACGATCAACGCCTCGCCGTGGTTCAACTTCGGAATCGCGGCGTTGTTTGTGGTGCTCGGGCTGGCCATGTTCGACGTCCTGGCCATCGATTTTTCCGGCCTCCAGGCGAAGCTGTCGACAGGACGCAACGAGGGTGGCTCGTTCGTCGTGGCGTTCGGCATGGGTGCCGTCGCGGCACTGTTGGCCGGCGCCTGTGTGGCCCCGGTGGTCATCCAGGTGATCGTTTTCTCAAGCAATCTGTATAACACCGGCACCACCATCGCGCTGGCGCTGCCCTTCTTTCTCGGCATCGGGATGGCGCTGCCGTGGCCGATCGCGGGCGCTGGCCTATCGTTCATGCCCAAGCCGGGTGCGTGGATGGTGCATGTCAAACACGCCTTCGGCGTCTTCATCCTCGGCACGGCGGTCTACTACGGGTATCTCGGTTACGGGTTGGTCGCGCAGCGATGGGTCGACCCCGCCGATGTCGCGGACAGCGTGCAGGAGCTGCTCGACGAGGGTTGGCACGCGTCACTGGGTCAGGGCCTGGAGGCGGCGCAAGCAGAAGACAAGCTGGTGCTGGTGGATATGTGGGCCACCTGGTGCAAGAACTGTCTGACGATGGACAAGACCACGTTGAAGGCGCCGGCCGTCGAGTCCGGGCTGGAAGACTACGTGAAGGTGAAGTTCCAGGCCGAGGACCTCGAAGCCTCGCCGGCCCGAGAAGTCCTGAAGCACCTCGGCGGTATCGGCTTGCCGACCTACGCAATCCTCCGCCCCCGCAGCGACGCACGACAAGCGGACGCCACCGCGGCTCCGTAGCGACGCACGACAAGCGGACGCCACCGCGGCTCCGTAGCGTCTGCGGCGGTCATGCCGCCGAGGACGGCTCCGTCGGCGTCCGGACGCGTAGCGCGGCCGGGTGCAACACAGCGTCCAGCGTGGTGCCCCCCTCGACGACCTCGCCATCGACGTGAAAGCACATCGGTCGCTGGCCATCGATCGTGACGCGGCGCGCCGTCATCGTCTGCACGCTGGGGTCCCGGTCGATTGTGCCGTTGAACAACCGCCGTGCGCCCCACACTGCCCGGCAGGCACCCCGCGGGGCCACAATCACCAAATCAAGCAAACCGTCGTCCAACCGGGCGCGTGGCGCGATCGTCGCCCCGTTGCCAAACTGTGTGCCGTTGGCGAACTCCACCATCAGCGCGGCGCCGTCGAAGGCGTCCGGCTGCGTGTCGGTCATCACCTGGTAGACCTCCGGCGTGTACCGAAGCACCGTGGACATCGTTGCCCGCACGTAGCGCCGAAGACCGCGGCCCTCGAGCTGGCCGAACGCCAACGCGATCGCCGCGTCCAGCCCAATTCCGGCGAGGTTGAGAAAAAGTCGCCCGCCCAGCTCGCCGATGTCGATGGTGCGATCCGTGCCACGAACGGCGGTCTCCAGAGCACGCATGGGCTCCAGGCTGATGCCTAGCTCTCGCGCCAATCCATTGCCAGAGCCGGCGGGTACGATGCCCAGGGCGCTATCCCGGAAAGCCAACGCGGACCCGACTTCGTTGACGGTTCCGTCGCCACCCCACGCGATGATCGGAGAAAAGCCGCGGCCGAGAAAGTCTGTCGCCAGCTCGCGGGCGTGCCCCGCGCGCTCGGTAAACGCCACCTCGCAGGACAACTGGGCCGCCGCGCATACACCTTGCAGCAGCGCCTCCGACCCCGTCCGTCCGGCTCGAGCGCCGACTGGTCCGGCGACGGGATTGATGATGGCGGCAACCGCCGACGAAGAGTGGCGCATCGATGCTATAATAGCGTCCCAAGATGGCACGTCGCTGGGTTCGCCTCGTTATCGTGCTCATCACCCTCACCACGCTTGGCTTCACGGCCAATCGCATCCGCCTCACGGAACGCGTGCTCAACGACGAACACAATGTCGAGCGCGTCTTCACCGATTTAAGCTGGGCGCTGACACTGACGCTCGCGGACCTGCGCGCCGCCGAACAAGCTTACGTGGCGGCCGGCCAAGATCGGGTCTACTGGACCACGAAGGTCAACAGCCACCTCGACACGGTCAGCGACAGTCTCGCAAACCTGCGACGACTCGCCACCGCGCCCGGGTCGCTCGAAGCCCTGGATGAAGCAGAAGGCGCGATCGCCGATCTCCAGGGGATGGACCAGCGCGCACGGGAACACGCGAGCCTGGAACAACCGCTCCTCGCCTCCGATCTCATCTTCACCGACGGGCTCGAATTGGCCTCCCGGGCCGCCGCGAACATCGAGCTGGCACGTGCGACGGAACGCACGACTCGGAACGAGACGGTTCGGACGGCCCGCTCCGCACAAACCACCATGCTGGCGGTCGCGGCCGGCGTTGGAGTGCTGATGCTCCTGCTACTGGCCCCGATGCCACGGGAGAAGACGACGGCGTTCGCATCGCTCGATGAGTCAGGCGGAGAGACCGAACGCGCCACGCCGTCCAACGACGATGCGACCGGGTTGACCCGGCTCGACCTCGCCTCAGGCAAGAGGGCACGTGGCGCAGCGGCGGTGGCGGGTACGACCCGTGACCGTCAGGCCTTGAAGGGCACCGCCGCGCGGAAAGACAGCGCGGAGCCGAAACCAGATCTGCGCACCGCTGCCGATCTCTGTACCGACTTGAGCGCCATGGCGGCGACGGAAGAGTTGCCCGCCCTACTGGCTCGGGCCGCGGACCTCATGAATGCCAGCGGGCTGATCGTCTGGGTACTCGATGCCTCCGACGCGCTGCGTCCAGCGATCGGTCACGGATACCCTCCCAAGGCGCTCGCTCACATCGGCGCCATCCCCAGCGACAGCAGCAACGCCACCGCGGCCGCGTATAGGGACGTTCGTATGCAAGTCGTGATCGGGTCGGACGGGGCGAGCGGCGCCCTCGCCACCCCGCTCCGGTCGGCCAACCGCTGCGTCGGGGTCCTGTCGGCAGAATTGCGGGACGGCTGGGAATCAAGTGACGACGTCCAGGCCAGCGCCGCCATCGTCGCCGCACAACTCGCCACGATGCTCCAAACCGACCCACCGGCCGAGGGTGAGGCGCCCGCGGAGGCCCCACTAGCCGAGGCGCACGGGTAGTCGCTCGCACGCGGCCGGGTCACTCGATCGTCGAATCATCCTTTCCGAAGAACTGATGCCGGTATGCCCCCGACCGCGTGTCGGTGAGGGTCGCCGTGAGCGCTAGTTCGCGCCCGGCCCGAGTCACGCCGATCGGTTACTCAGACGGCGGATCACATGAGAAAGTCGGCAGTCCACGACAGGAGACCGATGTGTCATCGGGTGAGGACGCGTCACGTCGTCGCCGACTCAGGGGCCCCTGTTTTCAGGGGCTCGGCAAGTCGGCACGGCGTTTGTAGAAGGAAGGGCAGGTCGCGCGGAGTCAACGGGATGCGTTAACTCAGGCAGGCGCTGGCATCGCCGCATCCCGCGTTGTGGGGCACTGGCGATTCCGCGCGACCCCTTTTCTTCCCCCTGCAGGACTCCGCGGCCGGGAAATCGGCGCCGCCTTCGGTATACTGAGCAGATGGATCCGTTGAGTCTGCCGCTCGACCATGCCGCGATCGAGCGCATCCTCCCGCATCGCTACCCGCTGTTGCTTGTCGACCGGATCACCGAATTCGAAGTAGACAAGCGGATCGTCGGGATCAAGAACGTGTCGCTGAATGAGCGTCACTTGTGGCAACCACCCGGCGAGCGTCCCGCCATCCCGCCGACCATCCTCACGGAAGCGGTTGCGCAGGTCGGTGCCATCTTGATTCTCGCCAAACCCGAGAACCGCGAGAAGTTGATCTATCTCATGCGGATCGAGCGTGTGCGCTTTCGGCGCCCGGCGCACCCCGGCGATGTCGTCACGATTGAAGTCAACGTGCACCGGTTACGGAGTCGGATGGGTCAGCTGCATGGCGTCGCCAGGGCTGGTGGCCAGGTGGTGCTGGACGGTCGTATGACCTTCGCGCTCGGCCCGAAGGGGCCGGTCGCGCAAGAGTAGGTGCGGCGGATGGGCCGCCGTCAATGATAGGATTCCCAAATGGGTTCCAAAAAGAATCGCACACGTGGATCGTCCCCGACCAATCCGGTGACGCCAAGCCCTCAGACAGCACCAACCAAGGGTGTTCCCTGGGCGCTGGTCGCCGTGGCGGTTGTGGTGGTGGGGGGAGTTGGCGCCTACGCAACACTGGGCACCTCGGACTCGGAACCGGCAGCCGTCGCAGAGATGGCGCGCGCTGAGACCCCGGGCACGACACCAGCGTCGGAACCCGCGCCAGCCAGCGGGGCCGCACCCGCGCCGATTACGGCGAGCGGCGCGACGATGCCGGAGAATTTGGACGGGCTCCCGATGCCGCCTCTCCCGTACGTGCCGCAAATGGTGCCCCGCCCGGTTGAGCTCGTCAAGAAGGCCTACGTGTTTGCCGCGCAGAACCCGGGCGTGCTTAGCTACGTGCCCTGTTATTGCGGGTGCGAGAACAACGGGCATGTCTCGAACGTCGACTGTTTCGTCGGGTCGCGCGCACCGAATGGCGCCGTGGAGTCGTGGGATACCCACGGTATGACTTGAACGCACTGCCTTGATGTCGCGCGTGACGCGATGCAAATGCATGCCCTCGGCGCTTCGGTGAAAGAAATCCAGAACGGCGTCCTCAGCAAGTATGGGTCGGTCTACCCGACCTCGACACCGACGCCCACGGCGCCCTAGTCAGCCGGCGGGGCGGCCGTCTGTCGTCTCGTCGACCGGGGCAACCATGACAGGCCCACATGCGCTGGTGCGCCGAACCGGCGGGTCAGAGGCGGCACTCCTCGACAGCCTTGTCGACTCGATACGCGAGGGCGTCTATCTCGGATACCTGAGCGGGCCTGACGGCAACGCGGGCTCGACGGTCGCCGCCAACCCCCACCTCAAGCTGATGTTCGGGTTTGATTCAGACACCGACGTGGCGGAGGTACGCCCGTTCGCCGCGACACGGTTCGTCGATGCCAGTGCGCGGACCGCGTTCCTGGACCAGCTCCACCGAGACGGCGCGGTCAGCGACTACCTCCTGCGACTGCGCCGGTCAGATGACAGCTCGCTTTGGGTTGAGGTGACCGCCACCCTGCACGCCGAGAACGAAGACGGCGCGCAGCGGTTGGATGCCCTTGTGCGTGATGTCAGCGAGCGACGAAAGCTGGAGGACCAGGGGCGCGACCTCAGCCAACAGCTGGGGCAGGCCGAAAAAATGGCGGCCCTGGGCCAGACCGTGTCCGGCGTCGCACATGAGTTGAACAACCCGCTCGCCACCATTCTCACCTGGGCAGAACGACTGGCGGCGCGGCCTGTCGATGCGGACACCAGACGCGGGCTCGAGACCATTCTGGGCGAGTCGGAGCGAGCGGCCAAGATCGTCCGCAACCTGCTGACATTCGCACGCAAACGGAACACGACTCGGGCACAGGTCGACCTGAATGCCATCGTGCGCGAAACCCTCGCGCTTCGCGCCTACGAGCAGCGCCTCGCGAACATCACCACGATCGACGCGCTGGCGCGGGGACTTCCGCAGCTGTTTGCCGATCCGCACCAGGTGAAGCAGATCTTGCTGAACCTGATCATCAACGCGGAACAAGCGATGCGCGCCGCCCACGGGCGGGGCACACTCGTAGCGCGCACCTGGTATGACACCAACGACGACAGCGTGATGCTGGAGTTGAACGACGACGGGCCCGGGGTGCCAGAGGAGGTCAGAACAAAGATCTTTGACCCGTTCTTCACGACCAAGGCGGTCGGCAAGGGGACGGGCCTGGGACTCGCAGTCGCGTACGCGCTGGTCGAGGAGCACGGCGGCCGAATCTCGGTCGAGTCCGCGCCTGGCGCTGGAGCCTCGTTCTTCGTGTCGTTCCCGGCGGCGGCCGGCATGCGTCAGACGCGCCCGCCGTCTGCCGCAGCGGTGGCGCCGCCGGCGGCCACGGGAGCGGCCGTGCTGGTCGTCGAAGATGAACCGGCGCTCGCCTCAGCGGTGGCCGACGCGCTGACCGACGCCGGCTATTGCGTGGAGCGCGCGGGCGATGGGGAGGAAGCTCTGGAGCGCATTGCGACCACGGTGTTCGACCTCGTGGTCTGCGATCTCAAAATGCCGCGGCTGGACGGGCCATCGTTCTACCGCATTCTGTCGAAGCAGAAACCGGCGCTGGCCCGGCACGTCCTGTTCGTGACCGGCGACGTAGCCGGCACCGAGGCTGAACGGTTTCTGCTCGAGTCCGGCTGCCGCTGGCTCCTGAAACCGTTTCGCCTGAACGACCTGCTACGCGTGGCGGGCGACGTGCTCGGCTGAAGCGCACGTCTGCCCACCGCGCTCAGGCGCTGCGTCGCAGCGATTTCGTGCTTCGCACCGACGCCGCCCGTTTCACCGTCCGGTCGAGCCGAGCCTTGGCCATCTTCATCGCTGGTGTGGCCGTGTCCACCGGGTTGGACAGCGCGGCCGCCATCTGCGCCGGTTGCAGATCGGGACCAAGCGTCTTCCGGAGGCGCTGCACAGCACGCGCATGCAGCTGCGACACGCGTGACTCATTGACGCCAATCTCGAGGCCGATCTCCTTCATCGTCACCTCGCCGTAGTAGTACATCCCAACCACCTTCCGCTCTCGCCACGGGAGCGCCTTGATCGCGTCCCGGACACGAGCGGCAACCTCGCTCGTCTCGCAGACGCGGTCTGGGCGCGGCCGCTCCGCCGGTACCATCACCAGGGGCAGGTTTGCGCCGTTGACGGTGTCGATGGTCGCCAATGGCGAGGTCGACTCGATGGTATGGATGCGAACAATCGTCCGGCCGAGACGCGCCTCGTCCGATCCCATGACCTTGGCGAGGTCCGCGATCGACGGTTCGCTACCAAGCTCGTGACGCAGCTTCTCCCGTGCCGCTTCCAGCTCACGACGCGCCCGGCGCACGCCGCGCGGCCAGGCATCCCGCCTCAGAGCATCGATCATCGCCCCACGGACCCGCCGCTCGGCGAAAGTCTCGAACTTGATGCCACGCTTCTCATCGAACCGGTTGGACGCATCGATCAATCCGATCATGCCGTCCTGGACCAGATCGCCGAGTTCGATCGAGTGGGGCATCGAGGCGGCCATCCGGCGCGCAAGCGCCTCTACAAACGGCACGCCGGCCGTGACGCGGTCTTGGTTACTCTCAAGTGGTTGAACTGCCATGTCGCGATTGCCTCCGATATCTTGACGGGGTGTCCCAACGGGGACGTTCCGCTACGCAAGGAACGGTTATCGCAATCGCGGTGCCAGGACCTGTAGGGGCCTCTGAGTGGGGCAATTGAAGAACATTTAAAGCATGTAAACTACTGTGTAAAAGTAGCTTAATGTTATTGGTGTGAATTTTGAGCTACCTGGTGTTTCTGTCAGCACCGAGACAGAAACGCCAATAGTTTGACACTTTGGGGGGTCGCGATAGCCAAAATATTGACAGACGGGGGAGCGGCCTTGGGCCGCGCGGGGGAGCTGGGTTACTTCTCGTCGCAGCGCGCCCGGATGTGCCGGGCGGCGCTGATGGCCTCGACCGCGCTGGTGACGATCTGTGAGGCGCGAGACGAGCTGGCATCATCGGTTGACCGCGCCTCGAGCAACTCGGCGTTGGCCAAGATGATCCCGAGCTGGTTGTTCAACCGATGGAAAAGGGCGCCGAGGTCGGTCGGCTGGTCCATCTGCAGTGGATCCGGGTGCAAGTGTGGGAACGGAATCTGGCTACGCATCACCACAGGCGGACCTATCGTTCCGCCTGTAGGGACGCTGGCTCGGTCGCTGCGGTCTCCGGTTCGCGCCACAACGTGTCGACGAAGATGCGAACCGAACCTCCGGCCGTTCGGACGTATTCCACCTTACCGCTCGCGATCCAGTTGTAGATCGTCCGACGGCTTACGCCGACCAGCTCACAGGCCTTCATGATCGAAATGGTCTTCCTGTCCACTATCATCTCTGGCGCTCGCATTGACCCACCCTTTCTGTTGTCGTCACGACCGGTAGCACGCTAGGCGGGCTCAAAGAGTGGTATCGGCACGGCACTCCGGTGTCATTAGCCCCGCCCCACCACGAACTTGACCGGGCTCACCGCGGGTGTCAAAATGTTGACGAACTGAGGTCAGCGACCTCGACATCGTCGAGCACGCACCACCCCCCCACAGGTCAGCGAGCAGCCCGTGAAAACTGATACACATCTATTGATCGTGGAAGACGAGGCCCCGCTCCGTGATGCGACGGCCGAGCGGCTGATGGAGCACGGCTATCAGGTTGTGGCCGTGGGCAGCGGTGAGGAGGCCCTCGAGCGATTGAGCGACTTCGCCTTCGATGTGGTGTTGACGGACCTGCGTCTGCCCGGGATCGACGGACGGGAAGTCCTCGGCGCCGCGCTGGAGCGCTACCCCGAGATCGTAGGTATCGTCATGACTGGCTTCGGGACCGTCAAGGACGCGGTCGAAGCCATCAAGCGCGGAGCGGCCGAATTCATCACCAAACCGTTTCAGTTCGACCAGCTTCTGCACGTGCTCGCGTCAGCCCTTGAGCAGCGTCGGCTGCGTTCCGAGAACGCGTATCTGCGGTCACAACTGGAGGAACGGTATCGATTCGAGGGATTGGTGGGCCGCAGTCCCCAGATGCGAAAGCTTTTCGACGTGCTGGAGACCGTCGCTAACAGCACCAGTACCGTGCTGATCAACGGCGAAACCGGGACGGGCAAAGAGCTGGCCGCGCGCGCGATCCATCACAACAGCCGCCGACGCGCGCATCGGTTCGTGGCCCTGAACTGCAGCGCCGTCCCAGAGACCCTGCTGGAGGCAGAACTGTTCGGCCACGTGCGCGGGGCGTATACGGGTGCAATCGCCAACCGCGCGGGGCGTTTTGAAGTGGCCGACCGCGGCACGCTCTTCCTCGACGAGGTTGGCACCATGGACGTGGCACTGCAGGCCAAGCTACTGCGGGTGCTCCAGGAGCGGGAGCTGGAACGCATCGGCGACACCCGAACCATCAAGATCGACGTACGGGTCATTGCCGCGACCAACGCTGACCTGCCGCAACTCGTGAAGAACGGTCTCTTTCGCGAGGACCTCTACTACCGATTGAACGTCATTCCGGTCTTGCTGCCGCCGCTCCGCGAGCGGCGCGAGGACATTCCGCTTTTGGTGCGGCACTTTGTGAGCCGACTCTCGCAGCAGCAGACGCCCGCCCGCGAGATCACCGTCACCCAGGAAGCGATGCGCCGCATGATGGGCTACCCCTGGCCGGGCAACATTCGCCAACTCGAAAATGCGATCGAACGCGCGCTGGCGCTTGGAGGCGATCGCACCCAGATTGATGTTGCGGACCTCCCTCCAGAACTGCAGGACCCTGCTGACGTAGACCAACCAGCCGTCGCCATCCTCCCAGACGGCGGACTCGACCTACCTACCTACATCGCCAACATCGAGCGGGACCTGATTGCCCAGGCGCTCGACGACACCGGCGGCAACAAACAGCGCGCCGCGAAACTCCTGGGGCTGAAGCGAACAACGCTGGTGGAGAAGGTGCGCCGACTACAGCCGAGCCGGTAGCTCGCGAATTGAGTCCAGGACGCGCACGCCGCCGAAACATCCTTCCGCTACCCCGCCCTGAGGCACCGTTGCATGTCCGCATGTGCGGTTTTGATGAGCTTTCGTAGGGCTACAGCGTCGATCTCGGCGTCCGGCCTGAGCTTCACGTGTCGCATGAACTTCCCAGTGCCTTCCAGTAGACCCCCTGGGTCGGGGAGCACGGCGCCACGAAAGAACCCGACATTGACGTGAGCGTTGAACGCATTCACGTAGGCGAATGCCGCGTCAGCTACGCATGCCGTGGGATGGCCGTCATGCAAGAGCTCGCGAACGTCCTCTCCGCAGCCGCGCATGACGGGGACATCCTTTACACCTTCGGGTGCCTCATGCGCCGCCCCAGTGCGTCCTCGACCTGATAGGTGCGCACGTCCATCTGACCGAGGCGGACGTAGCTATAGTAGACATCCCAGATGCCGTCGTCGACTTCTTCGAGGCCAATGTACTGGCCTTCGAGAAGATGGGACAAAGGCACGCGCCGGTGCGCCCATCGGAAACCGCCGTTGCCACTCATCAGCCGAGTTTCGAAGTGGGCCGGATACTCGATGGGCGGCAGCCGCGAAGGACACCGCCTCTGCGAGGGCCGGTAGCGCGACGCGGGCGTGTGCTGGTCGAGGGCTTCGTGGGGCCGCTCGTCGTTGAACTCCGTCCGAAAGCTATCGAAGCGGCGCTGCTGGCTCCGACGCGTGGCGGCGGGAGGTCGCGTCGTCTCCTGCTTGAGTGTCTTGTGCATCCGTTCGTGGCGGCCGTTTTGCTCCGGGTGCCCGGGTTCGATGAGCTCGGGGTAGATGCCCAGACGGATCCACCAGATAGACAGGCGACTCAGTCGCCCGATGGCGGCGGTCGCGAAGGGGACGCCATTGTCCGACCGGATGATCGTCGGGAGGCCGTACTCCTGAAATACGCGCTGCAGGACCGGTTTCGTTCCAGCGTGGGCGGTCGACGGGAGTCCCTGGCACCCGAGGATGAAACGCGAGCAGCCATCCGTGACCGTAAGCGGGTAGCAGTACTGGCCATCGCCGGTCTTGAACTGGCCTTTGAAGTCGATGCACCAGGTGTCATTGGGCGCGTCCATCGACTGGATGGGCTTGCCGGGGTGCCCCGGGTAGGTGCGTCGTCGGCGCCGTTCGACCAGGCCGTGCCGCGTAAGCAGATCGGCGATGGTCGACCGGGCCGGCCAGGGGACCCGCGGATGCCGCCGCCGCAGGACCGCCAACAGCTTCTTGGGCCCCCAGAACGGGTGCTTGCGCCGCAACTCGAGAATCGCCTCGGTGACCTCGATCGCCGTCTCGTGGGAGCAGCCGTGCGGCCGCCGGGACCGCTCGTCCAGGCCCGGCATCCCGGCGGTCTCGAACCGGTCCACCCATTTGTAGCCCGTCGGTCGGCTGATCCCGTAGCGCCGGCACAGCTCGGCCATCGAGAATGCGCTTCGCTGGTAGTCCTTAATGAACAGTCGTTTCTGATCCATCGTTGACCTCTCGCTCCACGGCATTGGCGACCACCTCCTGGCCCCCATGCTCGACGAGGTGTAAACGATGTCCCTGGACTGATCTGTAAAGGATGTGTCTGGACCGTACCTGACATCAAACCAGCGTGTCGCGATGCCCCCCAACGGGTCAGGGTGCTCGCCCATCCACGCTTCGATATCGGGATCTCTCCTAACCGCCGTGGGGAAACGCATGAGCCGAATCATCACAGGCATGATGGTGCCATGCTCCCCTCTTGTTGCGCTCTCTTGTCACAACCAACGTCGCACTTGTGACCGGTACTGCGAATACCGTCGCCGACGATTCCGCCAGATAGCGTTCCTCTGGAATAACAACGAACTGCTGCAGCACCGCCACCATCACTATGGACACGGCCATATAGAAAAGACTCAGCTTCTCCGGTGAAGTACGGGCCCCGTCGAGTATGTCGACATGGTCTGCCGGGCTACCCCGCGTTCTGGTGAGCGCTCTGCTTCCTGGCCGTTCTCCCCTTCGTCGCCCCCGCGTACGACTCCGTGAGCCAGCTACTCCAGATTTTCTTCGGCAGCGGTGCTTCCTCGGAAAACCGCGTCGTGACCCAGTTGCCAACACCAAGCTCGTACCGTGCCGGCGCGCTTTTCGCCAGGCTCTCTGCGTCCCCCAGCGACGCCTCGAGCTTGAACATGGCCTTGTATCCGACCCCCTTGGCGCCGGGTCCTACATACAGGAAGGCCTTCTTCCCAGCCTTGTAGGACGTCTGGTTGCAGGACAGTGCCTCTACGACGTCTGGAAGGACCGACGCGGCTTGCCGTAGGGCTGTTGTTGGGTCCTTAGCTCCCGCCATTTCTCGTTCCTCGCCTCGGGCGCGCATCGATCGGTCCGTAAGATTCTGACGGGAGGGTGAGAGCCGCCACGCTCCCGGCTGGGCGTGGCGGCTCCTGATGTGCGCGCTGGTCAGTCCACGGTCGTTTCCGACCCCGGGGCGCCGGCTACGGGCAGGTCGCGAAGGCCGAGGTATCGGTGATCGCCGCGGCCGGCATCCCCAACGGATTGAAATATGACTTCGTCTGGTCCGAGTTCGGGTCTGTCACCGTCAGGGTGTACTCGACGTTGGTCGTGCCTGCGTAGAAAACCCAGAAGTGGTTGTTGTACTGGCACCGATCAGTCAGCCGGACCGTCACCTCGGGACTGCCCGGATTGAAGAAAAAGAAGGTCCCGGTGTCACCCGATGTGTCGAGCACTTGTCGCGATCCTGTGTTGTTCGAAAAGTCCTTCCACTCCACCGTGGCCCGGAACCGCCCCTCGTTCCCGAGACACAGCGTGTCCGAGCTGGGCGTGCACCCGGGCTGGTCGAGGGTATCTCTTCTCTCACCGGTCGACCAGGCACTGACGTCGCCCGACTCGAATCCATCCGCAAAAATCGGGTCACCAGCATCAAAGCCACCCAACCCGTCGGGAAATGGGCCAGGCTGCGGGTTGTGGCCCTCCAGGAACAGTTCCGCGCGCGCCTTGGCCGTTGCCGCGTCGATCAACGCCTGATTGGCCGTCGCCGGGTCGTTGTTGGCGATCGCTTCGCGGGCCTCCACGTCGAGCTTCTTGGCCTTACTCAGCTCCATGAGGGCGTCCGACGTCCGCGACCCGCTCTGGAACCCGCCGGCGAGGCTGATCTGCTGCTCGGCCGCAGTTAGCAGATCAATGGCGCGTTCGATTAATCGATCCGCATCCGCCGGGCTCTGTGCGGTCTTGACGAACGCTTCGATCTCCAGATCGAATGCTTCGTCAATAGAGGTGGTCACCGGAACAGCCGCCGGGTCGCCGAGGCCGCTGGTGATCACATCGTCGATGAACATGGTCGCTCCCGGACCCAGCCTGTCCGCACCGAACGTGGTCTGGAAACCGTTCACGTTTGGGAGGATCTGGTTCGAACCCTCGCCCTCAATCTGGAAGTAGCGGTCGAACAGGATGGCGAAGTCTTCGTTGGATCCGGCCGGGCGATATCGCACGCCTGCGCCCTCCTTGAGAATCCCATCGAAGTCGTCGATTCTACGATCAACCACGATGTCCACAGCAAACACGCCGGGGAGGAGTTGCTGACCGAACACGCCATCCTGGGTGGCGCCGGCTATCGTCGTGCCGTTCTCGGTTGGGAACGCCGCGCCGATGACAAATTTGGGCGGATCGCTCTGTGCGTTGTTGATCTGGACACCAGCGAACGATTCGCCCGGCACGATGCCGTCGAGCCGTGGAGCGTTGCCGCTAATCGGGACGCCCACGGTGGCCTGCACTCTCACGCGTTCTCCGAATCCGATGGTCCTGGGCGTCGCGAGGCCAAAACCGCCGGCCGTCAGCCCTTGGATTTCCAGGACGTCGTCGTTGCCAGTTCCGCTTCCGATACCGATGGTGGCACCGCTGGTATTGATCTCGAGGTTGTACACCTCCAGATCGGAGACCTCGAAGCTATAGAAGTCTGCGTCGGGCTCATCGAACGGGATGAAGGTTCGGATGGGCGACCCGAACGGCCCCGAGCTGGGCGGATCATTGGGCGGCTGCGCGGCCGCCGACCTCGTGTCCAGCCCCAGGGGCGGACACGCCCACGAACAGCAGCGCGCACACCAGGTTCCGGGCAAGCCGGCGCCCTGGCGCACGACTGTTGACGGGAGGGGCGGGTGTCCCCATTCGGTCTATGGACAGGCTCTCCTCGTGGTGAGACAGATATGGGAGCGTGCTGCAATGCAATCCTCGGGTCGCAAGAGATGCACCGGCGTTGGAATGCTCAAGTGTGAACTATAACGGCGGCGGCCGTCGACGAGAAGGCTCGCCCGGGGATTTTGGCCACGCGGGCGGACGAACCGACGACCAGTCGTTGTTCCGTTGTCGCCCATTGTCGCGGGGCGGCGGTGCCGGCCATGATCTTCAGTGCGATCCACGGTACGAGGTTGAACAGCACGATCCCAGCTCGATACTGGAGTAGCACTCGCATGAAGGTCACTTTCAGTTCCGCCTCGGTGACACCGAACATCGGCGCCCCGAACCCAGCCACGCCGTCTTTGAGGATCATCCAGACCAAACCGGCAAGAATCAACAGGCTGAAGTTGATGACCGTACACCAACCGAGAAATGTCGTCAGAGTCCTGGTTGAGCTCACGCTTGTGCTCCTCGTCACGCGACGCGGCATCACTCGCGCCGTCCAGTCTCCATCCCCGACGGGGTCATGGGCCACCCGAAATCTCCCTCAGGCCCGTTGCCGGTTCACCCCAACGTTCGCCGTCACGGCAAGAGTCCTGTAACCGCTCCCGCTATGTCTTCAGAGCGTCTGTGTCCAGGTCGCGCGCTAGCCACCCAGCTTCTTGGCGCGCTTCGCTGACGCTATTCGCAGCGCACAATGGGAGTCGTCGTCCGACTGACCGATAGACCCGATGGGGCCAACGCCCCTGCCACCACGCGTGTGTTCTTACCTCAAGTCCCGCGATGTCATTCAATCGGCCGTCCAGTGAACGAAGCGGCCATAGAAACCCCCACCAGCACTGGAAGGTGCCTGCGACCGGGTCAATGGTCAGATTCGCCATCCTCACGAGCGGGACAATCGTGAAGATGGCGCTCAGGCCTAACAACGGGATCGCGATGACACCCCTCGCTGGGAGGGTCTCCATACTTGTGAGGGCTCGAATCAGCAAGACACCAGAAAGGCCAAAGACGGCGATGGCAGACACGTGCTTCCAGTGGTGGCTGTGCGTGATTCGATCCATAGGCTTCACCCGCCTACACTTGGGCCTGGTTCATGGTCCTTGTCCTGACTTGTCTGGCTAACGGGCAAACCAGCGACCCAGTGGGTGTTCGCTGTATTGGGTTGCTAGCAGTCCGTGGTGAACGTCCCGCGTCGCACCGAGACCGGCGCTGGCCCGGCCGACCAAGGCGAGAAGAGGGAAAATACCGGCAGTATTTGACCGATGAACAACGCAGATCGGCCGGATTCAGCGTCGGTCGAATGCAGCGGACTTTTACCACGGGCTGCTAGTCTAGGCCTTGTTCTCATCCTGCAGCATGAGCAAATTACCGCAGGTGTCCTCAAACAGGTTCTGGAGATCCCATTCCGGTTTGGCAAGATCATCTCGAAACTTCACTCCTCGAGATTCCAGACCCCGTCTGGTCGTTTCGATATTGCTTGCGCTGAATACGATAATTGGCAAACCGGCACTATAGACATGCTCCTGATACGTCTTTGCGAATGAATCACCGCGTGGCTCCAGAAGCAAGGAAGTGCCCTGTGGATCTTCCGGGGACACGACTATGGCGAGCTGTGCATCCTGGACAAACTCTTTCGATTGGAATCCGAGCGCCTGAGTGTAGAACTTGTGCGCCTTGACAGGATCATCGACGAATACGCTCGTTAGTGAGATTTTCATTCTCGTCCCTCCGTTTCAAGTGAGCCCGTACCTCCAAGTCTACGCCCAGGCCCAACCTGCGGGCGTCCGCTGCAACCCGTTGTTAGAACGGGCGAATTCAGAAACTAAGTGCAACGCCCCGAGTTCCCATCGCGGAGGCGACCTGGGATACTCGACGATTCCTCCCACCACCAAGCCAGCGGAATCGCTGATGAGATATCGCCAGATCACCTCGGATGAACGATACATGATCTCGAAGTTGAAGCAGCACGAGTTCAATCAAGCCGAGATCGCCCAGATTCTGGGACGCCACCGGAGCACCGTGTCGCGGGAGTTGCGCCGCAACTGTTCCCGCGCCGATGGACGGTCGGCCCTCGAAGGCCGCCGAGCGCACGCGCGGGCGACGGTCCCGGTCGCGGCGAAACGGCCAGTTCACCGCGGACGATTGGTGCGTGACCTACGGCCTCCTCGAGCAACGATGCCACTGCGGCGCCATCGCACACGCACTCAACACGCGCCCTCGCAAGCGTCTGGACTATCGCACACCGGAGGAATGCTTCTATGGGCTATGACAGCTGTTGCACTTCAAACTTGAATCTAAATCGTCTTCTTCCCGCGTGGTCGACGCGCCTTCTGCGTCGCGCGGCCTGGCCTTCTTAAAGTCCTCGTTGCAGTGGATTCGAAATGGCGCCTCATCCGGCAGATTCAGGAATACCTGGAGCACGCCCGAGTCGAAACGACGATGGTGTACACCCATGTCGTTAGGGGAATTGCGCAACCCTGCCAAGAGTCCGCTCGATCTGCTCGCGGCCGTAACGAGTCAGTGAGACCGCTTGCTCCGCGGACCTGCAGGCTCTTACTACCGGCGCCGTGACTAGCAGCCCGTGGTGGAAGTCCCGCGTCGCACAGAGACCGGCGCTGGGCCGGTCGAACAAGGCGAGAAGAGGAACAATACCGACAGTATTTGACCGATGAACAACGCAGATCGGCCGGGTTCAGCGTCGATCGAATGCAGTTTCACCACGGGCTGCTAGGCAAACAACGGTAGCGAATCGAACGATCCCTTGAGGATCGACTCCGGGTCTTTGTAGCCGAGCCAGTCGCGAATCATGGTGGCGTAGACGCGGCGGAAGTCGGTGGTCATCTTCAGGTTGCCGTCGTCGAGATCCGTGAGGCTTGGATGACGGCCGTGCAGCCCGCCTTCGACCCCGTTGCCGATGACGAACATGGGCGTGGCGGTGCCGTGGTCGGTGCCAAGGCTGGCGTTCTCTTCCACGCGTCGTCCGAATTCCGTGAACATCATGATGGCGACGTCGTCGGCGCGACCGATGCGGGTGAGGTCTTGTACGAATCCGCGGACGGCGTCGGCGGTATAGGTCAGCAAACGGGCGTGCGGGTCTGCCTGGTGCACGTGGGTATCGAACGAGTTGCCTTGATAGCTCACGTAGTAGAGCCGGGTAGGCATGTCGGCGTTGATCAGCGCGGCCACACGGCGGAGTTGGGGGGAGAGCCCGCCGATGCCGTAGTCGATGGGGCTGTTGTAGCCGGCCGCGGCTTCGCGCACGAACGCGGAACTCTCGACCGCATTGGTGGCGGTCGCAGAAAGAAAGTCGAGCGTGGGGTTGGACTCTGCGCCAGGCGTGATGCTCTCAATGGCCTGCTTCTCGGCCTCCGAGCCTTCGCGCCGGAAGCTACGGGGGTCGTTGAACACGAGCGGCTGGTGGTGACGCGCCTGGACGGCGAGCGACTGGCGCGTGCCGATGTTGACGATCATATTGCCTTGGGCGTCATGGTCATACGCGCCGTCGGCAAGTCGTCCGAGCCATCCCAGTGGCTCGCCACCATTTGGTACACCGGTGTGCCAGAAGCCCATCGATGAGAAATGGGACAGGCTGGGATTGTCGTAGCCACAGCCGTGGACCACGCCCATCCTGCCTTCCTTATACAGGCGTTCGAATCCGACCATCGACGGGTGCAACCCGTAGCCATCTTCAATCTTGATGGCCTCAGATTCACGGATGCCGATGTTCGGCCGCACGCGGTAGTACTCATCGTTCCCGAACGGCACCACGGTGTTCAGTCCGTCGTTACCACCCGACAGCTCCACCACCACTAGAATGCGCTCCGGGTTCGCTTCCATGCTGGTGCCGCGCAACGCCTGGGCCGTCAGCGCCTGGGTCGTGCGACTCAAGAGCAATGGAAGGCCTGCCGTGACGCCCACGCCGTAAAGCCCCTTGCGTAGAAAGTCCCGTCGCGAGCACCCGCAGTTCGTGAAGTGGGGAATGGTCATGGTCTTGTCTCCCAAAGTCGCGTTGTCGTGCGCTACGCCAGTTGATACTCAGGCGCGCTCAGGACGAGATACAGCAGTGAGCGAAGCGCCAACTCTTCCTGCGGACCGGCCGCGGCCGGTAGGCGATCGTTACCAAGGTCCTCACGTAACCGCTCGACCAGAACAGCGCGCG
>CALLXD010000035.1 GCA_937766455.1 Vicinamibacterales bacterium | reverse complement strand
GACACTCGTGCCGTCGCAATTTCATCCTCGGCGCTCGACACCACTCGGCCCGTCTCGGCTCGCAGCCGTTCCTTCTCTGAGCTAATCGCTTCCTCAACTGCATCGACCACAGTGCCAACTGAATCGATCAGTTCATTAGTCCGATCGTAGTTGCGCACCAGTGCAAAACTTCCCGCTTGTGCCTGTACTTCCGCATCAAGTTGCACCACCGCGTCTTCGGCATTCCCGTATGCCTCTGCCGCATACGTGTCCGCTTCGGCTTCAACCGCCACGAGCCGAGCTTTGACTGCATCGACAGGCCCCATCGGAGCCTCCGCACAGCCAGACGCCATAAATGCAAGTGATGTCGTCAGAAATGTCAGTGAAATTCGATTACTCAATGGCTTGCCTCCGTCGCTCGTATGGTCGGAAATAAGAAAGATAACGCAGAACGATGCTGCATGTACGCGAGTGAGGGGCCTCGTCCTCGCCAAGAGCTCCCATTTGCATGCCTCCGTCCCCGATCCTACCGCTAGCTAGCAGGAGGTTCAATACGCTGTCAACGCACCGCCGCTAGGTGCGGCCGGTCATCCGCGTCGACGAGGGTTCCGGCTGCCGCCTCCCGGTATCGAGGAGCGCATCCTGTAGCGTCCGCCAAAGACTCGTAGCAGCCGGAGCATTGCGGGGGTAACTTTGGGGGTAACTCTTCAGACGTGAAACACGAAGTCGTTCACGGTCAACGACTTACGTCCACTGGTCGACTCCCGCCGCCTCCACCATTGCAAAGAATTCGAACCGGGCTCCGGGTCTGTGGAGTCCGGGTCGTTTTCCACGATCGCCAGCACGTCGAGATCGGACAGGGCCCGTTCATACGGGCGGCCGGGTATTGTCAAGTTAATGAAACTCGACCGAGAGGCCCCCAAGATGATGGGCTGGATCCAGGTCATGAGTCGAACATGTTGGGGTCCAGTCAGGCCGATTCTGCTTAAGTTGACAACACCCTTCAATCAGCTGACTCAGCTTCGTCGGCCGGCGTCGTACGCGATCGGTCGTTGACGGGTCTCGGGGTCGGGGGCGTTGCGGGTCAGTTGTCGAACCGCGCAACAACGCCCCAGAACAGTGCAACAACCCCGCTTCATACGACAACGCCTTACCGTGCCCTCACTAAACTCGCCTGGCCGGCAATCGCCCGGAGCATCCCGCGGAAGACCCGCGCATGCAGGGGGTAGATGGCATACCAGTAGATGAGACCAGCGAGCCCGATCGGATCGAACGTGGCTGTCTGCCGGATCGTCGAGGTGGTCGCATCCACTGCCCGCACCTCGAACTCCAGCCAGGCACGTCCGGGCAGCTTCATCTCGGCGCTCAGCCGTAGCCGCGCATCGGGCTCGTAGACCTCGACGCGCCAGAAATCCAAGGTATCGCCGACCCTGAGCCGCTCAGGGTCGGGGCGTCCCCGGCGTGTGCCGACGCCACCGACCAGCAGGTCGATCCACCCGCGGAGTCGCCAGAGCCAGTTCAGGTGATACCAGCCGCGGGTCCCACCAATGCGGCGGATCGGTGTGAACGCCTCGGCTGGAGACGCGGCCACCTCGATGGTGCGTGTGTCGACCAGACGGGAGCCGAATCGGACACCACCCCATTGCCGCGGGGCTCCGGCCGATGACACCGCATCGGACCATCGTGTCGCGGCAAAATCCTGGTCTTCGGTCTCGCGCGCACGTCGGATCGCCTCAGCCATCGAGACCGGCCTCACAGGAAACACGTCTCGGGCCGAGGTCTCGTGGACAACGGTCGGGTTCTTCAAACTCTCGACCAGCTTCCGGCCCACCCGCGCGTAGACCGGGGTCGCCAGGCCTAGCCACAGGCTCGACAAGTGTGGCGTCAGGAGCGGTACGGGGATCAGGTAGCGGCGCAGGCCACGCTGACGCGCATACTCCAACATGATCTCGCCATACGACACCTGCTCGTCCGCTCCGATCTCGAAGATGCGACTCTCTGGATCCGGTAGCTCGAGCGCACCCAGGAGATACGAGACCAAATCATCCACCCCGATGGGCTGGGTGGGGGTTGCGACCCAGCGCGGACAGATCATGACCGGGAGCCGCTCGACGAGGGCCCGGAGGAGCTCGAACGAGAGACTGCCGGAGCCGAGGACAATGCCGGCCCGGAACTCGATCACCGGGACACCCGACGCGCGGAGTATCGCGCCGGTCTCGTGTCGGCTCCGCAGATGCGGCGAGAGCGTGTCATCGGCGCGTCCCAAGCCTCCGAGATACACGATCCGCTGCACCCCGGCCGCCTTGGCCGCTGCGCCAAAGTTGCTGGCGGCTACCCGGTCCTGCTGCTCGAAATCAGCCCCCGAGCCCATCGAGTGCACGAGATAGTACGCCGCGTCCACACCCTCCAGCGCAGGAGCGAGGGAGGAGGCGTCGAGGCAATCTCCTTTCACCACTGTCGTCCCGGGTGCGACGCGTGATGCGAGGTACTCGGGGCGTCGAGCCAGACATCGGACCCGGCCACCCGCCTGCTCAAGCGCGCGCAACAGGCGACCGCCAACATACCCGGTTGCGCCGGTGACGAGCACCGTCCGGTCGCGGCCGGTGGTCGCCGGCCCGTGAGCAGCGGTCGGGATCACCGGCCTCGTGGCGTCATTGGGTGAATGGATATCGGTGGATTCGGTCATCGTCGCTCCCCATCGCCCAGCCACCGCGCGACATAGGCCTTGCTGTCAAACTTCCGGCCCGTGCTGGCAAAAGACATGTACCGCACCTTGCCGTACACGGGTCGCTCCGGCCCCCACGCCCGATCGTGCTTGCCGCCCATCGCCCAGGCGATGCCGGTGTAGCCGTTTGGGTCCCGCCCGTCGAGCTCGTACCGGTCGTTGAGCCGAATCGCGATCTCCATCGCGGCCTCTGGCGACTCACTCCACTCCAGGATCTTCTTCGCCCAGTACATCCGCAGGTATCCATGCATCCAGCCGACCTGGACCATTTGCCGCTGGGCGGCGTTCCAGAGGGGGTCGTGCGTCTCGGCTCCCTCTAACACCGCCTCGGCGTACTGGTACTCGCGGACATCGCCCCGGTGCTCGTCGAGCGTTCGACGAGCCCAGGGCTCACATCCGTCGAGGCGGTCGTATCGCGGATTGAACCGGACGAAATTGATGGCCAGCTCACGGCGGACGATCAGCTCCTCGAGAAACGCCTCCTTGTCCGCGGCGGGCACGTCGGCGTCGCGCACTGCAACCGCCACCGTCCGCGGCCCGATGTGCCCGAAGTGCAGATAGGGTGAGAGCTGACTGGTACCGTCACGTTCGGGACGATTGCGGCCGGTCGCATACCCCTCGAGGCGATGGCGGACGAACCGCCGCAGGACGGCACGACCAGCCGCCATACCGCCGTGGACACCCGCCACCGGGGACACGTTTCTGCCAACCGGGAACGCGTCTGGGATCTGCGCCGAGGGCAGCCGGCTCTGAACCCGCCGTGCGGTCACCCAAGGAACCCGAGCCCTTGATGTCACCGGCTTGGCGAGAAACTGCGGGAGCAATCTGGAAATACGTGGACGCATGGTGCGCGCGGCATACTGCTCTTTCTCGAGCAGCGCGCTGGGCACGATGACGTCCGCGTCTACCGTCCACAGGGGCGCGCGGAGACGCGCGGCCACGCGCTCGCGCCAGACTGACGGCTCGCGCAGCGGATTCTCGTCACCAACCACCAGGCTAGCGCCAACCTCGTCCGCGAACGCCTCGATTCGGTGGTCGGGCGCGAACCGGAAGACCAGGCCCACGTGCCTCCGGGCGAGCGCCGTTGCCAGCTCTTCGAACCCCTGAAACAAGAACTGGTAGTGCCGGAGGTTCCCGTGTGGATAGAACGGAATCGGCGCGAGAAACACCACCACGGGCTGTCGCAAGGCATTGCCGACCGAAATCGCCGCGTCCAGGGCCGGATTGTCAGTGGCCCGCTGCGCCCGCTGCATCCAGTAGACGACGCAGCGACCGTCCGCGTCTGGAGGGCCCGGCCGCCGACGGTGGACACGCGGGTCCGTCACCACCTGGCGGAGCGGATCAGGCATCGCCTAGCACGCAGCCTGGTATGGAGCGCACGCCCCACGTGTGTGCGGAGTGGTGGATCGAACGGCGTAACCGGGAGGCGTCACACATGATTGCGCAACATCAGTTCTTTTAACTCCGGGTCGAGATAGCGCTGCCCGAGGAGATACGACACGTTGAGGCGCCGGGCGTGATGGCGAATCAGCGTCAGCGGCACAATGAGCGGAACGAGCGCGTGGCGGTAGTCTTCGATGACCGACGCCAATTCCTGGCGCGACGCCTGGTCGAGCGTCTGCTTGAAGTGGCCGACCGCGTGTTGCAGCGTGTTCGTGTGGCGCGCTCGTGTGGCCGGTTTCGCCATCGCGGACATCAGCTCGTCCTCGTAGCGCCGCATCAGCTCCGCGCGCGGTACGCCCTTCGCCTCGCCGACCAACCGGCCAATCTCCCGGTAGCCCTGGGGGGAATGCGCCATCAGCGCGAGCTTGTGCGCGGTGTGAAATCGGATCAGGTCGCCGATGGTCCATCGACTGGACAACAGCGCGCGGAGACGACGATACATGAAGACGCGATCGATGAAGTTCTCGCGCAAACGGGGGTCGTGGAGACGCCCTTCTTCCTCGACCGGCATATTCGGGTACTGCCGAAGGAGCTCAGCGGCAAAGAGTCCCCGCCCATTCCGCTCTGGCATCCCCTGGTCGCGCCACACCTTCACTCGAGCCATGCCGCAGCTTGGGGAGTCTTTCTTTAAGATGTAGCCACTCAACCCCTCCCGTGCCAGCGCCCGCACGCGCGTTCGCGCGTAGCCGCGCATCTGCTTGGTCAGGTCCACGCCGGTCTTCCCGGTCATGAGCCGCACCTCGGCGGGGTCCTTGGGATCCCGCACGAGACGGATCGCCTCGCGGGGCGTACCCAGCCCCACCTCCACCTCGGGGCACACCGGCACCCATTCGACCATCGGTCCTAAGGTCTGGACGAGGAATGGGTCACGTTTGTGTCCGCCGTCGTATCGAACCTCTTCACCAAGCAGGCAGCTGGAAATGCCGAGTCGAATCGATGGTAGTGCGCTCATATCCTCCACCTGGTGACCGCCGCGACGGCCCCACCGCTAGGACGCCACATCGCCCGCATGCTCCGTCTCAGACCGGCCGAGTAGATGGCGCAACGCGCCCTCGAGCGTGGGATGGGCGAACCGAAACCCCGACTCGGTCAGTCGAGTCGGCACGACGTTGGCGCCGGTCAGCAGCAGGGCCTCCGCCATCTCGCCAAGCACCAGCCGCAGTGCTAGACCCGGGGCCGGGAGCAAGGTAGGTCGGTGCAGCACCCGGCCCAACGACTTTGTAAAGACCCGGTTGGTGACCGGCGCTGGCGCCACGACATTGACCGGTCCAGACACCGCGTCGGTGGCGAGCACGTGCAGCACACTACCAAGCACGTCGTCGAGCGCCACCCAACTCATGACCTGCTCCCCAGACCCGAGCATGCCGCCGACGCCCAGCCTGAAGAGCGGGAGCATCTGCTTCAACGCCCCGCCGGCCGGCGTCAGCACGATGCCCAAACGCAGGTGGACCACCCGAATACCGCAGGCGCGCGCCGGCGCGGTCGCCTCTTCCCAAGCCTGACACACCTCCGGCAGAAACCCCTCCCCCGGGGTGGACGATTCATCCACCGTCTCGGCCCGGTCACCATAGAAGCCGATTGCCGAGGCGGTCACCAGCGTCGCCGGTGGCGCAGGCAACCCCGCGAGGGTCTCGCACAGCCGCCGGGTGCCGTCGACCCGGCTCTCCAGAATTCGCTGCTTGCGCGCCCCCGTCCAGCGCCCACCCGCGATATTCTCGCCGGCCAGATGGATCACAGCGTCGGTGCCCTCGAACGCATCCGCCGGCCACGTCCGGTTGTCGGCATCCCAGGGCACGGTGTCCGGTTCGTCGGTCGGTCGCCGGACGAGCTGCGTGACCTGATGGTTGCCACTGCGCAGAAACGCGGTCAGCGCGGCGCCCACCAGCCCGCTGGCTCCGGTCATGGCCAGACGCATCGGTCGAGCCGCGTAGTGCTGATGCCAGGCGATGTCATCTGCCGTGACCCGATGCCGGTAGCGGAACATCCGATCGATCTGATGCCGTGCGTATCCTCGGCCAAGAGCCCCCGCCGGCCCAAGTGGCAGCCGGTAGTCAATGATGTCGTCGAGTCGTGTCGTGTTCTTGGTCATAGCCTCAAACCGATGAGTGTGGTGCCAAGCCGCAAACGGGCCCGACACTTGCTGGTCCGTGAACTCGGCATCCGGTGCCCAGTCTCCGTGTTTTGCCGTCCAAGGAAGCCAAAAGGGGCCGATCTTGACCCGGAGGCGCACCTCGGCCCCCGGCGTGGGTGGCGTGCCGGTCGTCCCCACAACCCGCGTTGGCTGCCAGGGTGGCGCGAGTCGCTCAAAGGCGCCGCGACGGCTGTGCCAACTGAACACATCCTGTTGTGGTGCGCTGATGGTCGCCGAACGGCGATATTCGCTCATGCTGAAATCCCCCTGCTCCTTCCAGCCCAGCTCACTTCGTGGAGCCCGGCCTACGCCCACGAATACTCGGACGCCCCCCGGCGAGACGCCGTCAGCCCGCTCGAGCGGCCAGGACGACACCACGAGGCTAGCCGATCCGCTTGCGCAGACCGGCGCAGCTTGCTCAAGGCGCGGGCCTGAATCCCCCGCACTCCCTCCCGGGTAAGAGACAGTTTGCGGCCTATCTCCGCGAGCGTAAGACCGCGTGCCCCACCTAATCCGTAGCGCAAGGCCAGAATCTCCGCCTCTCGCCGGGTCACGCTTCGAAGGGCCTCGAGGGTATCTCGATGGATCCCATCGGCGATGAGTCGCGCCTCCGGGGATGGAGCACTTCGGTCTTCAATATCAGCCACGAAGGTGGTTGGCTCGTCGTCTTCGCCGATCTGATCGATCGACCACACCTGCGATACGGTCGCATCGATGCGCTCCAGAACGCTCGGAGACACCCCGAGGGCATCCGCCACCTCGGACGAGGTCGGCTGACGCCCAAGCACACCTTGCAACCGCTCCCGTGTCTGTCGCGCCTGCCGCACCTGGTCAGCGCGATGGCCTGGCACTCGAATCGTCGACGACGTGTCGATCAATGCTCGGACGATGCCCTGTCGTATCCACCAGGCGGCGTAGGTACCGAACCGGACCCCGCGTTCCGGATCGAAGCGGTCGGCCGCCTTCATCACGCCGATATTCCCCTCTTGGATCAGGTCGAGCAGCGCCATGCCCCGATTCCTATACGCTTTGGCGATCACGACCACCAGCCGAAGGCTCGACTCGACCAGCCGACGGCGCACCCGTTCACAGGCATCGGGGAACCGCCGCGTGCCCTGGACCTCGTCCAGCTCGGCCATCAGCGCCGCCTCCGCTTTCCGAGTCAGCACCGGGTAGCGGGACACGTCCTTGAAGTAGCGTGCCACGAGATCGGCCGGTTCGGCCGACCACCCGGCGCGATGTCGATCACGTTCGTCACACTGCATCCGCCACCTCCACAGTGAAGCGCCGCGACCGGGCCTGATGTGACGCCCGGCCGCAACGCCAGCTATTGGCTCACGCCACGTCGTCGTAACGCAGCTCGAACCCATCGCGCATCGACAACCGTTCGGGCGAAGGTGTCGCCGGCTGAAGCCGTTCGTGTCCGGCCTGACAACCAAGGCATCGAGTAGCCCACGGCAGCGCGGCGAGACGGGCGTCCGCGACCGCGTGCCCACAGCTGTCGCACAGGCCATACTGGCCAGACCGGACTCGGTCGAGGGCGACCTCGATCTGCCGCCTCTTCTGCCAGTCCGCTTCAAGCGCCTGCACGGCAACCGACAGATTCTCACTCCAGACCGCTTCGTCGATTTCGTCGCCATGTCGATCGGCCTGGATCGACCCAAATGTGCGTCGCAGATCCCGCTGTAGGGTGTGAGCCAGTGCTTGTCTAATGTGTGTCGCGTCTCTCATTGCCCTGCCCCCTTTCATGAGTCAGTCAACGATCTGAATTGTAATACTATTCAAAATAATTTCAATATTAAGAAATACACGAATTTTCTTATGACGAACAAGAATGGCGATTCCATGACCCACAGGCCGGTAATTGAACCGACACGTAGTCCAGGCCTCTCAAGAACTGCGACGTAGTGCCCCTCCCCGTCGTCGGCGGAATGGAGCCGGAACCCAGCCGATGTGACCTGGGCCAACGCCATCGCGCCCGCTGCCCTGCCCGCCGGTCTGACGGGATCGGACGCTCCGTACCTGGCGCTGACCACTGCACGGTGTCGCAGTACGTCTAGTCATGAGGGTTGGGATCGGTTGCGGATTGCCTTCGACCGCCAACCGCGGGGCCGTCAACTGAACGGTGAGGTATCGCGCCATGGCCGAGAAGCGGGCAGTCGGACACGCCTACAACATCGATTTCCTGAACGTGGTCTTCGCCGCGTCCAGCCTATTCGTGCTGTTCTCGACAGTGTGGATGGTCTGGGACGACTACGACCGGGAATGGAAGAACTATCAGCGTCAGTTCACGCAGCTCGAGATGGAAGTCACCCGGCTGGGGCTGGACCAGGCTCAGGCGGATGTGGACCAGACTCGGCTGGCGGAGTTGACCGCTGAGCGCGTGACGGCCGTGCAGCAGGTCGCCGCAAGTGCCGATCAGGTCGCCGAATTCGAGAGCCAGCTGGCCGAGGTCGAGCGGCAACTGTTCGTGGCGACGCAGAACTTCCAGTTCTTCAAAGCGAACTACGACGTTGAGCGGTACGCGTTCGAAGTGGAGCGAGAAGCGGCGCACGCGGAGCATCCGGAGGAGGAAAGCGAGTTCGAGGGCGAAGGTGCGATCGCGGCGCAATACGACGAGTGGGTCGCGCTAGGACTCGAGGTGGAATCGCTGGAGGCCCAGCGCCAAGACCTGCGCGGCCAGATCGGTGCGATCAATGAGAGCGTCGATGCGTTGGACGAGCAGCTCGGCGCGTTAACGGGGGAGAGGGACCGCCTGCAGGGGCTCGTCGCCGACCTGCAGCCGAGTCTGATTAACGACTACCTCTTGAATGCCCCGATGCTCGACTTCATGGCGCCGACCTTGACCGTGCGGCAGGTGATCACGCCGAACATGGTCGACGACGTCAACTTTACGCGGGTGTCCAAGATGGACCGGTGTCAGACCTGCCACCTGGCCATCGATCGCGCCGGCTACGAGGAATATCCGCAGCCGTTCCGCACGCATCCGAACCTCGATGCGTATGTCGGCAGCGGGTCGCCACACCCCGTGGAATCGACTGGCTGCACCGTGTGCCACGAAGGCATGGGGCAGTCGGTTTCATTCGTCGGCGCCGCTCACAGCCCGACCAGCCCACAGCAGATGGTCGAGTGGGAAGAGCAGTATGGATGGGAGGAATCGCACCTGTGGGACTACCCGATGCTGCCCAACGGTATGGCCGAGGCATCGTGCGCCAAATGTCATAAGGGTGAGACGTTCGTCCCCGAGGCCAACACCCTAAATCTGGCCTACGGCATGTATGAGCGCGCCGGCTGCTATGGGTGCCACAAGAGCGTAGGATTCGAAGGGCTGCGGAAGCCGGGCCCCAATCTCAGAAGAATCGCATCGAAGCTAGACGAAGCGTGGGTGGCAAACTGGATCCGTGAGCCGCGAGCGATAAAGGCGAGTACCTGGATGCCCCGGGTCTGGTACAACGCGAATTCGAGCAGTTCCGAGGATGCCGTTCGTAACGAAGTCGAGATCGGCGCGGTCGTGGCCTATCTCTTTGCGAACTCAGAGGAACACCGACCTGCGTTGCAGCGCCCAGCCCGCGGTGACCCAGCGCGGGGCCAGCAGCTTGTGGAGTCGGTCGGGTGTCTTGCCTGTCACGTCATGGGCGAGGAGAGTCGGGAAATATCTGGACCGCGGCGTACGTTCGGACAGCCACTCGTCGGACTCGGCGACAAGACCAGCTACGAGTGGCTGTTCGACTGGGTACGGAACCCGAAGCACTACAGCCCCGAAACCTATATGCCGGACCTGCGGTTGACCGACACGCAGGTGGCGGACGTGGCCACCTATCTCGTGGGGCTGAGGGGCGAGGGCGGGGTCGGTGCGAGGGCCAGTTACGGCGAGGCGGACGTCGATGCCGTGCTGCTCGACTACATGCGCTCCATCGTCCCCTTTGAGGAGGCGACGGCGGACTTGGCCGCGATGACGGCGAAGGAGCGGCAACTCGACCTCGGGCGTCGAGCGATCGGACGATACGGGTGCTCTGGCTGTCACGAGATCCGCGGCTTCGAAGACGCGCAGCCGATTGGCGTCGAGCTCTCGCAAGAAGGCAGCAAGCTGCTGCCGCAGTTCGACTTCGCATTCGTGCACGAAATCCCGCACACCAAGCGCGACTGGATCAAGCAGAAGCTTCTCGCGCCAAGAATCTTCGACCGAGGCCGCATTCTGCCACCACTCGAACGGCTCCGGATGCCGAACTACGGGTTCTCGGAGGATGAAGCGCGACTTCTGACGACCGCGGTGCTGAGTTTCCAGCGGGACGTGCAGCCACAAGCGGCCCAGGTGCTGCGCTCGGCGCGCCGGGACGCCCTCGTCGCAGGACGGAACCTGGTGCGTCGGCGGAACTGCGTCGCGTGTCACCAGATCGAGAGGGATGGTGGCGACTATCTGCAGCTGGTTGACGACCCGTCGCTGGGACCGCCGATTCTCACGCCCGAGGGGGCGAAGGTCAAGCCGGACTGGCTCTACGCGTATCTCCGCCGCCCGATCCCAATTCGGCCGTGGCTCCAAGTGCGGATGCCGAGCTTCGGGCTTGACGATGCCCATTGGAACGGTGTGCTCGACTACTTCGCGGCCATCTCCGACGTCGTGGGGCCGTTCCGCACGCATGAACTGACGACGGACGCGGCCACGCTGCAGACGGGCGAGGAGCTGTTCGAGCTGCTGCGCTGTCAGCAGTGTCACGTCCTCGACACGATTCCAGATAGTCAGGACGTTGGGAATCTAGCGCCGGATCTTCGGATGGCACGCGACCGCCTACAGCCGGACTGGATTCTCGACTGGCTGATCACCCCTCTCGACATCCAGCCGGGCACCCGGATGCCGGCCTTCTGGACCGAGTATCCCGAATCGTTCTATCCGCAGTTCAACCAAGACGCCGACGCGCAGATTGCGTCGATCCGCGACTACCTCTTGACGCTGCAGGGCGGGCCCAGTCCGATGAAAACGAACTAGGACCGGCCACACGAGACCGTACCCGTGGCGAATGGCGGCCGAGTAACAACCTGACTTCAGTCATTTGAAGCGTCGTCTGCCCAATGCAGATGTTCGCATTTTCGCCTAGAGCACAAATCGCAATTCTTATTCTCCTCCGATGAAACCGTAACATTGACTGTTCTTAAAACGAAATATATTATTCATGTCAGTTAAATTAAGAGCAACGCACATGCAACCAACAACCTTACGCGTCCTTGTCGGAGTCCTTGGAGCCCTCACCCTCACCGGGTGTATTCCCGCCGGCATCAACTCGCCGGTGCAGTCCAGCGGGGCCACGGGTGTCGCGTTCCCCGATGTGGTCGGAATCGACCTCGAGGGCGAGCAGGTCTCGCTGCCAGGTGGGTTCGCCGGTCGGAGAAACCTCGTCGCCGTCGCGTTCGAGCGTGACCAGCAGGCCGTCGTCGATACCTGGATCACCGCGGTGGAGCCACTGCTCGCACGGGACCGAGACCTACGCCTCTACGAAGTACCAACCATCTATGAAAGTTCGGCGCTCTTCCGTCTCTGGATCAACAACGGGATGCGTGCCGGCATCCCCGACCCGGCCGCGCGCCGGCGAACGGTGACTGTGTACCTGGACCGCAAGCGGTTCACCGCGGCGCTGGCGATTCCAGACACGCGGGACGTTCACCTGTTGCTGCTTGAGGCGGACGGCCGGATCGTCTGGCGTACCACCGGGCCGGCGGACGACGAGAAATTGGCCGCGCTCGCTGATGCCCTCGAGGTGAACGGCCGAACTCGTCAGACGTATACGAACACCGGGAAGCGAGCGAATCCCCGCTCGTAGCCGGTCAACCCGGACAACAACCGACGTTGCCCAAAGGAGAGTAGACAGATGAAACGATTTGCATACACGCTCGCGATCGCCACCCTTGCCCTCGTGACCCCCATGCAGGCCGCTGAGAAGGACATTGTTGACACCGCGGTCGAGGCTGGGTCCTTCACGACGCTCGCCGCGGCGCTCGAGGCGGCCGGACTGGTCGACACGCTGAAAGGCGACGGTCCATTCACGGTGTTTGCCCCTACTGATGAGGCCTTCGCCAAGCTGCCGGCCGGGACGGTCGAGTCCCTCCTGAAAGACATTCCGGCGTTGACCGCCATCCTCACCTACCACGTCGTGCCGGGCATGGTGGATGCGGCGCAGGTGGTGACGCTGTCGAGTGCGGACACGGTCAACGGGCAGAGTCTCGCGGTGTCGGTGACCGACGGCAAGGTCAAGATCGGGGCGGCCAACGTCGTCGCGACGGACATCATGGCAACGAATGGCATCATTCACGTCATCGACACGGTCATGCTGCCCCAGGCTGAATAGTCCGGCCCCCCCCCAACCCTGCATGTGCCCGAGGCGACCGCCACGGCCTCGGGCACGTTCCTTGAGCGGGTTCGACGATGCGGCCCGGAGCGCTTCGGCGAGCTTGGGAGATCATGACCACCGCACCGCCTGGCGGCAATCGCCGTACTCTGGCTCCTCGCGTCGATCGCCGCAGCGCCGGCGGTGCGTGCACAGGATAGACCGCCGGCCATCCAGGGCACGATCGTCGACGCCGCGACCCAGCAGGTCATTGCCGGGGCCGCACTGACGCTCCTGGCCGCGGGTGAGGACCTCACGACGACGACCTCCGGTGACGACGGCGTCTTCCGCCTATTCGAGGTCGACGAGGGTGTGTATCAGTTGCTGGCTGACGCGGCCGGCTTCCAGCCGGCCGCATCGGGCGACATACGGGTCGTGCCAGACAAGACAGCCGTCGTCCTCTTCGAACTGTCCGGCCTGACCCTGTCTGAGACCGTGGTCGTCACGGCACGCGCCGCGGGCGATGACCGCCGCGCACCCGTCACCACGACCACATACGACCGCGAGGAAATACGGCGCGCCCCGGGGTCGGCCGGCGACGTGCTGCGGGCGATTGACAGCCTGCCCGGCGTAGCGGCGACTGGGGAGTTCGCGTCGTTTTCCGTGCGTGGCCGCGGGCCGCGCGACAATCTCATTCTGGTCGACGGGATTCCGTTCGACAAGGTCATTCATTTCGACCAGACGATCGGCGAACAGGAGGACCTCGACGGTGGCGGCCGCTTCAGCATTTTCGCGCCTAACCTCATTCAGAACATCGAATTTCAACCCGGCGGCTTTGCGGCCGCCTACGGTGGCAGGAACGGATCGCTCCTCAAGCTCGAGGTTGCGGAAGGCAACCCGGTGACGCCGACGTTCAGCGGGCGCCTCGATGTCGCCGGCTGGGAGTTTAACTACGACGGTCCGTCCTATGTCGCCGGCAACACGGCCGTGTTGTTCTCAGCGCGCGCGCAAGACTTCGGTCGACTGTTTACATTGATCGGGGAGAACGACATCGGGGTACCGAGCCTCGAGGATGTGATCGTGAAAACGACGACCACGATCACCGATCGACACCGGCTCAACCTGCTTGGTGTCTTCGCGCCAGAGCGATTCAGCCGCACGGTCGACAACGTGCTCGAGAGTCCGAATTTCCAGAACACACTCGTCGCGCGGACCTCACAGGACAGTGGCCTCCTCGGCATGAACTGGCGCTGGTTGACCGGCCAGTCGAGTTTCATGACCAACACGGTCTTCTTCCGCGACAGCGACAAGCGGTCCGTCCAGGGTGACACCTTCCCCGAGTTGGCGAACGATCCGGCGCCACGGGCGCAGGACGTGCCGATCCGTGCCGACATTCTCGACGTCCGTGAGGCCGAGCGGGAGTACGGCTGGCGCGGCGACTTCAGCTATGTCACCGATTCGGATGACCGGCTGACGACCGGCGCTCGGGTCACGCAGGTCGAACTCGACTACGACATCCGCCTCGATGGCGAGTGGACGCGGTTCGTTTACGACCGCAACGACTTCCGCCCCGACCCCAGTCAGCAGTTCATCGTGCTCGAGCCCGAGTTCGTCAACGCGGAGTTCAAGGACACCGCAGTCCGCACGGCGCTCTATGCGGACTATGGCTGGACGGTTGGCGGCCGCGTGACCGTCACGCCCGGGCTGCGCTGGGAACACGACGGCTTCGCCGACCAGTCGCTCTGGTCGCCGCGCGCCAGCGTGAGTGTAGAACTCGACCCCCTCACGCGACTGACCGCCGGCGGCGGCATCTTCTACCAGCACCCACAGTTCCTCGAGGTCGCCGGGAACCCGCTCAATAGCGGGCTGCGAAATGAACGGTCGCGGCAGGTGACTCTTGGCGTGAATCGGTCGCTCCGTCCGGACATCCGGCTCAGCGTGGAGGGGTACTATCAAGCGCTCGACCAGCTGGTGATTCGACCCAGTCGAACGACCCGGTTCGCGTCCAACGTCGGCACTGGCTACACGGCCGGGGTCGACCTCCTTCTGGCGAAGCGTCTCGTCGGCAAGTGGTACGGACAGATCACCTACTCCCTCCAGCGATCCCGGCGAGACGACAACCTCGGTGCAGGCTCGTATGACAGCGACTTCAACCGTCCCCACATTCTCAACACCTTGTTCGCATACGAGTTCAACGACCGGTGGTCATTGGCCGGCAAGTGGCGGTTCGCGGCAGGCCGCCCCACCGACGCGTTCATCGTTCACGAAGATGTGTTCAATGATTCGTCGTCACTGCGTTTGCGAAGGAGATCATCGCGACCAACGTCGACCGGCTGCCGAACTTCCACACGCTCAACCTGCGCCTCGACTATCGCCGGCGCTTGGGACGGCTGAGCCTGATCACGTTCGTCGACATGATCAATGTGTATGGGCACAAGAACGTCGATGCGATCCAGTTCCAGGAGCGGACGGGCGAGAGTATTCGGGAGGGTCTGGAAGGCTTCCCACAGTTCGGGGTAAAACTAGAGTTTTGACCATCGCAGCCCACGGGCTCCGCCGAGTCACGCCGATCGCGGCGGGCGCGGAAAGAGGATTGGCGTCCGTTCCGTGTAGGCGCGATACTCCGTTCGGTTCCCCCATCTCTGCTGTCCGCGTGCTTCCAGGAGCGGGATACCGCTCACGCGGGTGAGCAGGATGTACACGAAGAGCGGAGAGACAAGGGTGACGTATTGCCAGCCGGTCAAGACCGGGAACGCCACGACGGCCACGCCACACCAGAGCACGATTTCCCCGAAGTAGTTGGGGTGTCTCGACCACGCCCAGAGGCCGGACTGGATGAACTGGTCGCGATTGGCGGGGTCTGCGCGGAAGCGACCTTTCTGGCGATCGGCGACGACCTCGGTCGAAAAACCCAGGACCCAGATCAGAACTCCAAACCCAGCGAACGCCCCCAGCGGCTCGGGGCGAGCCGTTGTCATCGCTGCAAGCGCGCTCGAGAGTGTCAGCAACACCCAGAGCGCCTGCAACGTCCAGGTCATGAGAAAACGCGGAAGGCTGGGCTTCAAGGCGTCGAAGCGGCCGTCGCCGCCATCGCGACGGATGCGCGCAAAGAGAAAGCCTCCCAATCGCACCGCCCACACCGCCACCATCGCTCCCAGGATGAGCGCCCGGACGTCCGGAGTGCCGGACACCAGCGCGACCCCAACGATACTCAGATACGTCACGCTGCCGGTCAGATCGAAGTACCGCTCCGTCTGGAACACGTACGCCGGGACAAATACGAGCCAGTTGATGCCGAACGACAGCAGTCCGCACAAGGCGAAGACAGGAAGCGCTCCCAGAGTCGTTCCGCCTTGGCTGCCTGCCCAGGAGATCGCGACCCCGATGGCGACACTAACGGCCACCGCGGCCACACCGGTGCGTTCTGCCTGACTCATGACGGACGCACGGACGCGCCGATGCGAGTGTGTTCGACCCAGACCTGCCGTATCCGGCGACGGATTCCCTTGAAGAACACCCGCAGGTCGAGTTCCAGGTCGAACCGCGCCGGGGTCCACAGATTGCGATCGACGCGCTCGTACTCGAGCTGACCCGCGGCGTGCCGGAGGGTCGCGACCAGCCCCCACACGTAGCGAAAGGGTCGCTGCATCTCGAACGAGATCCGCGCCACGCCATAGTCGTCTTGCGCAATCCAAAGCCGTCCGGTCGAGCGGTTCAGCGCCTTGTCCATCCGTCGGTTGTCCGGCAGCCGCCCCTCGCGGGGCTCGAAGCTCAGCACCCAGCAGGTGTGGACGCCAACGACTTCCGTGCCGATGAGGGCGATGTCGTAGCGGTCCATCAGTTCCCGATCGAACCGGACCGCCATCTCGTTCGGATCGTAGGGCTCCCCACGCTCCGCGTGCTTCCGTGCCTCCTCGACGAACTCCCCTCGCCGCTCGGCCTCCTCGCCAGCTTCCTCGTCGTCGAGCGGCCGGCCGTCCCGGGCGATCAATTCTTCGTAGAGCAGACCTTCCAGCGGATAGCGGCGATACCGAACGGTCTCGGTATCGGTCGCGTCGCCGTCCCCGTTCAGCGACTCCACCGTCGAATCGAGCAAAGACTCGAAGTCGAGCTCGAGACGGGCCTGCTCCTGAGCCGCCGCCCGGTCGAGTGCCCGGTCGAGAATCGCGTGTGCATTCGGTGGCGACGCCGCGGCAGATTGTCCGGCAACCTCCGGAGTCACGGATTGACCATAGAGCGCCGCCGATGGCACTACCACCGCGAGCGCCGACAGAAGCGGAAGGAAGAACGCGCGCGACATCACAGACAGACTCCCGGGAACGACCGACGCTCCCACCGGCGCATTGCGGCGTGGATCAACGGGCGCTCATTGTATTCGCGACACCCGAGTGGGGGTGTCGGTCCATTGGAAGGCGCTGATCGCCTCCAGTTCGCGAACGAACACGCCGTCTCCGCTGACGGCCACGTGCCCCCACACGCTGGTCTGCGCCACCTCCCGTTCGTCGAGCAGTTCGAATCGGTCGGGCGTCGCTCGAACCAGGCGCAGGCTGCCGTCCGTACTCATCGCGAGGATGCGGTCACCCTGCCAGACCATGCTCCAGTATTCGCCGAGGGGGCGTGTGCGCCAGTTCTCCTCGCCCGAGCGAAGGTCGATGCTGCTGAGCCGGCCGTTGCCCAGATGTTGATACACGTGGTCGTCAATGACCACGGGCGACGACATATACCCCGAGCCCTTGTTGGTCCAGGCGGTCTCCATCCGAACCTGCCCGGAGCCGGCGCGACCGCCCGGGCGGAGGAAATACGAGCCGTTGCGGTACTGGCTCACGAAGACCCCGTCGCGGTAGACGCTGGGCGTAACGATGTTCATACCACGGAAGTTCGGCACCGCGTGTTGCCAGAGGACCTGACCGGACTGCGGGTCGACGCCGGTGAGATGCGATCGGGTAAAGGCGAGCACCTGGTCGATACTGTTGAGCGTGGTCAGGATCGGGGACGAGAACGCCCCGCCGGTGCTCATCGAGTCGTCGGTGACCGCCGACCGCCAGAGGACGCGTCCCGACTCGACCTCTACCTTGACGAGACCGTTGGCCGCCTGGAGGTAGAGAGTCCCGTCCACGAGCAGCGGGGACGAGGCAAACCCGAATGGCGGTCGTGTCGTTCCGTACTGCTGGGGAAAGTCAATCGCCCACCGCTCCTCTCCCGTCTCCCCATCCAGCGCGTGCAACACCTCTTCCATGTCACCCACGTAGAGAACGCGGCCGTCGTAGGCCGGCGTCGAACGTTCCCAGGCACCATGCGAAGCGGCAAAGAACGGGACGTCGCCCTGCGCTTCCCAGCCTCGACGCCAGATCTCTTCGCCGGTGTCACGGCGCAAGGCTCGGACACGCGCCGCGGTGATGCCTGTCTCGCGCACCGTCTCGACCACAAAGACGCGGTCCGCCGCAACAACGGCGCCGGAGTAGCCCTTTCCAAGCTCCACGCGCCACAGTGGCTCGAGGCCGCTGAGGTCAGATGGCCAGGCCGGCCCATCGACCCGGCCGTCGCGATGCGCCCCGCGCCACTGTGTCCAACCAGGCCCCGTTTCGCTCTCGCCGTCGCTGGCGGCGCGCGCCCGCGGACCGGCGAATGAGGCGGAGACCAGCGGCAGCGTGACGAATGTCGCCACGAGCAGACAGCGGTGAAGAGTCGATCGCGTGTTCAGCAATAGTCGCATGCACACCCTCATTTCAATGAGTTGTATCAAATGAGCGTGCTTATATTAATACGCAAATATTTTTGTCCTACAATCAATATTTATTCATTGTCATACCGGTCACCCAACCTTGCGGAAAGTGACCTGACAGGAAAACGGCGGCGTCTCCGATCACCAGCTCCCGGAGCCGGGTTCCCCTTTGAAGGGTCCGACGAGCTCAGCAGTAACCCACCCGCCATAGAAACGACCGGGCTGGGCAACGACAGGCATCGCATCGACCGTGCAGTCGACCAGGGCCGGGTAGAAGGACAGGTAGCCTCGGATACCTTCGTACCCCGGCAGTGGATTGGCGTAGCGCCACGCAGCGCCGTCTACTCGCCCGTCGGGGACGCTCACCGACCAATAGGACGCATCACCCTTCCACTCGCATCGCGAGCCCCCCGTCCCCCTCTCCAGGCACTCCATGCGCACATCAGCCGGTGGCAGGTAGAAGGTCGGTGGACTTGCCGTTTCCAGCAGGCGGACGGTGCGCGTGGAACGCGCGATTTCGTGGGTGCCAATCCTGACAACCACCTCACGGCGGTCGGCGTCCAGTCTTGGCGGCCGCGGATAGTCCCAAACCGACTCCTGGCCGGGCCCTGGCTCCACCGCGAAAGCCGGACGCTCCTGCCCGCTATACCGCCACGACGCGCGCGACCGCTGTGCCCACTCTGGAACCGATCTCATTACCGCGCCCTCGTTGTTCCCGCCCAGCGTCCAGCGCGTTGTGACCAACAACCCTTGGCGGGACAGCGCATCGACCTGCGCCCCGCGGGTTGTCGCCGACACCTCGTCTCCTGCATCACGTCACAATCGCGCGACCCGTCTGCCCAGAAAGCCGCACCCGACCCAGGCCGGCCACATATCATTCAAGTCTGTCCGTTAGTATTTCTCAATAATAAAACATATTTAATTTTTATGATACAATAATAATTCACACAAGCTCTCGTCACGAAGGCGCACGCCCGTGCCAAATGACGCAAGGAGAGTTATGACTATGCCTCATCTCGCGACACTCGCAGAACCCATATCTCTCGCGGACCGACGCGGCGACATCGATCCGGTCGGGCCGACACAGCCCTCCCCGCGCATGGAGTGCATGCAGGTATGGGGCGGCAATACCGGTGCCGACACCGCGGTCTCCACCACCGGGCTCGATGTCTGGCTCTACTGCAAGCCCTACGGCGACGGTGTCGATGGTGGTGACATCTACTCGCTCTCCTCCTGCTCGTCGGGCCGTATCACCCGGCTCGCGCTGGCCGATGTGCGCGGACACGGGGAGACCGTGCTTGCGTTGGCGGGCAGCCTCCGTCGGCTCATGCGTCGCCACATCGATCACATCAATCAGGACTCCCTCGTCGGAGCCATTAATCAGGAGTTCGCCGCGGTGGGAGACGCGAGTACCTTTGCCACCGGGTTGGTCGCCACGTTCTTCGTCCCGACGAGCACGCTGGCCCTCACGAACGCCGGGCACCCGCCGCCGCTCTTGTTCAGCGCCCGGCATCGCTCGTGGCGAGCCCTCGTGCAAGAGTCGACATCGGCTGCGCTGACCGACATCCCGCTCGGCATGTTCGAATCCGCGAGGTATAGCCAGCTCGGCGTCACGATGACGACGGACGATCTACTACTCTGCTACACAGATGGTCTGGAGGAGTGCGTCGACGACAAGGGCGAGATGGTGGGTCAGCAAGGGCTGGCGAAGCTCGCGGCCGAGACCAACCCCGCCGAGCCCGGCGCGATCATTCCGGAGCTCTTGCGTCAGCTGACATCGATGTCGGCGGACAACCTGTCCGAGGATGACGTGACCATCATGCTAATCCGGGCGAACGGCGCCTCCGTTCCCCTGCGCGACAACATGCTCGCCCCGTTTCGATTTATTGCGAACCTGATTCGTCAGTGGACCTGGGCGGGCCGACGTCCCGCGGGGTCGCGGTGACGTGCGACGGTTCAGGCGGGCTCGGACGGGCCTGTTGCGATGGCGACAAGTGCCCGGCAGGCGTTGCGGCCCACGCGACGGTAGCCGTGCTGCTGACTCGAGTCAAAGTAGACCGAATCCCCCTTCGCCAGCGTCGTTTCCTCGTGTCGGATGTAGAGCCCCAGTTTCCCCTCGAGCACATAGATGAACTCTGCGCCCGCGTGCCGGTGCAGTTTCACATCGTCAACCGCCACGGCGAGGAACTCGGCCAGATAGGCGTTGAGTTTCCGGCCTGTGGCCCCGTAGTCGAGCGATTCGAAGCGAAACGACCCCGGGCTGGCGCCCGCCTTTTCCGGAAAGCTCTTCCTGTCGCGCTCGCGCACCACGGAAAACGCCCGATCGTCTCGCGCAAAGAAGTGGTCAAGTGCGACGCCGAACACGAGCGAGATCCGCAGCAGCGTGGGCAATGTCGGATACATCTTGCCCCGTTCGATCTTCGACAGGAGCGCCGCGGACAGGCCCGAATGTCGGCCAAGCTCGACGAGTCCGAGCTTCCGGCCAACGCGAAGGTCGCGGATCTTTCGGCCGATGCCCAGAGCGTCGAGACCGTCGGTGAGCATCTGGCTCAATGGCATGTCGGTCTCGCCGTCCTACGGTGGTGCGCGCGACGCGGTCGGCCGGGCACCGTGATGCCAGAATATGATTTGCACATAGCTAAATAATATTATATTTACAATTAAATATTTACAAGACCATCGGGATGGCGAATCCGAAAGCATCGGCGATCACGATCGCGCGTGTCAGTGACCACTGGCGGCTCTGCTGCACCCAGTGGGTGCCGCGGCCGGTCGCTGCGGTGTTTCCGTTCTTTGCCTCCGTCCACAATCTGGAGCGACTGACTCCGGACTTCCTCCATTTCCGCATTCGAGGTGCACCGGAGTCATCGCTGCACGCCGGGTCGATCATCGACTATCGCCTCCGTCTGCACGGTGTGCCCGTGTGGTGGCGAACCCGCATCGAGGAATGGACGCCGGGCAACAGCGATTCGTGGACCGGCAGATCAGAGGTCCGTTCCGCCGGTGGCGGCACCTCCACGAATTCACGCACCGACGGGTCCGGCACGCTGATCAAGGATACGGTCGACTTTGATGTCTATTGCCGGCGGCTGTTCCACACCCCGGCCCTCGGGTGGATCGAGTCCGACCTACGGTCCATCTTCGAGCATCGCCGCCGCCAGGTCGCCGCGGTCTTTGGACACGAGACGCCTGACCCCCTAGCCGCCGGTGTGGCGCGTGCCGCCGCCCGACGGGCGCTGCGCGGCCGGAGCCTGTGGGCTCGCGGGGTCATGTCTGCTCTTCCACCGTCCGCATGAGCAGCCGTTCAATCGGGTCGCCGGGGCCAAGCCGCCGCAGCGCGATGAGCATGTAGACCGCGACCGCGATGGTGCCGAGTGACATCACGAGGACGAACCAGACGAGCCTGGCGGGCATGGTCCGCTCCTTGTAGGCGATCCAGACAAAGACCGTCAGAAATCCGAAGTACGCGTCGGCCAGCGTCGCCCGGAACCAGGCATCGGGCCAGAGGTTACGGGCCGCCTCGACCAGACCCTGCTCCAGGCTGGCGGTCGTCGTCAGCGTCACCATGGCGATCAACACGCCGGCGAACAGCACCCGAAGCAATGTGACCACGGTGGCGCTCCTTTCGGCTTGCCGGGGATCAGGACCGCGTGGCCACTATCGCGCCCGCCGCGACTGGGCGGACTCAGCACGTAGTGCGAGACGAGCCACTCCTCGCCATTTCGATAGCCGAACAACTCGGCGCACGCGAGGAAGAACAGACGCCAGCGCTCCGCATCGAGTCGCGCCTGTGTCGGCCGCGCGAGCCGGCCAGCACCCGCTCCACCTCGACCCGGTTGGCGTCAAGGTTCTCGAGCCAGGCCTGGGCCGTCCGCTGATACTCTCGGCCGTCCAGCCGCCAGTGGGTCTCGACCTGCATCTCGCGCTGAAATTGAAAAGCAGGTCTTCCGACGGCATCATGCCACCGGTGAAGAAGTGACGCGCCATCCAGTCGCCGCTGCCGGCGTCCTCGAAGAAGTAGTTGTACCGGCGGTGACAAAAGACATGCACGAAGAGGGTGCCGGCAGGGCGGAGCCAGGACCGGACACGCGACAACAGCCGCTCGTAGTTCCGCATGTGCTCGAACATCTCGACCGACACCACCCGGTCGAAGGTCCCCTCCGGTTCGAACGTATTGATGTCCGCCGTCACGACGTGCACGTTGCGCAGACCGCGGCGCGCGGCGTCGTTCTCAATGTGGCGGCGCTGGCCAGCCGAATTGGACACGGCGACCACCTCTGCATGGGGATACATCTCGGCGACCCACAACGCCCACTCCCCCAGCCGCATCCAAGGTCCAGCACCCGCATGCCGTCGCCCACCCCCGCGCGCTGGGTCGTCAAGCGCAGCATCGCCTCTTCCGCCTCGGCGAGCGACGTCACACCGTCAGGCCACCAGCAGCAGCTGTATTTGAGCCGCGGACCGAGCACGCGCCTGAAGAAGGCGGCCGGCACCTCGTAGTGCTGACTGTTCGCGGTGTCGGGTGCGAGCGCGATCGGCCCCGCCCGCATGGCGTCCAGATGCCTGGCCACGGCCCCTCTGGGTCCGGATCCGACGCGGCCTGCTGCTCTCGCAGTCGCTGCTGCAACAGCTGGCGGATGCCGGCGCGGACGGCCCAGTCGGGCAACCACCCGCGCTCGGCCGCGGCCATGCCCAGGGTCATGTTCGAGGCCTCGACAGCAAGAGCTGCACGTCACCCACGGTCTCCTCGAGGAACCCGCCCTCGCTGTAGCAGAAGTAGTACTCCCACATCCGGAGCAGCGCCTCCGGGTACCCACGCTCGCGCAAGATGCGACCAGTTGTCGACCAGGCACTGACGCCA
>CALLXD010000034.1 GCA_937766455.1 Vicinamibacterales bacterium | reverse complement strand
GACCGCCCGCCGGTTCCTGGGCGGCCAGTCCCACCGGTCCGGCGACGGCGACGAGCGCGGTCAGCGCTACGAGTCTTGTCACGCGCATGCTTGATCTACCTTGTCTGTTGTCTGCGGTGCGCCTGCGAGCCTAGCTCCACGCGGGGCGCCTGCGAGCGGCCGTGTCGCGTTGGTCGTACGTCAGGGCGTGCCACTCCCCTAGTTCGCCGTGCCCTCATGCACTGACGTGAGAAACCGCAGCAGATTGTCCAGATCGGTGTCGCTCACCGTGTCGGGACCAAACGGCGGCATCAACGACTCCGCCTCATCCTGCACCGTCTGCAGGTCCGCCTTCAGATAGCCCTGCAGCCGTTCGAAGGTGTCCACAATCTGGATGGAAAACGCGTCTTCAGCTTTCTTGACACCTCGGATACGCTGGCCGTCGGACATCACCAACGTCACCGTCCGGTAGCCGACCCGCATCGCGTCGCTCGGGTCCCGAATGGCCGCCGTCATGCCAGCACGCGAGCGGCTCAACGTAATCCGCGACAGGTCGGGGCCGAGCCGCCCGCCATCCCGTCCGGCGCGGTGACACCCAGCGCAGTTGGCTGTGAACACCTGGCGCCCCTGGTCCGCGTTCCCGGTCGCAAACTCTAGCGGCGAGACCGTGCCCAGACTCTTGAGATAGCTGACGATGGCCCACAGCTCGTCGTCCGGTGCCGAGCTCGACGGCATGATGCTGCCGGGAATACCAGCCTGAATCGTCTGAAACACGCGGCCGTCGGTACGCCCGGCGGCAAACAGCACCGTCAGGTCTGGACCGCTGATGCCCTTCGCGTCAGCCCCATGACACTCGGCACACCGAGTCTCGAACAACGCGCGGCCAGCACGCACGGCCCCCCGGTTACCTTCGTGAGGGTTGGCGAGCCCATCCTGGGCGGTGGCCACGCCGGTCGACAACAGTAAGACGGCCACGAGCCACACCAGAAGGCTGACGCGCGTCAGACACGAGTGGGCGCCACCTCGAAGCTTTGGTGTTAACACCGACAAGGGCAGCCGAAGAGGCGGCATCTCGATAGACATCAATGTTCCAGGGGCGGTGTCCGGGTACCATGGCGCAGTCAGCACCATATGACAAGGCCGAGAGGCACACGCACGCTCGGCCCGGCCCGTTGGGGCCGTCTGGAAGACACGCATGGGACCACTGGCAGGAGTCAAGATCCTCGAACTGGCCGGCATAGGCCCATGCCCGATGGCGGCCATGCTGCTCGCCGAACTGGGCGCCGACGTCCTGAAGGTCGACCGCCTGTCGCCCTCCGGCCTCGGCATCACGCTGCCGGACGAACATGCCCTGCTCAACCGAAGCCGGCGCTCGATAGCGGTCAACCTCAAGCACCCCGACGGCGTGGCCCTGCTGCTACGCCTGTGCGAGCAAGCGGACGCCCTAGTTGAAGGGTTCCGGCCCGGGGTCACGGAACGACTCGGTCTCGGCCCCGACCAGTGCATGACCCGGAACCCGCGACTGGTCTACGGACGAGTGACCGGCTGGGGACAGACCGGCCCGCTGGCCCAGGCCGCAGGACACGACCTGAACTACATCGCGCTGACCGGGGCCCTGCACGCCACCGGCCGCGCAGGACAGCCGCCCACCCCACCGCTCAACCTCGTTGGCGACTTCGGCGGCGGAGCCCTCTATCTGGCGCTCGGTGTGGTCTCGGCACTATTCGAGGCCAAGGGCTCCGGACAAGGCCAGGTCGTCGACGCGGCGATGGTGGACGGGGCGGCATCCCTGATGACCTCCGCCTACGCCCTATTGAACGCCGGCGTGTCGCAGGACGTGCGCGGCACCAACCTGCTCGACAGCGGCGCCCACTGCTACGACGTCTACGAAACCAGCGACGCCAAACACATCGCACTCGCGCCCATAGAACCCGGCTTCTACGCCGTCCTGCTGGACCGCCTCGGTCTGACCGACGACGAGCTGCCACACTCGACCGACCGGGACGAGTGGCCCGCACTCAAGGCCAAACTGGCCGCACTCATCCGCACCCGCACCCGCGACGAATGGGCGGCCTTGCTCGAAGGCACCGACGCTTGCTTCGCCCCGGTGCTCAGCCTACGAGAGGCCCCGAACCACCCCCACAGCCGAGACCGAGCCACCTTCGTTGAAGGCAGCGGCGGATGGCAACCGAACGCGGCGCCACGGTTCAGCCGGACCCCGAGTGCTATTCGCGGGGAACCGGCCTCGGCCGGGGCGCACACCCGCGAAGGCCTGTCGTCGTGGGGCATCGCGACCGGCGAGATCGACGCGCTGATCGGTAGCGGCGCCATCGCGCAGCGCGGCGCGATATCGTCGTAGCTAGCGTGTGTGGTGTAGCGGCGGGTCACTGACGCGTTTCGGTCGCACCGCTGATTCGTGCTCCGCGCAAACGTCAGCAATCACCGGCCGGCCTCGGCCGGTCCGCTGCGTTGCTTGTTGGGCGACCAGCGTAGTGATAACGTCATTTCATGACCATCAAGGCACGTGTTCAGGCCGGTCGTTTGGTCGTCAACGAGCCGACGGAACTGCCTGAAGGCACAGAGGTTTCACTGCTCCCGCTGGACCCCGGCGACTGGCTCGATGAAACTGACCGTGCCGCCCTTCACGACGCCCTCCAGGCGTCGAATGCCGATGTTGCTGCCGGTCGCCTCGTCGACGCGGAGCAGATCCTAACGGAGCTCCGCACGCGTTGAAGCCGCGTCGTGTGCGATTCACGGAGACGGCCCGTGATCACGTCCACCGTGAGCAATCGTGGTGGATTGAGAATCGGGTCCATGTCGATCTCTTCGCAACCGAGTTCGAGGACGCGCTTCACGTCTTGAAGCTGCTTCCAGGTTCTGGGACTCCGTATCCCCGAGCCGGTGTCCCTAGTCTCCGGCGCATCTACCTTCGGAAAGTCGCCTGTCACATCTACTACACATTCGATGAACGCGAGGTCATTGTCCGCGCGCGCTGGGGCGCATTCCGCGGCCACGGGCCGGCGGTTTGATCGGTAGTATTTCGCTCGTCATTCAGCCTAACGTCAGCAATCAGCGTTCGGCGCCGCGGATCCGTTTGGATTGCGTTTTTGGAAGGCGTGTTCGTCGATCTATTCTTCATCGTTTTCTCTTCCTATCTTTGATGCGGATTCCCTGTTCCTCCCGTTCATATTGAACGACGGTGAAGACGGCTCCTTGAGCGTCTGCGACGACCGCCATACGGGCGACGGGAAGGTCGAACGTCTGACCACGTCCGCCAAGGTCTTCCGCTCTCTTCACGAACGCATCAACGTCGGGGACTCGGAAATAGACGCTCAGGTGAGGCATGTTTCAAAAATGTCGCTGGCGCGTTTCGGTCGCACCGTGAGACCGTGCTCCGCGCAAGCGTTCCGGTTCGGCGGCGGCGCGCAGCGCCGACTATCGCTACCGGCTGTTATGCGACCCGCAACGGGTTGATGCGGACAACCTCGTCCTTGATGGCGTGGGCTGCATCCCAGAGGTCCACGGCGCGCTGGGCATTCAGCCAGAATTCGGCTGAATTGCCAAACAACCGGGACAGACGGAGGGCCATCCCTGGACTGACGGCACGTCTGGCACGGAGCAGCTCATTGATTGACTGGCGGGATACTCCAACCGCCTCCGCCAAGCTCGCGACGGTCAGGCCATAGTCGGGAAGGAAGTCCTGCCGCAGCATTTGGCCAGGGTGGGTCGGCCGACGCTCTAACTGGCGCGTGTTGGGGATACTCATCGTTGCCTCAAGGTCAGCGCGCGCTTGCCCTATACATAGGTAAGCCAGTGCTCGAACCCGGGGGCTTCGCCTTTGAGAGCGAGGCGCAGGTGATCTCCAAGGCGGGTTGCTATCGGCCCGGGGCAGACGTCGCCGACGGGGCGACCGTCGACAGACTCGGCGGGGAGGACGCCGGCGGTCGTGCCGGTCAGGAATACCTCGCGGGCCGTGATGAGTTCGCGCGGGGCGATGTCAGACTCGTCGACGGGGATTCCGTCGGCTGCGGCAAGCTCGATGACGCTCTGTCGGGTCACTCCCTGCAGCACTCGTTTCTCTGGCGGTGTACGGAGCCGTCCCGTGGCGTCGACGACAAAGAGATTCGTGGTTGGGCCCTCGGCCAGCTGGTCGTCCTCGTTGACGAAGAGCACCTCGTCGAAGCCGGCTTTCAATGCGCGTGACTTGGCCATCATGCCGCTGGCGTAGTTGGCCGAGACCTTGGCCTGGGGTGACACGATGTCCTCGCGTCGCTGATGGGTCTTTTTCTCGAGCCATAGCCGCACGGTGCTGGCGCGGGGCCGGGGCTGGGCTGGCAAGTGCCCCAGGATGTCCGCGGTCGGGTCGTACGCGGCGATGGCCAGCGAGACACGCTGATCGATGGGGACCACATCCACCTCGACGGACGCGTAGTAGGCGCTCGCTTTGACGGCCCGGGCGCCTGGGTTGTGGCGTACGGTCTCCAGGATCGCCGCCTCGATTTCTGCCTGTCCGTAGGCGATGGGCAGGCCCATCAGTTCGCAGGAGTGCAGCAAGCGTTTTACATGGACGTCGAGCCTGAAAATGCCGGGCCCGCGAGCGGTCTGATGCACCCCCGTATAGTCGAACACGAGGGAGCCGCGCTGGAGGCTGTGGGATAGGACGTGGACGGTGGCGTCCTTCCAGGGGACGAACTGCCCATCCAGCCAGATTGTTCGGTCGACGACGGCCTGATTCTGCACGGATCGGACTGTATCAGACGTCCTTCGAGGGAAAAACCCGCTAGTGGGGTTGGGCCGTTCCGCTGGTGCCAACTGGGGCGTTACGGAGCGGTGGCAAGCTCGACGGTTGCCCAGAGCTCCAGTGGCTCGGCGCGACCGGGACCGTCGATACCGCGCGCGCCGCCGAAGGTTCGCCCCACACCGCCGGGGCCACCCCCGCCACCGAAATTGCCCGGTCGGCCGGGAAAGCGTCCGCCACCACCGATCAGGTCTCGTAGGTTGACGGTTTCGAAGCCGATGCGAACTTCTGCACCTGGCGCCACACCGAGTCCCATACGATGGCGCGCGTCGCGAGCCAGAGGCACCCGTAGCTCGTAGACGAAGATCGGGCCATTGAACCGGGCGGCCACCTCGAGTCCGCCGCCGACGGGGACCGGAAGCCGACGCTCGCCGAGGTCTCCTGGGCCGATCAGGTCGACCTGGCGCAGTCTGCCGCCTGACGAGGGTCTGGGGCTGCCTCCAGCGCCAGTCGGTCGCCCGCCGCCGACCGGTCCCCGCACCGTCCCCAGGTTCGCCACATCGGGCGGCACCGGATAGCGAATGCCGTACTGGCCACCATTGGATCCATCGGGCTGCAGCCAGACGGTAAGCCCTGCGGCCATGGCCTGGGCGGCAACCGGGCCGTCGCTGACCAACGCGACGTAGAGAAACTGGTCGTCGTTGAGGACGCCAAGCGAGAGGTCGTACTGCTCGAACTCGGTGAGGGCACCAGCCCAGTCGGCGTCGTCCCCATCCACGACGACGAGTGCACGCACCCAGGCCCCCGGCATCTGGACCTCTTCCTTGCACGCGGTCGTCACCACCGCGGCAAGCAGACCCAACACGACGCCGAGATGTCGCCGCTGGCGAATCGTGTCTGTCATCGAGGTCATATGGCCTCGGCGCGGCCTGCGAAGGTCGGTCGGCTTCCTGCTACGGCAACGCGAAGGTGACCAGCGTGTCGGTGGCGGCAATCGACACATACTGCTTGCCGTCTGGGCCCTGATACGTCATCGGGTTGGCGTTGCCGTTGCCGCCCAGACGCGTTGTCCAGACCTCGCGGCCCGTGCTGGACTCGAAGGCGCGCAGGCGGGCGTCGTCCGTGCCGGCCACGAACAAGAGGCCGCTGCCGGTGGTGATGGCGCCGGCCCGGATGGGCCGACCGGTGGCCTGTTTACCCTCCGGAAGCTGGTCAGTGACGCCCAACACTTCCTGCCAGACGATATCGCCCGTGGCGGCGTCCACGGCGGTCAGTCGGCCCCAGGGCGGGCGCTGACACGGCAACGTCGCACCGTCGACCTCCGCCACGAAGGCGGCGGGACGTTGCTGGCCCTTGCGGTAGGGCACGGGATGGTCGTCCGGTGCGTCTTCCACATAGCCCAACGCGCCGAGGTCCTGCGTCACCACCATCAAGTAGCCGGTGGCCGGGTCGACCGCCACGCCGCCCCAGTTGGCGCCACCGACGCCGCCCGGGAATGACAAGGTCGTGCGCAGCGCGGCACCTTCCGGACGGTAGACCCAGGGTGTGAACGGTCCGGCGTTGTAGAGCTCACCCAAGGTGTCGATCAGTTCACCGCACGCGGCCACATGCTCGGCCGACGTGTCCTCGGCTGTCACCAGATCGCTCGGCTCGTAGGTCAGTCTCGATAATCCGACCGGCTTGACCGGAATGGGCTGGGTCGGCGACGAGGCCTCGTCCGGCACGTCGCTGGCGGCCACGGGCTGCTCTTCGACCCCGTAGATCGGCTCGCCTGTCTCGCGGTTCAGGATGTAGAGATAGCCGGACTTGGTGGTGACACCGAGCGCGGGGATGACGCCTCCGTCCCGCGGAATATCGAACATGGCGGGCGGCGCCGGCGGGTCGGCGTCCCACAGGTCGTGGTGAATGGTCTGGAAGTGCCAGCGGTATTCGCCGGTAGTGATGTCGACAGCCACCACCGCGTTGCCATACAGGTTGTCCCCGGGGCGGTCGCCGCCGTAGTCGCCGGGAATGGGCGAGGCCAGAGGTAAGAACACCAGTCCGCGCTCCTCGTCCATCGAGAAATAGAACGGCCACGCATTGGCGCCCAGCCGATTTTCCCAGCTGTCGCCCTCCCAGGTGTCATGCCCCGGTTGCCCCGGCTGGGCCACGGAGTCGAACTCCCACACCAGGTCGCCGGTGACCGCGTCGAACGCGCGGGCATTCCCGATACCGCCGATGGTGCCGGAGGGCGTATTGGCGCCAACCACCACGATGTTGCCGGCAATGAGCGGCACCGAGTTGTACGGTACGCCCATCTCCACCAGACCGGCCTCACCAAAGCTCTCGACCGACGTGCCTGTGGCCGCGTCAACCGCGCGCAGATGCAGACCGGTCGTAAAGATGATGCGCGGCGCCATGCCGTCTGCCCCGGGCCAGTACGACACCCCGCGTCGAGAGGGACGAGCGTCGTCGACCGCGTGCCGCCAGTGCTCAGCGCCGGTGGCGGGGTCGAGCGCGACCACGCGGTCGGCCGCCGTGACATACATCACCCCATCGACCACGATCGGGGTCGCCTGGGAGTTCGCGCCCCGCGCCTCCTCGTCCACCGGGGCGAGCGAGTACGTCCACGCCTCGGCCAGGGTCGACACGTTTGCGGCCGTAATCTCGGCGAGCGGCGAATATCCGGTGGCACCCAGGTCATGGCGGTACATCGGCCAGTCGCCGTTGACTGGCGCGGACGCCTCGGACGCCTCTTCAGCGGGGGCTCCCCCGCCGCCGCACTGGGCCAGCACCAAAGTGGACACGGCGAAGCCGAGGGCGGCCGTCGATCGCATGACGCGCATTGCTAGTGGTCTCCTGTTGGGGTCGAATCGAGGCCTGCATTGTATCTCGGAGAGCGGGCACGGTCTGCTCGTATACTCGGGCTGATTCCACGCGGAGGCCGGAGACCATTCATGACTATGAGACCCACTGTTCGCACGCCGTCAACGCTGGCTACTCGCGTGGGCACGGCGCTGACCCTGGCGCTGTTGTCAACATCCGCGACGGCCCAGACGGATGACGCCTTGCGTATCTACCTCATCGACGTCGAAGGCGGCAACGCGACGCTCTTTGTCTCGCCCGAGGGCGAGTCACTGCTGATTGACACGGGCAACGGCGGCGAAAACGCCGACCGCGACGTGGGCCGCATGATGGCGGCCGCGGAGGATGCGGGGCTGGAACAGATTGACCACTTGATTACGACGCACTGGCACAGCGACCACTACGGCGGCATGCCGGAGCTGGCCACGCGCATCCCGATCCGGCATTTCATCGACCCCGGCCGGCACGTCGACGGCAACCCGATGCGGGCGGAGTTTCTCGACAATGTCTACGCGGGCCTGTCGCAGGCAGGGCGCACGGTCGCGGAAGCGGGCGACACGGTGCCGCTGGGTAGCGTGGACGTGACGGTCGTGACCTCGGGTGGCGAGAGCCTCGGGTCGCCGCTGCCGGGCGGCGGGGCGGCCAACCCGCACTGCGCCACGTTCCAACGCGGGCCCGACGACCCCGGGGAGAACGCGCAGTCCGTCGGCGTGCACATCGCGTTCGGACAGTTTCGCACGCTGCATCTGGGCGACCTCACGCTTAATAAGGAGTTCGAGCTGATGTGCCCCGCGAATCCGATCGGGACCCTCGACCTCCACATCGTGTCGCACCACGGGCTGGACATGTCCAACTCGGCCACGCTTGTCCACGCCCTCGCGCCACGGGTGGCGCTGCTGAACAACGGCACGCGAAAAGGCGGCACGCCTGAAGTGATGACGACGTTGTTTACGTCGCCCGGACTCGAAGACCTGTGGCAGCTCCACTTTTCGCAGCTCAGTGGCCAGGACTACACCGTGCCGGGCGTGTTTATCGCCAACCTGATCGACGAACAGGCGCCGACCATGCCGCTGGCGCCGATGCCGCCGCCGGACCGCGCAACCGAGCCGCCGCGACCGGTGCACAACGGACCCGCGTACTGGATCAAAGTAGACGCACGACGAGACGGCAGCTTCACGGTGACGAACAGTCGGAACGGGTTCACCAAGTCGTACTAGGGCCCGACGCCCGCGATCCCGAGTCGCGCTCGGCGCGCGGCGCTCCGGCGCGGCGGCGAGTATCATGGGCCGTTCAGTCTAAGAAGGAGAATGCAGACCATGCCACGACTTCAGATTCAGACGTGGGCGCGCATCGCGGTGGCCTCAGCCGCCCTGGTCGCGACGCTCGCCATCCCGTTCGCCGCGCCGGTGTCCGCCCAAAGCCTGGAGCTCGACACAGTCGAGTTCTTCAGTCCGGCCGTCGACCGGGCGATGAAATACAACATCGTCCTGCCCCGCGGCTACGACGAGTCGACCCAGCGGTATCCGGTGCTGTATCTGCTGCATGGGCTGACGCAAAACTACACCGCGTGGGGACTGTCCAACGGGACTCCCTTCTACGCCGGGCTCTACGACGACCTGATCGTGGTCATGCCCGACGCCGGCAACTCCTGGTACGTCAATTGGACGGCGGACGCGGGGGGCCAGAAGAACAACTGGGAAGACCACATCATCACCGACGTCATCAACCACGTGGACTGGAACTTCCGGACCATCGCGCGCCGGGAAGGCCGTGCCATCAGCGGCCTGTCCATGGGTGGCTACGGCGCCATCACGCTCGGGCTGCGGCATCCGGAGATGTTCATTTCGATTGGCAGCACGAGCGGTGCGCTCGAGCACGCGCGCCAGATCGCCCGACGGATGCGCGGCGAGGCGCCCCCGCGCCAGGCGCCAGAACGAACCGCGGCCGAGCAGGCAGAGCGCGCGGCGCGGCTCCGCCGACCGAATCCGCTGATCGGTATCGATGGCTTCAGTAGTCAGGTCGAGCGCTCCCCCGATGGGCAGGAATTCCCCACGCCCGAAGACGCGGACGCCTACGACCCGTTCACGCTGATTGCGCAGCTCGACAACGACGTGCTGCCGCATATTTATCTCGACTGCGGCACCGAGGACCGACTGATTGGTGGGGCCAGAGAGCTCGCGAGCATCCTCATGGAGCGCGACGTGCCGTTTGACTACATGCAGATGGAGGGTCGGCACAACGCCGCCTACTGGATTCAGTCGATCGGACGTATCTCCGCGGTGCAGTACGAGGTGATGCAGCGGGCGCTGGGCCAGCGGCCGTCCGGCCGGCGGCGAGCCAGCTCAAACTAGCGACTACACCGTGCGTCGGAACGAGGACATATCCAGATGATTCAGTCACGCGCAACGCTGCGACTTGGGCTTCTGGCGCTGACCGTGGCGGTGGGAACGGTGCTTCCCTGCGCAGCCCTGGCGCAGACGGGGGCCGCCTTCACTCCGGTGACCGACGCCATGCTCCAGGATCCGGCGCCGGGAGACTGGCTGACGTGGCGGCGGACGCTCGACAGTTGGGGCTACAGCCCACTCGACCAGATTGACACCAGCAACGTCGACGACCTGCGGATGGTCTGGACGCGCGCCCTGACCGTGGGCAGCAACCAGGGCACCCCGCTGGTGTATGACGGCGTGATGTACATGCCGAACCCCGGGGACGTCATCCAGGCGCTTGACGCGGTCACCGGCGACCTCCGGTGGGAGTACAGACGCGATCTTCCGGACGACCTGGACGAGTACGTCACGCCGACGCTGAACACCATCAACCGGAACCTGGCCATCTACGGCAACCTGATCATCGACACGAGCGCCGACGATTTCGTGTTCGCGCTGGACGCCACATCGGGCGAGTTGGTCTGGGAGACCGAGATTCTCGACTACCAGACGCTGCCGGCCCACCAGTCGTCTGGTCCCATCATCGCCAACGGCAAGATCATCTCTGGACGGGGCTGTATGCCGACGGCGGGTCCGGACGCCTGTGTGATCACCGCCCACGACGCGACGACTGGCGAAGAGCTATGGCGCAGGCGGACGATTCCGCGGCCCGGTGAGCCGGGCGACGAGACCTGGGGCGACGTGCCGTATGAAGACCGTCGACACGTGGGCGCGTGGATGGTCCCTAGCTTCGACCCCGCGCTGAACCTGATCTACATCGGCACGTCGGTCACCTCGCCGGCGCCGAAGTTCCTGGTGGGTGGCATCAACAACACGCACCTGTACCACAACTCGACATTGGCGCTCGATGCCGACACCGGCGAGATCACCTGGTACTACCAGCACCTGAATGACCACTGGGATCTCGACCACCCGTTTGAGCGGCTCTTGGTGGACACCGCCGTGGCACCCAGTGCCGATGCCGTGAGCTGGATCAATCCGCGGATTCGTCCTGGCGAACAGCGGCAGGTGGTGACCGGCATCCCGGGCAAGACCGGCATCATCTACACGCTGGACCGCGCGACCGGTGAATTCCTCTGGGCCACCCCGAGCGTCGGCCAGAACGTGGTGAGTAACATTGACGGGGCCACCGGCGTGGTCACCGAAAACTCGGAAGTCGTGTTCACCCGCGATGGGCAAGAGGTCATGACCTGCCCCACCATGCAAGGGGGCAAGGACTGGGAGGCGGGCGCCTACAGCCCGTTGACCAACCACATGTACATGCCGTTGCGCCACACCTGTAGTCGGTTGCTGGCCGAGGCCGGGAACGGGTGGTATTCGCTGATCGGGCGGACACAGCTCGCGCCGGGCGTGGACAAGGTCGGCACCATTCAGGCGATTTCCGTCGAAACGGGCGAAACCGCCTGGACCCACGACCAGGAGGCGTTCACGATGTCGCTCCTGGCCACCGGCGGCGAACTGATCTTCGGCGGGGACGGCAACGGTCGCTTCAAGGCGCTGAACCAGAACACCGGTGCGCTGCTCTGGGAAATCAACCTCGGGTCGCCGGTGACCGGATTCCCGATGACCTACACCGTCGACGATCGGCAGTATGTGGCGATCAGCACGGGACGCTCGTTGAACACCGGGGTGATGAACCGGATCACGGGGATGCGCCCGAGCGACGGCAACAACCTATTCATCTTCGCGCTACCGGAATAGCACGACGCGCTGGCGGTTTAAGGTGCGCCGGTGTGTCCGGCGAGTTGCAGCAAGAGCGCGGCGGTCACCGGACGGGGTCGGAGGGTGCGGATGGCCACGTCGTGGGGAGTGCTGCCCCTACCATCCTCAGCCAGGGGGTCTGCCCCCTGCTCCACCAGAAACCGGATGAGGTCGTTGCCGGAGACACCGGCGGCACCGTGGACGGCGGTCTGGCCATTCGAAGCGACCTCGCGCACATCGACGCCTACCTCCAGCACCAGCATCCTGACCGCCTTGAGCAACTCCGACTCCGCCACCATCCGCGAGTCGCTTTGGGTCAGACCGGACGCCACCAGTAAGGGCGTCACGCCACGAGCCGCCGGGAGATGAGGGTTGGCGCCCGCCTCTAGCAGCACCCGCATGGTGGGCACGTCGCCCAGGCGCGCGGCCAGCCAGAACGGGGTCGCCTCGTCGTAGGCGCCGCGCCCCACGTAGTCGCCCCGACGGAACGGCAGACCGCCCGTCAACTGCCGGTCTGGGTCGGCGCCGTGCGCCAGCAACGCCCGCAACAGCCCCGGCTTCCGCATCTCGACCGCAAAGTGCAGCGGGGTCATGCCGTACTGGTCGGCCTGATTCGCATCCGCCCCGTGTTCGAGCAGCAAGCCGCCCACCGCCTCGTGCTCGCTCGGGGCTTCCACGAGACGGTAGTCGCTACCGGTAATGGCGTCGACGCTGGCGGCGGCCACGAGGAGCGGGCTGTAGCCAGCCTCGGTCGTGACATTGACGTCCGCGCCCGCGTCGATGAGCTGTCGCGTCGTCTCCAACGACCCCGCGCGGGCCGCGAACAACAGCGGCGTGAACGCGCCGCCAGAGCGGGCGTCCACCTCGACGCCTGAGCCTGGGCCCGACGCGAGCAGCGCACGCACGACATCGGCATGGCCACCAGACGCGGCCCACATCAGCGCGGTCTGGCCGCTGGCCTGTTCACGCGCGTCCACGTCGGCACCGGCATCCAAGAGCCGCCCGACGGCCCCCACCGTCCCGGTGCGTGCACAGGTCATCAGCGCGGTCTCGCCGCTGGGTTCGGTGATGAACACGCTCGCGGCAGCGTCCACCAGCAGGTCGACCATCGGCGTGCTGCCGTTGCGGCAGGCGATGGCCAGCGCGGACACGCCCAGGTCGTTCACCGCATCGACCTCGGCGCCATCCAGAATCAGGCGTTCGACGAGGTCGGCGGCCTCCCAATGCACCGCCCAGTGCAGCGGGGTGGCTCCGTCCGGCTGTGACTCATTCGGGTTGCCGCCCGTGTCCAGCAGGGCGATGACCGCGTCGGGGTTGTTTCGTTGGGCCGCATCGGCGACCGGGGCGTCGACCGCGGCGCCTGCCGCTTGAGGAATCCCTGCGGGCAGAAACGCCCACGTCGCCAGGGCGACGGTCGCGCAACGAAGAGGTGACAGTGCCATGTCTTTCTAGAGCGACAGGGGTTCGATGCGGCCGGTGCTGTCGCCGAGCGTGTCAATCGGCACGCCGAGTTTGTCGAGCATGCTGACGAACAGGTTGGCGACGGGTGTTTCACGCTCGCGGGGATACACGAGATGGCGTCCACCGTCGATCGCGCCGGCGCCCTTGCCAACGAGCAGTGTCGGGAGGTCGTGGTGCAGGTGCCCGTTGCCATCGCTCATCCCGCTGCCGTAGAGCACCATGGTCTGGTCGAGCAGCGAGCCATCGCCGTCCTGCGTGGCGCGCAAGCGGTCGAGATAGTAGGTGAACATCTCGACGTGATACCGGTTCACCTTGATCAGCTTTTCGATCTTTTCCGCACTTCCGCCATGATGCGACAGGGGGTGGTGCGCATCCGGCACGCCGATTTCCGGATACGCCCGCTGGCTGGTCTCGTGCCCGACCATGAAGGTGATGACCCGCGTGAGGTCGGCCTGGAAGGCCAGCAGCTGCAGGTCGTACATGATCTTGGCGTGTTCCTCGAAGGTCGCGGGCACCCCGGCTGGCTGGTCGACCACCGGGAGATCGCGCTCGCTTTGTGACTCGGCCATCTGGATACGCCGCTCGGCGTCGCGGATCGCTTCGAGATACTCGTCGAGCTTGCGACGGTCCCGCTGTCCGAGGTCGCCCTGGAGACGCGACACCTTGTCGCCAACAGCGTCGAGAATGCTGCGGTCCTCTTCACGACGCGCACGCCACGCCTCGGGGTCGGTGCTTTGGTTGCCACCGAACAGCCGCTCGAACACCACGCGCGGGTTGTTCTCCATCGGCAGTGGCGTCGTGGGGCTGCTCCAACACAGCGTGTTGGCATACGCGCAGGCATAGCCGGGGTCGCACGACCCGACGTTCTCGCGCGATTCGAGCGACAGCTCCAGCGACGCCAGTTGCGTCTGGGTACCCAGCGTCCTGGCCGCAATCTGGTCCATCGACAGGCCGGCGCGCAGGTCGGCCCCTTCGGTCTTCTTCGGATGCACCCCGGTCAGGTAGGACCCGGCCGCACGCGCGTGGTCCCCTGCGCCTTCGCCGGGCCAGGCGTCACCCATCTTGTTCGAGAGCCCGGACAGTACCAGCATCTCGTCGCGATACCCGGCCAGGGGGGCCATGCTCGAGGGCAGTGCGAACCCGCGACCGGCCGCGGACGGGGTCCAGTGCTGCATGTAGACGCCGTTCGGGACGTAGACAATGCCCAATCGGCGCACCGGCTGCGCGGCGGTCAGCCCGACCGGGGTCAGCGCCGGCACCATGGAGTCCAGCAGTGGCAGCGCCAGGGTCGCCCCCAGCCCACGCAGGAAGGTGCGACGCGGCAGATGCATCTTGGTGATGATCATGGTTGGGGTGCTCTCCTCATCCGAAACGGCACGCTCTCGACGATACCGCGCACGAGCGCCGACCAGCGATACTCCTCCGCCTCCGCGCTCCTGACGATCCGGCGCACGGCTGGCGCGTCGTAGGCTTCGAGCCCACGCCCCAGCGCATAGGTCAGCAATTTCTCGGTCAGTGATGATACGAATCGGTCTGGCTGACGGACCAGGTGCTCGCGGATCCCCGCCGGCCCCTCGAACGACGACCCGTCGGGGAGCGTGGCTGACGCGTCGATCGGGCTCTCTCCATCGTGGGTCCGGACGCCGCCGATGGCGTCGAACGGTTCCAGCGCGAGACCCAGCGGGTCCATCTGCGCATGGCAACTCGCGCACACCGGATTCGCCCGATGCGCTTCGAGTCGCTCACGCACCGACCGTGGGCTCACCGCGTCGCTGTCCGCCAGGTCAGGCACATCCGGCGGCGGCGCGGGCGGCGGCGCGCCGAGCAGATTCTCTAGTACCCATTTGCCGCGCAACGTCGGGGACGTCCGGTTGGGATAGGAGGTCGCAGTGAGGATGCTCCCGTGCCCGAGCAGCCCAGACCGCAAACCGTCGCTCACTGGCACCCGTCGGAAATGGTTCCCGTGCACGCCGGCCATGCCGTAGTGCTCGGCCAGCCGCGCGTTGACGAAGGTGTAGTCGGCGGTCAACAGGTCGACCACGCTCTTGTCGGCCCGGATCTGACTGTCGAGAAACAGTTCGGTCTCGGTACGGAACGCGTCGCGCAGGTTGTCGTCGAATTCGGGGTACGCGTCGGGGTCCGGTCTGACGCCCGGCAGGTTACGCAGATACAGCCACTGGCCACCGAAGTTCTCGACCAGCGCGGACGACCGTGGGTCGTCGACCATGCGTCGGATCTGGGACTCCAGCACGTCCGGTTCGGTGAGCCGCCGCTGCTCGGCCAGCGTGAGCAGTTCGTCGTCCGGAATACTGCTCCAGAGAAAGAACGACAACCGGGAGGCCAGCTCGATGTCGCTGATGGCGTAGGCCGCGCCCGGCTCGGTCCCCGCGGGCTCGCCCGCGGTATCGATGCGAAAGAGAAACTCGGGGTCGACCAGCAGCGCGCGCAGCGCCTTCTGGATGCCACGGTCGAAGCCACCCTCTGCCTGCCCAGTCCGATAGAACCCCAGCAGGATCTCCACGTCGCCCTCGTCCACCGGGCGCCGGAACGCCCCGCGGGCCAGGGTCGCCAAAATCTCGGTGGCGCACGCGGCCTGTTCGTCGGGGCCTGCCTCCCCGGCGGGAGTGCAGGTAAAGATGCGGCTCCGGCTCGGGGTCTCGGCCGGCCGGACGCCATCGTATGGGCCGCTTATTTCGATGGAGTCGACCGCCATCGACGCGTCGCGGTCGCCAGCAAACTCGTAGGAGGCAGACGACAGCCGTGGCTCGAGCACGCCTTCCGACAGCCCGCGCTTCTCGGGGAACGTCACGCCGATGGTCCGTGTGCCTGCCACCACGTCGAGCGAGAACTCGAGCCCCTCGTCGGCGGTCTGCTCGTAGGCGGACGCCGCCATGACGGCTCCCCATGGGTTGATCACGCCATCGCCGCCCACGGTGAATGTCGTGAACCGCTCGCGGTCCAGCCGCACCTCGACCGTGTTGGCCTCGGACAGGCCCTTGATCTGATTCGCGTGGGTCCGCTGCAGTCGGATCTTGACGCGATACTCGCCGTCGACCGGGAAGTAGTGCTTCACCGACAGACCGCCACGACTGCCAAACGGGAGGTCATCGCTCATCCGGCCTTCCTGGATGAAGGTGGGACGGGTGCGATAGGTCTGCCGGGTCGGACGAAGTGCGGGGTCCCCTACGGCGATCTGACTGATGCCCGCCGCGGCGATCATGTAGCGCTCGAGCAGGCTGGGCGACAGCGACAGCACGTCGGCGATGTTGTCGAATCCGTATCCCGAGTCGTCGGCCGGCAGCCATTCGCGACCATCAATGTCGAGGGTGAGCAGGTCGCGAATCGCATTCGTATACTCCGCGCGGTTCAGCCGGTGCACCACCGGACGACCGGGGTTCGGCGTGGCGGCGGCCGACGCATCAATGGTCCCTTCGAGCCACGACGCCATGCGCTCGTACGCGGCCGGCTCGGGCCGACGTCGACCGACCGGCGGCATCGATTGGGCTCGCAGCTTCCGGATGACCTTTTCCCAGACGACCGCATCGTCTTCTGCTGGATGACCCACGCGCTGCAGGGCCACCGTCTGCAGCGTCAGCCCCGCCATCTGGGCGCGATCGTTGTGACAGGCGACGCAGTACTGATCAAGAAAATCGCGCTGCCACTCGAGCGTCTGAGGGGCGGCGCTGCCGACCTGCGCCAACGGCGCGGCCGGCGTCAACGCGAGTAGCACGACAGACGTGGCCACGACTCGCGCCACGGCGCTGACGCCGTGCGCCCAGCCGACGACCTGCTGTCGGTTCGTATCGCGCTCCATGTGATCTGAGCGTCCAGTGTATTACAGGATGGGCTCCGCCGGGCCGGCTCGCAGCGTGGTCCTACGTGCGCACGGATCTGGCGGGCTGAAGGACCTCGGGATCAGCGTGTGCACTCTACCGACCGAAGCCCCGCCCGACCGCTAGAAGATCGCGATGGGATTGAGTGGCGACCCGGTGCCGCCCTCGACCGGAATCGGGCCGGCGGTGAGCATGAACTCCCAGCGGTTCTCGGCGGCGGCGGCCTCGGCGAGCGCTTCGAGATCCATGTTGTCGAAGATGTTCGAACCGAAGCCGGCGATGAGCATGGTGTGGACCGGCTGCGTCACGCCCTCCACCAGCGACGGCATGACGTCGGTCGCGACATCACTGCCGACCGCCGCCACACCCCGCTCCTTGATCCACGGCAAGACCGATGCGTGGAGGCCGGCGCTGTTACCAGACACCTGCCATGGTCCGAGCGCCGCCCGACGGGCCCACCGCCCGGTCCGGACAAAGATGATGTCGCCAGGGGACACGGTCACACCGGCCTGCTGCTCCCAGGCCTCGATGTCTTCGACGTAGAGGGGCGTCTGCGGCTCCAGATAGGGCACGCCTTTCAACCGGGGAAAGTCGAGCAGGATGCCGCGCGTGACAATGCCGCTCTTGAGATTCTCAATGCCAAACTTCCCGCACCCGTCGGAGGTGCTCGCCGAAGGCGGGGTGTCGTTGTAGAGCCGGTCGTTCCAGAGAAAGTGGCACAGCGAATCGATGTGGCTGACGCCGTACCCGTGATACGTGAACTCGTAGGTGTCGCTGCGTAGAGACTGCCCCATGGTGTGGTTGAACGCCGCATCCGGATTGTCCGGCGCAACCCCCGGTATCGGATTGTGCGCCAGCGAGACCGTCACCCCTGTTTGCACGAGCCCGGCGGCCTGTCGGGTCTTCTCCGGCGTGATCAGGTTCATGGTGCCGAGCTCGTCGTCGGCACCCCAGCGGCCCCAGTTGTTGAGCTCCTGGAACATGGCGTCGAACTCTTCCAGGTTGCGAGGCGCACGGCCCTCCTGTGTCTCAACCGTCACGCCGACGCCAAGGGTGGCGAGGGCCGCAATCGCGACCGACCACGACATAGGTGTTCTGGAACTCAGTCTCATGGTGTTCCCCCGTGTGAATTGTCGCTGCATTATCCTCAAAACTGCCGGTTGGTGACCAGCAGGAGCAACCGGATTGCATTGAGGGCCTTGTGCAGGCGGCCGTCAACGGGTTCACTGGTGTCTGCGGAATTGCCACCACAGGCCGGATGGTGGCACTGGCGGGCGAGGCGGGTGAGCGCGTGTCCAGACGCTCACCCGCGTGCCACTACTCGATGACGGCGACGACTCGTGGTTCAACCCCCGGTTCAGCCGCCGGTGGTGCGGTGACTTCCTCCACTGCTCCGCGCACCTTCAACTCGTTGTGAACCCGGATGACTCCGAACGTCCGCCGCGACTCGCTATCCGCAATCAGCCGGTCCGCCTGGTCGTAGACGGTGCCTTTCAGCGTGACGTAGCCACCCCTCACGATGATGTGGATACCAGGGTCATAGCCGGTGTAGCGACCCAGCGACGGGTGATTGAACAGCCGGCGCGCGAGCGCGAACCGTATCCGTGCATCGTTGATGGCTGGCGACAGGGTCTCGACCTCGTTCACGACCCCCTGCACCCCGATCACCTTCGAGACACGTGCTCGAATGTCCTTTGACTTTCGCCGGTCCGGCGTCACGTCACCCTGCAGCGTGACCACCCCGTTTTCGACGAATCCACTGACGTGGTCGAAGACCGTGTAATACGGATACCGGACAATCGCTTCAGCTACCGCCCTGGCCAGGTCCGTATCCGGCCTGGGCACGACGAGGGTGAGCTGACTGACCACGGACGCAACACCGTCGGTGCGCTCGGTCCGCTCGATCGCCCATTCCTTCTCCCAGACCGACGCGAGCAACCCGGTCAGGGTCACCTCGTCGTTGTTGACCGCCACGTCGATCTTGGCCGCGACCGCCTCTTCGTCCGACAACCGCTCCAGCACCTGCTGCCGCAGGTCGCCGTCGGATGCAGCCGCCGCGCCGCTGGGCACGGCCACACAGAGCATCAACATGCCGGTCGCCAGCCATTGTCCATGTCCATTCGTGTGATTGCGTGTCATTGCTCTCATCGCCTGTGCCCCCTTCGCTTGCTGTGTCGCGGCCCATTCCGGACCGACCAATCGCTGAGCTGACCCATAGCCAACCCTCTGCCCTGGTAACCTTCACGGCGCGTGCCAATGCGACTTCGCTCGACGTGGCCTCGTAACTGTTGCAAGAGCTGGAGTTGTGACAACTCGCACCACTCGATCACCACTTTCGAATGTCCACTTAAGTGGGCATTCGGGTGCCTGGCTGAGTCAGCGCCTGGGAGGCGTATAATTAGCGGCACGCCCTCTAACAGTCAGGAAACCGCCCGATGCCACACCACCATTTGCCCATCGCCTCGCGCGCGTCACTCACCATGGTTCTGCTCGCACTGGTCGCCACCACGACAACCTTCTCGGCCGAGAACGACAATTGGCCCGCCTTCCGCGGCGCCGAGGCGTTGCCAATAGCGGAGGACGATCCGCGTCTACCGAGCACGTGGAGCCCAACAGAGAACGTGGTCTGGAAGACGGAGGTCGATGGCCTGGGCTGGTCGTCACCAGTGATCTGGGGCAATCAGATCTTCCTCACGACGGTCGTGAGTGAGGGCGAAAGCCAGGAGCCCCGCATGGGGTTGTACTTCCCCTACGGCTCTCCCGAGACCAACGATGACCCCAGGTTCGAGGCCCCCAAGCCCGGAGACCTGATGGAGCGCGAGGTCGATCTCCATCATTGGCTGGTCTACGCGTATGCGGTCGACACGGGCGAGTTGGAGTGGACCTCTGAGGTCAATGTCGGTGAGCCACAGTTCGACCGTCATTTGAAGAACACCTTCGCCTCGTCGACACCGGTGACCGATGGCGAGCGCGTATACGCGTATTTCGGCAACGTGGGCATCTTCGCGCTGGATATGTCCGGGACGGTGGTCTGGGAGCGGCGCTTCGACCCGACGGTCACTCGCCTCGGCTGGGGCCCGGCCGCCTCACCCGTGCTGCACGGCGACTCGCTCTTCATCGTGAACGACAACGATGAGCAGTCGTTCGTCGTCGCCCTCGACACGGCGACCGGTACCGAGCAGTGGCGGGTAGACCGGGACGAGGGCACGAACTGGTCCACACCGTTCGTGTGGCAACACGACGCACGGACCGAGCTCGTAACCGCCGGCAGCGATCAGGTGCGCTCCTACGACCTCGACGGCAACGAGCTGTGGCGTTTCAGCGGGCTGAACACGATTTCGATTCCCCAGCCATTCAGCGCACACGGACTGCTCTATGTCACCTCGGGGTATGTCGGCGACGCCGTCAAACCGGTGTTTGCTATCAAACCCGGTGCGCAGGGTGACATCACACTGCAGGACGGCCAGCGCACAAGCGACTCCGTCGTCTGGTATCAAGAGGCCGCGGGACCCTATCATCCGACTCCGCTCGTCTATGGCGACTCCTATTTCACGCTCCTGGACCAGGGCTTCTACACCGTGCATGACGCCCATACGGGCGAGGAGCAGTACTACAGCGAGCAACAGGTGCTGAACCAGGAAGTACGTCGGCGGGTCGCGGTCGGCGCCGGCGGGTTCACCGCGTCTCCATGGGCGTACAACGGACAGGTGTTCGTACTCAGCGAAGAGGGCACCACCTACGTCATCGACCCGACCGACGATTTCAACGTGGTCGGCAGCAACGACCTGGGCGAGGTGGCCATGTCGAGTCCAGCCATGGCGCAGGGGAGCCTGTTCATTCGCACCCGATCGCACCTGTGGCGCTTGAGTAATACCAACTAGGCGCCCTGGCGCTGCCCTTTTCCAGAAACGGTGGACGAGCCATGAGATACGAGTCAGGCGTCACCGCATTCGTCGTCACCGCGCTGTGTCTCGGCGCGATCAGCTGCGCGGCACCGGACGCTGAGCCGGACGAGACAGACGAAGCGACTGCACCCGCCGTGGCCGAGCCACAGCAGATTCCCACGTTCGAAGTCGATGCCTCCTGGCCCACCCTGCCAAACGACTGGATACTGGGACAGGTCGCATCGGTGACGGTGGATGAGCGCGACCATGTCTGGGTGCTGCACCGGCCGCGCACAGTCGAGGAGGGAGAGGAGGCCAACGCGGCCCCGCCGGTGCTGGAGTTCGACGTCGACGGCGCGTTCATCAACGCCTGGGGTGGACCGACCGCCGACTTCGACTGGCCCGGGAACGAGCATGGTATCCACGCTGATGATCAGGGACACATCTGGGTGGGCGGGAACGGAGGCGACCCCGAGTCGGACGACATGTTGCTCAAGCTCACCAACACGGGCGAGCTGCTGCTGCAGATCGGCGGCCGCGGCGTGAGCGGCGGAAACACAGACACCAACAACCTGCGGCGCCCGGCGGAGTCGTTCGTCTACGCGGAGACGAACGAGGTGTTCGTGGCCGACGGCTACGGCAACCGTCGCGTGATCGTGCTGGATGCCGACACCGGGGCGTTCAAACGCATGTGGGGCGCCTTCGGCAGCGAGCCGATGGACCTGACGTCAGAGACGCCGGCCGACGGCGAGCAGGGTCCCCAACAGTTCGCCACCGTGCACGGCATCGAGGTCGCCAACGACGGGCTGGTGTATGTCGCGGACCGAAACAACAGCCGACTTCAAGTGTTCACGCTCGACGGCACCTATTCAACCCAGGGCTTCGTCAATCGCAACGCCGACAGCGCGTTAACCGTGGCCGGCGTGGCCTTCTCGCCCGACCCGCAGCAACAGTTCTTGTACATCGCAGATCAGGGCAACTCGCTGGTCCACGTCGTGGATCGCCAGACGCTGGAAGTGCTCGACTCGTTCGGCAGCACCGGCGAAGAGCCGGGCGCATTCCAGGCGCTGCACCACATAGCCAGCGACAGTCAGGGGAATATCTACACGGCCGAGGCGCAGCGCGGCCGGCGCGCGCAGAAGTTCAGATTCACCGGCATGGTGCCGCGAGACTAGTAGACCGTCCATCGTGCTCGTCTGGCGTCCTCATGCCAGCGGATGCCGCCACCGCAATCCGTCGAAACGAGCAAAGTCGCGGTCTGTCGTGATCCATTCGCTTCCAGATTCGATGGCAAGCGCGGCGAGATACGCGTCAGGAACGAGGTTGCCCTTCGCACCGGCGTTTCGGCACAGCCGCGTGAAGATGTCCCAGTGCCGCTCGCCTGGCGCTACTGTGACCGCGTTCGCGTGGTTCCGGATTAGGTCGGCGAAGGAGAGCGCCACATCGAGCGGTGTCGGCTGTTTGAACGCGCGTGGATGTGTCGCGACGCGCACGAAACCGCTCAGCACCTGCTCGGACACCGCGAACGCCGACTCGCTGGCGACCATCTCCTCGAGCCAGTCCTTGTAGCGGGAATGGTCGGCGACGTCGACACGAAGCGCGTACACGAGGACGTTGACGTCAGTCAGCAGCATCGGGCCCCTCTAGCACGTCGAGCAGTGCCGCACCGTCGTCGAGGTCGACACCGGGTTGAAGCCCGCCCTTTCCGAAGGTCGGAAGGTCCAGTCGCGCCACGGCCCGGCCGCGCTTCTTTGAAAGGGCGGCCCGCAGCGACTCCTCGATGACCGCTGTCAACGTACGATTCGAGTCGATGGCCGCGCGTTTCGCACGGGCCAGCAGATCGTCAGGAAGATGGATCGTGGTTCGCATGCATCAGTATGTCATTCATATACATATTGATGCCAATGGCATTCAAGAACCGGGTTCGATTGTTTGCAATGGTGGACGGGTGCGACGAGCTGCGCACTATAGTCCCGACATCTGATGAGGATTCTCAGGGAGCAGCGCGATATGCACACGAGGACATTGCCGGCGGCTCGCGCACCATCAGCGCCTACGACAAGGCCACGGGCGCCCATCTGGACTCGCTGGACCTGCCTGCGGTGCCGGGCGGTAACCCGGTCACCTATTGGCACGACGGCAGACAGTATCTGGTGGTGGCGGTGGGAACCGGGGAGGACGCGGAGTTGCTGGCGCTGACGCTCCCCTAGCGGCTAGCCAATCCCACAACGCACCACCTGGAGGAACCCGGCCTTATCGCTGTGCGACTCGCTGGTCAGCACCAACCAGTCATCGGTATCGGCACGAAACGCAATCGCCTCGCCCTGGGGCTCGTCGGTGCCCAGGAAACACACCTCCGCCACCTGCTCCGGTGCCTCGGCCATGGGCCATCGAAAACGGTAGATCTCCGAATAGGTGCGCACGGCGAGCACGTCGCCTGCCGCACTGAGCGCCGCGCCAGTGGCCAAGCGCCCCGCACGCTGGTCGGGTCCAATGGGTAGCTGCCGGCTGGCGCCGAGGGTGAGCACCCCTCCCGTGGCGATCGCAGAAGCGATATCGACGGCCGGGATTTCGAAAAGGCGCGCCGCCTGTTCTCGCTCCTTGGTCACCACGATGACGTCGCCTGCCGCAGTGATGGCGAGCCCTTCGGCATCGTGCGGTCCGTCTGGGTACACAAACGGCACCGTCCCCACCAAGGGAACCTCGGTATCACCGGCGAACGGATCCGGTTCCTCGACGATGTAGAGGGCGACGGACTCTCTCACCGACCGGTTGTCCCCCATGTCCGCGACATACAAGCAGGACCGGTCGGACGCCGCTGGACAAGGGCCGAGGGTCAGCGCTTCCCAGTCACGCGCTGCCGCACCGGTGACCTCGACGGTTGCCAACAGGGAGGCGCTGGCGTCGAGGGCGTACAGCCGTGGCTCATCGCCCGAGTCGTTGTGGGTCCAGAACACGCCCGGGTAGGTACGGCTCGCGCCAAGGCCGGACGACTCGCGCAGTTCGGGCGGCATCCGCCCCATCTCCACCACGTCGGTCGGCGCGAAGGCGGATCGCTCGTCCGCCAACCGCTCCTCCGCCAACCACTGCAGGGTGCTGCGTTCTTGCTGGGCTTGCAGCACCCAGATCACGACCAGCAGCGCCGCCCCGCCGACCAAGAGAGCCTTCACTCGCAGTGACATGGTCGGCCTCCACCACTCCTTAATACGCCCCCTCGACCCTACTTCTCCCGGAAGTCCGCCGGAATCATGACCACGCTTGTGTCGGGAGCGTTGTCGATGTTGAGCAGTTCACTCGTGGTCTCGAAAATGGTCGAACGCGGCTCGCCGGCGTTATCGTCGCCCCCGCCGCCAAGCGCTCGGCCGACCCGATCCCCAAGACCGCCGAACCCCCCGAAACGACCACGGGGCTTCTCCTCCGGCTCGGGCGCCTCGGCCACCTGGGCCTGCGCCTTGACGTTCTCGAAGGTCATCTCGGTCAGCATCGCGGTGCCGTCCACCTGGACTCCTTCGTCCTGGAAACGCTGCATCGCCTCACCCAGCCCCGGAAACATCGCCATCGCCGATGTCATTTGCTCAGCCGACGAGTCGAATCCGAAAATCTCACCCAGAGCCTCAGCGTATCGCCGCTGGAAGTCCGCAATCTCCTCCATGCCGGTGACATCGTCCGTCGTCCAGGAACGCACCGTCATGACGATGCCACCCGCGTCTTCCAGCGTGCGGCCTTTCTCGCGAACGGTCACGGTGGTGACCACGAGCTCGGTCTGGCGCCCGTTGATCTCACGGTCATCACCCGGTCGCTGCACGTCCAGGTCAACCTCAACCTCACGCCCCGACTCGCCATCTTTGGGCGGCTGCCGGCTCGAGGCGTCGGATGGTGCCTGCTCGCGGGCGCGCTCCCGCAGCTCCTCCATCCTGGCCCGCAACTCGTCGAAGGTCGTGACCTCGTAGGTCTTGTCGCGCAGATCGAGGTCGTACATCCGACCCTCGGCGAGGTCGATGATCTGCGCGCGGCGGTCGTCGCTACTGGTGTACATCCGGTCGTCCGCGACGACGGTCGTGGTCACAACGCCGTCTTTGGCCGCGTCGCCACCGAACAGGCCCATGACGCGTCCCATCGCCCCTTCGAACTTCACGGTCGTTCGCTGCTCGGTCTTCACCGACGCGAAAGTCGCGGTCACCGCGGCGAGGACAAAAGAGGCGACAAGCGCCTGATGTAGAACCCTACGCGAACGAGGTGTCATGGTGCAGCTCCATTGGGATGACAAGAATAAGGATGAAACAAGCAGATGGTTCCTACCGGTCGTTCAACCAAATTCGAGCGCGCCGAACAAGCGGTCGCGGCCGGGGGGTTGAACGCTATAATCGCGGCACCCTCACCTGACACCCATGCGGACGACCACTGAGACCTGTCGATGCGCACGCCACACCCTCGGGACGGTAGGCGAAGACTCATGACCAGCGCGCGACTCGCACGGCTCGCGCGGCTGGCCCTCACGGCCGTGGTGGTCTCCAGCTCCGCCACCGCCCAGACCGTCCCGGTCGGCGAGTGGAGAGCGTTCGGAGCGGATCCCGAGAACACGAAATACTCCCCACTCGACCAGATCACGCGAGAGAACTTCGCCGACCTGGAGATTGCCTGGCGGTGGACGTCGACCTCGACCGAAGTGACGGACCAGCGGGAGAACCTGCGCGTCGGGCAGTTTCGGGCCACCCCCTTGATGATTGGTGGGCTGGTCTACGTGAGCACCGAACTGTCCCAGGTGGCGGCGCTCGACGCTGGCACCGGTACGACGGTGTGGACGTATGACCCACGCGCCTACGAGCGGCTCGAACGCCCGGCCAACTCGGGATGGCAGCACCGAGGGGTCTCGTACTGGGAAGACGATGACTCCGACGACGCCCGGATCTTCATCGCGACGCATGACCTGCAGCTCGTCGCCCTGAATGCGCGCACGGGCGCGCTCTACCCCGGGTTCGGCGAGAACGGGTCCGTGGACCTGAGCGACACACTGGGCCGACCGGTCGACCCAGCGCGCATTTCGCACTCGTCACCCGTGGCCATCGTGCGCGACACGGTCGTGGTCGGCAGCGTCGTGACCGACCGTACCGAGACACGGGAGGCGCCACCGGGACACGTGCGGGGGTATGACGCACGCACCGGACGCATGAAGTGGATCTTCCACACTATTCCACAGGGCGACGATTTCGGGAACGACACGTGGGAGAACGATTCGTGGCGGTACACGGGCCATACGAACGTGTGGTCGACGATGGCGGTCGACGAAGAACTGGGCTACGTCTATTTGCCGGTCGGCACCCCCACGAACGACTTCTACGGCGGGATGCGCCCCGGCGACAACCTCTTCGCAGAGAGCATCGTGTGCCTCGATGCGGAAACCGGTCAGCGGGTGTGGCATTTCCAGGCGGTGCACCACGGCCTGTGGGACTACGACTTTCCGACGGCGGCCAACCTGGTGGACATCACGGTCGACGGCCGCCCCATCAAGGCCCTGGCCCAGGTCAGCAAGCAGGCGTTTACCTACGTGTTCGACCGCATGACCGGGGAAGCGGTCTGGCCCATCGAAGAGCGCGCGGTGCCGGCCGGCGACGTCCCGGGTGAGTGGTACTCCCCCACGCAACCGTTCCCCACGCGACCGGCGCCGTACGACCGACAAGGGGTCGCCGTCGACGACCTGATCGACTTCACGCCGGAGCTTCGTGCCGAGGCGCTGGCGCTGAGCGAACGAGCGCGACTGGGACCACTATTCGCGCCTCCCACGGTACGCGGGGACAAGCCCTTTATCTTGATGCCGGGTGACGCTGGAGGCGCGAACTGGCCCGGCGCGGCCGTCGACCCGGACACCGGACGGCTCTACATCCCGTCGCATACCAGACTGCGGGTGGCGGAGCTGATCGAATACGAGTTGCCGGCAACGGTGGGCTACGCACCGGAGACCTGGGTCACCGGCCTGCCCGGCCCGCAGGGGCTACCGCTCGTCAAGCCTCCCTATAAGCGCATCACCGCCATTGACCTCAACAGCGGAGACCACGCCTGGATGAGTCCGCACGGGGACGGGCCGCGGAACCATCCCGCGCTGCGCGAGCTGAACCTGCCCCCGCTGGGAGGGGGGGGCGGCGCGCTGTATAGCGGGCCCCTGCTCACGAAAACCCTGCTGATCGTCAACCACGGCGGACGCGACGTTGAGGAGGACGCCGACGTCGCCCGCGCGATCACGGCGTATGACAAGGACACGGGCACCTATCTGGGCTCCGTGGCGCTACCCGAGCCGCCGTGGGGCAATCCCGTGACCTACCTCGACGACGGCACGCAGTACATCGTGGTCGCCACCGGAAGTACCAGCCGCGGGAGTACTCCGTCGCTGATCGCGTTGGCGCTGCCTTGACGGCCGGCACCGTTTACATGAGGGCTCTGCCACGAACCCTGAGATGAGACATGGCCCAGATCATTGAGCTCTACACGCTCGTTGTCTTCGTGTCAGTCGTGATGTCCTGGATGCGGCTGCCACTGTCCAACCCCATTGCCCAATTTGTCCATACCCTCACGGAACCGGCGTTGGCTCCGATCCGGCGGCTCGTCCCCCCAGTCGGCGGATTGGACTTCTCGCCGATGATCCTGCTGATCGGGCTACAGCTCCTCTCCCGGATGCTGTACTGACCGGATTACACAACTATTACATCGTCGTCCGCTGTCGCCTGCGATTTGGCTGATAGGCTGGATTGGTCTGATCGGGGCGTTCGGCCGATAACACTGGCTGGGTCCCATCCCGCTGTGTTTCCCTCTCCCGCCATGTCGCGGGAGCTCCTCGAAACGAGGTCCGCCGTGTCCGTAGCAGAACAGACTGTCGCCATTGAGTCCGCCCCCGCACCACCGACCCACACCTGTCGGAAGTGCAACCACGAGGTCGACGACGCCGCATTCGCCGCGGAGCTGCGCGTATGCGAGGGGTGTGGTCACCACAGCCCGCTGGCCGCGCAGGAGTGGATCGACCACTTGGCCGACCGCGGCTCATTTCGCGAAATTGGCAAACGCCTCTTCTCGACCGACCCGCTCGAGTTCAGCGTCAGCGGCCCATACCGGGACCGACTCAGAGAGGCCGAGCGTCGGACTGGCATGCAGGAGGCGGCGCTCGCCGGTGAGGCACAGCTCGATGGGCGGCCGGTGGTGCTCGTCTCCCTGGAATTCGACTTTCTCGGTGGCACGATGGGTTCAGTGGTCGGGGAGAAGGTGGCTCGCGCATTCGATGTCGCGACGCGACGCAAGCTACCGGTGGTCTCGATTATTGCCAGCGGCGGTGCCCGCATTCAGGAGGGGGTGCTGGCGCTGATGCAAATGGCGAAGACCGCCATTGCCGTCTCCGAGCATCGGGCCGCGGGACTCCCTTACATATCTGTACTGACGAACCCCAGTTTCGGCGGCACATTCGCCAGTTTCGGCTCATTGGGCGACATTCTCATCGGGGAACCCGGAGCCCAGATCGGGTTCGTGGGCGCGCGTGTGGTCGAAGGCACGATCGACGAGAAAATTCCGAAGGCGGAGCGTCGGGCCGAAGCCGTGATCAAGAACGGGATGATCGACATGATTATCGAGCGTCCTCTCCTGAGGAACCGGCTCGCGGTCATGGTCTCCCAGCTCGCACCCGGCCGCCAAACCGCCTGGCCCCACGTCCAGCTCGCCCCGACCCCCAAGTCCACGCGGACCGCGGTCGAGGTCCTGGAGCTGGCGCGCAATGCGGCGCGGCCACGCGCGGATGCCTACGTCCAGCGCGTGTTTCAGTCGTTCAGCCAGATGCGGGGCGACCGCTGTTTTGGTGACGATCCCGCCATCACGGGCGGCATCGCCAGTCTTCAGGGACACCCGGTGGTCGTCATTGCCCAGTCGGGCCAACTGATGCCGATGCCGGAGGGCTACCGGAAAGCCCAACGATTGATGCGCCTGGCAGAGAAATGTGGCCTGCCGGTGGTGACCCTGGTGGATACGCGTGGCGCGTTTCCCGGCATGGAGGCCGAACGACGCGGCATCGCGCTGGCGCTCGGTGAATGCCTCGGGATGCTGGCGCAGCTCCGCGTACCCATCGTCAACGTCGTCATCGGGGAGGGCGGCTCCGGCGGTGCGCTGGCGCTCGGCCTGGCGGACGTCATCCTGATGCAGGAAAACGCCATCTACTCGGTGATTGCCCCGGAAGGCGCCGCCGCGATTTTGTTGCATGACGCCGCCCGGAGCGAGGAGCTGCTGCCCGCCCTGAAATTGCGGTCGCACGACCTCTTGGAATTGGGGATCATCGACGACATCGTCCCGGAACCGCCGGGTGGCGCCCACCGGGACGTCGATGCGGCAGCCCGGCAGATCCTCGAGCGGGTTGTCCACCACCTGGGCGAGCTCTCGGCCCTGAAACCAAAGAAGCTGGTGCAGCGGCGAGCCGACCGGTTCAGGGCTATTGGCCGGTTCGAACGTGGCATCGTGCGGCGGGCGCGTGATATCGTCGCTCGAATCAGTCCAGGCGCCGGAACGGCTCCGCCGAAACAGCCATGAGGCTGTGGGTCGGTGGACCGGTGCCAGCCAGCGCGTGAACAATACCCGATCCTCTGGAGGGCACCATGTCGATGCGTAGTCTATGGGTGACGCCGATGCTTGTGGCGTTACTGTCCCTGTTGACGACCCCAGCCGACCTGCTCGCGCAACCGCGAGAAGAGCCGACGGCGGACAACGTGTTTACAGGCACGCTCGATGTTCGGATGGGCGAGCGTGTGTTCAGGCAACAGTGCGGTCGCTGCCACGGACGTGATGGCGGCGGCGGTGAATCGGGGCCCGACCTGACGAATGGGTTCAGTGCCAGCACCGACGCCGGACTGTTCAAGATTGTGCGAGAAGGGATTCCCAACACGCAGATGGTCGGGATCAGCCGCCGGTCGACCGACCAGTCGACGTGGATGGTCGTGAGTTACCTGAACTCGCTGAACGAGACCACAGATGCCGACCTACCCGGTAGTGCCACCAGCGGACAGCAGCTCTTTGCCGGCAAAGGCAACTGCAGCAGCTGCCACATGGTCAACGGAGATGGCGGCCGGCGCGGCCCAGACCTGAGTCAAGTCGGGAGTCGTCGGGAACCGGAAGAGCTCGCGAGCGACCTGCGCACCCCGGACGAAGACGTCACCCCGCGGTGGTGGACCCTTCGGGTCACCCAGGTCGATGGGTCACTCGTCGAGGGCCTCCGGATGAACGAGGACACGTTCTCCATGCGGCTGATGGACGACAACGAGGACCTGTGGTCATTTTCAAAGAGCGACGTGCGCTCCTATGACCGCGTGAAGACCTCGACCATGCCCAGCGTCGACGGCGTGCTGACCGATGCCGAAGTTGACGACCTGGTGGCATATCTGTTTTCGCTTGGACGGGAGGAAAGCTGATCATGAAACGGCTTGCTATTGTCATCGCGCTCGGCGCGTTCGTCTCGGGCGTCACACCCGCTTCTGGCCAGGAAACCGAGTCTCAGCCTGGCACGACGCCGTCGTTCTCCCCTGTCACGTGGGAGCGGTTGCTCAATGCGAAGGACGAACCGGAAAACTGGCTGATGTACTCGGGCACACTCGACAGCCAGCACTTCAGCGGTCTCGACCAGGTACACAACCGGAATGTCGGGGACCTGGAGTTGAAATGGGCGTATCAGATTCCGCAGCTCGACCGGGCGGAGACGGTACCGGTCGTGGTCGACGGGGTGATGTTCATCACCGAGGCGCCCAGCAACGTGGTGGCGGTCGACGCCGCCACCGGTCGCCAGTACTGGCGCTACAACCACCCCCTCCCGGACGACCTGCGCATCTGCTGCGGACGGAACAACCGTGGGGTGGCCATTCTTGGTGACACGCTCTACATGAGCACGCTCGACGCCCATCTCGTGGCTATCGACGCACGCACCGGCAACCTGGTCTGGGACAACGAACTGGCCGACTACCGGGCTGGCTACAGCAAGACGGCGGCCCCGTTGATCGTCAAGGACGAGGTCGTGACCGGCATGGCGGGTGGCGAGTACGGCGTGCGCGGATTTATCGATTCGTACAACGCCGAGAGCGGAGAGCTCGAGTGGCGTGCCGACACCATTCCCGGCCCGGACCATCCGGACAACCAGACGTGGGCCGGCGACTCCTGGCGCACGGGCGGCTCGGCCACCTGGATCACGGGTGCCTACGACCCGGACCTGGATCTCGTCTACTGGGGCACGGGCAACCCGGGACCGGACTGGAACGGCGACGTCCGCATGGGCGACAACCTGTATTCCGATTCGGCCATGGCGCTGAACCACGAGACCGGCGCGCTGGAATGGTATTTCCAGTTCACCCCGCACGACGTCCACGACTGGGACGCCATCCAGGTGCCGATTCTGGCGGATCTCGAGATGGACGGGGAGATGCGCAAGGTCATGATGTGGGCGAACCGCAACGCCTTCTTCTACACCATTGATCGCGTCACCGGGGAGTTCCTGGTCGGGAAGCCGTTCGCCAAGCAGACCTGGGCCGAGGGCCTCGATTCGAACGGTCGGCCAATCCGTATTCCAGGTACGTTTCCGACCGCTGAAGGCGTAACCGTCTCCCCGCCGATCGGTGGCGGCACCAACTGGTTCTCTCCCGCCTACAGCCCACGGACGGAGCTCTTCTACGTGCAGGCCTATGACGGGGAAGACACCTTCTACAAACGGGACGAGGACTACGTCGAGGGTGACCAGTTCACTGGCGGCGGCGGGCAGCGCCCCGGCCCGATCGATGACTATCAGAGCGCCATCAGGGCAATCGACCCCAAAACGGGCGACCTTCGATGGGAGTTCGAGATTCAGCCGCGCTCGACGGCGGGGATCATGGCCACGGCGGGTGACCTCGTGTTCAGCGGCAGCGTGGACGGCTATTTCTTCGCACTCGACGCGGTGAGCGGCGATGAACTGTGGCACATGAACGTCGGCCGTCTGGTGCACTCGTCTCCGATGAGCTACGCGGTCGATGGCAAGCAGTACATTACGATCGCGGCCGGCAACGTGGTCTACACCTTCGGACTCAAGGACTGACGACGTGCCGTTCTTCGTGCCGGCTGATCAACCCCTACGCGAGCCGATGGAGGGCTTCGTGGGACGGTTCTCCACGGGGGCCACGATGACCTCGGTCAACTGGACCGTCGCGGCCGGGGCGACGCTGCCGGAACATGCACATCTGCACGAACAGATCTCCCACGTGTTGGCGGGAGAGTTCGAGCTGACGATTGGCGGCGAGACCCAGCGTCTCGGTCCAGGGATGGTGGCCGTCGTGCCGCCGAACGTGACCCACTCGGGGCGCGCGTTGACCGAGTGCCGGATCATCGATGTCTTCCACCCGGTGCGGGACGACTATCGCTAGGGCCCTGCGCAGGCATAGGTTGAAGGGGTGTCGACGGCCGGCTGTCGGCGTCCTGGGTCGTAGCCCGGGAACCGCGTGATGCCGATCGTTTCCTCCCTCCTGGACGGCGCACGGCGGGTCTTCGGGGCCCCGGTCATCCTGGCCGGTGCCACCCTACTGACTCTGTCGCTGGTGCTCCCTGTCTACGGGGGACTCGAGACAGGTGTCCCCTCCGCTGGTGTTGGGGAGAGTCCCGTGCCCCTCCCGGGTCAGTGGTGGCGACAATGCGCGGCACCGACCCTTGGGGTGACACGCGCGTTCGAAACGTCACTCCCCGGATGCGCCGCACAGTTCGTGGGCCTGGCCGTACACGCCCCCGCGGCCCACCCGCCCCACCCGCTCCTGGCTGCGTATCTGTTGGGCGGCTTCTTGCTGCTCTGGACATTCCTGTCGGGCGGCATCCTGGATCGTTTCGCGCGTGGCCGACCGACCCGCGCGGTCGGCTTCTTCGCCGCCTGCGGGCTCTACGGGTTCCGCCTGGTTCGGCTCGGCCTCCTTGCCGTGGTGACATACAGCGTGCTGCTCGGCCCGGTTCAAGACGTACTCTTTGACCGCCTGCTCCCGTGGCTCGCAGGAAACGTGTCGCCGACCGGACAGGGTGCGGTACGGGCCGCGCTGTATGTGATCTTCGGCACCCTGCTTGGATTCGTCGGTCTCGTCTTCGACTATGCGCGGGTCCGTGCCGTCGTCGAAGACCGGCGCAGCGTCGTCGGGGCCCTCCTGGCCGGCTGGCGGTTCGTGCGACGGCGCCCGCTCGTCTGCGTCGGCCTGTATGTCGCGAACGACAGCCTGGTTCTGGCCGCAGTCGCGGTCACGCCGTTGCTGGTCATGACACAGGGCGCCAGCTGGCTGACTCTGGTCGCGGCGCTCATCGGACTGATCGCGCGTTGCGCCGGCCGACTGCTGTTCTACGCAACGGAAATCAGCTACTTCCAAAGCCAACTGGCGCACGCGGGCTACGTGGCGGCCCCCACGCCAGTGTGGCCTGAGTCGGCGACCGCCGACGCGCTCGGAAGACTGGGGTAGCCGGAGTGGTTTTCGCATTCCTGCTCACCGCCATCGTCGGACTCCTCCTGACCGTGGTGTTGCCGCTCGTCTCGCTCGCCCGCGCGGCCGCGGCTCGCGAGGCGGTGTCTCACCTCGAGCGCCGGGTCGAGGCGCTGGAGGCCCAGCTGCGCGGGACTCAGCCTGCCGGAGCCACAGAAGACGTGAATGCCGTGAGCCCGCAGGCTGCGTCGGCGTCGGCGTCCGCGCCCAAGCCGCCGACCGCAGCTCATCCGCGGCCCGCCCCGAAAGTCGCCCCGCAACCCAACGCACCGAGGACGGCCGCTGTCGACACGACCGCAGCGCGGCTCGAAACGCGCATCGGCACGCGATGGATGCTGTATATCGGGGTCGCAGCCTTGGTCATCGGCGTCGGCCTGTTCATCCGGTACGCATTCGTGAATCAGTGGATGACCGAGCCGCTCCGAGTCACGTTCGGGGCTCTGGCCGGCTTCCTCGTCTTTGTCGCCGGCCGTCGCGCGGTCACGGCCGGCCACGCCCGATTCGGCACGACGCTCGTCGGAGGTGGTATCGCCATCTGGTATGTCACGGTGTACGCGGCCCTGAACCTGTACGGTCTGCTGGACCCGGCAGTCGGGTTCGGACTCCTGGTCGCGGTCACCGGACTGGCCGCGCTCCAGGCAGACCGTCTCAGGTCGCCCTCCCTGGCGACCGTCGCCGTGCTAGGCGGTTTCAGCACACCGTTCCTGGTCGGCGGTGAGGCCGACAGCGCCGTCCGACTCTTCAGCTACACCGCCTTGCTCATCGGCGCGACCGCGTATCTGGCGCACCGCCGCGACTGGCCGTCGGTGACCCTGCTGAGCTTCTTGCTCACCGGGCTGACCGTCCCGATCTGGCATGGCCGCCTCTCGCCGCCGGGCGCGTATCTGACGGCCGAACTCTTCTTCACTGGCTACGCGGCACTGTTTCTGTGGATGCGGCACCTCATGCGCCGATCGTCCCTTCCCAACGCGAGATGGGTCAGTCTGGCGCTCTGGACCACGCCGGCGTGGTATCACGTGGCCTCGCTCGTGGTACTGACGCCGCACCGGCTGGCCTTCCTGGTCTACCTGATTATTGCGACCGGCGTGGGCGTGATCCTCTCAGTCCGCCGAGACGGCACCTGGACCCGCCTGGTCTTGTGGGCCGCCGCGGCCATACCGCTCTTCGGATGGGCCGACAGTCGACCAGACGAATCCTGGCTGGTGCCGGCCTCGGTCAGCTGGCTCGCCATTGCCGGCATACACGTCGCGGCGCAGGTCGAGCTCGTCCGGCGGGTGCGCGCCAGGTTGCCAGCGGCAGACATCCTCCTCGTTCCTGCGACCGGTCTTGGCCTCTTCGTCGGGCTACACGCGGTGCTCGCGCCATCGCGATACGCGCTGACAGGAGTGGTCGCGGCTCTCCTCGCCGCCGCCTACGCGGCGTTGAGCGTGGTCATGCGGCGACTTGACCCACGCGCGGCCAGACACATCATCGTCGTCGCGACTACGCTGGCCGTCAGCGCAATGGCCATCTGGCTGGACGGTGCGTGGCCCCCCATGCTCCTGACCACACAGGGGGCCGGCATGGTCTGGGTCGGGCTCCGTGAACGGCGCAGTTGGCTGCGCGGCGTCGGCGCTGTGCTGCTCGCCGCCGCCATCACTCGGCTCCTCGAGCTGCAATTCGACCCTGTCCCGGCTGCCTACGCCGTCATCCTGAACCGTCGGGCCTTGCTGGGATTCTTCGTCGTGGGCGGGCTCAGTGCGATCGCCTGGCTGCACGCCCAGTCTGATACGGCAGAGCACCGCGAGTACGGTGGCGCGTTGGCGACAGCCGTGATCACCGCGAATGTGCTGATGCTCGTCACGCTGTCGACGGAGATTCACGCCTTCTGGGAACTCCGGGCGAGCAGCCTGCGTTTTGGCGCGAGCGCGGAGTTCATCCGCCAGATGATGCTGTCCGCGACGTGGGGGGCATACGCGGCCGCACTCACCGCGGCTGGATTCAAACGGGACTACGCCCCGATCCGATATCTCGCCATTGCAGTGTTCGGCGTCACCGTGGTCAAGGTGTTCATCGTCGACTTCTCCCAGCTGGACTCCATCTACCGCATCCTCAGCAGCCTGGCACTCGGGCTCTTGCTGGTCGGTGCGTCCTATCTCTATCAGCGCCACGGTGCCTCTGCGCCGCAGTCTGAGCGCGCACCCTAGCAGGCCGTCGCATGCCTACCGTTCAGCGCCTGCTCGCACCGCTCGTCCAGGTTCGACAAGAGGAGATTGGCACGCTCCTCTTGATGTTCTGCTACTCGTTCCTGGCGATGACCGCCTACAACATTGTCAAACCGTTGGCCGGCGGGGTGTTCATCGCGGAGTTCGGGGCCCAGAATCTGCCGTTCATGATCTTGGTGGCCGGCCCATTGATCGCCGTGATCATGCAGGGGTACACCGCCGTGATCTCCCGGCTCCCGAAACGCTGGGTCATCCAGATTACACAGGTCGGAATTGTCGCGCTCCTGATCGGCTTCTCGGTGGTGTTCCGTGTCGGTGGGAATTGGCTGTCGGCCACCAGTTTGTATCTGTTCCGACTCATCCTCGGGGTGCTCCTGCTCAGTCAGTTCTGGACGCTCGCCAACGATATTTACGACCCGCGACAGGCCAAGCGCTTCTTCGGGTTCATCGGTGGTGGGGCGGCACTTGGGGGACTGGCTGCGTCGTTCTTAGTCCGGCAGACCGTCGATCGGGTCGGGCTCGACAATCTGCTGCTCGTGGGCGCCGGACTGATCGCCGGCTGTATGGTGATCGTGACCACCGTCTTGGCCCGCTCCAAGAACGTCGGACTCGCAGACATCACGTCGTCGGCCGGGGAGAAGAAGAGCGTCGCCTGGAACGAATCCTGGACCATGCTGCGCGGCTCGAAACATCTCCAGCTCATTGCCGCGGTCATCGCGCTGGCGGCGATGGGCGCCGCGCTGGTCGATCAGCAGCTCAGCATGGCGGTGGACGAATTCGTGGGCGAGGGCGAGGGGGCTGACGCCCGCATCACGGCACTGCTCGCGACGGTGCAACTCTTCACCTCGACGGTCAGTTTCATCGTGCAGATCTGGCTGACCGCCCGCATCCACCGATATCTCGGGATCGGCGTCGCCCTCCTGCTGCTGCCGATCAGCCTGGGCGGCACGGCGGTCGCCATGCTCCTGAGCCAGCAGCTCTGGTCCGCGATGCTGGCCAGGACCGTGGACACGTCGCTGCGTTACTCCGTGGACAAGACCAGCCGCGAGATCCTCTTCATGCCGCTCCCGAGCGAACTGAAGTATCAGGCGAAACCATTTGTCGATGTCACGGTGGATCGCGTCGCCAAATCCGCGGTCCATATCCTGATTCTGGTGCTGATCCAGCCGTGGGGCCTGGGGCTACCGTGGCCCTTCTTGAGCGTGGCCAGTCTCATATTGCTGGTCCTGTGGGTCTACATGTCGATCCAGGCCAGGGACGCCTATCTGGCCGCCTTTCGCCGCAGTATCGAACAGCGCGACGTCCAACCGGCCGAGGTGCGGCTGGATGTGGCGGACCTGTCGACGGTGGAGACGCTGGTCGAAGAACTCGCTCATCCGGATGAGGGCCGTACGCTCTACGCCATCGACATGCTGGAGTCGCTGGACAAACGCAATCTGGTTACGCCGCTGTTGCTCCACCACGACTCTCCCGCGGTCCGCGCACGCGCCCTCTCGGCGATGGGGTCCGCCCGCACCGACATCACGCGTCGGTGGACCTCCATGATCGAGAAAATGGTCGCGGATGAGAGCCCCGACGTCCGGGCCGCCGCGATCGGCGCCCTGGCCAGGGTCAACGACCAGGACGCATCGACGTTCGCGCGCACTCTGCTTACCGACGATGACCCCCGGATTGTGGCCACGGCCGCGGTCGTGTTGTCGCAAAGCGGTGACGCGGCGGATGAACACGCGGCCGACCGCGCCCTCTCCTCGCTGGCGGCAGCGGCTGGTCAAAGCAACCCCCGAGCCCGGCGCGACCTCGCGGCGGCGATCCGACAGGTCGATGGGGCAGACTGTCGCCATATTCTGATCCCGCTGCTGCACGACAGTGACCCCGGGGTCGCGGCCGAGGCGATGCGCAGCGTGCGGGCACTACCGTCCACAGACAATCTGTTCGCCCCCACACTCATCTCACTCCTCGGGAACCGGCGCCTGAAGAGCGGGGCTCGTGAAACGTTGGTGGGCTACGGTCAACCGGCCATCGGGATGCTCGGACACTTCCTGAGCGACCACAGCGAGGACATCTGGGTTCGGCGTCACATCCCCGCGACACTGGCGCGAATCCCCCATCAGGCGTCGATGGACATCTTGATCGCGGGCCTGGACGAGCCGGACGGATTTCTCCGTTTCAAGGTGCTCAGCGCAATCCAGAATTGAGTCGCGCCAACCCCGAACTGACATTTCGACCAGAGCGACTCGAGGCCCTGGCCCTCAAAGAATGCCGGGCCTACTTCACCGGACTGACGCTTTATCACAACCTGTTTGTTCGCGCGGGCCTTCCGACCAGTTCCATGCTGGCCATGACGCTGGATCAGAAGATGCACCGCACCGTGGATCGCGTCTATCGCGTCCTCGGACTGTTGTATCCCTGGAAAGACATCGCGGCCGCGCGCTGGGCCATCGACCGGGGCGATGCACGGGCGCAATCGAGTGCGTTCGAGTACCTCGACAACATCCTCGGCAGTCAACTGCGCACGCGGCTCATGCCGATGCTCGAGGAGATGCCGCTCGACGACAAGGTCCGTCGCGCCCACCTAGTCCTGAAGACCCGCCCGCGCAACGTCGAAGAGACACTGCTCCACCTGATCAACGACGACGACCAGGTCGTCGCCGCGGCCGCGATCGACCTGATCCGCGAAAAAGAGGTCTGGGGCCTGACCGACGACGTCGAGTTCGTGCTCGAACATCGGGACGTGAACGACTGGTATGTGTTCGAGGCGGCGTCGTGGACCCTCGCCTCCCGACGCCTGACCAGCGGGCGCCGCCGCGAGTTGTGGCTCGATCCGTTACCGGCGGCGGCCCTGGTCGACCGCCTGCGTGGGCTCCCGATGTTTGCCTCGGTCAGTATCGACGAGCTGTTCCGCATTGCCGGAGTCGGCCACCAGGCCCGTCATGAGACGGCGACCACGCTCCTCCAGGAGGGCGCGGTGCCAGACGCCCTTCACGTCCTGCTCGACGGCCGTGTGCTCTCGACCCCACGTGACGGCGAACCCCGCGAAATCTCCCCCCCGATCACCCTCGGATTCGAGGAACTGCTGAAGGGCAACCTGGTGGCCCGCACGGTGAGGACTCTGGAACCGTGCGTCACACTCCGATTGAACACGGACCAGATGCGCACGCTGCTCGCGGACAACACCGACCTGGTGCGCGGCTTCTTCCGCACCCTGGCCGGCCGGGGCCTAACGGATCGCCAGGGCATCATCAAAGGTCGCATCGACGCCGCGCTGGTCGGGTCTGGTACCGAACCGTTGACGCCGATTCAAAAGGTGCTGGCCATGCAGCGGGTGCCGGTGTTCTCAGGCGTGAGCGCGACAGAAATGCGCCATCTCGCAGCAATCGCCCACCAGATCGCTCTCGTGCCGGCCGCGATTGTGTCAGCCGAAACTGACCCGCCGGTCGTGTGTGTGGTGCTCTCGGGCACCGTCTCGATGGAGGCTCCGGGCGACGAGACCGTCGTGCCGAGTCAGGCCGAACCAGGGGACGTCACCGGGCTCTTCGAGGCGCTGGCCGGGCAGGACGGCGATGCGGGGCCAGCGCCCCGCCGGCTACGGGCCACTCAAGCCGGAACCGCCCTTCGTATCGACCGCGACGACCTCTATGACCTGCTGGGGCAACGGCCGGATCTCCTCCAACAGATCTTCACGGCGTTGTTCGGGAAACGCAGTCGGTAGTTGAGTCGGTAGTTAAGTCGATAGTCGCGTTCCGACGCGCGGGGCCGGGCTATTCGGCCACGCCGACCCACCCCGGCGCACGTCGGTTCCTGCTCCTCTGAGCGGCGTCAGTGTGATACAAACAGTGGAACTACGCCACAAGGAGAGAGCCATGCAGCGTCACGCCACCGTGACCACTCGGGCCGTTTTGTTCGTCTGTGCACTGAGTCTGCCGGCAGGCCTGGTGATGGCGCAGGCTGCCAGCCCGCTCGAGCAGGAGGTCGTTGATGCCCTGCGGAAAGAGCGTTCGCTGCGGAGTCTGGACGTGGCCCTCGTCGGGTCTGAGGTCACGCTGACAGGGAAGCTCGATTCGTTTTGGCAGAAAAGTGAAGCGATCCGGCGCGCCCTGGACGTGGATGGCGTAGAGACGGTGTCCACCGTCATCGAGATTCCACCGCCTGAAGGCGACGAGCAGCTGGCGGAGGAGGTCGGCAAGGCGGTGCAGAACTACCCGCACTATTCGCTCTTTGACCATCTCGATGGCTCCGTGGACAACGGCGTCGTGTCGCTCTGGGGACGGGTCACCCCAGACCGCAATAAGCCGCGCGAGATATTTGAACGGATCGCAAAAATCCGGGGCGTCCAGGAGGTGCGGAACGAGATCCAGACCATGACGCCGTCCACGGGAGACACCAATCTGCGGCGGAGCCTCTCCCGACAGATCTTCCGAAGCAGCAGTTTTGAACGATTCAGAGGCGCACGGAACCCGCCGTTCCACATCGTTGTAGAGCGGTCCTCGGTCACCCTGGTTGGCTGGGTGCAAAGCGAGATCGAGCGACGCGAGATGGAACAGATCGCCCGCATGACGGAGGGCGTCATACGGGTGGACAACCAGCTGCAGACCATCAATTAGGCAGCTACGGCGCCGTTGTCAGCCCCCTATCGGTCTATCCCCACCAGGTCCGAAGCGCCCACCGTTGGGACGCAAGTAGACCCGCACCGGCGCAGCCCATGCAGGAAAGTCTGGGTGCAGGGACCGGATCTGGGCCATCAGGTAGCTGTTCCCGGTCAGCGGGGCATCGGTCGGCAGTGCCAACACCGTGTCGCCGCCGGTCGTCGGCTCACTGAGATCCACAACAGTGCCGGTGTCGTTGGCGTAGAGCGACCAGGACGTCTCGTAGCGGGTGCCGGCGGCCGCGAACCCGTAGCGCTCCGCCAGATTGACAAAACTCAGGCCAGCGTTCGTCAGCGCAAATTCGTCCAACGGGTTCATCCGAGCCATCGCGTATCGGCCACTTTTCTTCTGCCGCTCCACCAGGATCTGGTGAAAGTAGCGCTCGGCCTCAGGGTCGCTGTACTCGCCGGTCCGCACGATAGCCAGAAGCTCCTCGGCCGTAAAACGCATGAGGATTTTCGCGGCCCAGAAGGCGTCCCGGTCCGTCATCCGCACGAAGGCCGGGTTCGGGTAGTCGTTCTTCCATGCCAGCGGATCAAAGGCGACGGATTCCCACCGCCCCACCGATTGATACTTCGGGAACTCGGGCCATTCCACTGAACGATATCTGGGCGCGCGCAGGCCAAGCCCGAAGAAGTTGCGCTTCACCTCGCTCATGTCGAGCCAGTATTGAAAGCTCAGATTCGCGAGCTGGATTTCGACGCTCCCGCTGCCGAAGGTCGAGCCGAAATCGAGGAGGTGGTGGCGGATGTGCCGACGCCCATCCTCTTCCACCCAACTGTCCTGCGTGTTCTGCGCGCGCGTGTCGTCGTGGTTGGTCCACGCCGCGAGCAGCCGGAGTCCCCGTAATTCGCGCCGATGCTCGTGGGCAATCACATCGTTCGGGTCGTCGGAGCGGGTGCCGTGGTAGCGAAAAGGGCCGAGGGGCTGCCCGTCGAGATACTTGCTCGCGGTCACCCGGAGCCTGCCGTCCGGAAGTCGCGGGACGCCGTCGAGCACACGCGCCAAACGGCCGGCCGTCAACTCGCGCTCGTCTCCGAACTGATCCTCCAGGGTCGTGCCGACCTCGATCACAAAGTTCTCGGGACGCACCCGAACGATGTGGTTCTCGGGCGTGTGGTAGCCCATGGCGTAGAAGAGTTTCGTGGCAATCACCTCGGCCGCCGACGCGAGTTCAGGCACCTCGACGGGGTCGAACTTGATGATGTAGCGGTCGCCGACGTCATCGATGATTTGGAACCCGGGAGTCAGCCCCTGGCTCTTGCTCCGGAACACCCGCCACGGCGCCTCCGGATTCGGTCCGTCGGTGGTATTCGGACCGCGAATCAATTCCTCGAGGGTCAGACGCCGGACGCCGTGGCGATTGACGAACCAGTTGCCGTTCGGCACCTCGTCGAGCGTGTTGACGTTCTGAGCCTCCCCGCCACCCTCTCCCACATCGGCGAAGATGTGTCCGAGGCGGTCGAACATATCGCTGAGTTCGAGTTCGGCGGGCTCCTCGGCCACGTCGAGCAGCACCGTGTCGGCCAGCACTGGATCGTCTGGATAGAACTTGGGTTCCTGGGCCGACCCGATCGCTGGCGTCACGATAAGCGACGCTGTCAGCACCACGAGAGCCTTCAGCCTCGTGTCCCTCACCCCGCGGGCCTCAGCCCCGGTACTCTCGTCGCGCCCACGCCGGATGAGCGGCGGATGCGTAGGTCTGCTCGACTTGCGGGTCAAAATGTCGGCCCCCCTCCGATGTGTACCTTGATTGCCTCACGGCTTCTGGCGAGATCGAACCGGATAACGGTGCCACCAGGACCGTGGCCGCGAAGCCCGAATCCGACGGCGGTCTCCAGGTCGTGCAGGTCCAACTCGGACGACTCGGAGAACACTTTGCCCGCGTCGGCGAACACCGCGAAGTCGAGATAGGTCCACAGTTCCCATCGATACTCGGCGCTCAGCAGTAACGTGCGAGCGTCGCGAAATCGAAACTCACGGAACCCGCGGATCGTGCTGCCGCCACCCAAGGTCTCCATGAGATAGAACGGCACCTCGCTGCCCGATGCGGCGACCGAACGAGAGGTCCGCGCGCGTAACGCGAGCAAACGGCTGCGCACGCCCAGCGGCACATGCAACTGGACCTCAGCGGCGACACGGTTGAAGTCGAACCGGTTCAGGTCCCGGTCGTCGTATTGTGCGACCTCGCCGCGAAACACCACGCCCGCCTCCGGGACGGTGGCGTCGCGGAGGTCAAGCTCGACCGTGGCGCCATAGTGGAGGTAGTCGGTCGTGGTCTCGAAACCGGGAACGCCGACCGGATCGAACAACTCATCAAGCGACGAGCCGAAAAAGCCCTCTTCAGCCTCGGCTCTGAGCCAGCCTCCGTGTACATCGACACTCACGAATCGGCCAAGGTCGGCGCCCACGCCGGCGTCAACCGCCTGCTCAAGGAGTTGATAGGTCGACCGATCTCTGGAGTTGGTGTCGCCACCAAGACCAAAGAATCGCAGGTCGCGGTAGTCGCTGTTCCGAAAGGTGACGCGGCCACGCACAGGGGTCTCTCGCCGCGCGGCCGGGAACCGCACGGCGGCGTCATAGGAGGTAAACAGGCGGGTCGAGACTCTCGCGGATGCATCGAACTCGAACGTCTCGTTGTCGAGACCGTTGTGATACCCGAGTCCGCCGACGAGGCCGGAGCCAGACGGCATCCCCCCGATGACCGGGACGAACTGACGCCACCCACGCTGAAACAGGTTGGCAGGAAAATTCATCGACTCGAACCCCAGCACCCGGGATTCGGCGTTCGGGACGATGTAGGGCTCCAACGCCTGGGCCTTCTCCTCCCGCTTCCGCCGTAGTCCTTCTTCCCGTGTCGTTGCAGGCTGGTTTTCCTGGCCGACCGCGGTCTCGGTCGTGGTCTCCGGTCGTCGTCTGGGCCAGGGCTGACAGGGGCCAGCCGACGCACGCCAGGAGCCCGGCGAGCGCCCATGTGGCGAATGCGTGGGTGTTCGTTCTCATAGGCTGTTCCGCTACCGGCCGACGATCTGATCCCGAGGCGCCATGCACGGCCATACCTCTGTAGATGCGCGTGGGACCGGCGCGGTTACGTTGCCGCAGAGTCGCTAAGGTCTGGCAAGTTGTAGAAAGCCGCCGCCCCCGGGTAGTTGGCTCTTGCGCCAAGCCGGCGCTCGATACGCAAGAGCTGGTTGTACTTGGCCGTCCGATCGGTCCGGCAGAGCGACCCGGTCTTGATCTGTCCCGCGTTGGTAGCGACCGCCACGTCCGCAATCGTGGTGTCTTCGGTTTCGCCGGAGCGGTGGGAGATGATGGCGGTGTACTTGGCCTCCTGCGCCATCGCGATCGCGGCCAACGTCTCGGTCAACGTGCCGATTTGGTTCAACTTGACCAAAATTCCGTTGGCGACCGACTCGCGAATACCGCGCTCGAAGATCTCGGTGTTGGTCACGAACAGGTCATCGCCGACCAACTGCACCCGCGTGCCCAGCGCGGTCGTGAGCTCTGACCACCCGGCCCAGTCGCCCTCGTCGAGCCCATCCTCAATCGACAGAATCGGGTAGCCATCCACCAATCGGCGGCACCACGCGACCATGTCCGACGATGTCCGTTCCGCGTCGCCATCGGCGGCCAGTCGGTATCGAGCGGTCTGCTTGTCGTAGAGCTCGCTGGCCGCGACATCCAGCCCAAGATAGACGTCGTCGCCAGGGCGATACCCGGCCCGCTCGATGGCCACCAACAGCATATCCAGCGCGGCCTCGTTCGACTCGAGATTGGGGGCAAACCCGCCCTCGTCGCCGACCGAGGTTTGGTGGTGCTGTTCCTGCAGCACGGTACGCAGGCAATGGAAAATCTCTGTTCCGACCCGCAACGCCTCCGAGAAGCTGGGCGCTCCAACCGGGATCACCATGAACTCCTGAATATCGACGTTGTTGTCGGCGTGGGCACCGCCATTCAGGACATTCATCATGGGGACGGGCAGGTCACGGGCCGCATCGCCACCCAGATACTCGTACAACGGAATGTGAGCCGCCGCCGCCGCGGCCTTCGCGGCCGCAAGGGATGCCCCCAAGATTGCATTCGCGCCGAGGCGCCCCTTGTTCTTGGTCCCATCCAGGTCTATCAACGTATTGTCGATGGTGCCTTGGCTGGCGGAGTCCAGCCCGAGCAACGCATCGCAGATCTCCGTGTTCACATGCGTGACAGCCCGCGTCACACCCTTGCCGCGGTAGCGTGCCTCGTCGCCATCCCGCAGTTCGACGGCTTCGAGTTCCCCGGTCGAGGCTCCCGAGGGGACAGCCGCTCGCCCGGTTGCCCCACCCCTGAGGCCCACTTCGACCTCAACGGTTGGGTTGCCCCGACTATCGAGAATTTCCTGACCCACTACGCTTGCGATGATCTGATCGTCGTTCATTCACTATCTCCGACGCGCTATCGATACCGTCCCTCTATTGAGGGGGCTTATTCGGGATTTTTCCGAACTACGTCCGTCCATTCCCAGAACGGTCAGTGTCGCATGGATCAGCGCGGACCCGCACTGGCAACCTCACGGACGCGACGAGGCTGCCGGTCCGCGTCAAGACGGGCTTCGCCTGGCCCCAGCCGGGGGGCTCAGGCGGTGGTCTGGTCGCTGCCCGGAATTATGAGGAAACTTCCCGAGGAAGGCTATTCAAGTAGCCGAGTGCTACGAAGGACTTTGGTTCGCGGAAACGGGATCCGGACACTCTGAGAACCGGACCCACCGGCTTGAACCGCTCATACGAGCGGTCGATATGCACGCAAGCCGCGACCAGACCATACACCCTAGAAAAACACGCGTCGATGGGTACGACCCCATCGCTAACTTCGATGTATGGAATGTACCGCAGCCAAAGCGGCGGCGCTATTGGACCTTGGTCCAACGCGGATGTCCTCCGCGCGTCAATCGGGATGCCGCGCCGTGATTTGCAGCCGTTCGGCGTGGCGGACTAGATCGGCCAATGACGCGGCCTCCATCTTTCCCATCACTCGAGCTCGATGTACCTTGATGGTCTTCTCACTCGTACCCAGCTGGGCCGCGACCTGCTTGTTCAGCAGCCCGGCGGCGACAAGCGCGAACACCTGCTGTTCTCGAGGCGTCAGTCGGTCGTAGCCGATCCGAAGCACCGCCAACTCCTGCTGTTCGAGCAGCCAGGCGCGATCACGCCCGATGGCGCGATCGATCGCGGCCAGGAGCGCTTCGTCGTCGAACGGCTTGAGCAGAAAATCAACCGCGCCGCCCTTCATCGCGGCCACGCTCATCGGCACATCGCCGTGTCCGGTGATGAACACGATGGCCATCGGCCGCCCGGTGGCGCTCAGACGGCGCTGGAGCTCGAGTCCGCTCATGCCCGACATCCGCACGTCGAGCACGACGCATGCAGGTCCGGTGCGTCGCCGATGTTCGAGGAACGCCTCGCCCGAGTCGAATCCCTCGACCCGGAGTCCGGCGGACTCGAGTAGACGGACCACGCTCCGTCGCACGGACGGGTCGTCGTCGACGACAAAGACGGTCGGTTCGTCGGTCATGGGCTCGGCGGAAGCGCAAAGCCGACCGTCGCCCCACCGGTCGCAAGTGGTTCGGCCTGCATCTCGCCCCCGTGTGCCTCCACAATACTCCGCGAGATGGACAGCCCCATACCCAGGCCGCCTTCGCGCGACGTATTGAACGGGTCAAACATGGTCGCGAGCATCGTGGGGCTGATTCCCGGACCGGTGTCATCGACCGTGACCACCTGCCATCCATCGCCACGCTCGAACACGCGAAACGTCAGAGATGCCTCGGGGAGCTCGTCCATCGCCTGCATGGCGTTGGTCACCAGATTGACGACCACCTGCTGAATCTGGATGCGATCCGCCACCACTGGCGGCATGTCCGAGGCAAACTCGGACAGCACCGCGATCCCACGCATGGAGAGACCGCTCCGCATGATCTCGCGAACCTCCCGCACGACGGCACCAAGATCGATGCGCTCTCGCGAGGGGCTCTCGCCGCGCATCATCTCCCGCAGCCGCTGGATGATGGCACTCGCACGGCGATCATCCGCCACGATGTCATGGAGCACCTCTCGGACCTGCCGCACGTCTGGAGCGTCGCGATCCAGCAGACGGACCGCAGCCTGCGCGTTGCTCAAGATCGCCGCCAACGGCTGATTCAACTCGTGCGCCACCGCTCCGGTGAGCTCGCCCAGGGAGCTGACGCGCGCCACGTGGGCAAGCGCGTCGCGGTGTTGCTGCGCCTCGGCGCGGGCGACAATCTGCTCGGTGATGTCCGAGCACACCGCCACGAAGGTCTTCGAGAGGTCATTCCCATCGGAGCGGGGCGCCGCCCGAACCGTCCAGTACCTGTACAACCCCTCCTTGCTGCGGAGTCGGCACTCGAACGACACCGCGCGCCCGTGGTCGAACACTTCCCGCGAAATGGCCCGCTGGACGCGGTTCCGGTCCTCGGGATGCAACCGTTCGCGCAAGCCGTCCAAGGTGCGTGGGAACTCACCACGCTCGAAGCCCATCGCTTCATCCACATTCCCGAACCACACGACGCCTCCGGTAGGGATATCCACCTCGGCGATGATGTCGGCACCCAGCGTGGCCGCAATCCGAAAGCGCTCCTCACTCTGCCGCAGCGCCTGCTCCGCCGCGATCTGGCGGGACACGTCGCGCACCGTCGTCACGACAACCAGGCCCTCGTCTGTCTCGAGCCGGCCAAAATTGACGGCGGCGGGGAAGGTCCGGCCGTCCGCGCGCCGAGCGGTTGCCGACACGATACCCTCGGCCATCGTGGGGCTCGCCGCTCCCAGAGCCAGTCCGGGCTCCTCCAGGTTTGCTTGACGAGTTGGCCCAACAGGACCTGCTCAAGCTGTCCCCCCACCAGCGCGCCCGGTTGATATCCGAACAAGTGCTCAGCCTGATGGTTCACGAACGCGATCTGCCCGTTCGCGCGCGCGGCAATGATCGCATCCGGGGCCTGCTCGATCAGCTGTCTCACACGGGTTTCGCTGGCTCGCGCCGTTGCTTCGGCGCGTTTGCGTTTGCTCACGTCGATGAGAAAACCGCGGATGACGGCAGCGACCCCATCCAGCCGTTGGACGGCGACCACGTCGTGGAACCAGACGCTGTGCCCCCCGGCCGCGATCATCCGGTATTCGAACTCGTAGGCCTCGTGCTCGCGCAGCGCTTCTTCGCGGAAACGGAGGACCCGGTCCAGATCGTCCGGGTGGAGATGCGTCTTCCAGAATGCCGGCTCCAGCCACCGCGCCAGTGGATATCCCAACAGTCGTTCCGCCTGCGACCCCACATACGTAAAATCGCGCGTTTGTGCGTCGGCTTCCCACTGGACGATCTGGGTCGCTTCGAGCAGACGCTTGAACCCAACCGCGCGTGCCGCGGGGCCGGAGGGTGCGGGTGGAGAGAACACGTCGTGCTCGACGTCTTCGGGACCGGTCATTGCCACGAACCTACCAGAAGGGGCGACCGAGGGCTACGTAGAACGCTCACGAGCAACGCCCCGATGACCCCTACCGGTTGGGCGACCCCGACGACCGGGAGGCACAGGATCAGGCCGATCGCGGTCGCAACCCGGATCGACGGCCCCGCTGGCATGGTGGAGTAGTAGTTGGGTGAGCGAACGACGTGTCCAGGACCGCTATGACACCGCGAGACCGGTCGGACAGGAGACGCCCGTGCCCCCAATGCCGCAGTAGCCGTTCGGATTTTTGGCGAGATACTGCTGGTGATCGTCCTCGGCGTAGTAGAAGGCTGGCGCGTCCTCAATCTCGGTGGTGATGGCGCTGTGTCCCTCGCCCTCGAGCGCGTGCTGATAGGCCTCCCGGGATGCCAAGGCCGCCGCCAACTGGTCAGCACCCTGGCAGTAGACGACCGACCGATACTGCGTACCGACATCGTTCCCTTGGCGCATGCCCTGCGTGGGGTCGTGCCCTTCCCAGAACAGGCGTAACAGCGTGTCGAGCGTGACCGCTGTCGGGTCGAACACCACCAGGACCACCTCGGTGTGGCCGGTCAAGCCGCCACACACCTCGCCATAGGTCGGGTTCGGCGTCACACCGCCGGCATAGCCGACGGCCGTGGTGAAGACACCCGGGGTCTGCCAGAACTGACGCTCGGCACCCCAGAAGCAGCCCATGCCGACTACGACCTGCGACATACCGTCGGGAAAGGGCGGTTGCAGCGGCGCGCCGTTCACGAAGTGCGCATCCGGCACGGCCATCGGCGTCTCACGCCCGGGGGGCGCGTCTTCAGGCGCCGGCATCCGTGGTGTCTGTCCGCTGAACCACATGTCACCCTCCTCCTTGCCGAGGTAGCCCGGCCCTGCCCGACGGCCCGTATCCCCAGCGTGTCACCCCACAATACCGTATCGGTTCCACATTGGGTCCACCAGTGACGTTCCCGCGTTCACGCACCAGGCCAGAACCGGCGATGCACCTCGCAGGCCTCATCCTCGAGCACCGGACCGATGACCTCGACGTTCCGCGCGCCGTGGCCGAACAGGCCGCGCGACGGGGCAACGAGACTGCCTCCGGCCAGCGCACCCAGGGCCGCAGCCGAGCACCCGAAGACGAGGCGTGGAATCCGGCTCCAGTAGAGCGCGCCGCAACACATCATGCACGGCTCAGTGCTCGAATAGACGGTCGCCCGAGCCAGCGTGGCCGCGTCCAATCGCCGGCAGGCGTCGCTGACGAGCACCAGTTCGGCGTGACGCGTCGGGTCCGAGTCCGTCCGCACACTGTTCCGCGCGGTCAACCGGACGATGCCATCGACGACCAGCACCGCGCCAAACGGCTCGTTCCCGGCTGTCGCGGCCTCCGCCGCCAGGGCGATGCACTCGCGGATGAATGGCTCGTGCTCGGTCACGGTGTTCACGAATCAGGCCGAGGTCCACTTGAGGCGGAGCGCGGCTGGAAGTTGACCGATGTCGTCGATGATGCAGTCCGGTCTGACGGCCGTGTCGTCGAGGTCGGAGGCCCGGAACTTGCCGGTCTTGACCAGCACCCCCCTGGCTCCCGCCGATTGAGCCCCGCCCACGTCAGTCCGCACGTCGTCCCCGACAACGACCAGTTCGGCGGGTGAGATACCCATGCTGGCCGACGCCGCTCCAAAGAACTCCGCACTTGGCTTGCCTGCCACCACGGCTGACGTATCCGTCGCGTATTCGATGGCCGCAACGAACGGCCCCGCATCGAGACACAGGGCGCCCCCCCGTTTCCAGTATCGGTTCTTTTGAATGGCCAGCAACTGGGCACCACCGATGACGTGGCGGAAGATACGGTTGAGACGCTCAACCGTCCACTCGTCGCCCAGATCGCCGAGGACCACCGCCTCGGGCTTCTGCTCGTCTATCGTGAACGGCGCGAACTCCTCGACGGTCATCGGCGAGACGTGCAACGACACGCGAGTCATGCCCTGGTCCGCCAGCCAGGCGGCGGCAGCACGTGGCGCCGTGAACATGTCGTCTGGGCCGGCGTCCACGCCCTGCCGCCGAAGCCGCTCGATGAGGGTGCTCCGCGGCTGCACAGATGTGTTGGTCGCGAACTTCACGCCCAGCCCCGCCGCGCGCAACGCGGCGATCGCGTCAGCCGCGCCATCGAACAGGCCGCCTTCGTCGTAGACAGTCCCGTCGAGGTCGAGCACGACGCCGCGAACAGACCCAATCCAGTCCTCCATGCCCGAGAGGCTTTCACAGGCGCTCCACGGGATGCAAGCCACCCGTCTGGCGCCGGTGGCGCACACATGCGCGTCGATTGCCACCACGCGGAGCGCTGCAGTAACATCGCGGGCATGCACATCGCCATCAGCTATTGCCAGGTTTGAAACTACCTGCCGAAGGCCTCCAGTTTGGCGGCCTCCATCAAAGACGCGCTCGGCCTCGACGCCGAGGTCTCCGTCGGTAGCCGAGGACAGTTCGACGTCGTAGCCGACGGCGATCTGATCTTCTCGAAACAAACGGCGGAGCGGTTCCCGGAACCGGACGAAATCATCAGCGCGCTGCAAGCGCGTCGCAGCGCATCGGCCTAGACTGACCAGACGCCCAGTGGGGTCCTTGGCGGCTAGAGCGGCCCACCCGGTTACCGAGCCGGTGGCGCGGAGAGCGACCATGACCAAGCCACACACACGCCACGGAGACCTCCGTGGACAGGACGGGCGGCGACTGACGCGACGGGCACTGTTGGCGGGAGCCGCCGGCGCGGTTGGGGCCGCAACGGTGGCGCCGGTCTCCGGGCAGCAGTCGGTCGACACGACCCGCCGCGCCGGGCGCGGCCCGAACGAAGTCGACCAGCGGTCGTCATTCGTAACGCCACGGCGAGACCCGAGCACGACCTCGTCGCGCACCCCCCTCCAGGACCTGCGGGGCACCATCACGCCAGCGGACCTGCACTTCGAACGGCACCACGGGGGCGTGCCGAATATCGATCCGGCCCGCTACGAACTCCTGATTCATGGCCTGGTTGACCGCCCGACCGTGTTCAGCCTGGCGGACCTCCAGCAGTTTCCGGCCACCTCCCGTACCTGCTTCCTGGAGTGCTCAGGCAACCTGCGGCGCGGTACACCTGAGACCCTCCCACAAATGGTGTGCGGGCTCACGAGCCAGACGGAATGGACCGGTGTGTTGCTGTCGACCGTACTCCGGGAGGTCGGGGCACAACCGAGCGCGACATGGTTACTCGCGGAGGGTCAGGACGCGGCCGTGATGACGCGGAGCGTCCCGATGGACAAGGCGTTCGACGACGCGATGATCGTCTACGCGCAGAACGGCGACGCCTTGATGCCGGGGAACGGGTATCCGGCACGCCTCCTGCTCCCGGGCTGGGAAGGGAATGCGAGCGTCAAGTGGCTGCGCCGCATCGAGCTGGCCGACCAGCCGTTCATGACTCGGGAAGAAACCTCGAAATACACCGACCCGCTGGACGGCGGTAACACCGTCCGCCAGTTCAGCTTCGTGATGGATGCGCGGTCGATCATCACCGATCCGGCCTACCCCCGCGTGATCGAACCGGGGTGGCACGAAATCCGGGGTCTGGCCTGGAGCGGACGCGGGCGGATCACCGGCGTCGAAGTGAGCACCGATGGGGGCGCGACATGGCACGCCGCCATCCTGCAAGGCCCAGTGCTCCCGAAGGCGCACGTGCGCTTTCGACACCTGTGGCAGTGGGACGGCGACCCGGCCGAAATCATGAGCCGGGCCACCGACGAGACCGGTTACGTGCAGCCGACCTGGGAGGCGTTGCAAGCGGCGCGCGGACCCGGGACCCGGTATCACCAGAACCCGATTACCTCCTGGACGGTGGGTGACGACGGCCGGATGCTATTCGGGGCGGAGCGGCTGCGATCATGACGGCCAGGCGATCGGCCCACCTCTGGATCACCCACCTCTGCCTGATGACCACAGCGCTGGGGGTCCTCTGGTTGGCGGCACCGGCCGCGGCCGGCCAGCAGCCGGTCGCCGCATCGGACCACCCAGCGACCTTTGGGCTGGGTCGAGCGGCCCGCACGAGCGAGATCGAGACGCTCGACATTGACGTGATGCCAGACGGCACGGGGCTCCCGGTGGGACAGGGCACGGCGGCCGAAGGCGCGCGCACCTGGGCTCGTGCGTGCGGTGTCTGTCACGGCGTAGAGGGCGAGGGTAGCACCGCGGCTCCAGTCGTAGGCCGCGACCCGGACAGCCGGCGACCGACGGTGGGCAACTACTGGCCCTATGCCACCACCCTCTACGACTACATCAATCGGGCCATGCCACGGAACGCACCCGGCACCCTGACCCCCGATGAGGTCTACAGCCTGGTTGCGTGGATTCTGAGCAAGAACGACATTATCGCCACCGACGCGGTCATGAACGCGACCACCTTGCCAGACGTGGTCATGCCAGCCCGCGGTCGATTCGTCCCCGATGACCGCCGCGGCGGTCCTGAAGTGCGCTGAGTCGTGCGGCCCAGGACCTCCGATCCATCGCCGCGTTCACGCAGGTCGGTCAGCCCCGCCTGGGACCGCATCCTGCCCACGCGCGCCCGTTACGACCCGAGGGCCCGAGCGCTCCCGCGACGTACCGCAGCGCTGGCGGTCGCCGTGTGGCTGTGCTGTCCCGTCGCGGCTCGAGGACAGATTGCTCCGGTCATCGTCATCGGCCAGGAGGGTAAGGACGTACCCTGGGTGCCAACCCCCGATGTCCTGGTCGACACCATGCTGGACATGGCCGGCGTGACCGGGGAGGACTTCGTGATCGATCTGGGCTCTGGTGACGGCCGCACCGTCATCGCGGCGGCTCAGCGTGGCGCGCGCGCGCTCGGGGTGGAACTCGAGCCCAACCTGGTGGCGACCTCCAGACAACGGGCCCTCGACGCGGGGGTGGCAAACCGCACCGAGTTTCTGGCTGCGGATCTGTTTACGGTCGACCTGACCCCGGCGACCGTGATCACCATGTTCCTGTTGCCAGACATCAATTCGCGACTGCGGCCGACCCTGCTGGGACTTGCGCCAGGCACCCGCATCGTGTCCAACACCTGGGACATGGGCGGGTCTGACAGCGACCCGGACGCACCAGGCTGGACCCCGGACGAGACAGTGGTGCTCGACCCGTGTCCGGGCTTTTGCACGGCGCTGTTCTGGGTCGTGCCAGCCAAGGTGGATGGCACCTGGCGGCTCGACGGCCAGGAGGGAGATGTCGAGCTGACGTTTGAGCAACAGTTCCAGATGGCATCGGGCCATCTACGCGGGAACGGCCGCACCCAGGACGTCGAAGAGGGTCGGCTGCGCGGACGCGAGATCAGCTTCCGCGTCGGGGACGCCCGCTATCTTGGCCAGGTCAACGACACCGAGATGACCGGAACGGTACGTCGGGGCGCCAGCACGACAGCGTGGCGCGCGCGCAAGACCCGGTGAGGGCCTGGCGCGGACAAGCGACGCCCAGCACCCAACGCGGCGATCGACGGCCGTCTAGTAGCCGACGACCACGCCATCTTTGCGGGGGTCGGTACCGCCGTGCAGCATGCCGGTGTCCGGGTTGATCATGATCGCCTGGTAGCCGCCCATACCGCCGCCACCGGCGCGACGCACCTCGTGCCCCATGCGCTCGAGTTCTGCAATCACCTCATCGGTCACGCCGGGTTCCACCATGACGCTTCCGCCGTGGCGCACCCGGGCGGCATCACCCGCCTCCTGCAGATTCATCCCAAAATCGATGATGTTCGACAGCACCTGGGTATGACCCTGCGGCTGCATATCGCCGCCCATGACCCCGAACGACATCCACGGCTTTCCGTCCTTGGTCACGAAGGCGGGCATGTTCGTGTGCAGCGACCGCTTGTGCGGCGCGAGCGCATTGAAGTGTCCAGCTTCCAGCGAGAAACCGGAACCCCGGTTTTGCAGCGCGAACCCGAGATCCGCCGGTACGACCTTGGAACCAAATGAGCCAAAAATACTCTCAATGAGCGAGACCGCATTCCGATCCTTGTCGACCACCGTGAGGTAGACCGTCTCGGTCGGGTCCCCTGCGCTGACCGAGCGCGAGGCCCGAGTGGGGTCAATCAGCGCACGACGCGTGTCCCCATAGGCCTTTGAGATCAGCTCAGAGACTGGCAGCCGATTGGCGTCTGGATCGGCCACGAAGCGATCGCGATCGGCAAAGGCGAGCTTCTTCGCCTCAACGATGCGGTGAATGGCCGCCGCGGAGTTCTGTCCCAGCGAGGCCATATCGTAGCCTTCCAGGATGTTGAGCATCATCAGCGCGACGATGCCGGAACTGTTTGGAGGAATCTCCCAGATGTCGTGACCCCGATAGCTGGAGGTGACCGGCTCCACCCAGGCCGACGTGTGATCTTCGAAGTCACGTGCCGTGAAGTACCCGCCGTTCGATTCGCTGAACGCGACGATCTTCCGAGCAATCTCGCCTCGATAGAACGCATCCCGTCCCCCCGTCGCGATCGCCTCGTAGGTGCGCACCAACCCGGGGTTCTTGAACACCTCGCCGACGGCCGGTGGGCGTCCGTTCGGTAGGTAGGTCGCCGCGGAGGTTGGCCACTCGGCCAGCGAGGCCTCGGACGCCGCCCACTGGCCCTGGATGATCTCGCTCACCGGAAATCCATCGCGCGCGTACGCAATGGCGGGTGCGAGCACCTCGGCAAAGCCCATGGTCCCAAACCGCGTCAGCAACTGGTCCCACCCGTCGACCGCGCCCGGCACCGTCCAGGTCAACGGCCCCGTGCCAGGCACGCGCTCGAGATTCTGACGCTCAAAGACCTGCTGATTAATCTCGTAGGGCGACCGGCCGGTCGCATTGAGTCCGTGCAGCCGCTGTGTCTCGTTGTCCCACACGATCGCGAACAGGTCGCCGCCCACCCCGTTCATGTGCGGTTCGACGAGCCCCAAGACCGCATTGACCGCCACCGCCGCGTCAATGGCATTCCCCCCGGCCTTGAGGATGTCGATGCCAACCTGCGCGGCCAGCGGGTGACTGGCGGCCACCATGCCGTAGGGCGCGATCACCTCGGACCGACTGCCGTGGGGACTCCGGGCGGGACGAGCGTAACCGTGCCCCAACGCCTGGCCGTCCGGCTGACCAGCCGGCCGCCCATCCGCCCGCCCATCGCCGTCCTGGTTCCGACTTTGACCGGTTACCAAGGCGCCTGCGATGAAACCGGCAGCGACGAGGCCGCCACCGATCCCGAGCCATGCCCTCACGCGATGAAGTTTCATGGAAGTAACCTTCCTTCTGTCTGGTGCACGTCTTAACCCGGCCATTCTACTCCCGGGACGAGCCGATAGGGCCCGACGGCGGCATGGAAAAACGTGCGGGTCTTGCGGCGAGGTCTAGGCCGGCGATGCAGATGCGGCGGCGACCTGCGCCTGAACCGCGGCGACAATCTGCGTGGACGAGATGCCGAAACGGTCCAGCAGTTGATCGCCTTTGCCGCTACGCGGCACAGCGCGGACCGCCAACCGGGTCACGGTGATGCCGTGCGACGCCACCGCGTCGCTCACCGCGTCGCCCAGCCCGCCGGCTGCGTAGTGGTCCTCGACGGTAATCAGGCGAGACCCCGTGGCTTCACCGGCCCGCACCATGGTCTCCCCGTCGATCGGCTGCACGGAATAGGCGTCAATGACACGCAGATGGACCCCGACCTTGAGGAGCGCGTCATGCGCGGCCAGCGCCTCGAACACGGTCACCCCGGCCGCGACCACCGTGGCCACGTCGTTCGGGCTTTCGCGCAACACCTTCGATCCACCGATGACGAACTCGTCATCCTCGGTGTAGATGACCGGCGTCTTGGGACGCGAGGTCCGCATGTAGGTCATCCCCGTGTGGGCCGCCGAGACCACCACGAGACGCCCGGCACTGACCGCGTCACAGGGATAGAGGACGACGCATTCCGGGACACCTCGCATCATCGCCAGGTCCTCCAGCGCCATCTGCGACGGGCCGTCTTCGCCGATCGACACACCCGCGTGCGATCCAGCCAACTTGATGTTCACGTTGCCAATGCCGCCCATGCGGATGAAATCGGCGGCACGTGTGAGAAAGCAGGCGAACGTCGACGGAAACGGAATGGCGCCCCGGCTGGCCAATCCAAGCGCCGCGCCGACCATGACCTGCTCGGCGATAAACAGTTGATAGAAGCGATCGGGGTGCTGCTGTTCGAACTTGTCGCTGAAGGTCGAGTTCTTGACGTCAGCATCAAGCGCCACAACTCGGGGGTCGCCGCTGCCCAGTGCCGCCAAGGCGGCACCGTAGGCCTCGCGGGTCGCCACCCCGCTGCCGGCTTCATACGCTGGCAGGCGAATCGCAGCCCCGTCCGGCGGTGCGAGAGGCGCCGCGCCGCGGCGGGGTGCGGGCGGAATCGGCGGATTGTCGGTCGGTGAGCCGAGCTGTCCTTCGAGTTCCCCGAGCGCCGGGTCAGGTTGTCGCCGGTCAATGGCTTCCCGTGCCATCCGTCGCGGCCTTCGACGAAGGAGATGCCCTTGCCCTTCAGCGTACGCGCGAGGATCATCGTCGGGCGGCCAGACGTCTCTGCCGCCTCGTCGAGCGCGGCCAGCACCGCGGCCAGATCGTGCCCATCCACTACCAGGGTGTGCCACCCGAAGGCACGCCACCTGGCCGCGTAGGACTCCATGTCGTGGCCCCACTGTGTTTCTCGGCTCTGCCCCAGGGCGTTGACATCGATCACGGCACACAGGTTGTCGAGCCGCAACTGCGCGGCCGCCTGAGCCGCCTCCCACACCGAACCCTCGGCCGACTCCCCATCACCCAGCAACACATACGTGCGGTAGCTGGACCCGATGCGACGGGCATTGAGCGCAATACCCACCGCCGCACAGATTCCCTGACCGAGCGACCCGGTGGCCACGTCGACGAACGGCAACCTCGGGGTGGGGTGCCCCTCGAGATCGGAGTCGAGTCGCGAAGCGACGAGAGCGCGTCATGGGCGATGACGCCAGCTTCGGCCCACGCCGCGTACAAAACCGGCGCGGCATGCCCCTTGGACAGCACGAAGCGGTCGTTGTCCTCGCACCCCGGATCCTGGGGATCGAACCGCATCTGGGCGAAGAACAGCGCGGCCATCACCTCCGCGGCTGAACAGCAGCTCGTGGGATGACCGCTGCCGGCCGTGGCGGTCGCGCGGACCGACTCGATACGAAGCTTGGTGGCAATGTTACGAAGAGCGGGCAACTGTGGGGTGCGATCAACTGTCAAAGGGGTCCTCCGGGGCCCGAAGTGTAGCACGGCGCCGTCATGTGCCGACTGCCAACCGGAGCGCTGACCGGACGAGCGTCAGACGGCACGCATGGATGGCGCGCGAGTGCCGATGCGGGGGCGAGGGAGGGGGTGGCGGGCAGGGCCGCCACAGCGACCAGGTCAGGCGTGTCCAGTGCCTGAAGCTGCTCGAGCGCCAGCACATAGTCCGCCCCGTCGAGACCACGTGCCTGGTAGACCGACGTCTGGCTGGCCAGCACGCGGACCGCATCCGCCTGGTATGGGCCTCCTCGGTCAGGGTCGCGAGACGGCCCAAGACGACCGCGGCATCACAGTTCAGCTGAAACGGTCGATGCGGCTCTCGCAGCAGACCGATCGGCGGCGGGTGATCGGGGCCACCGCGGATCCGGTCTCGAAACCCGGCGCCCTCGTCCCACATCTCCTGCTGGCAATAGGCCATCAATTCCTGCGGCATGTCGAGGTAGACCGCCTGCCCGCAGCGTCGTACAGGTCCAACAGCGCCGCGCTCGCCGACACGTGATCACTCAGCAGCCCGCGCACACGTGGCCCGCTGAGCGCTGTGGCCAACCCCACCGCCACGCTCATAGGTCTCCATGACCACCCGGTCCACTGCGGTCGCGGCGAACTCGACCAAGGACCGGTCTTCCAGCACCGCCGCGCCCAGCACATAGGCCGAGGCCATGGTGGCGGTGGCATCGACGTACACGCTGCGGTCGACCGGCGGCTCCCCGTGCCGCCCACGCTCCTCGACCGAGGTCAGGGCCGAATAGTCTGGGTCGGCGCGCTGGCTGGCAAAGAAGCCACCGTCGGCGTCCGCGAATCTGTCATGGACGAATCGAATCGTTGCTGCCGCCCGCTCCGCATACAGCGGCCGATCGAGGATGCGTGACGCCGTCAGCAGCAGATCGACCATCCGGGCGTTGAGCGTCAGTAGCTTCTCGACGTGCGGTCGGGACCAATCAGGCTCCTCGCAGTACCGGAAAAAACCGCCCTCGACGGCGTCCACGAGCCCGCCGTCAGCGATCGCGTCGAGCGTCCGCGTGACGATATCGGCCAGGCTGGCCGAGGCGACGCGCCGACCGCGTAGCAGCGCGGCTTTCAGGGCCGCTGTGTGCGCACGCTTCGCGCCAGGACCGAAACCGGCCCAGACCTGGTCAAAGCGGGTGCGGAGCTGGTCGTCCAACCACAGGCCCGCCTCCTCCGTATCCAGCGGTGACGACGGCTGAACCGACGGTGCGTCACCGCGCTCGCCGGTGTGGCCAGGGAGGCCACCATCCGCGACGCGCTCCTCTCCCCGCGCCTCGAACGCGTCGAGCACCTGCGTCAGCACCATCAACAGACGCGCGGGGTCAAGGTGACCTCCACCGCCCAGCAGGGCGCCGGCCGGCGTGAGAAAGGCGGTCGTGGGCCACCCGTCCAGTGTGTATCGCTCCCCGATGTCCGGTCGCCGATCGGGGTCCACCCGGATCGGCACGAACCGCTCCGACACGACTCGGGCCACGTCCGGGTCTCCGTAGCTGACACGATGCATCTTGTCAGTCCCCAGACACCAGGCCGGCCCCATCGCAAGCAGCACCGGCTTCCGCTCATGGGCGGCTGACGCGAACGCGTCGCTGGACCACTCGCGCCACTGAATCAAGCCAGATCCGCCAGTCATGCCGCCGCGTATAATGCGTCCATGGTTGCTCTGCGAGCCCTGTACCTGTTTGCTCTCGTCTTTTGGATCGGGGGCATGGTGGCGCTCGGGACATTCGCCGCGCCAGCTATTTTCGACGTGCTCGAGAGATACCACGGCGCGGCCGGTCGCATTGAGGCCGGAGACGTCTTCGGCGAAATGCTCCGGCGGTTCCGCGCCTTCGAGTATGGCTCAGCCGTTGTGCTCCTTGGCGCGCTGGGCACGCTGACCTACCGCGGCCCCCGTCCATCGGGTCTCGGGATCCGGGTGGCCACCGTGGTGACCATGTTGTGCATCAGCCTCTACGCAGGGCTCGGCGTCACGGGGCAGATCGACGGGCTGCAACTCGAGATGGAGGCCAACATTTCCACGCTCGGCAGTCCCAACGACTACGCGGCCCGCTACGACAACCTCTACGCGCAGACCACGATCCTCCTCCTCGTCAATCTGGGCTTCGGTCTCTCGCTGATCTACTGGGAAGCGAAAGCCCGCATCGCCTGAGCCGCGCGAGTGCTACTCCTCGGTGATGTCGGCCGAGATATCCAAGTCGATACAGCCGCGGATGCTGTTCGCGGCCGGACACTTCGTCGGATGGGTGGCCACGGCGCGTTCCGCTTTCTCCCGCGTCCCGGCCGGAATCCGGATGCGATAGCGGACACGAATGCGGGTAATACGTAGGACCTTGTCGACCGCTTCAATGTCACCTTCGACGGCAGCCTGCAGGTTCTCTCTCGGGACCGGAATGTCGCGCACCTCCAGTGCGCGTGCCAAGGTGCCGAGCAGTCAACCGCCGACCGCGCCGACCATGTAGTCCAATGTGGCCGGCACATCCTCCTCAGGTTCAACCCCGTAGAATTTCTTGATACCGCCGTGAACGCCGAATCGCATCGGCTCCTCGAACCCCTCCAGATACGCATGTCGCAGGGGACCAGCCACCCGCTCGACGCGCATTCGACTCGTATGCACTACCTCGGACATCACACCTCCTTGTCGCCACCGGAGCGATCGCCGTCGACGATCAGAGCGCATCGCCGACGGACAGCCCGGCCAACGCCTGATGCTACGATCATCGGCCTCAGATACCAAGACGGCCCCGCCCCGGACCAGCGAACTGATGACCGAACGTTCCGGCGGCCCTCCGCCGCTCGGCGACATGGACGGCGCGGCCTTCCGTCAGGCCGGACACCAGTTGGTGGACTGGATCGCCCAGTATCTGGAAGACGCCGAACACTACCCGGTGCTCTCGCGGGTGCGCCCCGGTGACATCCGCGACGCCCTCCCCAGCTCAGCCCCGGACGCCGGGGAGTCCTTTGATGCGATTCTCGCGGACGTCGAACGGGTGATCGTGCCTGGCATCACACATTGGAATCACCCCGGCTTCTTCGCCTATTTCGCCATCAGCGGGAGCGGACCCGGCATCCTGGCCGAATTCATGAGCGCCGCGTTCAACGCGCAAGGCATGCTGTGGCGCACGTCCCCGGCCGTCACCGAGCTGGAAGAAGTGGCACTGGGGTGGCTGCGACGCCTCGTGCATCTCCCGGAGGCGTTCGAAGGCGTGATCTACGACACCGCCTCAATCGCCACCCTGCATGCGCTCGCCGCCGCCCGTCAGGACGCGGTTCCGGAGGTCCGTGAACAGGGCCTGGCGGGCCGACCCGACGGGCCCGGACTGCGAGTGTATTGCTCCGAGCACGCGCATTCCTCAGTCGACAAGGCGATGATCATGCTCGGTCTTGGGCTGTCGTCGCTCCGGCGTATCGAGGCCGACACCCAGTTTCGGATGCGGCCCGAACGGCTGGCAGAGGCCATCAGCCGCGACCGGCGGGACGGATGCATCCCACTCGCGGTCGTGGCCACAGTCGGCACGACGGCCGTGACCAGCGTCGACCCGGTGGGAGCCATCGCGGACATCTGCGACCGTGAGCGTCTCTGGCTGCACGTTGACGCGGCCTACGCCGGCGCGGCCGCGATGATTCCGGGCTTCGAGGCCACCCTGGACGGGTGTGACCGCGCCGCGTCGCTCGTGATCAACCCACACAAGTGGCTGTTCACGCCCTTCGACCTCAGCGCGTTCTACTGCCGCCGTATGGACCGGGTGCGCGAGGCGTTCTCCGTCACCCCCTCATACCTGCAGACCTGGGACACGGAACCGGTGCGCAATTTGATGGACACCGGTGTGCAGCTCGGACGTCGTTTCCGCGCCCTCAAGCTGTGGATGGTGCTGCGCCATTTCGGCGCGGACGGGATGCGTCGGCGGCTGGCCGAACATATCCGCCTGGCCGCACTGTTCGGCCGTTGGGTCGATGCGAGCGAGACGTTCGAGCGGGTGGCCCCGGTGCCGTTTTCCGTGGTGTGCTTCCGGGCCTCTCCGCCCGAACTGCGGGAGGACGACTCAGCGCTCGACGACCTCAACGCCCGGCTCCTGGACGCCGTCAATGCCACCGGCGATGTGTTTCTGTCACACGCGCGCATCAAGAACCGATTCACCTTGAGACTGGCCGTGGGTCACATTCGCACCACGGAGCGTCACGTGGCGCGCGCCTGGGAACTCCTGCAGGAGCAGCTTACGGCCCTGCACGCGTAGCCAGCCCGCACACGTCTGTTGCGGTCGTGGCACGCGGTGATTGCCACCAGAAGCCCTCACTCCGTCGAGACCGCCTCCAGGCGCCAACGCGCTTCCCATCCGGATTCGACCTGCTCGACCACAACCAACCCGTTCAGCGGAAACCGGGCGGTCGATGACCCTGGCCCGCCAAGCAGATGGCCCAGGAGCCGGTCCAGATGCGGCATGTGACCGGCCAGCAGGATGTCACGCGTCTCACCGAGGAGCAGGTCAGCAATGCGAGGCGGATCGCCCGGCTGCATCCACCGCGCGGCCGAGAACTCGGCCAGCGGATTACAGGCCCGCCAGTACGCCTCCGCCGTCTGGCGCGCGCGCAACTTTCCGCTGTGCCAGATCGCGGCGGGACGCACCGCCCGCTCCGCCGCCTGACTCGACAACCGGTCGACTTGCGTGCGGCCAAGCGGCGACAACGGGCGTTGGGGGTCCTCAGCGGGACTGACCGCGTCGCCGTGATAGCGAGATAGAGCAGCATGGCAAACATCCTCATGGGCCCCGCGAAGCGTCGGCGTGGGGCTCGGGGTAAAGCCCCGTCTAATTACACCTTCCCCTACGGTCGCCAGTGGGCTGAACGCCACACCTCGAGGCGCAGCAGGGCAAGTACGGTCAGCACTTCCAGTCGGCCCACCCACATGGCGCCAGTCAGCACGAGCTTGCTCAGCGGGTGCAGATGCCCATAGCTCGCCATCGGGCCGACCTCACCCAAGCCGGGGCCGACGTTCCCAAGCGTCGCCATCGTCGCGGTGACGCCGGTCACCAGATCCGCGCCCAACAAGATGACCGCCATCGCGCACAACGCGAAGGTCAGCACATAGAACAGGAAGAAGACCAGGACGGTCCGCATCACGGTGTCGGATATGACCTTCCCGCTCGCCTTGACCGGCAGCACCGCGCGGGGATGCAACGTCCGACGCAACTCGGTCAGCGTGTAGCGACCAATCAACATGTGTCGAAGCACCTTGGGCCCACCCGCCGCCGACCCGGCGCACCCACCGATGAACATCAGCGCCAGGAGCACCATGCGGGTCTGGTCACCCCACAGATTGAAGTCTGCACTCGCAAAGCCGGTCGTCGTCAGGATGGACAACGTTTGAAAGAGCCCCTGCCGTACAGCCGTCGAGAGCGGACCACCTGCCTGCCACAGGAACCCGGTCACCAGCACCGTCGCCACCAGGACGACGACCCCATAGACCCGGAACTCCTCATCGCGAACCAGGAGACCTGGACGCGAGAGCGCCCGAAACTGCAGGGCGAAATTGGCCCCGGCAAGAAACATGAAGACACAGATGATCCACTCGACGGCAGAACTGTCGTACCCCGCGACAGAGAGCGGATTGGGCGAGAACCCGCCGGCCGCCAACGTCGTCAGGGCGTGGCAGATGGCGTCATATGGCGACATGCCGGCCAGCATCAACGCGATGAACAGGGCCGCCGTCAGCCCGGCATAGAGGCGCCACAGGACGGCGGCTGTCTTCCGGATCTGTGGTGTGAGTTTCTCGTCGGTCGGACCGGGAGCCTCGGCGAAGAACAGCTGCCCGACCCCCATGGCCAGGCGAGGAAGGATCGCCACGAACAGCGTGATCACACCCATCCCCCCGATCCACTGGGTCAGCGATCGCCAAAACAGCAACCCACGGCCGAAAGCGGAGAAGTCGGTGAAGATGGTGGCGCCAGTGGTGGTAAACCCGGACATCGACTCGAACAGCGCGTCGATCGGTGTCAGCCCCACCCACACATACGGCACGGCGCCGAGCACCGCGACGACCAGCCAGGTGCCGGACACGACCGCGAGCGCTTCGATACGACGGAGGTCTGGTTCGCGTTCAGGATGGGCCAGCCGCATGAGCTGGCCGAGCGCAATGGCAACCGCACCCGCCACGACGAACCCCCAGAGATCGGACCACTCTCGGTAGTACGCGGCCACGACCACGGGCCACACGAACATGAGGCCGAAGCCGCGGAGCAGACCGCCGGCAATGGTGACGATGATGGAGAGCCGCATGATCTAGCGGGCGGCGAACAACCTGCCCAGTTCCTCGGCGGACAGGCCGGTGGTGCAAATCAGAAGACGGTCGCCGGGCTCGATCCGATCCTCGCCCCGGGGCACGATGACATCGGCTCCGCGAACAATCGACCCGATGACGGCGTCGTCCGGCAACCCGAAATCGCGAAGCGCCGTGGACCGAAACTGCGGCGGAACCGTCAACTCGACGACCCTCGCCTGTCCCTCCTCCAAGACTTGCAGCAGGCTGGACCGCCCGCCGTCGATCTGATGAACCACGGACGCGACCGCCGCACCCCGAGCCGACAGGGCCACGTCGATACCGACCAGCTCGAACAGGCGGAGGTTGGCTGGCGTGCTCACGCGGGTGATGACCGACCCCACGCCGAGCTGTTGCCCTATGAGGCACGCGAGCAGATTTCGCTCGTCGTTATCGATGACCGACACCAGCACGTCGCTCCGCCCGATTTCCTCACTCTCGAGCAACCCCAGGTCCGTGCCGTCACCCTGGAGCACCAGGGCATTTTCGAGTTTCGCCGCCAGCATTTCGCCGCGTGCGCGGTCGTGCTCGACGATGGTCAAACCGATGCCAGGCGCGCTATCGAGGTGTTGGGCGAGGCGAAACCCCACGTCCCCCCCGCCGATGATCGTCACTCGACGCAATCTGGCGGTGTCAGCCCCCGGGGCAAGCTGGCGCTGCAGCGTCTGCATGGCGACGCGGGTCCCCATAAGGACGACCTTGTCTCCGGAATCGAGGACGGTCCGGCCACGGGGAATGGTCGTCGCTTCACCGTGGTGGACGGCGGCAATGACTACGCCGTAAGGCAGGTCTAGCTTCGAAATCGGTCTACCCACGAAGGGTGATTCGGCCCCGAGCCTGAATTCCAGCAACCGGATTGCACCATCAACGAACGCCCCGGCATCGACCGCGCCGGGCGCCATGATGATGCGCTCGATGGCGTCAGCCAGCTGCGCCTCGGGCCACACGATCTGATCGATGCCGAAATGCTCGCTCAGACTGTCGCGCCCCTCCCCGGTCTGTGCGAATTCTTCCCGAGACACGAAACAGATGGTCCGGCCAGCGCCGAGCTGGCTGGCGAGCGCGCACGCGACGATATTCACTTCAGCGAGGTCCGTGCAGGCGATCAGTAGATCACAGCCCTTCACGCCGGCCCGGTCGAGTACACGTGTGCTGGTGCCGCTCCCGGTCAGGAACTGCACGTCGAGCAGCCCGAATCGATCGGACACCGCCGGGTCGTTGTCAACTAGCGAAAGCTCGTGCTCTGACGACAAGGCCTGCGCCAGCGCATATCCGATCTCCCCGCCGCCAATGATGATGATTCGCATACCGGTCTTCTATTAGTGTCGGCCTCGAGGACCGCCGCCGACAACCGGACCACTATATGCCCCGCCACCACACGGCCGCGACTCAACTGGCGATCGGTGCGAGTCGTCGTGCGTGCGGGCCGTCCGTCCGCGGTATCGCCGAGGCTCCAGCTAGTAACTGAGACCGACCTCGAGAACGGTGAAGAAAAGCCAGCAGATGGCGCTGCCTACGAGCGTCATGGACAGCCCCCAGATCATGAGGTTGTTGAACAGCTTCCGACTGTCTTCGTGCTTCGGCGCAGCGGCCATGCACAGCGCACCGAGCGTCGACAACGCGGAAACGTCGACCAGATGCGCACCGATGTTCATCGACGAGGCGATCGCGAGAGGGTTGACGTCGCCGAGTTGCTGGGCCAGGTCCGGCACGGTTGGCAAGAACGCCGGGAGGACCACGCCTGACGTACTGCTGTAAATCGAAATGAATCCGGTCGTGAACGCCATGATGGCGGTGACCGTGTCGGGAGTCGAAATGCCGGCCAGAATGCGGGTGAACAGGGCCAGCCCACCGGTCTCGTCCAGCACCGAGATCAACACGGTGACTCCGCACACCATCATGATGACGCGCCAGGGCATCCGGTTCACGGCCTCAGACTCGTCACCCGCCTTGAGCAGTGCGAGCACGACCGCACACGCGAACGCGCCGAGTCCGACATCCACGTTCAGCACGACCACGGCCGTCAGCAGGACACCGATGACGCCCACAGTGAGCCAGTGGTTCCTCCCGAACTCGCTCGGGGGCGCCGAACCTGAGCCGTCGGCCGACGGCACAGCCAGGGCCCCATCGTGGCGGCGGGAGAGCAGCTTCCAACCGCCAAACAAAAGATAGGCGCTAAATACGACGACGATGTGCGCCATGGCGTTGTTGAGATAGTTCGCAAGCTCGTGACCGCCCAGCCCGATGCCCTCCATCACCCCGTTGACGATGATGCCCGCTGGCGCGAAGGGTGATAGGGCTGCCGCGTTGCCGCCGTGGCCGATCATGACGGCCATCCAGAACGCCGGAATCCCAACCTGGCCGGCCACGGCCATCCCCATCGGGGCCATCAGCGCCGTAGAGGCGATGCTGCCAGGACCAATGGATGACAGGACAAACGACAACGCAAAGAACATCATCGGCATCAGCCCGACGTTGCCCCTGCACAGCCGTACCGCTTTCTGCGCGATCAGGTCCAGGGTGCCGTTGGCTTGGGCCTGCGAGAACAACAGCGTGACCCCGGCCAAGGTCAGGAACAGACGCGTCGGAAAACCGGCCATCACCTCTCGGGCGCTCATGTCGGCCACATACACACCAACAATCCATGCGAGCGCGATGGCCAGGAACCCGACGTGCAGCCGAATCGTGCAACTGACGACGATGGCGATCGCCAGCGCCACGAGCGACAGAGTTGCGGCATCCATGTGGCGAGGAGTATAGCGGACGACATCTGGCCGTTGTGGGGTGGGGCCGGATCGGATAACGTCGTCTCGCTGTTCGTCGGGGGCGACGGGTCCACTGAGATCGGGAACGGCCGCTGCGTAACGCTTGCGCGGGTTCGGGGCACAGCCCCGGCCTAGTAAGGAGAACCGGTTGTGGTGATTTACGGGGTCGCGTTGTTATCGTTCTGCATGCTGGTCGGGGTGTTCCTTGGCGACATGCTCGGCGAGGTCATGGGCGTCCAGGCTAATGTGGGCGGCGTCGGCATTGCCATGCTCCTGCTGCTCGTGCTCTCCAATCTCGGGTCTGCTGAACGCAAGCTCAGCCCGTTCACCGAAAAGGGCATCGGCTTCTGGAGCGCGATGTACATCCCCATCGTCGTGGCGATGGCGGCGCGGCAGAACGTCTTCTCGGCACTCTCAGGCGGCTGGATGGCCATCGTCGCCGGTGTGGCCGCGGTCTCCGCTAGTTTCGCGATGATCCCCCTGTTGGCGCATCTGGGACGAGGTGGTCAAGATGATTCTTGAGACCCTGGAGAACGTCCTCGCCTCCAACGGGCTGATCACCGCGTTTATGTTCGTCGGTGCGCTGGTATGGCTCTCATACCTGATTTCCGCAAAACTCACGCGCGGCCAGGTGCACGGGTCCGCCATCGCCATTGCGCTCGGTCTGGTGTTGGCGTGGTGGGGAGGATTCACCACCGGCGGAAGCCGGGGCCTCTCTGACATTCCGCTGCTGGCCGGAGTCGGTGTCCTGGGCGGATCCATGTTTCGCGACTTCGCGATCGTGGCCACCGCCTTCGGCGCCGATGTCCGGGCTCTGAAAGGCGCGGGCGCGGTCGGCGCACTGTCGATTGTGATCGGGGTGCTGCTGTCGTTCGTGATCGGCGCCGTCGTCGCGGTCTCGTTCGGCTACACGGATCCCGTGGCAGTGACGACCATTGGCGCCGGAGCGGCAACCTACATCGTGGGTCCGGTGACCGGCACCGCGCTGGGGGCCAGCAGCGAAGTCATCGCACTGAGTGTGGCGGCTGGGCTCACGAAGTCGGTATTGGTCATGATCGGCACGCCATTCGTGGCGCCGCATATCGGATTGAACAACGCGCACTCCGCGCTGATCTACGGGGGCCTCATGGGCACCACCAGTGGCGTGGCCGGTGGGCTCGCGGCGACGGACCCGAAACTCGTGCCCTACGGAGCGATGACCGCCACGTTCTATACGGGTGCGGGCTGTCTGCTCGCGCCATCCATCCTGTATTTCGTCGTTGAGCTGTTCTTGTGACGCAGGTTCACGACCGGCCAAGCTCTGGTCCCGACCGACTGGCGCGGCCCCCGTCCAGTTCGACGACCCAATCGGCCAGGGCGCGCACCTCGGATTCGTCGTGCGACACGTACACCATCGGGGTCGACAACTCATCCCTAATGCGCTCGAGATAGGGCAGCACCCGGGCGCGCAAACCGCGATCAAGCCCGGTGAGCGGCTCGTCAAGCACGAGCAATAGCGGGGACGTACTGAGCGCCCGCGCCAGCGCCACCCGCTGGCGCTCACCCCCTGACAAATCACCCACCTGCCGGTTCAGCAGCGGGTGCAACTCCAGCAGGGACAGGATCTGGTCGAGGGTGGTCGCCTGCCCGTCATCCTGAGACGACCCGACACCGTACAGAATGTTGCGTCTGACGTTCATGTGCGGAAACAGGGCCAAATCCTGCGGCACATAGCCAACGTTCCGCTCGTGGGGCGGAACATGGACGCGATCCTCCGAGCTGTAGAGGGTCCGGGGTCCGATGCGGATCACGCCACGGGCGGGCGTCCGGAGCCCGGCGATCGCCTCCAGCACGCTCGTCTTGCCGGAGCCGGACGGTCCGAACAATGCGACGACCCGAGCGTCAACGCGCTCCCGTAGTTCGAGCGTGAAGTCGCCCTGGCGCAGCACAAAGTCGAGCGTGATAGCCACGGACATGGGTAGCGGACCAACCTCTGAACTAGCAGACCGCGGCAAGCGTGCCGCTGCATTCGACCGGCGCTGGACTGTCACCACGGCCTGCTAGGTCGCGGCGACGCGGTTAGACAGGAACAGCGCGCCGAACGCGATGCTCGCCGAGACGGCCAGCATGATGGCCGCGGCCGCGTCCTGCCCGGTTTCCGTGTAGCTGTAAATGGCCACGGCAATCGTCCGGGTACTCGGTAGCGCCCCCGCCACCATGATGGTGGCGCCAAACTCACCCAAGGCACGAGAAAATCCGAGGAGCGCGCCGGCCAGCACCCCGCGCTTGGCCAGTGGCAGACTGATGGTCAAGAAGACCCGTACGGGACTGGCGCCCAGCGTAGCCGCGATCTCCTCGTAGCGCCGGTCGACCTGCTCGAACCCGGCACGGGCCGCGCGCACCAGCAACGGCAGCCCCATCACGGCCATCGCGATCACGATGGCTCGCCACGTGAACAACACGTCGGTTCCCAAGCGAGCCAACAGGCCTCCAGCGGGACCACGTCGGCCAAACAGCCAGACGAGCATCAGCCCGGTCGCCACCGGCGGCATCACCAGCGGCAACGACACGAGCGTCTCGAGCAGGGCACGACCCGGGAACCGACGACGGGCCAGGACCCACGCCAGCGCGATGCCAGGCGGCAACATGACCAAGGTGGCGAGCGCCGCCATCGACACGGTGCGCCAGGCGATCTCCAGAACGACGCCGGTCACCGACGCTCCCTCGGCACGATGAAGCCCGCGGCCTCGAACACGGCACTGGCAGCAGGTCCGGCAAGATAGGCCAACCAGCGTTCGCCTGCCGCGGGGTTGGCAGATCCGGTGGTGACGGCGGCCGGATAGACGATGTCTGGCCCCTCGGCGATCGAGACGGCGGAGACCTGGATGACCCGATGCGAAGAGAGCGCGTCTGAGCGGTAGACAATGCCTGCATCCACTTCACCCGCTTCGACAATCATCAGCGCCGCCCTCACGCTGCGGGTCGGTACGAATCGGTCCTGCAATCGGTCCCACCACCCCACCGATTTGAGGTAGGCACGAGCGTAGACCCCCGCGGGCACCGCGGCGGGGTCGCCGACCGCAATGCGGGCGAAGGCGTCGAGCACGGCAGGGGACGCGGCGGGTGAGACTGGTGTCTCAAGCGGCACCACGACCACCAGCTGATTCGACAGCAGGTCGGTCCGCGTGGCGGGACGGACCAACCCCTCGGCTGCCACCCGGTCCATCTGGGCCCGATCGGCGCTGATAAACACATCCACCGGTGCCCCAGCCAGCACCTGCGCGGCCAAGGTGCTCGACCCGGCGAGGTTCAATTCGACCCGAATGCCGGTATCTCGTTCGAACGTGGCGGCCAACGGCTCGAGGACGGCGGTCAGACTCGAAGCGGCCGACACGATCAGGGCCGGCGCGCGATCGATCCCGCGTCCACAGGCGGTTAAAGACAGCGCGACCAGCATGGCCGCCATTGAAGCAGCACGCATATTATATCAATATAGTATGATTACATCTGATTTTACAAACGTTTCGAGTTGATTAATCGAAACGGCATACATACATTGCGCGCAGTGACCGGGGGCAGCACCCCCACTTGAACCGCGACAGAGGGTCACGAGATGGCAGTTTTCACCGTGAGGCAGGCCGCCGCTCAGCTTGGGGTCGGGTACTCGACGCTCAAGCAGTGGATTCACCGCGGCCGGGTACGGACCACCCTGACCGATGGCGGACACCACCGTCTCGCCGAGGCGGAGATCGCGCGGCTCCGGGCGACGGAGCACCGCGCGACGGAGCACCCGGCACCGCAACGACAGCAAGGCGGCGTCCTGATGCTGGTGAGCGGCCGCAACCGGCTACGCGGCGTGGTCGAGGAAGTGCGACGGGAAGGGTTGGTCGCTCAGGTCCGGCTGCGTATCGGCGACCAGCTGCTCACGGCGGTCATCACGCGGGACGCGCTGGACGAACTGAAGCTCAAGCGAGGGGACGATGCCACCGCCTTGGTCAAGGCGACCGAAGTGATGATCGCGAGGGAGGTCTTCTCGCCGTCGGAGTAGTCGTCACGGCTCGCGGACAAACGTGGGGGGCAGCACGGACTGCAGTTGAAGCCCCCAGTGGCCATCCTGCTGCGTCACGACATACAGGCCAGGGGTGGTGGTGATGGGCGCACCATCGACCGCGTAGCGTGTGAACACCACCCGGAAGTGCACTTTGTCCGCCGAGACTTGCACCGCTTCGGCCAGGTCCAGCGTCGATCGGTCCCACCCGGACTGACGCAATATCTGGAAGTCGGTCAGGATCTCTTCTGGAGTCTGGCGAAGCACCACTTGTCCGTTGGTGCCGACACTGAGCCGTGGAAAATTGCTAATCGCGGCAACGGCATCATTGTCCTCGGCGTTCCAGGCCCGAAAATATTCCTCAAGTGCGGCTCGAGCCGCGCCCTCGTGCTGTCGCTCGCCACCCTGGGCGCACGCCGTGCCGCCCATCCAGACGCTGGCGACGAGCGTGAGGGCCACGACCACCGCGGGAGTGCTCACGATGCTGCGAGACCACAGGTGGGCGGGTCGAATCAGACTCCGTCGGATCTCTTTTTTCGGTGTCAAAATCCCGCTCTGCATGAGCACCCTCCTTGGGTGTCCTGGGTTGTGGCGCAACGCCCGTCAAGTGTAGACGAAAGTCGGACCTGGTTGAATCGACGCGCGCGACAGCGCCCGCCCGTCGGCCCCGTGCTAGCATGGCCGTCTGCTCCCGTCATCACACTCGCCAGGGTCCGGCCAACGGACCAGAGGAGGCTTCACATGCCGCATCGCACCCGGTGCTCGTTGTGCACGATCGCGCTCTCGGTTCTGCTGGCAACCTCGGCCCAGTCGGCATCGGCCGCCGAAGGTCCCACGCTGACGGCCGGCGGCCCGCTCGCCTTCGGACCCGACAATGTATTGTTCGTCGCCGACAACGGCGCGGCGAAGATTGTGGCGCTCGAACTGGGGGCAGCAGGCACCAGCGGCACGCCCGGGACCATGAACGTACCAGGCATCGATCGACAGATCGCGGCGCTGCTGGGTACCGCCCCAGACCAGATCCGGATCAACGACCTGGCCGTCAATCCCACGTCCAAGAATGCCTTCCTCTCGGTGTCGCGCGGTCTTGGCGCCAATTCCACGCCGGTGCTCCTGCGGGTCGACGGAGCAGGCACGCTTGCCCTGGTGCCGTTGGGTGAGATTCCGTACACAGAGATTGCACTCCCCAACGCCCCGGCCTCGAACCCGAGCGCGCGTCGTAACCCCCGCGCGTCGTCTGTCACAGACATGTCCTTCGTAGATGACCAGCTGTTCATCGCAGGACTGTCCAGTGAAGAATTTTCGTCGAAACTCCGTGCGGTCCCCTATCCGTTCGCGTCCGCGAGCAGCGGCGCCAGCGTGGAGATCTGGCACGCGGCGCATGGACGATTCGAGACCCACTCCCCCGTGTATACGTTCGTGCCGTACGAGATCGGTGGGGAGCAGAACCTGATCGCTGGGTACCTGTGCACGCCGCTCGTGAAGTTCCCGGTCACGACGCTGCAACCCGGCGCGAAGGTGATGGGGACGACGATCGCCGAACTGGGCAGCGGAAATAGGCCGATCGACATGGTGGTGTATGAGAAGGACGGCGCCGACTATCTGTTGATGTCGAACACCAGCCGTGGCGTGATGAAGATTCCGACATCCGACTTCGACTCTCAGCCTGGACTGACCGAACCAGTCGGAGGCGGGAGCACGGCCGGCGTCGCCTTCGAGACGATTGAGCAACTGACGGGAATCGAACAACTCGATCTGCTGGACGACGAGCACATGGTCGTCATCGCGCGGAATGACGCCGGTCTGGCCAACCTCGAGGCGCTCTCCCTGCCGTAGCGGCTCGGTCGCACCCGTGGACGGGTACATAGCGAGTGTGATGGAAGCTGCGCGCGACAACGGGGTACGGGTGACACCGAGCCAACGCCAGAGCCGGGGTTCGGTCGGCCTCGGACTCAGGCGTCTGGCGTCGGTCGTCGGTCTGTGTGCGCTTGTGGCCGGCTGTGCGAACGCACCGATGCTGGACCTGTCAGCGGTGTCCATTACCGTCTCCGCAATGCCGGATGACACCGACGATTCCGGCCCGGCCACCGTCCAGGTGGTCGGGCTACCCGTGGCGCAGGTGGACACCCTGCGCCACGATGGACTGACCGCCCAACAGTGGTCGGACCTGCTTCGCGTGACCGTCGTCATGGAAGATGGGACCGCAGACTCGGATCTGCCTGCGGTTCTGGGATCACACACCGTCGACGAGAATGGCTCGCTCCGGTTCACGCCGATGTTCCCGTTCGACGCCGGACGCTCCTACGCCGTGCGTCTCGATCCGAGCCGGCTGCCCGGCCTGGACGGCACGGCGGGAGACACCCTGGCCGCAGTGGAAACGCTGATATCGCTGCCAAAGCCTGACGTCAAACGGACCACCGTGATCGATCGAATCTTCCCAAGCGGCGACCGCATCCCAGAGAATCAGCTCAAGCTCTATCTGCACTTCTCCGCCCCCATGAGCCATGTCGACGGGCTCGCCTACGTCACGCTGCAAGACGAACGTGGCCGAGACGTTGATGCGCCGTTTCTACCGTTCGGTGCCGATTTCTGGAACGCGGATCACACGCGCTACACCGTCTTCTTCGACCCGGGTCGGATCAAGCAGGGACTTGAACTGAACGCACAACTCGGTCGTTCGCTGCGAGCCGGCGAGACCTACGCCCTGGTCGTGGACCCAGCCTGGCCCGACGCCCAGGGCAACCCGCTGCAAGCACCGTTCGAGAAGCGCTTCAGCGTGGGACCTGCCGACGCGACCCCCCTGGATCACACCACCTGGCGGCTTCGGGTGCCGACGGCCGGCTCGACGCAGAGACTCGTCGTGTCGTTTCCGGAGCCGCTCGACCACGCGTTGATGCAACGGGCGATAGGGGTCGAGACGGCCGCAGGCGAACCGGTCCAGGGCGAGGTGGAAAGCGGCAGCTGGGAAACACGCTGGCTGTTGACCCCGGCGCGACCCTGGGTCGCTGGCACGTATGCGCTGGTGGCGTCTACCATCGTCGAAGACCTGGCGGGCAACCAGATCGGCACCTCATTCGAGGTCACCGAGCGGGGTGCCGGACCGCACGGCGAGACCGTCAGCATCCCGTTCGAGATCCGATAGCTCCGCTCGTCACCTCGCTATACTCTTGTGTCCGTCCTCCGACCCGCGCGGACGACTCAGCCTGCATGACAACCACGGCACGTATCTGGATTCGTTTCATCGCTGCCGCAGTGAACAGGCACACCTGGCGGAAGTTCCGCGCACTGAGTGCCGCAAGCATCGTGCTCCTCGTCGGATCCGGCCTGGCAACCGCCCAGACCGGCTCGGGCTCACTCCAGGGTCGCGTCACCGATGTACAGGATGGGCCCTTGGTCGGGGTCACCGTGACCGTCCAATCGCCTGGGCTTCCTGCGCCGCTCGTCCTGGTAACAGACGCGACTGGCGCGTTTGCGGCGTCACGGCTGACACCGGGCGAGTACGCGGTCGAACTCGAACTGGTGGGTTTCCAAACGGTCCGAGAGACCGTCTCCCTCCGCAACGGTGACACCACGACCCTCGATGTACAGCTCGGACTGGCTCCCGTCACGGAACAGGTCAGCGTGGTCGGGGTCACCCCCCTCCTCGGCGCCACGATCGGACGCGAGCGGCTGCCGGCCACGGTGTCGGTCGTTGGGGCGGAGGAACTCCGCGCACGCGGCGCCCCATCCGTGTCCGACGCACTCAACGAGCGGATCGGGGCCATCTCGATGGAAGGGACGACCGCCAACCTGTTCCAGCCGACACTGCGTTTCCGCGGATTTACGGCGTCACCGCTGCTGGGACTGCCGCAAGGCATCGCGGTCTACCAGAACGGGGTGCGAGTCAACGAACCGTTCGGCGACACGGTGCAGTTCGACCTGATGCCGATGTTCGCGGTCAATCAGATACAACTGAGCGCCGGCGCCGACCCGACATATGGCTTGAACGCGCTCGGCGGCGCGCTCGCCCTGCAACTGAAGAGCGGCTTCGATCTTGACGGCTTCCGCGGGGAGCTGTCGGGGGGCTCCTTTGGCCGGCTGCTCGGAACGGCAGAATACGGGGCGCAACGCGGCGCATGGGGCATGTACGTCGGGGCTACGCGTTTCGACGAAACGGGATGGCGCCTCGCCTCTCCGTCCTCTGTCAACCAGGCCGTCGTCGATCTCGCCTATCGGGCCGACCGGGTCAATGCGGGTGTGAACGTCACCTACGCCAACACCCGACTCAATGGGAATAGCGCTGCGCCGATCGAGTTGTTGGCCGTCGACCGCGCGGCCGTCTTTACCTTTCCCGACACGACCGAGAACGAACTGGGGTTCATCCAGGGACGGGTCGGTCTGACCGCGTCGGACACGTGGACCGTGCAGGTGACGGGCTACTACCGCGACCTCGACCGCGACACACTCAACGGGGACGAGGCCGATTTCGCGGTGTGCGAGGACGCCGCCCTGCCCCCGGACGCGCCTCCCAACACCTTGTGTCACAGCGTCGGCGGGCCCGACGCTGACGACGATGCCCAGGCTTCGGGAAGCGCGGTCGACCGCGTGCTCGACATCCCTGCCGACCCGCTAGTCGATACGCAGTCCGGTGTGTTCATCACCGATGCGGACGCTGCGGGGAACGCCGCCTTTAATCGCACGTCGACGCAGTCACAAGGGTATGGGGCCACGGTCCAAGCCTCCGCGACCGGAGACCACAACGTGTTGGTCCTGGGCGCATCCGCCGATCTGGCCGACGTCGCCTTCGCGTCCAACAGCGAAGTGGGCACGCTGACCGAAGACCGCTCGGTCGCCGGATCGGGACTCTTCGTCGGTATTTTTGGCAGAGCTCCTGACGACCAATTCAATACCAGCCTCGTCACCGACAATCGCACACTCGGGGCGTACTTCAGCGACACACTCTCGGTGACCGAACGGGTTCATCTGACCGTATCGGGACGGTTCAACCACTCCCGGATCAACATCTTCGACCAGCTCGGCACGTCGTTGAACGGCGACCACACGTTCAGCCGTTTCAACGGCGGAGTCGGTGGTGTCTTCGAATTGAACGACGCCGCGTCGGTCTTCGCTCGCTATACGGAATCGAACCGAGCCCCCACCGCGGCCGAACTGAGCTGTGCGGACCCCGACGAGCCATGTCGCGTGCCGAACGCATTTCTGTCGGACCCCCCGCTGGAGCAGGCCGTGGCCAAGTCATTCGAAGGCGGCGTGCGAGGCAACCACCTCTTGTCCACCGGCCATGTCGAGTGGTCTGCCTCCTGGTATCGCACGCGGATTAACGACGACATCCTCTTCGTGGCGTCTTCCCGGCTCATTGGCACCGGGTTTTTCCAGAACGCGGGCGATACGCAACGGGTGGGGCTGGATGCCGATCTCCGTGGACGAGTCGGAAGGGTCACGTGGTTCGCGAGCTACGGTTTGGTCAACGCGACCTTTGAATCTCCGCTGGAGCTACCAGGCAACACGGAGGTGAACGACGCCACCAACAGCGACGGTCAACTCGAAGTGCAACCGGGTGACCGGCTCGCGGGTATCCCGCGACACAGCTTCAAGACGGGTGTCGGGATCGCGGTCACCCCGAGGTGGGATGTCGCGCTGGAGACGATCGTGTCGTCGAGCCGGATCTTTCTGGGGGACGAAGGTAACGATCAGCTGCCAGTGGACGGCTACGGCGTGGCCAACTTCCGTTCGTCGTATCGGCTCACCGACAGCATGGAGCTGTTCGCCCGAGTCGACAACCTGCTCGACATCGACTACGAGACGTTCGGGCTCCTGGCCGAAGTCGAAATCGAGCTGAACGAGGTCCCCAACGCCGACGATCCCAGGTTTCTGTCACCTGGCGCGCCGCGCAGTGGCTTCGCCGGTATCCGCGTCCAGTTCTGACCGACAGGACTAGGCAGGTTCCGCCCCAGGGCGCCCGTCTTCCACCACGAACGACGCACGAGTAGATATCGGACTGCCCTGGTGGGTCACGTACTCGAGCACCCGATAGTCCGACGTCCAACGGCTCGGCGTGATGGTGCACCGCACGTAGCCACGTTGATTGTTGAAGAAACGCACCGCGGGATTCTCCGCCAATACGCCGGCGGTGCTATCCCGCACGTCGGAGCCATCGCCCCCCGACGTGATTGATGTACCGACAAACTCGGTGCCCACCACCGGGGACCGCTCGGCCGCATAGTCGACCCGCAGGTCGTTGACCCAGTTGGTATGGATGTCGCCCGTGAGTACGACCGGGTTGGAGGGCTGGCGCGACGCGAGAAACTCCATCAACCGCCGCCGGGCCACTTCGTACCCACTCCACTGGTCCATGCTGATCAGCTCGTCGTCGCCAGGCGCCAAATCCACCCGGGCCATCATCACTTGCTGAGGCAGCACGTTCCATCGGCTCGCCGACTGATCGAGCCCACTGAGCAACCACTGCTCTTGCGTGTTCCCCAACAAGGTGGCGTTCGCGTCGCCGACATCGACACAAGCCGGACCCCGCTGGTCGCCGCACGGTTGGTCCGTTCGATACTGTCTGGTGTCGAGCACGAAGAACGAGGCCAGGTCGCCGTATTCAAACTGGCGATACAGCTGCATCCGCGGACCGGCTGGGGTCGAGGCCGACCGAAGCGGCATGTGCTCGTAGTACGCCTGATACGCCTCAGCCCGACGGCGTAGAAAGAGCTCCGAGGCAAATCCTTCTTCCTCGGACACGCCGCCGGCATAGTTGTTGTCGACCTCGTGGTCGTCCCAGGTGACGATGAACGGAAATCGAGCGTGCGCCTCCTGTAGGTCGGGGTCGAGTCTGTAGAGCGCATGCCGGTTTCGGTAATCACGCAACAGTTCGATCTCGTCACCCGTGTGTTTCCGGGCCCGTCCGTCGCGCCCGTCATACTCATAGATGTAGTCGCCCAGATGGAACACGACATCGAGGTCGTCCTCGAGCATGTGACGGTAGGCCGTGAAGTAGCCCATCTCGTAGTGCTGGCATGAGACGAAGGCCATCTTCAATTGACTGACCGGCGACCCGGCCACAGGGAGCGTCCGGGTGCGGCCGACCCGGCTCGCCTCGCTGCCTGAACGGAAGCGATACCAATACCAGCGGTCAGGCTCCAACCCCGCGACTTCCACATGCACGGCGTGGCCCTGGTCGGAACGCGCCACGCTGACGCCGCGTTGGACGACACGGGTCATGCGCTCGTCGGTCGCGACCGCCCAGCTGACCTCGACGGCCTCGTCTCCCATCCCGCCACCGGCCAGCGGCACCGGGGCGAGTCGGGTCCACAGCACCACGCCGTCCGACGTGGGGTCACCAGACGCCACCCCCAGACTGAAGGGCGGTCCGGCGAATCGCGGGGTCTGCCGTGGCTGGCCGATCAGGGGCACCGACGGCGCGGCCACCAGCGCCGCCCCACCGGCCAAAAACGCACGACGCGAGAACTGCTGGCGCTCCCAGCCATACCGCCGGCGCGACTCAGTCATGTGCCACCTTTCACATTCGGGCTTGCATTCGGTTCCAGCGGCCACAACACGGCCGATGTTTGACAGGCCTGACATGCGTAGGATACGGTACGTTGCTCATGTCGTTTCTGTACCGACACCATCATTCGCATCATCTACATCATTGCTCCGCGGGCCGGGATGGTCGCGAGCCGGGACATCTGCGCGTGAAGTAGCACACCGCTTCACTTACAACCAGCGCACGAACCCGGCCCCGCCACCAGAAACGGCGGGGCTTTTTTTTTGAATACACACCGGTGCCGCGCGCGAGCCACCGGTTGACAAGGACGAAAACTATGGACTTTTCGAAGCTCGATGGATTGATTCCAGCCGTGATTCAGGACGCGACCAGCAGCGAGGTCTTGATGGTCGGCTTCATGAACGAAGAGGCGCTGGCGCTGACGCGGAAGACGGGATTCGCGACATTCTTCAGCCGCACCCGCAACAAGCTGTGGATGAAAGGCGAGACGTCGGGAAATACGCTGGCGGTCCAGGAGTTACTGATCGACTGCGACGACGATACGGTGCTGCTCCGGGTCACCCGCAACGGTGACGGCAATGTCTGCCACACCGGCGAGCGCACCTGCTTCCGCACACCGGCGGCTGACGACCAGTAACGCGTGTTTCCGCGCCGCCGCGCGGCGGCAATTGAGCCAGACGGCTCGCTCGAGAAACCAGGTAAGAAAGAACCATGGCTGACAAGACGCTGCGACTCGGTATCCCCAAGGGCTCACTGCAGGACTCCACGATCCAGCTGTTCGCACACGCGGGTTTCAACATCTACACGAGCTCACGCTCCTACTTTCCGACCATCGACGACCCGGAGATCGAATGCACCTTGATCCGGGCGCAAGAGATGGCCCGGTACGTCGCGGACGAGGCATTGGATGCTGGACTCACGGGTCAGGACTGGATTGCTGAAAACAAGGCGGCGACCGGAGCGTCCGTGGTCGACATTGCCGATCTCGTCTACTCGAAACAGAGTTTCCGCAAGGTGAAATGGGTGTTGGCGGCGCCCGAGGATTCGAAGTTCCGCACCCCGCAGGACTTCGCGGGAGCGAGAATCGCCACCGAGCTGGTGCGAGTCACCGAGGCGTATTTCCAACGGCTCGAGGTTCCGGTGAAGGTGGAGTTCTCGTGGGGCGCGACCGAGGTCAAACCGCCGCTCCTCGCGGACGGGATCGTGGAAGCCACCGAGACGGGATCAACGCTCAGGGCCAACCGCCTCCGGATTATCGACACCGTCATCGAGTCGAACCCGCAACTAATTGCTAACGCTGCGACACTAAAAGACGACTGGAAGCGGACAAAGCTAGACAACATCGCCCTGCTCTTGCGGGCCGCCATGGAGGCGCAGGGGCGAGTCGGCATGATGCTCAACGTACGGCAGGCCGACCTGGACACCGTGGTCAGTCTGCTCCCCGCGCTGCAACGCCCCACGGTGTCGCCGCTGAGCCCGCTTGGCGGGGACGCCGAGGCGTGGGTGGCGGTGACGACCATTCTGGAAGAGTCGTCCGTGCGCGAGCTGATTCCGAAGCTGAAAGCGGCCCGTGCGGAAGGCATCGTGGAGTATCCGCTCAACAAGATCGTGCTCTAGCCCAGGCAGATGCGCATCATCGCACTCTCCAATCGGCAGGCTGTCTCTCGATTGATCGACCGAAGGCAGGAGACCGACCCGGCCATCGCCCGACGCGTCGCACGTATCGTCGCCGCGGTGCGTCGGTCCGGTGATCCGGCCGTGCTGCGATACGCACGACGGTTCGATCAACTGACGGCGCCGGCCGAGGTCTCTCGCGACGAGATCCAGGCGGGCTTACGCGCCATCGACCCGTCGCTGCGCGCTGCCCTACGCACATCCGCGACGCACATCCGACGCATTGCGCGTCGGCAGATCCCGCGAGCCTGGCGCACCGCGGTCGTGCCTGGCGTTGAGATTGAGCAACGCGTGAGTCCGCTCGACCGGGTGGGCTGCTACGTGCCGGCGGGGCGCTACCCGTTGCCGTCATCACTCTTGATGACCGCGATTCCGGCTCAGGTGGCCGGCGTGCCGGAAATCATCGTGGCGTGCCCCCGACCCGACCCGACCGTGCTGGCCGCGGCCGCCATCGCCAATGTGACCCGGCTGTTTCGACTGGGCGGTGCGCAGGCCATTGCAGCGCTCGCGTATGGCACGGACACCGTTCCGAAGGTCGACAAGATCGTCGGACCCGGAAGTGCGTACGTCGCCGCGGCGAAGGCGCTGGTCGCGACCGACTGTCCGATCGATTTCTACGCCGGCCCCACCGAGATCGTCCTCGTGGCCACCCGGGGCAACCCCACCTGGATCGCGGCGGACCTGATTGCGCAGGCCGAACATGACCCGGACGCCCGCGGCATCGTCATCACCACCGACCGCGCGTTGGCCGAACGGGTCATTGAACAAGTAAAAGCACGCATGCCGGCGACCGGACCGACGCGACAATCGTTGCGTCAGCACGGGGTCATTGTCGTGACATCCACGCTCGCAGAGGCGATTACGCTGGCGAACCAGATCGCTCCCGAGCATCTGGTCTGCGACCGGGAAGATGTGGCACAGGCCTCTACCCGGGCAGGCACAGTCTTCGTTGGGCCCTACGGCGCGCAAGCGGCCGGCGACTACGCGACCGGTTCGAACCATGTACTCCCGACCGGGGGCGCCGCCCGGTTTCGTGGCGGGTTGAGCGCGTCAGACTTCGTGCATGTACACAGCGTCCAACGCCTCACCAAGACCGGGCTCGCCACTTTGGCCCCGACCATTCTGTCGATTGCGGAGGCCGAAGGTCTGAAGGGCCATGCGGAATCCGTCCGTGTACGCCTTCGCCGCGTCCGCGCGGCACGCAACGCGACACCCAGGACCTGACCTCTGCTACCGGTTCGGAAGCCGACTCATGAGACGCGCACGCATCGACCGAAACACCGCGGAAACGCAGATCACGATCCGGCTCGGGATCGAGGGACGGGGCCGATACACGATCAGCACGGGCATCCGGTTTCTGGACCATATGCTTGAACTGATGGCCCGGCACGGCGGCTTCGATCTGCAGATCGAGGCGACCGGCGACCTCGACGTCGACCAGCATCACACCGTGGAGGATGTCGGCATCGCACTCGGCGAGGCCGTGGCCAAAGCGATCGGTTCGCGCCGCGGCATCAACCGGGCCGGCTACTTCGTGATGCCGATGGACGAGACCCTGGGCGTGGCCGCCATCGATCTCAGCGGCCGGCCCCACGCCGTGGTCGACCTCCGCCTCCGGGTTCAGCGTGTCGGCGACCTACAGTCCGAGCTGCTGCAGGACTTCTTCGAAGGCTTCGCGCAGGGCGCGCGTGCCAACGTCCACCTGAAGGTGCTCTACGGCCGTTCGAGTCATCATCAGGTGGAGGCCCTCTTCAAGGCGTTCGCCCGGGCGCTGCGCGTCGCCTGCGACAAGGACCCGCGTATGGCCAAGCAGCTGCCAAGCACGAAGGGGCTTCTGTGATTGCGCTGATCGACTACGGCGCCGGCAACCTGACCTCGGTCGGCAAAGCGCTGGCCCATCTGGACGCGCCGGCCACGACGCCGACGAGTCCGACAGACCTTGCCTCGGCGGACGGGCTTATTGTCCCTGGGGTGGGGAATTTCGAGGTCACCGCGGCCCTCGGCGCTGACTGGCGCGCGGCCATCGACACCCACATCGCGAAAGGGCGTCCCGTGCTGGGTATCTGTGTGGGCATGCAGTGGTTGTTCGACGGAAGCACCGAAGCCCCCGGACATCCAGGACTTGCGCTCATGCCGGGTACATGTTCGCTGATCACCGACCAGGAGGCGGCCACCTCGGACCAGTCCCGTGGCGCGTCGGACCGGGTCGGCGGGCGCTTGAAGGTGCCCCACGTCGGGTGGAATACACTGCGGGTGACGAAGCCGAGCTGGCTGCTGGACGGGATCGACGCCGGAGCGCAGGTGTACTTCACGCATTCGTTTGCCGCTCCCGTCACCGATGACTGCGTGGGCGCAACCCGGTACGGCATGGAGTTCGCCGCCGCGGTGGAACGGGATCTCGTGGCGGGCGTGCAGTTCCACCCCGAGAAGTCGTCCGACGTCGGTCTCCGGATCTTGCGCAACTTCTTGCAGAAGGCATCCTAGCCATGCTCTCCAAGCGCATCATCGCGTGTCTCGACGTGCGAGACGGATCGGTCGTCAAAGGCGTCAACTTCGAAGGGCTGCGCCATGCCGGCGACCCGGCCGAGCTCGCCACCCGCTACAACCGTGAGGGCATCGACGAGGTCGTGATTCTGGACATTACCGCGACCATCGAGAAACGGAAGGCGCTGGCCGACACCATTCAGGCTGTCGCGCGGGAGATTTTCTTGCCGCTGTGCGTGGGGGGCGGCATACGCGGTGAGGAGCACGCTGAGGCGGCGATCGAAGCGGGCGCCGACAAAGTGGGCATCAACACCGCCGCCCTCGCCCAACCAGAGCTGATCACATCCTTGGCGAAACGCTACGGCAGCCAGGCCGTCATCGTGGCCATCGACGCCAAGCGTGAAGCCGGCCGGTTCAAGATCTACGTTCGGAGTGGCCAGCAGGGCACAGAACGCGATGCCGTGGAGTGGGCGCAGGAAGCGGCGGACCGCGGCGCGGGAGAAATCCTGCTCACCTCGATCGACCAGGACGGCACCAAGACCGGCTTCGACTGCGAGCTGACGTCTGCCGTCTCATCCGCCGTCCCGATCCCGGTCATCGCCTCTGGCGGTGCGGGAACCTTCGACCACTTCGTGGACGTCTTCACGACCGGGCAGGCGGACGCCGCCCTCGCGGCGTCTATTTTTCACTACTCGGAGCGCGCGGTCGCTGATCTCAAGACACATCTGCGGACGCACGACATCCCAGTCAGAATCACATAGCCATGCTGATTCCCTCGATCGATCTGAAGGGCGGGAAGGTAGTACAGCTCGTCCAGGGACAGCGGCTCGCGATCGAGAGCGACGACCTGGACGGCTGGGTATCGCGTTTTGCCCGCTTCCCCAAGGTGCAGCTTATCGACCTTGACGCAGCCTTGGGCTCCGGGACCAATGACGGACTGGTGCAGCAGGTCGCTCCGCAGCTGCCGTGCCGTGTGGGTGGAGGCATTCGCTCGGTCGACCGCGCACGGGAGGTGCTGGCGTACGGCGCCCTGGCGGTCATCGTCAGCTCGTCGTTGTTTCGCGACGGCCAGCCGGACCTGGACTTTGCCAAGTCGCTCGCGGACGCGGTGGGCGCCGAACGTGTCATCGCGGCCGTCGACAGCAAGGGAGGGCGCGTCGTCATCCGCGGGTGGACCGAGCCAGTGGCGGTCACGGCGGTCGAAGCGGTCCAGGCGCTCGAACCCTACTGTGGCGAATTCCTCTATACCCATGTGGACCGAGAAGGCACGATGACCGGTACCGACATGAACGCCGTGCGGGCGGTGGCCGCGGCCACGTCGCGGCCGGTCACGGCGGCCGGTGGCATTACAACCCGTGAAGAGATCAACACGTTGCATGCCGCTGGTATCGACTCGGTGGTCGGCATGGCCATCTACACCGGCACGCTCTCGCTAGACGACGACCGGACCGAACCGGTAACTCAAGGCTGAGCCAGACGCCGGGCGTGAACCGTCGGGCGACCCGAGATAGACGATGACCCAAGAGTGGGACCCCGACACCTATTCGGAGCATGGCCGTTTCGTCTCTGATCTGGGCGCGCCCGTCGCGGATCTGCTCGACCCCAAGGCCGGTGAGCGCGTGCTGGACATCGGGTGCGGTGACGGCGCGCTGACCGAGCGCTTCCGTCGGGCCGGTTGTCAGGTGGTCGCCATCGACACCAGTCCGGAGCAGGTCTGGGCGGCATTGGAGCGTGGTCTGGACGCGCGAATCATCGACGCCACCGAGTTGACCTTCGACGCAGAATTTGACGCGGTCTTCAGCAATGCGGTGCTGCACTGGATTCCGGACGTCGACGGAGTCATTGCACGTGTCTACGCAGCGTTGAAACCAGGCGGACGATTTGTCGCGGAATTTGGGGGAGCTGGTTGTGTCGCGTCGATCCGCGAATCGTTTGCGGCCGCACTTGGCGAACGAGGTGTCGATGGCGCCAGTGTCGACCCCTGGTATTTTCCGACCGCCGAGGTGTATCGTGCCCGGCTGGAAGCAGGCGGGTTCACGGTCGACACGCTGCAACTCTTTCCTCGCCCCACACCGCTGCCCGGTGACGTCACGCATTGGCTGGAGGTGTTCGCCCAACCGTTTCTCCAGGGGGTGCCAACCGGTGACCGCCCCGCGTTGCTCCAGGACGTGAGGGCGCGGTTGGAACCGCAACTCCGGAACGCGGACGGACTCTGGATTGTGGACTACGTCCGCTTACGATTCGCCGCCACGCGGCCAGCCACCGCCTGACCTCTGGGAAATAGGGGCCGCCGAGCCTGAGCCGCCGAATCGACAGCCCGATGACCGACCGCACCAGTTGCTGCATCGTCGGAGGCGGACCGGGCGGCGCCATCCTCGCCCTGCTCCTCTCGCGCCTGGGCGTTCACACGGTGCTGCTCGAAGCCAAGAAGGACTTTAATCGCGCCTTCCGCGGCGATACCGTCCACCCGTCGACGCTCGAGATGCTCGACGATCTCGGACTGGCAACCCGATTGCTGGACCGACCGCACGGCCGGCTGCAGCGCATGACATTGCGTAGCGGCGACACGTCGACCGTCCTGGGTGACTTCAGCCGTCTGCGCACCCGCTTCCCGTTTATCGCCATGATTCCCCAAGCGGAGTTCCTCGAGTTCATCGTGAACGAGGCGAAGACGTACTCCTGCTTCGACGTGCGGATGGGGTCGCGGGTGACGGATCTCATCATCGAGGAGGATGGGGACGGACTCGTCCGGGGCGTCCGCTACCGCGATGACAACGGTGAGCACGAACTTCGCGCGCAGTTGACCGTGGCGGCGGACGGGCGCTCGTCGCATGTGCGCACATTGGCGGGATTCGAAACCCGGCCAAACGCCGCCGCCATGGACGTCATGTGGGTCGTCCTGCCCCGCAAGGACGACGAACAGGGTATCGACCTCACCGGGTTCCGAGTCGGCCATGGTCGTCTGGTCGTGGTGTTGGCCAGGTCCACCGAGTGGCAGCTGGGCTACGTGATCCTCAAGGGCAGCAGACACACGGTGAAGGAGGCGGGACTGGCCGCGCTCCGCACCGAAGTCGCCAGTCTGGTCCCGGAACTGGCGGACCGGGTTCACACCATAGACGCGTGGACCGACATCCACTTCCTGTCAGTGGAATCGAGCCGCATCCCCACCTGGCATCGCCCTGGGGTCCTGGCCATCGGCGACGCCGCCCATGTCATGTCACCGATTGCCGGGGTTGGTATCAACTACGCCATCCAGGACGCCGTGGCGGCGGCCAACCGTCTTGCCGAGCCGTTGCTGGCCGGGACGGTGTCAGACGCGGATCTGGCGGCCGTGCAGCACCGACGCGAACTACCTACGCGGTTCATCCAGCGCTTCCAGGCGATCGTGCAGCGGCTGATTGTCGCGCGAGCCTTGGACGGCCGGCCGTTTCGCCTGCCGCTCGCGGCGCGACTGGTCTCGCGCGTTCCGGGGCTCCGCAACCTGCCGGCGCGAATCGTCGGCTGGGGCATCCGACCCGAACGTTCTTGCACGCAGAGGGCCGGCCCTCGACCATGACCGAACCAGCGCGCCCGCCGGCAGGTAGCCTCCTCTGGCGGCTCGTTCGGCTGGCCGTACGGGTCTTCTATCGGGTCGAGCGCGTCGGTCCACCGGTGCCGGACGGTGCACTCGTCCTGGTCGCGAATCATCCAAATACGCTGCTCGACCCATCCGTGATTCAGGCCACCACCGGCCGGCCGGTCCGGTTTCTCGCCAAGTCCACGCTGTTCCGAGATCGCGTCCTGGGGCCGATCATCAGGCGCTCCGGCGCCATTCCGGTGTACCGGAAAATGGACGCCGGGGCCGATACGTCGCGCAACGCCGAGATGTTCGCGGCTGTGCAGGACGCGCTCGCGAATCGGCACGCCATCTGTCTGTTTCCTGAGGGGATCAGCCACGTGAGCGGGCGACTGGAACCACTCCGCAGCGGCGCCGCCCGCATGGTCCTCAGCAGCGCTGCGGCGGGGTGCCCCGTCACCATCGTGCCGGTCGGGCTCAACTTCGACCGCCTTCCCATGTTCCGGTCCAGGGTCGTGGCCATCTTTGGCCAACCATTCGACGCGGCGGACCTCGTCGACCTATTTGGTCGCGACCCGGTAGCCGCCGTACGCGCGCTGACTGATCGAATCACCGACCATCTGCGCGCGATCCTCGTGGAAGCCGACCCCCGCGAGGACCTCAAACTGGTGGCCCGGGTTGACCGACTCTATGCCGCGGCGCGCGGCGTCGGCGACGACCCGGCCGACAGAGTCCGTCGGCGCCAACTCATTGCGACCGGTCTGGATCGGCTGCGTCAGGAAGATCCGGTGCAACTGGAGGCGCTGAGCGCTGATCTCCAGCTGTAGGACGAACAGTTGCGAGCGTTCGGCCTGCGGGACAGCGACCTGGACCGTCGCATGCCAGCCGGGGCGGTGACTCGGTTTGTGCTGCGGGAAGGCGCACGCGCGGTGGTCCTGGTGCCGTTCGCGGTAGTGGGTGTGTGCGGCTTCGCGCCGCCGTACTGGCTGACGTCGGCCTTCAGCCGCTCGGCCCCGGACCTGCAGAGCCGCGCGACGTGGAAGGTCGTCGGCGGGGTCGTGATCTACGCGGCCTGGATGGGAACGCTGGCCACCGCGGTTGGGATGTGGGCCGGGCTTGCCGCGGGGTTGGTCACCGGGTTGGGGCTCCCGCTGCTCGCATTCGCCGGCCTGGCCGCGTTTGAGCGCGAGGCCGCGGCCCTCAAACTCGTGCGGGCGTTTCTTGCCAGCCGGCAAACTCCGCTACGCGCGCGCGCCAGCTTGAAACGGCAGCGTGCCGCCATCGCGACCGTGCTCGACCGAACGCAAGACTGGCTCGAGTCACGCCCGGGGGGTCTACTAGCGGCCAGATCTCATCTGGAGTTCCATCAGATACGCACCGTATGCAGTCTTGCGCAACGGCTCGGCAAGAGCGCCGAGTTGCTGACCGTCGATCCAGCCCAATTCGAACGCCACCTCCTCGGGGCACGCGACCTGCAGGCCCTGACGGGTCTGAATGGTCTGGATGAAGTTCGCGGCCTGGAGCAGCGCCTCCGGGGTGCCAGTGTCGAGCCACGCCACGCCGCGGCCGAGCTTCTCAACACGCAGTGTCCCTTGTTCCAGATACAGGCGGTTGAGGTCGGTAATCTCGAGCTCGCCCCGCGGCGACGGCTTCAACGACGCCGCCAGCTCGACCACCTGCGCGTCGTAGAAATACAGCCCGGTCACCGCGTAGTTCGACCGTGGTGCCTCGGGCTTCTCCGCCAGACCCAGTACCGTGCCGTCCTCATCGAACTCAACGACTCCGAAGTCACCCGGGTTCTTCACGTGGTAGCCGAACACCGTGGCGCCTTCATTCACATCTGCCGTCTTGTGCAGCAGCCCACCGAGTCCGTCCCCGTAAAAGATGTTGTCACCAAGCACGAGCGCGCATGGGTCACCGGCCACGAATTCCCGACCGATGAGAAATGCTTGCGCCAGCCCATCCGGACTCGGCTGCACCGCGTACTCCAGACGCATCCCCCACTGGGTGCCGTCGCCAAGCAGCTGCTGAAACATCGTCTGCTCGTGGGGCGTGGTGATGACCAGCACGTTGCGTATGCCAGCCAGCATGAGCGTAGTGAGGGGGTAGTAGACCATCGGCTTGTCGTAGATGGCCATCAGCTGCTTGCTCACCGCTTTGGTCAGCGGATGCAGCCGTGTTCCGGATCCCCCGGCGAGAATAATGCCCTTGTCTATCACGTCCGGTCCGCTATCGAATTCCCAGCTTGTCGGCGAGGTCATTGAAGTCGGTCGCGACGATGTCGAACGTCGGATCCGGGGTGGTGTCGATCTCCCGGTCGGGACCGTACTCGTCCGGCCGCGGGACATAGGCGGTCTTGAGACCCAGGGCGGCTGCCGCCCGCAAATCGCCTTTGTGCGCGGCGACCATCATGACCTCCTCCGGTTCGAGTCCCAACAGGTCGGCCGCAGTCAGATAGACCTCGGGATCCGGCTTGTAGTGCTTGGCGAGCTCGGACGACAGTACGACGTCCCACGGCAGCCCGCTGTGCTTGGCCATGTTCACCAGCAGCGCCACATTCCCGTTCGACAGCGTCGACAGCACGTAACGGGTCTTGAGCCGCGTCAATCCGGACACGGAATCAGGCCAGGGCTGCAGACGATGCCACGCACGGTTGAAGTTGTCCCGGTCCGCCTCACCAAGCGGGGTCAACCCATGCTTGGGAATCAGGTCGTCCAGAATCATCCGATGCAGGTCATCGATACGCATCCAGGGTAGCTCGCCGCTGCGCACCCGCTGCATGGCTGGACCGTAGCCACCTCGCCAGTCGTCGGCAAACTGCGCCCAGTCGACCTCGAATCCGAAACGGGTACTGAGGGCTTGGCCCTCGCTGATAAGCGAGGAGCGCCAGTCAACCACGGTGCCGAACACATCGAAGGTCATCGCCTTGACCATCGAGAGTCGTTCCGAGGCAGGCTGGGCGCGACCGGACACGCCGGCCAGCAGGACGCCGATCCCGATCACGGCAACGAATGCCAACGCCTTTGGACCTTTTGTGAACATGAGCATGTGTTACTCCACAATGGTGATGGTTCCGTTGAGACTCGGGTTCTGAGCATCGAGATGGTCGTGAAATCCGCAGGTCCTCGCGGTCACAAGGTTACCGGTCTCCCGGCTCTGACCTGGCGACAAGAACCCTACCTGGTTGAGTTCCGGACACTCCAGGTGCGACGGATGGTTATCTGAGGACATGTCGTGCACGACGTCGTCGTTGTTCACGAACAGGACGCGCCCGCCCGCCTGAATCTGGATCTGCTGCGGGCTCACGCCGGCCGCGGTGACGGTGATCGTATTGGTCTCCGTGGGGTTGATGGGTGCCTCGGTGGGTGCCACCGGGGTATCGCCACTGCATCCAACGCCAAGCACAACCAGACCCACCATCAATCGCCGTAGACCCATTCCTTCCCCCGGTATCTTGTCCCAAACCCTCTGGCGGCACAAACGCCAGCCCTGAGTTGGACCAGCCCGGAACAGCGAAGTTACATCGCCCTGCGGACGACACCTGCTGGAGCGGGGTAACATCAGAGCATACGCTGTCGACCCGTGCGGACCGGGCCACCGCCCATCGCAGTCTCAGGGGGCGTTGACGCACCCAGACTCCACCCACGTGATACCAACCAGAACGCATGGTACCCGGAACCGTGATCGACGACGCGAATGACGGCCAGAGCGGGCCCGCGGCCGAAGCGCGGGTCGTGGACCGCGAATCCGTCCAGGGTATGTCCGAGCGCGACCCCGACGCGCTCGCGCTCGTGTATGACCGACACATCCGCTCGGTCTTCGGTCTGGCGATGCGGATCATGCAGGACCAGGACGACGCGGAAGAGGTCGTGCAGGGTGTGTTCTCGCAGGCGTGGGCGGAGGCCGCACGGTACGATGCCACACGCAGTCCGGTGGCCGCCTGGCTCCTCATGATGACGCGCACGCGAGCCATCGACGCCGTGCGGGCGAAGCGGGCACACCCGGACCTGGCACCGAACGCTGGCGAGCTGGCAGTCGTCGACCTACCGGACCCGGCCGTCGGCGCTCATACTCAGGTCCTGACCACGGAGTGCGTCACACAGTTGAGAATCGCGCTCACCACATTGTCACTCCCGCAGCGGATCGCGGTCGAGCTGGCATACTTCGAGGGATTGACACACCGCCAGATCGCGGAACGTCTGGAACACACGGTGGACACGGTGAAGACCCAAATCCGAGGCGGCCTCCTGACGCTACGTGAGGCGTTGCGGTCGTGAGCGAACCACAGCACGAGCAGTTCGACGGATGGCCGGCGCTGTATGCCGTCGGCGCGCTGAGCCGCGCCGAGCGGGAGGGATTCGAAACCCACCTCGAAGTCTGTCGTGCGTGTGTCGACAAGGTCCGCCAACTGCTAGCGGTCACCCACGGCCTCGCGCACACAGTTCCCGCGCTGGACGCACCGGCAGCGCTACGCACGCGAGTCCTTCAGAAGATCACGGGCACACGGCCCGCGCCGTCGCGGAGCGGCGCGGCTGGAGAGGTGGCGCTCGCCTCGCCGGTCGACGAAGATGCCTCCTCCGGCGTCTCGCATGATGCGGAAGCCCCGCGAGGCGGCCCCGGCGCACTCTTCTGGTTGGCCGCCAGTCTGGTCGTCGCCGCCGCCGGCGGCGGCGGATGGTATGTGGCTGGACTCGATCGCCAGATCACAGGTCTGGAGACTGAACTCGCCGCGGCGACTGACAACGCCGAGCGCCTGCGGCTGGACGCTGCGGCCACGAGCACCGCCGCGGCTGAGCGCGATGCGGTGCTGGCGATCGTCGCCGGAACTGGCGCCCAGCAACTCACGCTTGTCGGCCAGCCGTTGGCGCCACGCGCGACGGCCCGGGCAGTCTGGACTGACGCCGCCGAGATGGTGTTCCTGGCCAGCGGGCTACCCCCGCTCCCAGACGGCGACGTCTACCAGCTATGGTTCGTGTTGCCAGAGGCGCCGGTCAGCGCAGCGCTGCTCGACCCCGATCCCGACGGCGGCGCGACCGTGATCGTCGCGATTCCAGAGGCCGTACCGCTGCCCGCGGTCATGGCGATCACGGTGGAAGCTGCGGGCGGCGCAGCGGCGCCCACCGGCGACGTGTATCTGCTCGGACAACCCGCGCAGTGAGACGACTCTGCACCCGCTACACGAAGTCGACCGTCGGGTTGCGGAAGTCGCCGCCGAGGATGCTGACCGAATCCGCGCCCAACCAATCATCGATCACCCGAGCATAGACGCCTCGGAAATCAGTTTCATGCTTCACGTCCCGCCCGTTGTTCTCGAGCGTCGGGTTGTCTGGTGTGTCGTCGAGGGTCGCAGCGGTGCCGTACAGTCCACCCTGTACCCCACCCCCCAACGCCATCATCAGCCCCCCAGCCCCGTGAGCACAGCCGCCGCTCCCGTTCTCTGACACGCGGCGACCAAACTCGGAGAACTGCAGCACCATCGTTTGGTTCAGCAGCGCCTGGTTCGACAGGTCCGTGTAGAACGCGGACAACCCGCCGTCGAGCGTGGCCAAGAGATCTGCGTAGCCTCCGTCCACGGTCCCCTGACTGGCATGGGTGTCGTAGCCGCCCGTCTGCACCCAGAAGATATTGGTGCCGACCTGCGTCGCAAGCGCACCCGCGACCGCTTGCAGGGCCCGGCCAAGTCCGGTGTCGGGATACGCAACCGTCGGTACGTATGCCGCGACGGCGCCGACGCGGTCCAGGGTCGCCAACGCCGCTTGCGCCGTCGAGTTGACGAACGACAGTTGGGGCTGTTGCACCGGCAGATGCGAGGAGATGGCCATCGCCGCGGCCACGGAATACTCAGCCTCGACGCCGGTGTTCGGACTGGAAAAGGCGTACGCGGTCGGGTTCGGTATCGACGGCACACCCACCGAGGACGCCTGCAACGCGTGGGGGAGCAGGTTCGCGGTGTTCCACGCCAACAGCGGGTCAACCGGTGAAGGCAGCGTATCCAGGTACCTCCCTAGCCAGCCGGGGCCCTGCGCGGCCTGCGGGTCAGCCGTGGCCAGGATGTCGGTGCCCTTGAAATGAGACCGACTGGCATCCTCGTATCCGGTGCGCTGGACGATCGCCAGGCGGCCCGCATCAAAGATGGACTTCACCCCGATCAAGTTCGGGTGCAGCCCCAACGCCCGGCCGGACGGGTCGCTACCAACCTGCAGCACGCTGCCGGCCGGCACGGCGAGCGCGGGGCGACGACTGTAGTACGCCGGGTCGGTGTAGGGCACCAGCGTGCTCAGCGCGTCGTTCCCGCCACTGAGGTACAACACGACCAGACTCCGACCCGTCGCGCTCTGCGCCTGGGCGAGTTCGCTGAGAAATGCCGGCGCCGCGAACCCGACGGAGAACGCCGCAACGCCGCCACGCATGAACTCTCGACGTGTGAACTGCATAGACTCGCTCCCAGCTACACGAATTGATACTCGGACGACCCCCCGATGAGATGCGCCAGACCGGCCGCCTTGGCGCGCACCTGGGTCGGGGACCCGGTCCACAGGCCGCCCGCACTCGCGTAGTCCAGTAGATCGGCTTCGACCTGGCTGTCGTAGACCGCCGACTCGAGCCTGTCGACCATGTAGGCCACGAGGGCCTGCGGCGTGCCTGCCTGGGGGGTCGCGGCGGCGCCCAAGCTGAACTGCTGGTTGGCGGCCAAAGACGACGCGAAGTTCATGCGTGCCAAGAGGGTGCCGGTGGAGAACCAACTCGTCCCAAGGCGCCACCCGGAGACATCCGGTGGTTCGAAGAGGATCTGTCCCATATTTGCCAGCGGAGCGATCGCGGCGGCCGCGGAGTACCCCGTCCACCCCACCGACTTCATGAGCCGCACAACGAACTCCACGGGCCACGAGTACCGCGTGAAATAGTGCGCGGGGTCTTGGAACTCGGCCGAATTGAGCAGTGTCCGAACCACACTGCGCATGTCGTAGCCGGTGGCGTAGTAGACGCCGGCCAACTGCTGCACAAGGGCCTCCGGCGGCGAGGCGAACTCTGAGACAAAAAAGGCGTACAGCTTGCGGGCCAGTCGCGGGCCAGTCTCTGGATGCGCCGCAACCGCGTCGATGAAGTCGAGCCCGTCTTGCATCCCACCAGCGGCAGACCTGGCCGGGATCGTCTTCCCACCATCTGGATAGATCGGAAAGCTAAATGTCTTGCTCCCGGTGTCGTGCTCGTCGGGTCGGTAGAGAAACGTCGCGTACCGTGTATCCCCGACGCGGTTGTTGGCCAGATTCCAGCCGGTAAAGACCCGCGCCCCCTCGGCGACGTCGCTCTCGGTGTAGAACTCCACACCCATCGTGAACAACTCCATGAGTTCACGCGCGTAGTTCTCCTGCGGGTTGGCCTTGAGGTTGGTGTCGCCGTCCAACCACGCCACCATGGCCGGGTCTTGCGAGACCTGGACCAGGAGGTCCCGGAAGTTGCCCAAGGCATACTCGCGAAACAGCTCATACTGTCCGCGCAGCCCATTTGCATCTTCCGAAGGCCTCGCCCCCAACGCCCGACTCGCTCCGTCCGGACCGATCTGTCCGGCGATCTTGCTGAAGCCAGTGGCGAAGTGGTTGTGCCAGAACAGGGCCATCTTCTCCTGCAACGGCCGCTGTGTATGGACCATCCGAAACAACACCCGTTGCCGAGCGTCGGTGATCCGTTCATTTGGCAGAAAGGCGCCTCGGGTCGTGGTCCCGAGGAATCCCGGCACGCCGATGTTGTCGTCGACGGTATCGGGGACGCCCTCGTAGTCGACCAACGCGTCGACAAGAGCCGGCACGCTCATCTGCTCGAGCATCTCCCCCTCCGCGGGCGAGTAGCCGAATCCGGCTCGGCGAACCAGGTGGGCGATTGCGGGATCAACAGCCATGGGTCAGGCACCACAGGGACCGAGGATCGTGACGTCCGAGGCGTGAGGCGGGTTCGCTCATCTCACCACGTTTAGACCGGCGTCGCGCGACGAGGTAAAAAGGGAGCGCGCAGGGCGATCCAGCCAACAGAGCCAGGCGATCGAGGGACCGACCGCCGACGCTGGCTGTGAGGTCAGTCTCCGCCGAGACTGATGAGATTGGCGAGCAACTGATAGGCGCCCGGCGTGCCGGCTGGCAACTGGCGCCACAGGCCGAGTCCGACGTAGATCCATCGCCCCTCACCGTAGCGGGCCTCGACGAGCGCGCCACGCTTGGCACCCGGGTTCGACGGGAACGAGTCGCTGAGCTCGACGAGATCCGTGTAGGCGGGATCTTTCTCCCCGAGAAAGTACAGGCCGCGCTCCTGCACCCAGTCGTCCCAGGTGGCCGCGGACACCACGTTGGGGAACCCGAAGACCTGATGGTCGCTCGCAAGCACCTGGACCGGGGCGTACTCGTCGGTCACGCGGTTCCGGCTGACCTGCGCCGGGTACGGTCCGTACTGCGCCGCGTTGAACTCGAACTTGTTGTACTGCACGATCAAGGTCCCGCCCGCTTCGACATACTCGAGCAACCGATCGTTGTTGGCGCGCAGGTCGGCGTTCCGCTCATACGCACGCACACCGGTCACGATGGCGTCAAAACCCGACAGGTCATCGTAGGCGAGCTGGTCGGCAGAGATGTGCTGCAGCTGCGCCCCGAGTTGTTCGATCGCTGGCGGCACTTCGTCGCCCACGCCGTCGACATATCCGACGCGCAGCCCCGGTTCGAGCTTGACGTCAATGACCTTCATGACGGTCTCTGACGCATGCACCAGATGACGCCGTCCGATATGCGGATACTCCACAACCTGATACCCGCGACTGAAGTCCTCACCATCAGACGTGACGGTGGCTCCGATGCGATACTCGCCCGCCCCGACCCCCGTCGCGGGACGCACGGTGAACCGAATGGTCCGCGACTCGTCCTCTCGCACGAACTCGACCGGAACGCGCTCGGGGGACGACTGCCACCCGGCCGGCAACACGAGGGCCACGGTACCGCTCGCCGGCTCCTGACCGCCGTGCAACACCGTCACGCGGACCTCGCGAGGCTCGGCCGCGCCGAGCGGGAGAATGGCGATCTGGGGCGTGACCTCCACCGCGAATCGCGGCACCACCTGCAGTTCCATGCGCTTCTCGCCAGCGAAGATGTCAGCGCCATGGCGATACTCGATAGGCCGCTCGATCGCGACCCGTCCGGTGGTGAAATCGAGCTCGAAGGTCGCGCGGAACGGCGTCGGCCGGAACGGGACCCCGAACGGCACATCCGGGTCGACGCGATAGCGCGCCGCGTCAGGCAGCCGTTCCCAGTAGACGTTGCTGTCTTGAACCGTCGCGGGAAGATGCATCGGTGACTCGCAGGCGTAGACCGCGCCACCGAGCACGATGTCGGTTCCGCACGCCTGGTCAGACTCGGCAAATCCGTCGAACCGAATCTCCCGCACAGCGACAGCGGCGTCGCCGTAGTTGGCGACCTGCGCGGACACCGTGACGGCCTGGTTCGCCGTGACCACGCCGTCAGACGCCAGGGCTTCAAGCCGCAGGTCATGGACAAGCAGCAGCGCCCGCGCGTACTGCTGCTCCTTCTGGACCAGCCGGAAATTAATCTCAAACACCGCGTCATCAGACAGGCCGAACCCGCCTAGGCCCGCGCGCAGCGTCCGAACCGCCGTCAATCCCGCGAGCACAGCCTCGCGCTGCCCAGTGACATTGCCTGCGTTGAATGCGGTGAGCGCCGATGCCCCGTGCGTGGACAGCATACCGAGCGCGACGACCAGGGCCTGCGGGGGCTGGTCACCGGCGAATGCCGCCAACCCCTGAATTCTGGTGTCGACGCCGTCGAACAACGTCCGCTCAGGCTGCCCGACCTGACCCGGAATCGTGGCCTCGGTGAGGCGATATCGAGCGGATGCCGGCCCTGGCAGACGCACCAGCGGCGACATTCCCTGACATTTGTGCATGCTGCGGGCATGGCTCCCGATTTCCGCATAGGTCCGGCCCAGCAACGCGTCGAACTGACCGGTGTCAACCGTGGTCATCCGAGGCGCGACGCTATCGGGCGTCCTCGGTGGTCCACCTCTGCCGCCGCGACCGAACCCAAAACCGGCACTGAAGTAGAACTTCCGCGCCTGCCACGGCCGTAGCCCCTGGGCGATCTGATCAGGAAACCGTGCGGGATCACCCGCGGCCAGGTAGGCCTCGTGCGCGAGGACCGCCGACGCCTGGTGGTGCTGCCCGCCCCCGTCGCCGTCAGGACTCATGCCGGCGATGACATCGGGCCGAAGGGTGCGGATCATCTGAACGTAGTCGCCCAGAATCTCGTCGCGCCCCCATTTCTCGAAGGTCTCTTCCCGGCTGAAGGAGTAGCCGAAATCAACGGCCCGGGTGAAGTACTGCTCTGCGCCATCGAGCCGATGGGCGGCCAGCAGTTCCTCCGTTCGAAGGGCGGCCAACGCATCGGACAGTTCTGGCCCGATCTCGTTCTGTCCGCCATCGCCACGGGTGGCGGTGACCAGCGCGGTACGGATGCCCTCGCCTTTGCTGAGCAACGCCAGCACGCCGTTGTTCTCGTCGTCAGGATGGGCGGTCGCCATCATGAACGTACCGACGGTATTGAGCTGGCGCAATACCAGGCCCAGTTCGGTCCGACCGCTGACCCGGTCGGCAGGTTGTGCTGAGAGGGCGGCGATTCCGACCCCCACGGCCAAGAGGGCGCAGGCGATGACACGCGTTTTCATGGTTCGTCGAGTATATCTCGGGTCCGGAGTGCCGTTAGATAGCCAGTGTCAGGCCACGGCGGCGGTGCCACGGACGCACGACCGACACACGGGGGTCTACGACGGGGTGCCTGTCACTGATGTCTGGCAGGCGATCACCTCGTGGTAGAACGCCTCGTACTGCGGCACGATGGCGTTCGCGCAGAAACGCTGCAAGACCGCGGCAAGAGCCGCCTCTGAAACTCGTTGGTGGAGCGGCGCATCCGTCAATAGATTGACGCCGCTGTCGGCCATCGCGTCAATCGCGTCGGGCGGGTGCAGGTATCCGGTCACCCCGTGGTCGATCACCTCCGGGAGTCCACCCACCTGGGAGGCCACCACCGGCACCTGACACGCCATCGCCTCCAGCGCGGCCAGGCCAAAACTCTCTTGTTCGGAAGGCAGCAGAAACAGATCGGCCAGCGACAAGAGCGGCACGATCTGCTCCTGTTCACCGAGCTGTTCCACGGCGTCGGCGACCCCTAGTTCGTGCGCGCGGCGGCCAGCCTTCTCAAGGTCAGGCCCGTCGCCTACGAGCAGCAGCCGAGACGGAACACGCGCATGGAGTCGCGCGAAGATCTCGACCACCGCCTCGGCCCGTTTCACGGGTCTGAAGTTCGACACGTGAATCACCAGACGCACCTTCTCGTCGCCACGCGTGAACCGGGCACGTAGCGCTGGATCGGACGACCGGCGATGAATGCCGCAGTCCAAGAAGTTCGGGATGACATGAATGTCGGCCCGAACGGGCAGCTGGCGATAGGTGTCGTCGCGCAGGCTGCGGGACACGGCGGTCACTCCGTCGGACTGATCGATACAGAACGCGGCCGTCTCGGAATACGAGCTGTCACTTCCGATCAACGTGACGTCGGTCCCGTGCAGGGTCGTAATGACGCGCGGCACCTTGCCGCCGGCGACATTCGACAGAATCTGCCTGGCAAGGTAGGCCGCGGCGGCATGCGGAATCGCGTAGTGAGCATGAATGATGTCCAGCTCATGCTCGCGACTCACTTGAACGATCTTGTTCGCCAGCGACAGCAGATATTGCGGTTCCCGAAACAGCGGGTATCCGGGTGTCTGCACGGCATGAAACGCGAGCCCCGCGTGGTACTCGGACCCGCGGAAGGGCATCTCCGTACTGATCAGCCGTACCTGATGCCCACGGTCCGCCAGCGCCTTGGCGAGCTCTGTCGCCACGATGCCGCTTCCACCAACCGACGCGTAACAGACGATACCAACATTCATTGACAGTCCAACCGCTCCCCAAACCTATTTCATCACGTCCGACCGCAGGATCGGCTCCTTGACCACGAACCCCTCCGCGAACGCCACCCCCACCGACACGCCGAAACCAGCGTCGCGGGTCTCGATCAGTTGTCGAAAGCGCGAGGTGGTGAGCCGGGTGGAGACCGCCTCAGCACCGTCGGGGCTGAACTGGCTTCGATGGCAATCGAGCGCTTGGCGTTTGACCTCGTAGTCGTCCGACACATCCACCACGAACGACGGCGCCGACACCTCATTAATAAAGTAGTAGCACACCCAGGCAGGTCGCCATGGCTCGCCCGCCGCGGCAAACCGTCGAAGCCCGCTCTTGAAGACGGCCTGCGTGAGTAGGTGACTCGCGGCCACGTGGTCCGGATGGCGGTCTTCCCAGTGTGGGATGAGCACCGTCGCAGGGCGACACCGACGGAGACACTCAACGGCGCTGCGGATCTGGTCCGGCCCACCGATCTCGCCGTCCGGCCACTCGAGATTCTGCCGCCACGCCGCACCGAGCAGATCCGCCGCGGCAGCCGCCTCGGCCAGCCGCTCGGCCACGGTGCCGTTGCTCCCGAGCTCGCCGCGGGTCAGATCGCACAAGCCGACGCGACGGCCGGATCGGGCCGCTTTCGCCACGACACCACCGATTCCGATTTCGATGTCATCCGGGTGCGGGCCGAACGCCAACAGGTCAACCGATCTGTCCATACTCCCCTCCCGACCTCAAGTGCCTCGAAACGAGCCAGCTGCCTGTCCGCAAGCGACGGGTGGAGCGGGACGGTGAACGATGTTGAGACATCACAGCGGCGCCAGAGACATATCCGTCGCTGTCAGGAGCCCACAAGTCACCTGCCAGGCACCACACGGCGGTTCTATCGAAGGCACAAATTCATATTTAACAACAACTTATCAATTTTTGTCATTTAACTCGCATCATTGGCAACGCTCTTGCTCTCACTCTGGTCGATGGCAACGCAACTGCACGAGCCGACCCGTGAGCGCGAACGAGGCTTCTCGCTCATGGAAGTCATGATGACGACCCTGTTGATGGGAACGATGTTCTCCATCGCGCTACCGGCAGGCAAGGCCGCACTCGACTCTCTTGAACTCGGTAACGCGACACGCGCGATAGAGCGCGAATTGCAGACCGCCCGCATGCGAGCGGTCTCGGCCAACCGACCGATGCGGGTCAAGTTCAACTGCCCGGCAGATGGGCAATATCGCCTCGTTGAGGTCACGGGATTCCCGGCGACTGACAACGCTGCGAGCCGCTGCGACGAGACGCTGTTTGGATACCCCGGGCCCAAAGACAACGCGCGGGCCACCCCTGAACACGACGGTCCGCTACGGCGTGTCGGGTCGGGTATCGACGAACTGATCGGACCCGAGTTGGAGTTCTCACCCGACGGCACCACCCGGCTGGTGACCAACGGGACGGTCAAGACCATGACCGCTGACGCAGTGGTCGAAGTCGGGCGCCAAGGCGCGGTGAAGGAGATTACAGTCAATGCACTCGGAAGAATCACGCTGGTCCAGTGAACAGGGCTTCGGGTTCGTTGAGACGCTCATCTCAATCGCCGTCCTGACGGCGGTGTCCGTGGGTGTCGCCCAACTGTTCGCGGTCGCCGCGTTGGCAAACCACAACGCCGAGGCCAACACGTCAACCGCCGTGCTGGCCATCGACAAGATAGAGCAGCTTCGTGCCCTGCCGTGGGGCTTCGAGTCGCTCGCGGACGGTGAACTGGGCCTCCCCGTGTCCGACTCGACAACAGACGTCAGTGTCTTTCCGCAGGCGTCCGGCGGACCGGGCCTGCTCCCATCGCCGAGCGGTAAGCTCGAAGGGAACGTCCCATTCTACGTGGACTATCTGGACGGGAATGGCGAGTGGCTGGGCACCGGCGGCTCGCCCACGCCAGGCACCGTCTACATCCGCCGCTGGGCGGTGGACCGGCTACCCGCCAGCCCCACCGACACACTCGTCCTTCGGGTCCTGGCGACCACGCTCAGGCAAGAACTTCAGCGTGCGGCCGCCGGCGCCACTGGACCACGGGGCAAACTTCCTGCGGACAGCTGGCTGGTAACCGTCAAAACGCGGAAAGCGGTGTAGCGACATGACCCTCAACACAACAACCGCTTCAGGCGGAAGCCGGGCACGAGGACAGGCTGGGTACAGCTTGGTCGAGATGATGATCTCGATGGGCATCATGATTGCGGTCACTGGCGCCATCTTTCAAATGGTGGCCGACGGCCAGAATGGTTTCCGGACACAACCGGAGATCGCCGACGTCCATCAGCGGCTGCGTATTGCCGCGGACATGATCTACAAGGATCTCCTCTCGGCCGGCGCTGGCCCATACGTGGGCGACAACGTGGGGCCCATCTCCCAAGTGCTGCCGGCCGTGCGTCCCGGGCGATACGGGGCCCAGACGCCAGACGCCGAACACACGTTCGCCACGGATCGCATCACGATCGTCTCGGTCCCGAGCACGCAGGCCCAGACGGCACTGGCGCTCGACATGTCCGCTCCGACCGCGGACCTCCAAGTCGACACGCTGCTGGCTGGCTGTCCGGTGGGCACGCCGTGCGGATTTGCGGCCGGCATGCGCGGCCTTATCTACGACATGACCGGGGCCGGGTCGGGCTATGACCTCTTCACGGTGACCAGCGTCAACGCGGACCAGGTCGGTCATGGCGGGTCGAATCCCAGCATGTCCAAGACGTACGACGCAACAGTGTCACGCGTCGTCGAGGCGAGGCAGGCGGTGTATTACCTCGACCGAAACAACAATCAGCTCCGCCACTACGACGGGTACGAGACAGACCTGGCGTTGGTTGACGATGTCGTCGGCCTGGAATTTACCTACTTCGCCAACCCGGACCCGACGAGCGCCCCGCAGCCGGCCACGGGTCTCGCCAACTGCGTGTACACCGCTGGCGATCCCCCAACCCCGCTGCTCGCACCACTCGGTGGCACCGCCCTGATTGCACTGGACCCGTCGCAACTGACAGACGGACCGCTCTGTGGCGTGGCCCCGCATCGCTTTGACGGCGACCTGCTGCGAGTGCGGAAGATCGGAGTCGAGATCACGGTGCAGGTTGGGCGAGAAGAACTCCGTGGCGACGACCCGACGCAGTTCGTCAACGTCGGCGGAGCCATCAGCGGCGAAACCTGGGTACCCGACTACTCCGTGAAGTTCGAGGTCGCCCCCCGCAACATGAACCTCTTGCAATGACGACCGGACCTAGCATGACTCGACACACACGCGACTGGTCGGACGAACGCGGCGTCGCGCTCATCGTGAGCCTGATGGCCACCTTGTGCTCAGCGCCCTCGGTGCCGCGCTCATCCTGAACACCACCACGGAGACCATGCTGACCCATAACTTCCACAACGGGCAGCAGGCGCTCTACGCCGCCGACGCCGGCGTCGAGCGCGGCATCCAGGACCTGATCCGTGAACCCAACTGGAATGGGGTGCTCGCCGGCGGACAGTTGTCTGGGTTTCTTGACACGCCTCCGTACATGCTCCCCGACGGGACGTCGGCAGATTTCGTGGAAATGACCGCGGCCCTACAAGCGGATACCGACGTCGCATATGGAGTAGCGAATGCGAACCGCCCCGTGTGGCGGCTCTATGCCCACGGCCCCTTGGAGTCATTGCTCCCGACCCAGACGGTCGTCGGGGGGGGCTATGTCGTTGTCTGGGTCGCGGACGACCCCGGCGAGACCGACAACGACCCCTCGGCGGACGGGAACGGACTGGTGCTGGTGCACGCCGAGGGCTTCGGCGAAAGAGGCAGCAACCGGTCGGTGGAAGCCTCCGCGGTTCGCGCGGCCAGCACCTCAGTCGAAACCGGATATGTGGCCCAACGGGGCCAGGACGAACAGAACCGCCGCGCTCGCAAGGGAGCCGTGCAGACACCGGGCGCTGGGCTGACGGAAATGCTCATGTCGCTCTCGACCGGCGGTATCAGTTAAGGACACCACCATGAATCGACGTGTGCAAACCCTACTGGCCGTCTCCATGGTGTTCACCATCGGGCTGGTCTTTCTCACGACCAATCAGAGCGTCCTACACGGGGAAACTGACCCCTGGTTCGAGCAAGCTCTGGACCCACTCCGGTTTCTGAAGCGATTCGCGGACGTCGACTCGGCCAATCAGGGCAAGGCGAAGAAGGCCGCCAAGGTCTCCAAGGTCGGGAAGGGGAAGAAGTCGAAGAAAGTGGTCCAGGCCCTGGACCCGAACCTACCCGTCGGACCAAACGTGATCTTCGCTATCGACACGTCCACGCGGATGCAGTTCGATGCGGCTGGCAACTACTACGATGTGGGCACATGGCCACGGGCGGACGACCCGACCGTGGCCGCCAGCCTTGGTGTCGACGCGGCCGCAGTCAACTACCGTCGGCGCTACGACGCGATGGTCGACCGCCCGTCGGTCGCCGACCCGTTGGACTTTGCGGTAGATGCCGACCAGATCACGGTCGTCGACGACCAGGACACCGACTACGGTGATTTCTTCAAGCCCACGCGGTTGGGAATCGCCAGGGAGGGGCTCGCCCAGGTCGTGGACGAAAACCACCGAATCGTGCGTTTCGGGATGGTGCGGTCGCGGTACGGCGCCGGTGCCGTCCTGGGAGGCGCCGGCAACGCGGAGGACGCCGCCCTTGTGACCGCGCCGCAGTCGGCCTTGCCAGGCGACCTCGGGACGCAACGATGGAAAGTGACGATTCCATGGACGACGACGACCAACGACTCCGCCGCGGCCAGTGGCGATGAAGTGCAGGTCGAGGCCGACATCTCCGACTCATCGACCGTGACATACAACAAACTCTTGGGAGAACCCGATGAGGCTGATGCGCTGCTCCCGGCCGGAATGGGTCTCAACGACTCGCTCGACTCCCCCATCGACGATCTCCTGGTCGACACCCGGGCGGAGGTGACACGACTGATGGGGGCCGACCAGGCGATCTACCAGGAATGCAGAAACACGGCGGTGGTCCTGGTCGTGGGTGGCGCCGGTGGCACCAATAGTCTCGGGGCCGCCGGGTCTACGTTCCTGAGCGTCGCGGGAGGTGGCGTGACCCACCGTGTCCCGATCTTCGTCATCGCCATCGCCCCACCGGCGGCCGACGTGGCCGAGTTGCAGTTGATCGCCAGCGGTAGTGGCGGCCAGTACTTTGAGGTCTCTGACGCCAGTGAAGTGGCCTTCGCCGCCAACTACGCGGTGCAGGCGGTCCACCAGTTGACGGAAGACTACGACGTCGGCGACCCCAGTATTTTCCCAACCACCAGCCCGATCGTTGGCACCATCAATATGGAGAACGCCAACGACATCAATGGCGTCCCGCTGCAGAACAGCCTGGTTACCACCGCGAGCGGCGCGGCGCTCACACAACGGGCCAACGTGATTATCACGGCCGGCTCCTCACTCCCGGGCTTTCAGGCCGACATGCGGGCGTTCCGGGCTTACAAACCGGTCCTGGACCCCGCACAGCCGCTCGGCTACCGGTTCACGGCGGATGGGACGCCGCTGTGGAAGGCGCGCACGCCGACGACGGCCCCTCGCAACATCTACACCTATATCCCTGGCACGGGCATGGTGGAATTCACGTCTGCCGCTGGCGCGGTGACCGCCTTGCGGCCGTACTTGAGAACGTCGACCGATGCGGAAGCGGCGGCGCTGATCGACTTCGTGCGCACCCAGCCGCTGGGCGCCATCATCGATTCGACACCAGCGGTGGTGGACCCGCCCTCGCTGCCGCCTCCAGACGCCGACTATTCCAACTTCGCGGCCGCGCGGGCCGACCGTCGGTCCCTGGTCTTCTATGGCGGAAACGACGGCATGCTGCACGCCATCGATGGCCGCCTCGGGGTCGAAGTGTGGGCCTATATTCCGTTCAATCTGCTGCCCAAGCTCAGTACGCTCATGGATGGACAACCGGTCGACAACTTCACCTACTTCATGGATAGCTCGCCAAAGATTTCCGACGTCAAGGTCGGTGGCACCTGGAAAACCATGCTGTATGTGGGGCAAGCGGACGGCGGAACG